>CAZIAL010000046.1:0-25944 GCA_964536965.1 uncultured Bacteriovoracaceae bacterium
TATGTCAATTGAACGGCTCCAGAAAATCCTAGCACAGGCCGGGATTGCTTCCAGACGAAAAGCAGAAGAATTAATCGAAGACGGCGCGGTTACCGTAAACGGTAAGATCGCGAAGATCGGCGACAAAGCGGACTTCCAGGTCGACCACATCAAGGTGAACGGCACGCTCCTGCGCAAGCTCGAGGACCATTTTTACGTCGTGATGAACAAGCCCAAAGGGGTCATCTCGATGATGACCGATCCGGAAGGTCGTCCGACGCTCGCCGATTTCCTGGCGAAGATGAAATCCCGGCTGAACCCGATCGGACGCCTGGACTTCAACTCCGAGGGCCTCCTGCTCCTGACGAACGACGGCGCGCTCGCGGAAAAAATCCAAAAGAGCGACGCGTTCCCGCGGGTTTACCATGTGAAAGTGAAAGGCCACATCACCACCGAGATGGTCGACCGCCTCCAGCGTGGCGCGCGCATCGCGAATAAATTCGCGAAGCCCCTCACCGTGCGCATCCATGAGGAACTGAACAAGAAAACCAAGATCGAGATCGTTTTCGTGAACGCGGCGAACGTCGATGTAAAAGCCTACTTCGAGGAGAAAGGCTTTCTCGTCGAAAAAATCACCCGCACGGCGATCGGGCATCTGACCTTGCACGGTCTCGAGCCGGGCAAATACCGGATCGTGCCGAAGTCGAAGTTCGAAGCCCTGATCGAGCAGCCGGAACTCGGCGTGAAAGCGCTCGAGCATCGCCATACGAAAGAACGCGAAATTCTTCCGCGCGACCAGCGCATGCGGAACGTGGACGAGCACGGCAAAGTGATTCCGAAAGTCAGCACGCGTCCGACCCGCATCGCTTCGAAGGAAGCGGAAGCGACGGCGCCCGCCGCTCGTTCGAATACCGGCGTGAAGGGTGACCGGATCATCGTTCGCGCGACGGGGGACAACGTTCCCGCACCCGGCGTGAAGAAAAAGTACGAACCTTCGATCGACATGCCTAAATTCAAGAAGCGCTCCGGTCCGACCGGCGGCGACGGCGCGTCCCGCATCGGCTCCCGTCGGGGCGCGACCTCGGGCGACGACCGGCCTTCGCGCGCGCCGCGGGGCGACCGGCCGAGTTTCGGCCGTAGTTCCGGCCCCGGCGGCGACAAGCCGCGCATGTCCCGTTTCGGCGGCGAACGCTCCGGACCCGGCGCGGGCCGTGGCGCTCCCCGCAGTGACCGCAGTGGACGCACGGAACGTCCTTCGCGAGGCCCCCGCTCCGAGGGCACGAAGGCGTTTGGCGGCGCGAGCCGCGGACCTCGCGTGCGTCCTCCTTCCGGCGGTGATCGCCCTCGCTTCGGCTCGAGCCGTCCGATCGCTCGGGTTAAACGCCGCGAAAAATAAACGAAGGATCCTCCTCCCGGAGCGTTCTCCCGAACTAAGGAATCGCGTCGCGCATCGCGGCCGCGAGCTTTTCGGGACATTCCTTCTGCGGGAGATGCCCGCACTCGGCGAGCGTGCGGAAAAGGATTCCGGAAACGTTCTTCGTGAACGGATCCATCGCCCGGCGAGGGAGCACGCGATCGGCCTCGCCCCAGATCAGCGTCGTCGCCACCGTGAGTTCGTGGAGTCGACCATCGAGTCGGTCTTCGGAAACCTGGGCCTCGCGGATCTCGCTGATTCCGCTTCGCTTCAGCCGTCCTACGGCGAACTTCCATTCCGCATCGCTGAGCGCGCGAGGGCGAAAATAAGCGCGGGACTGGAATTCTCTCAAGCTCTCCACGGTCGGTTCCCGGAAGAGATCCCGGCTGGCTTCCTCGGCGGCGACCGTCCCGCTCGATCCGACGAGCACGAGACTCCGGTAAAGCTCGGGGGTCCGCAGAGCCATCAGCGTCGCGACCCAACCGCCGAAACTATTTCCGACGAGCACGTTGTCGACGCATCTCGGATTCGCGCCTCGACCGATTCGGACGCGCGCGGAGGATCGCGTTTCCTCGGCGATCTGCTGATCCATCTCGAAGGCCATGCGCGAAACCCGGTATTCTTCCGGATTCCGGCGGCGTAGCGAGCCCCCATGCCCCGGAAGGTCGACCGCGAAAAGGCGCACGGGTTTTCCCGCCCAGAGTTCCGGATCGACGAAGAATCGACGCCAGGTCGCCACCGAATCGCCGAGGCCGTGAACGAACCAGATGCAGGGACACTTCTCCGGGAGATTTCCCGCGCATCGATCGAGCTGGAAGCCGCGGTGCTTTTCCCAGAGCAAAGGCCGCGCGCCCGCACGCCAGAATCGAAAACGACTCTTCGCTTCGTTCCACTCGACGGGAAAAATGAACGCGGAAGCGAGGATCGCGAAAACACCGACGAGCAAGCCGAAAACGAGCGCCATCACGCGCGCGGTGCGCCCCCCCGAACTTCGGGGCGACCTAAAAGAATTTTCATCGTTAGGGGCCGAATCACCGCGTTCCATGCTGTTTTTATTCTATCACAGAGAATGGGGTCCCGCCCCGGTCGGCCGAGGGGCCGACCTCCCGCCAGGTCGAACTGAAAAAAAGTTTAGACGCCTGGGGCTCGGGTGTGGAATAGTCGGGGTCCATGCGATTTGGATTCGAAAGCGAGAAGATCCTTTGGGATACCGCCAAGAAGCGGGTCTCGAATACCGCCCTCCGCACCCTCCAGACCCTCGAGGATTACCGAATCGCGTACGGGGCCGACGAGATCGGCCGAGTCACGGGTGAATTCGTCCAGTCGATGGTGGAGATGAACTCCAACCCTTCGGAGTCCGTATTCGAGCTGGCGCGCGACTATCTCTTCTCCTACGAACTCGTTCGGGAAGCGAATTCACGCGCCAATAAAAAAACGCTGCCGATGGGATCGGCCCCCCTCCCCTTCGAAGTCCTGATGGTTTCGAAGTGGCAGTATTTCGTCCAGAACGCCATTCTGTCGGGCGATCCCGAAATCGGTTGGACGCTCGAACCGAAGCACGGTCTCTATCCCGCCGCGAACTGCGCCGGAGTCCATCTCCACGCCGAGATCGAAACCCTGCCCGAGCACCTGAACTTTTCGAACGAACTCCGCGATAAATTCAACCTCGCGCTCTCGCTCGCGCCGTTCTGCGCATTTGCGAGCTCGCCTTATTTCGGCGGGGTCCACGAAGCGCACTCCATGCGCATTCGAAAATATTTCTTCGGCGTCTACGGAAAGTTTCCCGAATTCGGCGGCGTACCGCCCCTCGCGAACTCCTCCGAAGAAGTGCTCCGTTACTTCCTCCGCTCGATGAACGTCTGGCGCGAAAAGGCCATTTCGCTCGGCTTCGACGCCACGGAAATGTCCGCGCTCGCCGCCCGCGGCGGCGCGAACTGGGGACTGGTCCGCTACAACCGAAAATGGAACACCGTCGAAATGCGATGTTTCGACACGGACCTCGTCGGCATGGACGTGGGTAAGCTCGTCGTGGTTTCGCGCGCGATGAAGCGGACCGACGTTCGCGGCGAGGCCCTCCAGACGCGCATCCTCGCGAATCCGAAGGGCGGGCTCGACTCCGACTCGATGGCCGCGATGATCGAGGAAAGTTTCGAAGTCAGCGCGAATATGGTCGCGCTTCCGTCCACGGAAACCCTTCATCACCTGATCGATGTCGCGTCCATTCGGGGTCTCCATGATGATCTCGTCTATCGTTATCTCCAGAAAGCTTTCGCGTTCGCCGGGGCGATCCAGGACCGGAAGGAGCGCTGGCTCGCGATCGATCTCGAACGCGCGCTCCACGACCGGAAGACGACCTCGGACCGCATTCTCGAGTTCACCGGACATAAGAAGACCCTGACTCGCGAAGACGCGGAGGGATTGGTCGAGATGCTGCTTCCGCTGGAAGATGAGCAGTTCGACCGTGTTGCGAAGCGACTCCCACCCGATCTCCAGCCGCCGCGCGATCATCCGTCGCCGCTCACCGGAACGACCGGTCAGAAATCATAACCCCGAAAGCGAACGCTCCGCGGGCAGTTCGATGGTGAGCGTCGCTCGGCAGTGCTCGCAGAGTTCCTGGAGCGGGAATCGGTGAGAGGACTTCTCGATTCGAAATTCCTTCGCGCAGTCGCTGCAGATCCCCTCCCCTCCGCGCAAGATGCTCAGCTGGCGATGATAGTGGAGGCCGGCGACGATGCCCGCGATGAAGAATCCGGGCACCAGGACGAAATGCAGGAGTGGAATAATCACGCAGAAGAGGCCGATTCCCCATGCGATCCCGAGCGCGCGCAAAGCCCGACGGCGGCGCTCCGCCGGGGTCCAGTTCACGATCTCGATCGACCCCGCGGTCGGCTTCGATTCGAGTTTCCCGCGGACGACGACCGCAAGACGTACGAGGTTATTTGCCAAGATATCCTCGGACTTCTTCCACGAGGCGATAGACGAGGTCCATCTGCCGATTGGAGACCCAGGTGGCGGGAAAAAAATATTCCCGGCTCCCGATGAGCACACGCACTCCGCGACGGACGTGCAGATCGTTCGCTTCCGCGTCGTAGTCCTGCTGGAGGTCGATACTTCGCTGCGTCCCCGCGGGGAGCTGGAGAAGAATGCGGGCCCCTGGAACGGTGGAAAATTCCTCTTCGAGGAAACCGCGTAAAAATTCGAGATCCACTCCCATGGCCGAGTTGCGCATCAGGCCGTCAGCGTACGCCGGTCGGGTGCCGATTTAAAATTGAAAAAACCGCCGTTCCTCGGTCACATCGCCCGGACCTTAGCGTAGACTGAATGGGAGTCATGCCAAACCCACTGACGCCCCCTCCGACGATGAGCGACGAAGAAATTATGCGCCGCTACCTGAGCGGAGAAGCCGAGGCGTTCGAGGAAATTTATCGCCGACATTCGGCGAAGGTATTCGCCTACTTCCATCGGAAACTGTCCAGTCGCGCCGAGGTCGAGGATCTCCACCAGGCCGTTTTTATGAAGTTTCACCGGGTCCGTCACCGCTATGATGCGAAATTTCCGGTCCTGCAGTGGCTCTTCGTCATCGCCCGGACGACGTTAGTCGATTTTTACCGAAAACAAGGCCGCCAGGTCCCGGCCGCCGAGGGGGTAACCCTCGAGAATGTCGCGGAAATCGTGCCCGCGGAGGAAAATACCGCGGCGGCGTCACATGCGCCCGCCCTCGCGGCGTTAGAAGGATTAAGCCGGGAGCAGCGTCGAATCGTCGAGATGAAAGTCCTCGACGAGCTGACCTACGACGAAATGGCGGCGCGGCTGGGGCGCAGCTCGGAGAGTTTGCGCCAGATCGTCAGCCGAGCCCTCCGCAAACTCCGCGGCGAAGCCATCCAGAAAGGAAGACCGACATGAGCGCGCCGAAGCACCAGGAAGAATTTCGACAGTTCCAGGCCGGCGAAGCCTCGGCTCCTTCTCCTTTAAGCGACGTTTTTTCCGAGGTTCATCGCGACCTGAATCCGCCCGCCCTACTCGTTTTCACCAAGCTCCTCGGAATCCACGCCGTGACCTCCGTCGCGACGCTCGCGGTATGTCCGCAGTTCGGTTTCCGCACCTTTGGCGAAGGCATGGGGCTGATGCATTATTTCATGGGATTTGGCGAATACGGCTGTCTCGTCGCTTGCGGTATTTTCTTCACGGGAATGAGCCTGCTGATCGCGGGCATCGTCCTGCGCGGAGAAGAGCTCCGAACCATTCGCCAGAATCGCGCCGTGGGGATGGCCGCCCTCACCCTCCTTTCACTCGGATTTTTCACGATGGCGCGCTGGTACTCCGGGGCGACCCTCCTCGTGGGAATTTCGCTGACGGTCGCATGGATCGTGGGCGCTCTCCTCGGCAGTCTGAGCTCTCTGGAACTCACCTGGCGGCTTCGTTTCCGTCACGCCTGACTTACTTTAAGGTCGAAAAAAAAAGAGAGGCCGGTGACCGAAACACCGACCTCCCCGCGCGCTACCTATCCCGGATAAACCGGGAGGGAATCGCGATTCGATTCCGAGCGACTATTGCTTCCGCTGGATACTGAAGGCGACCTTCTGCACGCCTCCGGACTTGATCGTATCGACCAGTTCCGTGACCATCTCCAGCGTGACCGCCTTATCGGCGACGAGCAGCGCCGCCGTGTTCGGATTCGCCGCGTAGAAAGCCTTCGACTCTTCGCGAAGCCCGTCCAGGGTGATCGGCTTGTTATGCAGGAATAGTTCGCCGTTCTTGCCGAGCACCACGCGAAGTGGAACCTTGTCCTTTTCGTCTTTGGCGGTCGTCGCCTTCGGCAGACTGATATCGATCTTCGGCTGCATCACCAGAGGTGCGGCGACCATGAAGATGATGAGAACCACGAGGATGATGTCGACGAGCGGGATCACGTTGATTTCCGCGATCGTGCTGCCCGTATCGTTGGAACTGGATTTACCGGCCATGGGGACCTCCTGGGAGGAAAAACGTTAGAAGCGTGATGAGGCTGCGTAAGGCATCCGGGGGTTAGATCGCGACTTTCCGGCTCTTGGTGTAGGCCAGGCAAAGGTCTCGGGCGGCGTCGATGTTGTTCAGAACGAGCCCGACCTTCTTCTGGAAAAGGTTGAACGCGATGACCGCGGGGATCGCGACGGCAAGACCCACGGCGGTCGAAACGAGCGCGTGTCCGATCCCCGCCATGACGACCTCGTTCCCCTGGCCCGGAGCGACGGCGAGATCGTTGAAAGCCTTCATGATCCCCATGACCGTTCCGAGCAGACCGATGTAAGGAGCGTTAGAAGCGATCGTGCCGAGGAGATTCAGGTTTTTTTCAAGCGACGGTTTTTCGATCGTTTTGAAGGAGTTGAAAAGTTCGTCGAGTCCGGCCTCGCCGTGCTCTTTCACGAAAGTCAGTCCGTATCCGAGAGCACGACCCTCGAGCGAAGCGCTCGATTTCGAGAGATCTTCCATTCCTTCGATGTTCTTGCCTTCGATCACTTTTCGGAATTCGCCCGCCATCATGTTGCTCGAGCTGCCGATTTTCTTCAGGTAGAAGTAGCGTTCGATCATGATCGCGACGCTGACGATGCTGAGGATGCCCATGAAGATGAGAATTCCGTGGGCGGAGGCTTCGGCGATTTTAAAGAGGGAGTCCATGGTGTTGATTTCCTTTCGGTGAGGAGTTTTCGGTTTTTAGGGACGGTGAACGATCGGCGATTAACGATTAGCTAAGTTGAAATCGACCCGGACCTGGTGGTCGGCGACGCGAAGCGGGTTTCCGTTGGCGTCGAGAAACGGACGATACTTCCACTGGGCGACCGCCCGACGAGCTTCGTCCTGGAACATGTTTCGTTTCTCTCCGCCCACGACGCGGACGTTGTCCACGGTGCCATCCTCTTTCACGTCGATCTTCAGCAGAATCCAGCCTTCGTCGCCCGCGACCAGCGCGGCCTTTGGATATTTGGGCTTAATTTTATAGTAGGGGCTGGCGTTCGCGCCGGTCCCCTCGCCGCCCATCGCGGCCGGCTTCTGCACGGCCGCCTGGGAGGTTCCGACCACGTCGCTCTTTTCGTCCTGCAGCTCGCGGGCGGCGCTATCCGTTTTCACGGGTACGACCGGCTTTACTTCGGCGACGGGCTGCGCTTTCGGCATCGGCTTGGGAGCCGCGGCGGCCGGAGCTTCGTCCAGAATCTCATAGCCGATTTCCGCGTCTTCCATCATCATCGGTGCGGATTGGATCCAGCCCGTGCTGACCAGGGCCACAACGCCCGCGGCGGCCAACGCATGGACCGCGGCGGCGGCGAGCATCGCTCCGGGCATCTTTCGCGGCGAGAGCTGCTCTAGGAGCGGAGCTTTCATCGCCATTTCTGAGGAGAGGGTTTGGGACATTTCGATTTCCTTTCCGTTTCGGTCGGATTGGAGCCGTTCCTGGCGGAGTCGGCTTTCTCGTTGGTGCCGGAACGCCCCCAGTGAAGGCGTTCCGGCGACTAGACATGGGCTAGAACTTCAATTTGTATGCCGCGAGGAACGTTCTGCCGACTTGGTCGTAGATCGTCTCGTCGAGCCGCTCCGAAGGACTGCTGTCGTCGAGCGGTGGCGTGGTTCCGAGGACGTTTCGCACGCCGAGGGTGAACTCGCCGATCTTCTTCGTCTGGTACACATACTGGAGATCGACCGACGTGTAGTTGCTGAGGTTTCCCTGCTCCTTCACGGCCTTCTCGTGCCCGGCGATCGTGATCGCAGTCGCCGTCACGCTCTGGTTGTCGCGCGGCAGGTAGGTCACGCTCGTCGCGTTTCTCCAGCCCGGCATCCCGTTTTCACCGAGTTTGTCGCGCATACCAGTCCCCGGAAATCCCTCTTCTTTGAAAAAGAGGAGGTGCGAGTGATCGGTGCTGAACCGGAAGCGACCCAGGTTGTAACCCACCGAGAAGTCGATCCCGGAGACGTCCTGGGCGGACAGGTTCTGGAGCGGGGCCACGATGGATTCGATGTACCCTTGGGCGTCCCGATTCACGACGATTCCCCGCGTGGTCACGTCCACTCCGGCCAGTTCCGCGCGGGTCAGGTCGCCGTAGTCGATTCCGACCACGTTCTTCGTCTTCACGAGGAAGAAGTCCGCACCGAGCGCCAGGTTGTTCGTCGCCTGGAAGACCGAGCCGACGTTGTAGGAAATCGAAGTCTGCTCTTTCAGTCCCGGGTTACCGCTGCTCGTGACGTTGTACTGGGCAGGGCTGCACGAAGGCGTCGCTCCCCCGGCCTGCTGTTCGGCATTGCACGCGACGTAGTCGATGAAAGTCGGAAATCCATTCCCAGTCGCCGCATAAAGGTCCTGCATGAGCGGAGCCTTGAAGCCCGTCCCGACCGATCCGCGGAAAAGCAGATCCTCGGAGGCGTAATAGAGAAGCCCGAGCTTCGGATTGAACGTATTTCCGAAATCACTGAAATGGTCGAAGCGACCGGCGAGCTGGACTTCGAGGCCCTTGGCCGCCGGAATCGAAAGTTCGGAGAAGAGAGCGACCGCATTCCGCTGTCCGCCTCCGCTGGATCCGGCGTTTCCGAAAACTTCTCCCGCAACGCTCTGGGCGTCGAACTCGTCGGAATAAGACTGGTGCATCGCGGTCGTGCCCACGGCAGCGCCGATCGCACCGCTCGGAAGCTGGGCGACTTCGCCCGAAGCCTTGATATCGGCACTCGTGATGGTCGAGGTCGTTTTTTCGACCGGAACGTAACGCGCGGTCGAGAGATCACCCTTCGCACCCGGGGTTCCGAAAGGATTGTACGCGCCCGTGGAGATCAGGTTCTGGAGCGTATCGGTCAGGGCGTAACCATTCACGCCTTTGTCCTCGTTCAGGACGCGGTTATGCGATCCCGTCACGTCGAGCTGCCAGCTGCCTCCGAGCTGGACTTCCGTCCCTAAAAGGGCGTTATAACTCGTCCCCGTCACGTCCGCATCCCGGGTGCCGAGGTCGGTCAGCCGGTAACGGACCTGGAGGTCCTGGCCGGCCGTGTGGCCGGGAGGATTCAGAACGTCGGCGACGGCGGAGGGAATCGTGAACGTCCCGGGAGCCGCGGCGTAGGACCAGTTCACCTTCCGGCGAGTTCCGCCGAGCCGAGCGATCAGGCGAACGTCGGAGCTCGCTTCGTAAGTCATATTCGACATCAGGCTGATCTGCTCGAGGTCGGGCAGCGACGTCGAGTAATCCGTATGTCGATATTGGCAGAACGTCCCCTGGGGCGTGGTGAGGATCATGCTGGCCGGGCACGCCGCATCCGCCTGCCACTGATTTCCGGGGTTTCGATAACTTCCCGGATCTCCGATCAAGCTCATCCCGTCGTTGCTCCAGGGACGGTCTTTGGATGCGATCTTGTTGTTATCGCGGTACTGAAGGGTGTTCACCATGTTGAATTTTTCGGTGCTGAAACCGTTCACCAGACTCACTTGCCGACGGGCGCCGCCCTTCATTTCGGGAACCGTCTGCTGGATGCTCACTTCGGTGCCGGAGAAATCCTTGCGCGTGATGATATTCACCACTCCGCCGAGCGCATCTGAACCGTAGAGCGCCGAAGCGCCGTCCTTCAGGATCTCGACCCGCTCGACCGCCGCCATCGGAATCAAGTTCAGGTCGACCGCGCCCGTGACGGCGTCCGTCGGGAGTCGCTGACCGTTCAGAAGCACGAGCGTATTCGAAGAACCGAGACCGCGAAGGTTGATTTCCGCGTTACCCGCGGCGTTGCTTCCGGAGGCTTCCCGCATGGAACCGAACGAGTTCGTCGAAGTATCGCGAAGGACGTCACCGACCGAGTTGTAACCTTGCTTTTCGAGATCCTTGCGATCGAGGGTTTTCACCGGGGCGACGCCCTCGATGTCGATTCGTTTGATGTGGGATCCCGTCACCTCGATCCGCTCCGTCCTTCCGGAAGACGCCGTGGCATTTTCATTTTCGGTTACGGCCTCCGCGGAAGACTCGCCGGCCTGGGGCACGGAGACTTCGCTGGCGGCCGGTTCGGCGAACGAGGAAGAAAGAGGCTCGATGAGCAACGAACTAAGGAGAACGAGAGCGAGTTTCTTGCGGACAATCATAGTTTCCCCCGTGGACTGTGCATTCGCGTAGGAACGGACCGCGAATCATTCGCTTTTCGTAAAAGCAACGATGGTGCCAGTCGTCGTAAGTTCGGAGTTCTCGCTTTTTTCGCGAAAACACCGGGGAAAACGCGCTTTTTTTAGAGGATGAAAAGAAATTCAGATCGGCTGGTGCCATTTTGGCCGGAGCCACTCGAGACGGCATCCATGGGAAAGGAGCCACTTCGACCCGATTCGACGTCATGGGATTGACGCAAAACATGGGAGAATACAGATTTTTCTTTCTTACCCGCGCACCGAATTCGTCCGATCCGTAAAGGAATGCCCATTTTTCGCGCCCGCCATTTCCTCACCGCGCTCCTCTTCGCAGCGCCCCTCCTGTGCGGGCTTGTCGCGAACGTACAGGCGGACCAAAGGCCCTCCCTCTTCGGCCGTTCCTGGTACTGCCCGACCGTCCTCTTAAAACGCACTCCGCTGCCCCCTGGATTTCTGGAGTCGGTTCGGCTCTCACCTTCAGCGACGCTCGAAGAGATTCGAACCTCCTGGGTAAAGGTCCGGAAGGCCATTTGGGCGGACGAATTCCTGGCAGACCCTTATCTCGACGCACGCCGACTGATCAACGCAAGCGACTGGGAGGACGCCCTTCGCGATACGCCGAGGTTTCCCTTGTACAAATACGGGGTCAAACCCATTCGGAATTTCTATGCGCTGACCATCTTCGTGCGGACCAACGCCAGCGGTAAACCCGTGGACGCCCATCTGCTCAGACTTTTTCACCGTCTCGCGATGCGCGACCTCCCCTTTCACGGTTTCGAGGGGAGACGCCTCCTTCAGCGCCATCGGGAAGGAAAAATCACATCCAAGGAACTCAAGCAGCTGCTCCGACGTGCCTACGAGAAGAACGAAGAAATCGCGGGCGTTTCCCACGATTCGCTTCGCGGCAAATTCCGCTCGGACCCGATCGACGAGATCGAGCACCGCGGGTCCAGCTTCGATGAATTCGGATCGCGCTTTTTCACTGCCGAGGAACTTGCGGCCCATCGGGCCAATCCCTTTCTGCGCGTGGATGAAGCATCGATCCGAGTGCGAGCCGGAGGCGGGTACACCGGCATCGTCCGGTACTATCCCGTCGCGGACGTTGCACGCGCGGTTGAACACGAAATCGACCAGAAGATGGAGATCATTACGAATCTTTACGATTCCCACGCACCGATCGACAAGATCGTGGCGATGATCGTAGAGCTGGAGAAGAATCTGATCTCGCTTCACCCGTTTCTCGACGGGAATGGCCGGGTGATCCGTGCACTGTCCGATCTGATCTATTCCCGCGTGGGGCTACCTCCACCGCTTCGTCCGAATGAAAACGACTTGCTCTATACCACGCTGGAGGCGGTGGAGTACTCCCGCAAGGAAATGATCGAATCGGTGAACGAATGGATCAGAATCCTCGAGGGTCCGCTATGAGAATGCGGATGATTTTCGCCATTCTCGTCGGATGCTCGATCGCGACGCCCGCGCACGCCATCGATCCCGAACAGGCGCGAAAAGTCTACCGCGGATTGGCGAAAACCTTCGGTCAGCGGAAGATCTTCTATCGATGGCAATCTCGTGCCTCGGGCCTGAACCTCCTCCGCTCGGTCACCTTCGACGAAAAACTTCAGAAGTACTTCATGGAGATGAAGTTCAACCCAGGCACCATGCACGGCGGACGAGGGATCTACGCCGCCGAAACGCTCTACACTTCGTCCCGGTTCATACGCGGCAATGCCGAAGGCTCCTTAATCGAGATTGTCGTCGAGGCAGGCACACCCTATATCGATCTCGAGGATCCCGAAGTCATGCGAAAGCTCCAGGCCGCCGGCCTCACCGGAAGTTCCGCCGAACTCGCGGAGCTTGAACCGAGTCTGATCGTACGTTATCGCCAGGCCAACGTGAACGCCGCCAAAGACTGGTGGGTAATCAAATCCCCACGGGGGGTCCGTTTCCAACGCTTTAACTCCAACCGCTTTACCCTCGACGAACTGCGGACGATCTACGAGAAAATCGCCCGGTACGGCGACCGCGACGATATTCGAATCGCGCGCCAGGTGCTCGTCTCGCGTCTCACCGACGAGCAACGCTCCCAACTCGGCTGGAAGAAGTCCTACTTCCACGACATAGGAACCGTCATTACGAAAGCCGTAGCCCCGATTCGAGAAGGACGGACTCCAACCGCCGAAGACCGACGCTTTTTCGCCGAAATGGTGGAACGCTCCGACGAGACGGCCGATCAGCTGGCAAAGTATACCCTGACGAACTCCCGCTTTATCGAACATCCGGACTGGACCGAAGCGGGTCTGACAAAACTAATGGAAAGCTTCTTCCTCCGCAGACTGAAAGCGGGGCCGAACTGGGGAAAATCCTGGCTCGAGTTTTTCGCACGGAACCGAAATCTCCTGCTTCCGATCTTCGAAAAAACGCCAGGTCTCGGAAAGGCGATGGTCCAAAGACTTCATAGCGTCTCCAGTTACTACGCGAGTGATCGCGATCGAGAACTCGTACGACTCTTTCGCGACTCCGGACCCGACGGACTCGACCAGCTTGTCCGATTTTTCCTGGGAAAAAAGTCCACGCCGGGGGATTTTGTCGAACTGACCCAACTGATTCACCGGGGGCTGCGATCCAAGGACTTCGAGGCCGTCGGCGCTCCACTTCTCCAAAAACTACGCGAACGCTACAGCCTGAATGAGGAGCAAACCATGCTCGTCGACAAGATCTTGCCTCCAACCACGACCACGGGGACGGCGAAACTTACTCGTGCCGAAAAGATCGACGCTTACTTCGCTTCGCTGGAGCAAACGCTGAAGCGCCTGGGCCGAGAAACGTTCATCACGGAAGAAGTCCGAACGAAGTGGATCGATCCGTTCCTCGATCTCGGGCCGACCGGCGCCGAGCTTAAGCGACTGGAAAAACAAGTCAATGCCCAGTCCTTCGCAAAGCTTCTGCGGAAAGCGGCCTATCCGACGACGCGGACCGCGGCCGAGTTCGTCGACTTCACCGGCAGCGCTTTCGATAACGGAAGGGATGACTACCTCCGCCTTCTCGATGAGGCAGTCGATGAGAATATCCCGTTATTCCTGCGCCTAAAACCCACCGACGAAGAAATGGTCGCGCTCGTGAAGCGGATCCATCTCCGGAAGTCCGGCGCCTTCGAGCGCATTACCACCGCGCTGGCCGGCGCCGCCAGCAACCCCGCAGAATTCGCCCGACGGATCGACTACGAGCGCTGCCTATCGACGCTGCGAAAACAGTAACGTCGATCGAAAGATCACCGAGTCGATCCCGACGATCCGGCCGAGGACGCGGTTGCCCTTAAAGTAGGCATCGTTCACGACCCGTCGGCCGGCCGCATCGTCGGCGAGAAGATTCCACTGCGCGCCCGTCCGTTCGAGCGCCACCCGCACGGAGCGATAACGATTGCTGAGGCCGCTGTTCAGATAGGTCATGAGCAGCTCGCCGCCTGAACGCGGATCGAAGCGAGTTCCCTGGAGAAGGATGATATCCCGTCCAGAATCGTGCAGAAGGACGATGCCCCTTTCGATCTGCGCGATCGGAAATCGCTGTCGTTTTCCTTCGGCATCCCCGAGAAGCGCGACCGCCCGAAAATCGGAATCCATCTCTACGGAGAGCCGGTAAACGTCGGGAAAGGCGTCGGACGTCGCTTTCAGCACGACCTGCGCGGGTTCGGCGAATTCAGATTCGGCAGCGGATGCCGGCATCGCCACGATCCCGTAAGCCAGGCCGACCACGAATGCGAAGAGATAGCGCGTACGTACGAGAACCATGATCCCCTCCCTGGGAAAATGCCGAAACCGCGTTGCGTTTCCCCAGTCTACCCGAGGTTTATCCGGAAGGCTAAAGGACCCCTAAGGTCATCGCCCTTCCGTCCGCGAACGTACTGACTCCGGAGGACGCCGGCATTTTTCGTCCCCAGATTCGAAAACAATCCACCGGTCCGCAGTCGGGCCATTCTACCGCTCCAGGCCGACCCGTCGCGGAATCCACCCAGGCATGCCCTTGCAACGAGATTTCCTCGCTCCCCGCATACCGAATGTAATTCGCAATATTTTGACGGTTCACTACGAGGCGCGGCAGCAGCCACGCGGCGGTGGTCAGCTCGGCATAACGGTTCACCGCTTGGGTCGAACCGATCGGGTGAACACGAATCATCCCGCGATAGGCCTGACGAAGGCGAAAGAGCTCCATGGCGTCCGGGTAGGCCTGGCGGATGCACCCCATGGAGGCGGGAACTCCGAGCTGTCCATAGTGAGTCGTCGAGTGGATGAAATAACCGCCGAACATCCAGAGCCCCCAGTACATGATGGAGTTGCCATAAGTCGAAGAGCGCAACCATGGATAGTCCACCCGCGCGGAACGCGTTCCTCCGCCCGCCGCCGGGATCTTCTTCGTGTACTGGATGATGTCGAGCTTGTAGGCGCCGGGCGGCGTCGTTCGGAAGGCGCCCTGCGCCCGCCGCTCCAACCCTCCGGAGATGATCTGCGCTTTGTAAGGAGCACCGTTCACGCTGATGATCGCGAACTCTTTTCCGCGCAAATCCGCGAATACTCTCCGCGCCTCCGCGGCTCGTTCCGCGGGAGTGCCGAAACCGGCGGGCACCAGCAGATCGACGTACGCGTCCAGAAATTCGCCGAGCACGGGCCGATCCGAGCTTCTGCGAAAAATATCGACCACGAGCGGGTAGGACGAAAAATCCGAGGAGGGAACCTTGCGGACCTTGGGATTGGGATCGAGCCCCATCTCCTGGGCGAACTCCTCCGGCGTGATTTCGGGACCGGTCGGCGAATCGATGGCGCCGCCTTCGTCGCCATTTCCGCAGCCGAGAGAGGAGAGAAGAAAAATACTGGTCAGAACCGCGAGAAGAGCTTGAGACATAAGCGTCCTTCCTTGGATACCGCATGAGGGGTTAACGAGTCGCGGCGAGGGCAATTCACCTCTCTAACGACTCCTTCCCTTTGGAACTGCAATCCGAATGCCGTTCGTTATCGCGAGAATAGATAAAAAAAGGCCCGAAGGTACCTCTAGGGTCGCTTCGGGCCTGTGACATAGAGGGAAGATTTTTTCCGACCTTAGCTTTTCGGGCCAAGCTCGAAACTCTTCTCTTCTCAGATGTCAGACTGATGCTCGTTCTTGTCGTTCGCTCACCGTCTTAAGAAGAGCCTACACGAAAAGCCTTAAAAAGACGTGGAAACCGAGTAAAAACGCGCTCACGCGAATGATTGACGACGTGCGCCCGACCGCATAGAACCAAAGACTACCCTTTCAAGCACGTTCGAAGGAGCCTCATGGATTTTCAGGTCTGGCTGGAATACCTACTGCGTTTCGCCCATCTCGTCGCGGGCATCGCGTGGATCGGCAGTTCGTTTTATTTCATCTGGATGGACAGCAGTTTCGAAACGCCCGAGACTCCGCGTCGAAACGTCGAGGGCGAACTCTTCATGGTCCACGGCGGTTTCTACTACCAGGTCGAGAAGCGGAAGATTTATCCGGGAGAACTTCCGAAAGTCCTGCATTGGTTCAAGTGGGAAGCCACGCTCACCTGGATCACCGGAATGCTCCTCCTCGCGGTCATGTATTTTCTGCGCGGAGCGAGTCTCCTGATCGATCCAACGGTTCAAGTCCTCGGACAAGGCGCGGCGGTCGGACTGAGTCTCGCGGCCGTGATCGGATCGTGGCTCGTTTATGATTTCGTCTGGCATCCACGTTTCGCCCGCTGGAAAATGTTCAGTACGCTGCTCTCCGCGATCCTGCTCGGCGGCCTGATCTACGCGCTCAGCCGCGTGTTCAGCGGGAGGGGGGCCTTCATCCTGACCGGTGGCATTCTCGGTACGCTCATGCTGCTGAACGTCTGGGTTCGTATTCTCCCCGGCCAGGCGAAGATGCTCGCGGACGCGCAGGCGGGAAAGATTCCCGACTACAGCCTCTCCCTGAAGTCGAAGACCCGGTCGGTACATAACACCTACTTTATCTTCCCCGTGCTCTTCATCATGCTGAGCAATCACTACCCGGCGCTCTATAATCACGCGTACAACTGGCTCCTCCTGATCGCCCTCGGCGTATCGGGCGCCCTCGTTCGACACGCAATGGTGACGAAGAGACCGGTAGAACGCTGGACGCTCCTCCCGGCGGCGCTCGGCCTACTCGCTCTCGTCTACGCGACCGGCTATTCCGGCGACCTCCGCTCCGGACTTCCAGGGCTCGCCGCCGGAACGGTCACCTATGCGGACCAGATCCAGCCGATCGTCGCGAATCGCTGTCTCTCCTGCCACAGCTCCGCGCCGACCGACGATATCTACAAGGTAGCGCCGAACGGAATCCGTTTCGAGGACGAAGCGACTCTGCGCGCGGCCGGCGAGAAACTGCATCTGCATGTGATCGTCGCGAAATCGATGCCCCTCGGGAACAAAACCGGAATGACCGACGAGGAACGGTCCCTCTTTCGTTCGTGGCTTGTGCAGGAGAAGCTCGCGAAGTAGCGAGCCCGCACCCACGTTCCTTTCACTCGCCGAGATTCGCCGCGTAAACGCGAATGCGATTCACGCCGCCGTCCGGAAAGATCCGTACGCGAATCGCGGAAACTTTTCCGGTCGGATTCACGCGAATCTCCTTCTGATTGCCGGCGAAGGCCTTCACGGGAACTCGCGCGGAAAGCGCCTGCCACGGGTTTCCCGAGCCTTCGAGACGTCCCTCGATGCTCACGGCGACCGGGTTGTTGTTCACGAAATATTCGAAATCGAAAACGACGGAAGCGACCTCGACCGGCCGACCGAGCTTAAGCTCGACCTCTTCGTAATGCCCGGGCTCTCGAGACCGGGCGCTTTCGAGCCCGTCGAACATATGCAGCGGCGGATAGGGAGAAACGACCTGCGCCGCGGGTCCGTAGTGTTCGTTCGAAGCGGAAACGACCGATCCGCCGAACGCCAAGCTCGCATGATCGATTTCCGCGGTTCTGGCCGATGCGAGGTTCTTCGCTGTCTCCGTCGAATCGGAGCGATACGGGATCGAAAGCGGCTTTTGGCTCTTCGGAATTTCACCCGCGAACCGTTTCCAACGGGGCGGGGACTCAAGCTCCGAAAGCCGTTCGAACGGTAGATCGGAATAGAGCCCGACGCGCGAAAGGCCTCCGTCGGGGAAAATCTCGATCCGAACCTGCGTGATCGTTTCCGCCGCGATTTGCGCGCCGACCGGAGAAGTCCCGACATCGTAGAGAAATTCGGAGTGTCCCTCGGCCCGCGTCTTCCCCAGAATCTCCACCCAATCCCCTTTTTCCGTGCGGACCTCGATTCGCACGAACTCCGGATGATTCCCGTCGTGGAACTGGGTCGAAAGCGTGAGATAGCGGACCTTGCCCGGTTTCTTCAGCTCGAGCGCCAATCCATCTTTTCCGTCGGGATTGTGTCGCACGGTTTCCCAACTATCCATGATCTTTCCCTGGCGCCCGAAAAGTTCCGGATCGAATACGGGAAGAAAAGGACTGATGAGATTTTCCGCGCGCGCGAATTTCTGATCGCTTACGGATAAAATTCGGGCACCGACGAGAAGGTTTCGCGCCGCGAGTGGATCGGGCGGACCTTTTTTCAGGATCGGCTCGGGGAGATCGGGTAAAAAGGCGTCCAGAAGCAGCTTTTTATATCCGAGATTCACGATCTGTTCCTGGGCCAGGCCCTGGAACTTAAAGTCATGGGCAAACTTCCCGAAGTCGATTCCAGTGAATCCGAGCTTTCGGAGGATCAGCTGGGCGGACTCCGCGATAAATCCCACCGCCTGGTTATCGGAGTTCGCGAGGAAGACCGCTCCCTTCCCACGGTCCGGTCCGTCGAAACACTGGAGGTAAAGCGCACGGAAACCTTCGTTCGCCCCCTGATGGACGGCGATCCGGTTTCGCCCCGCTTCGGCGATGAAAACGCCGAGCCCCATGCGACAGCCCATGAACGCCAGACAGCCGCGATCGAATCCGCGGAGCATCGTTACCGCGGTATCATGGGAAATACCGGGCGCACCCCGCAAATCACGGTACGCGCGCGTGAGATGACGCAGGAAAAGTCCCATATCGCGAGCGGTACCGATCGCGCCCGCCGCGAACGCGGGAAACTCGAATCGTCCGCCCGGCACGGACTTTCCGTCGTCGAAATTCCCCGTCGCGCATTCGCCGCTGCCGTCGAAAGAAAGCGAACGGAGTCCAAGCTTCGCCAGAAACGGGCGCGTCAGTTCGGAGACCGATTTTTTCTCGAGGGACTCGATCAGATGCTCGAGCACGAGAAATCCTCCCCCCGAATAGTGGAAGACCCGACCGGGCTCGTTCAGCACTTCGAGCGGTTCGAACCCGAAGTTCGCGCAGGTCGCCGGATCGAGGATTTCCGCGACTGTCGGACGCCTTTCGCCGGTGGGCGTCCCTCGAACATAATGCATTCCGAGCGCGGAATGATCCATGAGATGGGCGAGCGTCACCCGGTTCGCCCAGGCCGGATCCTTCGAAGAGCGGATTCGGAACGGCGAGGCCGTTCGTTCGAATAACGGGTTCACCGGCGTATCGAGCGCAATCCCGCGTGCGGAAAAATACTCGAGGGCAAACGCCGCCGCGAGCGTCTTACTCAGCGACGCAAGCTCGAACCGGGTCGATTCCGCGACTGATTCCCCTTTAACCGCGTCCCCGAACGCAAGGATCTGGGTGAAGTCTTCCCCACCAGCGAACGAGGCCGGGGTGTTGATCGCGAACTGGGCTCCCGCCACCCGGTACTTGTGCCGAAGATCTTCGATTTCTTCCCGAATTCCGCGTCCGCTGAGCGCCATGCGTTTTCGCGAAATTTCCCAAAGCGCCGACCGGGCGGCGACGAGCTCCTCCGCGGACGAACGCGAAATCCTTTGCTCGAGCTCCTCCAGAATCTCCTTGGCGGACTTCCCTTTGGCCGAGATCAGAAACTTAAATTCAAATTTCGCGCGATATTCCTCGCCGCGCTTGCGAAGCGCGGCCTGGATTTCGGCGTCGTCTTCCAGCACTCGCGACTGCTCGGAAGCCGCGACGGGGTCGAGCGTTCGCGCGTTCTGTCCGATATCTCCGTGGAACCCGGCGGCCTCGCGGACTTCTTCGAGAGAAAAGCCGCGCGTGACGGATTCCGCCCGACCCAGATCTTCGAACGAAGCCTGGGCCATCTCGCGAGCAAACCGGTCGGTGCCGCAGATCTCGAAATAATGGTGGTACCGCTCCACATATTCCGGCAGTCGGTATTTCCCCGGGTCGAGTTCGCCGATCTTCGCCCACGGATCGGACGCCTTCCGAACTTCGTCGGCGGTGAAGGGCAGCAGGAGCTCGGTCGCGAACTCGCACGGCTGTGGATCCGTCATGAGCTGGAGCATGATCCGGAGCGCGATGGGGTACCATTTCGCGGTACGCTCGTCGTAACGGACCTGAACGATCTTCTTCCCGTCCGAGAGGTCCCGCCGGATGAATCGCATTTCCTCATGGACGATCCGCACGAAATCTTCGACCGGAAACCTTCCGTGCCGAAGTTCGGCCCAGACTTCCCAACGCGATCGCTCCGCGGTCGCGAGATCATCCATCACGCGCACCGGCACGCCGTCGATGATCGTCGGCAGGGCCACGCAGCCGTTTCCGGAAAGCCAGTCGGTGAGATACTGCAGCGACTGGAAGACATTGTACCGGATCTCGTCGGGATGGTGGTTCGGGATGAAATCGGATTCCTCGATATCCGCCACGATGAGTGCGCGGACATAGTTCGGATCGCGGGGATCCAGTCCTGCGACGTCCTTCGCCTCGCAGAACGTAAGAATCTCGGCGTGATATTTTTTGTCGAGGAGCTCGCGAACCAGTTTCGCGAGCGTCTCCGGCCGACCTTCCGCTCGCTCTCGCCAAGCCTCGACGATCGCGAGACCGAGCCGGACGAAATCGGGATGCGCGACCCAGAAACCGGTGAGTCCGCGCTTGAGCTGCGTGACGACGTCCTTGATGAATCCGCGCAAAGTGATCTGCAACGATTCGGCGTGGCCCGCGATCGGGAGGATGCCGTACATCCCGCCGACCTTCACGCCCCCGCGGGAACCCACGACGTCGGCCAGAAGATCATGGGACGCTTTAATGTACTTAATGACGATATTTGGATCGGCCTTCACCGGAATTCGGTACTGGGCATCTTCGCGGAAAAGGCGGGCCGTCGAAGCGAGATAATCGTGCCATCCGAGCGAAGCCCCCGCGAAAAAAGGATGGAGCGCATCCATGATCTCATGCGCCCGCAGGATCGCCCGGGGATTTTCCAGAACGATCATGAGCCGGACTGTTCCCTCCCGATAGTCCGGCTGGCGATCGCGAATTAGGCCTTCCGCGATCTTCACCATCTGGTGGATGTACGCCGCTTCTTCCTCGTTTTCGAGCTTCGGTACATAGAAGACAAGCGCGCGCGGATTGCTCCAGTTATGAAAGAGGTGGAGCGCAAAATCGTAGAGATGGAGCGGGATCGGATTCTTCTGATAGAAGAGAAACGAGCTGGGCAGGGCGAGTCCCGGAAAACGTTTGATCGGCAGGGAAAGGCGGTCGGGCGCCAGGGCATAGGTCTTCTCGCCTTCGGCGACCTTCAGGGTTCCCTCGAAGCATTTCGTCAGATTCAGTCCGGCGTCGATAAGATCGGCTCGCAACGGGGTCTTGGAATCCTCGTCGTCGGCCCCCCACATCGGGGAATGCATCGTCCGCGCCAAGAGGCTTTCGACGAGGGCCGGCTCGTTCGGGAGCCGACGATGAAACGCATTCATGGCGTTGATCGACAGTTTCGCGCTATCCGGCGGGCCGAAGAGCGTCACATGCGGGCCGCGGAGATACGGCGGAAGGTCCGCGACGGAAGCTCCGCCGGGACGACCGTATCCCTCGTTCAGAGGCCCGAAGACGACCCTCCCCCGACCGTCTTCGAGGCCGAGGACGGTCTGGTAGTCGGGGTCGGAGATCTTCCGGCCAAGGTCACGATTCAGTTTCGCGACCGCGCGTACCCGTTCGTCGAGAAACTTTCGGTCGATGGTTCGCTGGGCCAGGACGCGGCTCAGTTCCGGTTTTACGCGCTCATAAAGCTCGACCATGAAGCGAAAAGCTTCCGGGGTTTCCAGCCCTCCGCTCGGCCCCACCATCTCGAGGCCCGGCACTCCATCGAATGGGATCGCGGCGGACAGCAGATTTCTCGCGAACGAAGGCGAAAGAAAGTCGTGGTAATACGGAATTTCGAAAAAGGGCCGATGCATTCCGGTCTTGCCTCAACTCCCGCGGTAAGTGCTGTACCCGTAGGGGTTCAGCAGCAGCGGAATATGGTATTTTCGCGAAGGATCGGTGATCGCGAAGGTCACCGGGACGACCGTGAAGAACGGGGTGATCTGGTTTTGCGCGAAGTAGGCGTCGATCTGGAAAGTGAGCCGATACGTTCCCGCCTCGGCCGGGCAAGCGAAGGCGATCCGACCGTCCGCATTCGTGAGCTCGCGACCTAAATGAGTCCATTCGAGACCCGCGGCTCTTTCGAGCTGGACGAGGACCCCAGGTGCCGGGATGCCTCGACTTGTATCGAGAATATGAGTGCTGATCATCGAATCCCCCTCTCCACGGAGGCTAAGATAGAGTGCGGGTCGGGCAAAGGAAAAACCGACGACTCGGGGGTCCGAAGGATGGAACTAGGCCCGCGGACCGAGGAACACGCGGACTTTCCGGGTCCCGCCGGAAGAATCCAGGGTGATGCCCGAGGAAACCGGGACCTCGACCTCGTCGAGCAGGACCCGCGCGACTCCGCGATCGACCCCCGCCGAATTTTCGACCTGGATCTCGTACACGGTTTCTCCATGTAGGTAGCTCGCCGAAAATCCCGACCATTTCCGGGGAATGCAAGGATCCACGAAGAGACGCTCGCCCCGCTTCCGAATTCCGAGAATATATTCCACTCCCGCGCGATACATCCATCCGGAGGAACCGGTGTACCAAGTCCATCCGCCCCGTCCCACATGCGGATCGACTCCATAAACGTCGGCGGCCATCACGTACGGTTCGACCTTATAAGTCTGCGCTCCGCTTCGGGTCGATCCCCGTACGACCGGATTCAGCATCGTGAACAGCTCCATGGCCCGCGTGCCGTCACCGAGTTTCGCATAGGCGCAGACGCACCAGACGGCGGCATGAGTATACTGTCCGCCATTCTCGCGCACGCCGGGGAGGTAACCCTTGATGTACCCCGGATCGTGGGATGTTTTGTCGAAGGGGGGCGTGAAAAGCAGGATCAGTCCGCGGTCGGATTTAATAAGATGTTTCTCGACCGATTCCATCGCCCGGACCGCCCGCGCCGGATCGCCCGCTCCGGAGAGAACCGCCCAGGTCTGCGCGATCGAATCGATCTTGCACTCCTCGCTCTGCGTGGAACCCAGCGGCGTCCCATCGTCGAAAAACGCGCGGCGATACCACTCGCCGTCCCAGCCTTCACCCTCGATCGCCGTTTTCAGCCGCTCGGCATGGACTCGCCATTTTTCCACGCGCTCGTTGATCCCGCGTGATTCGGCCAGTTCGATCATCTGGGGAAGGATCGTCAGGAGGAACCAGCCGACCCACACGCTTTCCCCTTTGCCGTCATGACCGACGCGGTTCATGCCGTCGTTCCAGTCCCCGCTTCCGATCAGGGGAAGACCGTGCGCGCCCACGGCGAGACTGCGATCGATGGCCCGCGCGCAATGCTCGAAAAGGTCGGCCGAGTGCTCCGGACTCGCGGTCCGCGGCTCGAAGTACGCGTCTTCCTGGTCGGGACGCAGCGGCTCGCCCTGGATGAAAGGCACGATCTCGTCGAGCACGGAGCGATCTCCAGTCACGTCGAGATAATGGAGCAGGACGTAAGGCAACCAAAGGAGATCGTCCGAAAAATGCGTGCGCACTCCGCGCCCGGTCGGAGGATGCCACCAGTGCTGGACATCGCCTTCCAGGAATTGCCGGGAGGCCGCGCGCAGGATCTGTTCGCGCGCAAGCGCGGGTTCGGTCACGGCGAAGGCCATCGTATCCTGCAGCTGATCTCGAAAACCGATGGCGCCGCCCGCCTGGTAGAACGCGGCGCGAGCCCAGAATCGGCAGGCGATCGTCTGGTAGGCCAGCCATCCGTTCAGCATCAGATCCATCGAACGTTCCGGCGTCTTCACCCGGATTTTGTCGAGGATTCGCGACCACTTTCGCTCCGTCGCGGCGAGGACTTCCCTCGAATCGATCTGACGATAACGGCGAATGAGGTCACGCGCCTCACCGCGGTTCTCCGCTTGACCGAGCAAGCAAAAAACCTCGACCGTTGCGCCCGGCGCGATCTCAAGCTCGGTCTGCACCGCTCCGCATGGGTCCATCGCCGCCCCGGCCGCGCCGCTCAGGGGCGACTCCCGGTAAAGCGCCCCCGGTTTCTCGAGCGAACCGTTTCTGCCGATGAACTCTCCCCGATCCGCGGTCGCGCATTTCTGGGCGCCGGCTAAGTCGAGAAACGCCACTCGCTGGCCGAACTCGGCGTCGAGCGGATTCGTGGCGAAGATCGCTCCGGTCTCCGGATCCATTTCGCTGACGATGTACGGAGCGGTCAGCGCGCGGTTAAAGCCGAGTACCCATTCGACGTATCCCGTGACCGAAACGCGACGAACCCGGTCTCCGGTATTTGTCAGTGAAAGGCGCGAAATCTTGATCGAGTCTTCCCCGCCGAGGTACTGGGTGAGCTCGCTCCGAATTCCGTACGCGAGGTGCTCGTACTGCGTGAAACCGCGGCCGTGACGAATGAGATAAGTCCCGTTCGGGCGACGAATCGGGCCCGCGGTCGGTGTCCAGACCCTCCCGTCTTCGAGGTCGCGAATATAGATCGCCTCGCTTGCCGGATCTCCTACCGGATCGTTCGACCACGAAGTGAGCTGGTTCTCTCGGCTGTTCAGCGACCAGGTGTAGCCCGAGCCCGTCTCGGAGGCCTGGAAACCGAATTTCGCGTTCGAAACGACGTTGATCCAGGGCGCCGGCGTCCGCTGATCCTTCCCCAGGACGATGACGTATTCCTTTCCGTCGTTCGCGAAGCCTCCGAGGCCGTTGAACATCTCGAGATCGGACGGAGTTTCCATCGTACTCTCGGTCGGCGCGTCTTCAGCGCGATCGACCTCGATATCGCCGGAAAAAAACTGGGTCGGCAGGATCTTCAGCGGATCGGGCTTACGGATCCGCAGAACCTGCTCGGCGAGAGTTCCCTGACGTCCGACCAGAATCGCCCGGGCCACCGTCTGGAGGAGATCGCGCTCTCGGGGGTCGAGGAGGTCGTTTCGGAGCACGAAAACCTTCCCCGGATAAAAGTCCGGATTCGGGGGAAGCGTCGATTCGCTCCCTCGCGAGAGCGCTTCCAACGTAAGCTGGAAATCCTGGACGTACGACGAAGCCTTCTGGTTCAGAATGACGATATCGACCGAAAGCCGCTGGAGACGCCAATATTCATGCGCGCGCAAGAGCTGCCGAATCAGCGGCGTCTCGTCCATGTCTTCGGTTCGGACGAGGATGATCGGATAGTCGCCGGAAATTCCGCGTCCCCAGAGACCGGTCACGTTCAGGACGTTTCGTTTCAATACCTCGCTGGACGGCCGCATGAGCGGGTCGGAGAAAATGATTCGATTCGCCAACTTCTGGAAAATCTGGGCTTCGTCCGGCTCGATGCCGAGGTGCCGAAGTTTCGCGTGCGCATGCGTCCACACCAGCGTCGCGGCCCGCTCGAAGGCGAAAGCGTTATGATACTTTTCCGCCAGGTTCACCGCATCTTCGCGGGTATTCGAGACGAGCGTGGTGAAACAAAGTTTCGCCGTTTCGCCGGGACCGATTCGGATCCGCTGCCTCAGACAGAGCACGGGATCGAGCACCGCGCCCGTGCGCTTGGAAAGCGGGCGACCATCGGTCACCGAAACGGGCCGCCGGAGCGTGCGCCCCCGGCCGATGAATCGAACGCGATCCGTCTCGTACTCGACGTCGCCCACGCGATCGGCGGTCGTGGTCATGACCTGGGCCATATAGACGGGCGACTCCTTGGCGGAGCGTGGACGGCGGCTGGCGAGAAGTCCGGAAATCTCGGGAACGAACTCGGTCTGCATGAAAAGATTCGAGAAGGCGGGATGCGCACGGTCCGCATCCGGCGGAGCCAAGACGGATTCCAGATAAGACGTCACTTCGATTTCACGTTCGTCGGTTCCGTGATTCGTAAGGGTCAGCTGCCGAAGCTCGGCGTCGTCCTCGACCGAAACGATGATCCGAAGTTCGGTGGAAAGAGTGCCGTCGGTACGCTCGAACTTCGCCTCCTGTTCCGTAAACGCGATTTTCGAGACGTCCGGATCGATCGCGGCCGGGTGATAGGTCGGCGACCAGACCTGGCCGTTTTTCGCGTCGCGGATATAGAGGTAACTG
>CAZIAL010000047.1:0-335 GCA_964536965.1 uncultured Bacteriovoracaceae bacterium
AAGCCACCGATTAGAATTTCACGACCGACGTCGCCGCTGACAGCGGCTTGACGATGATCGACTTCTGGGCCGTGTGGTGCGGACCCTGCCGGATGCTCGGGCCGACGATCGAAGCCGTCGCGGATGAATACGCGGGCAAGGTAAAAGTCTTCAAGATGAACGTGGATAATAACCCTGAAACGCCGACGAAATTCCATATTCGGGGAATCCCGACGGTGATCTTTTTCAAGAACGGCCAACCGGTCGATCAGCTCGTCGGCAACCAGCCGAAAGACGTGATCGTGCAGACGATCCAGAAGCATCTTTAGACCGAGCAGCGAGAACATTTTGCGAAC
>CAZIAL010000047.1:345-25303 GCA_964536965.1 uncultured Bacteriovoracaceae bacterium
CTTCGGAAACGGAAGCGGGGTTTTTCTTTTTCATCAGGCGCATCCGGGATCGCGAGGGAAACGGAGCAATGACTGATTGCGCCGTAAGACCAACGATTGACTCTCCCGCTCGGTCCGTTATCCTGGATGTAAGCAGTTGAAATCTCATGTTTATAAGTCCCCATGGAATGGGGCTACCCAGCCGGGCGCTTTGCGCTATCGGTCACGGATATAGAGAGGGAAACGTCCATGGAATCTCAGAGCTTTGTCGGGTCGATCGTCCACGCATTTCAAATCAGCCCTCTGATCATCACCCCGATTTTTCTCTGCGCTGCCATCGGGGTCGCCTTCGTGATCGAGCGTTACCTCACTCTCTTTACGAAGCTCGACATCGACGGCGCGTCGTTCATGTTCGAAATCCAAAAATACGTACTGGCGAACGACCTCGACGGCGCCATTCGCGTTTGTAACGGCGCTTCGCAAGCGGCGTTGCCGAAAGTGATTAAAGCCGGCTTACAACGCGCTTCCCGCGACGAGCAGCAAATCCAGAACGCGATCGACGCGACGACTCTCGAAGTCGCGCCGAAGATCGAACGCCGCCTGGGTTACCTCGCGCTGATCGCGAACATCGCCACCCTCCTCGGACTTCTCGGAACGATTACCGGTCTGATCAAGGCCTTCGCCGCTATCGCCGTCGCCGATCCCGCAAAACGGCAAGAGATTCTCGCGAACGGAATTTCGGAAGCCATGATCGCCACCGCGCTCGGACTTCTGACGGCCATCTTCGCCATGGTCATGCACTCGGTTCTCGCGACCCGCGCGCAGAAAATCATCGAAGAAATCGACGAGTTCGGCGTGAAGCTGATCGATCTCCTTTCGGCCCGCAAGTATCGCCACTCGTCGGAAAAGGTCTCGGACTAAGTCGAGACGCGAGCGAACGGCTTACCGAGAGCGAAAGGCAACAGATGCTAAAGCGTCCCAGTTCCAGACGTAAAAGAGGCCACGGAGGTCCGATCGAGCTGAACCTCGTTCCGATGATGGATACGTTCGTCGTGCTCATCGCCTTCCTCCTCTATACGATGGCCTTCATCGTGATGTCGCATATCGAAACTCCCCTTCCCACCGCGAGTCCGACGGAAGTCGCCGAGAAGATGAAGGAGAAACCTCTCCAGCTGACGGTTTCGTTCCGGAAGGACGAGGTCGAGATCTGGTCGCCGTTCAGGAAAATCGAATCGAAGAAGATCCCGAATACTCCGGAAGGCATTCCGGACGTGCTTGCGATCCACCAACGACTTGTCGAAGTGAAGCAGCAGTTCCCGACCGAGAACCAGGTGGTGCTCGCTCCGAACGGCTCCATTTCTTACGATACGCTGATCGCTTCGATGGACGGAATTCGCCTCCTCGACGCGACCGATCCGCCGATCATCGTTCGCAACGCCGAAACCGGCGTAGACGAAGCGCTGAAACTTTTATTCCCCGAAGTCGTCTTCGGAAATATTTTGGGGAACGACTAAACCCGATCCTCTGGCCCCACCGAAAGGTACTTGGAAATGCCCGCTTTTCGTTCGATTCGCACCCGCCGCCGGAAGAAAAAGCTGAACGCCGGATTCGAGCTCCAGCTGACTTCGCTGATCGACGTACTCGTCATCATCCTGGTCTTCCTGCTGAAATCCTATCAGACGAGCATGAACAGCCTGACGACCGTGCAGGGACTCGAAATGCCGATCTCCGCGTCGCAAGACGAACCCCGCGACTCGCTCCAGGTCCTCATCACTCCGGAAGGCATCACCTTCGAAGGCAATCGCATCGTCGAGTTCGTCCAGGATGTCGACTCGGCTGGCTCGACCGAAGGCACCTACAAATTCAACGATACGGACCTCGACGAGAACGGCCGCCGGGTGATCGCTCTGTTTAACACGCTCGTCGCCGCCCGCGAAAAATCGGAACTTCTGAAGGCGAAAGCTCCGAATCGGGATGCCGAGGGCAATCCGCTCCCGTTCGACGGCGTGCTCGCCGTGACCGCCGACAAACGAATCCAGTACGATACGCTCCGAAAGATCATGTACACCGCGGGAGCCGCCGGATTTAAGGTCTTCCGTTTCATCGCGCTGAAGAAGGAAGTCTAGGGATCCGGAACGTCCTAGGGCGTTCCTTTCTGGAGGGTGATTTCGACCTTTTCCTGTCCCTGCGCATCCACTTTCAGGGGGAACCCCACGCTCGCGATCTCGCAGACCGCATTCTTCGCGTCGAGGCAGTAATATACGGTGCCCTGAACGAAATACTTCCGGTCGCTTCGTAGATCTTCGACCTTCAGCACGAGCGAGCTCTCGAGGTCCGCGCGATTCCATTCCTTCAGCAACTTTTCCTGGGGCGCGGCCCCTTCGAAGAGGCGCAGGAAGGACGGGCCCTCGGCGTTGATCTTGTAACGCTCCGGAAGGAGGATGCGGATCTCGGGATTCGTGCGATTTACCGCCTTTTCGGCGGTGACCACGAGGTTCGGAAGTCGCTGCGCGATTCGTTTCTCCGCCATGACGGAATTTACGGAATCGACCATCGCTGATTTCGGAAGGAGATTCGGCACTTTTTCCCCCTCGATCCGGATTCGTTCGATCTTTTTCGTCGCGCGGTTCAGCAAGACAAGCCGGTGGTTGTTCGTATCGGCGATGACGAAAAGGCCATCCGCGAGCTTGGTGATGCCCGCCGGTTCGTTCAGTCGCGAGTCCTCGGCGTCCTCGGCGACGTTCTCCCCGCTATCGCCGGGTTTTCCGTCGCCGACCAGCGTCTCCATCGTCTGCTTGGGCGGATCGTACCGCCGGATCGCGTGATTATAGGTGTCCGCGATATAAATGCCGGTCACGTCCGCGTAAAGTGCGAGCGGATGCTGCATTTTCGCGTCTTTCCTTTCCCCGTCCTTCATCCCGAACTCGAAGAGCCCCTTGCCCACCAGCGTCCGTACGAAAGACTCGAAGTAAAAACGCAGGGAGCTCGTCTCGGCGTCCACGAAGTAAAGACTCCCCAGCAAAGAACTCAGTCCGCTCGGCTGGGAAAGGGTGTTCTCGGTAAGGACGCCGTCCTGGATCGACTCCACTCCGGTGCCCGCGATCACGCTGATCCGCCCCCGAGGAATATCCAGCGACCAGAGCTGATGGGTACCGGCCATCGCGATCACGAGACTATCGTCGTCCGGATGGAGCGCCACATCCCAGGGCGAAGCCAGCGGCGTCGTTTTCGCCGCGAGGGACTTGGCGACTTTCGAAGTCCCCTGTTTTCCGTTGCCGGCGATCGTCGAGACCCTTTTTGATTTTAGGTCGACTCGCCGAATGGCATGGTTCTCCGTATCGGCGACATAGAGCATGCCCTTCGCCAGGGCGAGCCCCTGGGGACGCCGGAATCTCGCGCCGGCGAAAGTGCCGTCCTTGAATCCCGAATCTCCCTGCTTACCGATCCGAAATGCCGGCTTGAGCGCGGCCGGTTGCTTCGGGTCCCAGTGAAAGGCCGCGATCTGATGATGGCTGGAATCGGCGACATAGAGAATCTTGGCGGCGTCGTCGAAAGCGAGTTTCGACGGATAGAAAAATTCGCCGCGCGCGACTTTGTCGCGCTCGAGCTCCACCGGGAGTTTCGCTTTCGATCGCTTCGGATACTGGGCGATTAACTTTCGAATCGCCTTTCGAACCGCGTCGATATGACCCTCACCGACCCAGGTATTCACGGCCATCCCCCCCGGCTGGAGGAGGATCAGGGTCGGCCAGGAACGCACGTTGAAAGAGTTCCAGATCCGAAAGTCCCGGTCGTTCACCACGGGATGCTCTACCCCGTACCGAAGCACGGCCTGGCGAATCGGATCGGTCTCCTTTTCTTGATCGAATTTTCCGGAGTGAACCCCGATGACCACGAGATTGTCGCGAAACTCTTTCTCGAGTTTCGCGAGTTCGGGCAACGTTTGGATGCAGTTGATACAACAGTAGGTCCAGAAGTCGAGCAATACGATCTTGTCGCGGAGATCGTCGGTGGTCAGCGGACGCTGAACGTTCAGCCACTGGGAACCCGGCGTGGCCACGGTAAAATGGGTCACCGGCGGGATATATTTTCGCGATTCGTCAGCATCAGACGGGCGCGGGACGAAGATGGGGAGCGCGACGGCGAGAATGGCGATGGCGCGGAGGGCGGCCGAATGGAGGTTTCGCATGTCTCCAGTTTAACGCAAGGTCCGAGATTCTTTGCGAGATTTCGCGAGTTCGGTGATGATGATCACATCCGGAGAAAAGCGAGATGCGAAAATTTTTTGGCACATCCTATATCGTTTTATTGCTCCTGATCCTCACGCTGCGTTTTTGGCCTGTCTTCCCTCCGTATCGTTTTCTTTGGCTCGCGCAGCTCACCGTGACCGAGCTCGGATTTCTTTTCGCGATTCCGATCCTCGCCTACATCGCGTTTCACGCCCTCTTTAACGACCATGGTCCGATCACCCCTAAAATTCTCGCGGGTTTCGGCGGCGGCGCCGTGGTCGCGCTCACTCTGCTCCCTTGGTTCGAAGCGATTTCACAGGAACGCAACTGGCTCTGGAATCTCACCTACGGGTTACAGGACGAATCACGGCCGGCGAAGGGAAAAGGGTCCCCGTACGAAGGCGAGCTGGATCAGCCCCTGTTTCGAATACGGGATTTTTTCAAACTTCCGGTGGAACCTCCGGTCGAAACCCAGATGTACCTCTCCCCGGCCGGAAGCAAACTTCCGATCCTGGTTTATAAGAAACTCGTCGTCGAGGAGACGAAGCCTCGCCCCTGGATTTTTTCGATTCATGGCGGAGGCTGGGATAGCGGGGTCCCCGCCGACCTCGAGCAGAATATCCCCGAACTGATTCATGCGGGTTATGTCGTATTTTCACCCGCTTATCGCCTGGCGCCGAACGCGACTTGGCCCAAACAGCTGGAAGACGTCGAGGCGGCCTTCGCCTGGGTCATCGAAAATGCGGCTCGTTTCGGAGCGGATCCTAACCAGGCTTGGGTCCTCGGACGCTCCGCGGGGGGACAAATCGCTCTCAAGCTGGGCTATGGCCAGCGCTTTCGCGACCATATCCGAGGCGTCATCGCATACTACACTCCGACGGATCTCGATTTCGGCTATCGCTGGAGCCTGAACGAGGACGTGCTGGATTCTAAACTGCTGATGGAAAGATTCCTGGGGAAGAATCCGGATCAGGATGCCGAGACCTACCACGCCGCTTCGCCGATCCACGACGCAACCCCGGAATCGCCGCCCACGCTGCTAATTTACGGCCGCCCGGATCCGCTCGTCTGGTACCGGCACGGTGAACGGCTAACCCAGCGCCTGCGAGCCCAGGGCGCGCGCGTCGTGCATCTCGAGTTGCCATGGGCCACGCACGGATTTGATTTCTTCCCAAGTTCTCCGGGCGGACAAGTCACCCGCAATGCGACGCTACAGTTCCTGGCCGCGACGCGCGCGAGCGCGCAAACCACGGCTCCGCAGCCGTCGGATCCGGCGCCCGCGGAATCGACCGCCGTCCCGGCAAGCGATCCGGCACCGTCTCCCTCCCCGGGATCCGAGCCGAGCCCTTCGCCCACTGCGAACCGTTACTGATTTCCGGTCCTTGCGAATTTAAACGGAAAGGTAAACTGAACGGTGCCGCCTTGGGGCACCGGGAAATCGATTCTCCGAAGCACGCCCAGCACACAACGTTCGACATTCGGGTTCTTCATCGAGGAGTTCTTGATTCCCGCCTCGGTGATCCGCCCGGAAGAGCCCAAAACCGAGGTCGTGGTGATGGTGCCCGCCAGATTCGGATTTCCCGCATTCACTTCTTTCTCGTAGCAGTAACGGAAAGCGTCTTTATGGGCTTCGATCGCCGCGGCAATGGCCGAAGTGTCCATCGATCCCGAAACGACCCCTTCACCATCGCCACCGAGTCGAAGCGCGACCCGCGACGAACCACCGATGACGCCGGACCCTTTGCCCGCGGCACCGAGTCCCGTGCCGACGCGACCTCCGCCCTTGCCACGGTCGGCGAGACCGCCCAGGCCCTCGGAGTCGCCCCCACCGCCCTTCCCGTCGCCCGAAAGGGCCTGACCACCTTTTCCGAGCGTGGAGAAATTTCCGAAGCCCTGGAGCTCCGACCCGCCGGTCCCGAATTTCGCATTGGTATTTCCGAGAAGGTTCCCGACGGCGTTCGCCGCGCCTTTTAGAAGATCGACGTTGCCCTGATCTTCCACCTGCGAGGCCCCGCCGCCCCTTCCCTTACCGCCTTGGGGCGAAGGTCGCTTCGCCGCCTGTTGCGGCGTCTTCCCCGGCTTCGCGTTGCGATCCCCGCGCGTGCCCGCGGCGCCTTTCGCTTTCGCGCCGGCTCCCTCTTTGGCTTCGTTCTGGGCTTGCGCGGCGGCCTTTCCGCCTTTCACGTTCTTATCCGCGACGTTCTTACTCACTTCGATCGTCTTCGGAGGGTCTTTTTTCTTCGTCGGCTGGACTTCGACTTTCACCGCTTTCGGCGGTTCCGGTTCTTTTTTCGGAGCGGGTTCGACTTTCGGATCCGCCTTCGGCGCCGGAGGCGCCACGACTTTCGGCCTCGGCGGCGGGACGACGGGCTGGTAAATGATCGTCGCCAGACGTTCCGGGAGTTCCTCGACCTCGATATTCTGATTCAGCTGAATATTGCTCGCGGTAAAGACCACCGCGGCGGTCAACGCGAAAGATGCCACGAGCATATTCCGCATGAAAGGGTCGCGCTCCAGCAGACGGCGCGGTTTCAGTTTCGGAGGGGCCGCCGTGTAGGAGAAATAAAAGTCGATTTCGCCGATTTTGATCTTCGCGAACTCGTTCTTACCGAGATTGAGCGTATTCGTTCCCGTGACCTGTCGAAACTGCTCGAGCGACATCAACTGTCCCTGTCGCTGGACGACGCCCGACATCGAAGGGTCGAGGCTGAGCTGATAACCTTCGCCTCCTTTCGAAGCGATCGGATACAGGAGATTCGAATTCGTCGAAGGAATCGCGAAATCCGCGTTTCGATCGGCGCCGATCGTGACCTCCCGCTCGTCGACGAAATGTTCTACGTCGAGAATGGTGGAGGCCCAGGACATCACCGCCTCCAGCGCTTGTTTCGAGGCGGGTCGATAATCGAAGATCTCGTAGACTTCGCGTCCGTCTTGGAGGTTCAGCGGAACCAAGTCCTCGACCGCGTCGTCCAGCGAAGGGCGGGAAGGCGCGCTCGGGGAAGGTTTCGCGCGATCGGCGGTTCGGACGGCGTTCGAATCCTCGACGGCGAACTTCATCCGGAACCGACCAATGGTGATCTCGTCTCCGGTCTTCAGCGTCGCGGTGACGTGTTTGGTGCCGTTGATGAATACCCCGGTATCGGAGGCCAGATCGAAGATCACCGCGCGCGGGCTGCCGTTGGCATCGGTACTTACTTCGAGCACGGCGTGGATCGGCGAAACTCCGTCCCCCTGAAGATGGACGTCCGCGGAAACGACCGCACCGATCACGATCCGATCTTTCGTATGCCGATAAATTCGGCCCGCGGTCGGCGCCGTCTGGCTGAGCACCACCAGGTGCCGAGGAGCCGAAAGTCCCGAATTCGGGTTCGCGCCCGGGATCGAAGTCTGGTTTGGATCGTGGATTTCGCTCATTTTCCGTCCTCTATTTCGCCATCACCACGTCGCGAAGCATTTCCCGATGGAAATTCTTCCGGCGCTTCACCAGGGAATCGAACTTCTCGTCCGTCTTCCGCTGAAAATAAAAATCTCCGGGATTCCGAAGCTCTCCCGTGATCGCGAGCCCCTCGAAATCCACTTCGGACCGTTTTGGCATCACGACCCGAGGTTTCTTCGGCTCGGCGGCCTCTGCGTGCATCGAGTAAAAGAGCCCGGCTCCGAACGAGACGACGCCGATCGTACCTAAAAGGAGCGCTCGAAACGACCAACTCATCTCTTCCGCCTCGTTATCGTAAACACCGTTCTGGTCGAACATCCTGTTCTCTCCTGGGTGGGTTTTATCATCTTCGATCCTTCCCGGCCTTCTTCCATGCCGAGCAGACTCGCTGCAAATGTTCGATGGCCTGTCGCTCGAATCCCGAAGTCTCATCGACGAGTCGTGGAAGCGGGCTCGCGCATTTGCCCGGGTCGTTTCGCGAGACGCGTGCGGCCTGGTGGTAGACGAAACTCGGTCGGCTAGAGCTTCCACCCGACTTAGAGCCCTTGGCGAAGGTTTTCTCCGCGGCATCGAAAGCTCCCATTCCCTGCTCGGAGATCGCGAGCCCGTCGAACGCATCGGGCTGGGGAGCGACTGCGGCGACCTGCGCCCAGTAGGGTTTCGCCTTGGAAAAGATCCGGTAGTAATTCAGGATCGCGCCCCGGTTAAACTTCGCGGCCAGGAACAGATCGTCTTTCGAAATCGCTTGCCGGAAATAATGATTCGCTTCGGCGACTCGAATCCAATCTTCCTGTCCCGAACCCGAAGCGATCAGCACTCCGCGATTATTCAGCGCCGCGGCCGCCTTCGGGTTGAGCAAAAGCGCTCGCTCGTACGCGATTTTCGCCAACAGGGGCTTTCCGTCGCCCCAGAGCAGATTCCCGTAATCGATCCAGCTGACGGAGTCCTTGGCGTTTTCGGTCAGCTGGCGGCGAACCCGCTCGAATGCCCCGGCGCGGCCTTCCTTGCCGCCGTCCGCCGGCTGTCCGCTCAGCCGGTACTTGTCCCGAAACCCCTGGGCCCGGGCCGGAAAGGACAACCCCGCATCCGCGAGGCGATCGCCGATCGCCGGCAGCACGGGTGAAAGCAGCTCCCGCTCCATCGCGCGAGCATAGGCGGTCTTCCATGTATCCACGGCTTTGGCCCGCAGCGGATCGCTCACTGATTTTAGCCCTTTTCGAAAGCTCGCCACGGCCTGTGGATTCGCGTTCGCCGGGGGCTCGATCAGATCGACGTCATCCGCGAAATTCATCACCCACGTCGCCAGACGATCCAGAGCCGCGACCGCCCAAGGCCCCGAGGCCTCGACGACCGACTGGTAAGAGTTCGTGAGCTTCGCGAGAAATTTCAGTCGCGCTTCGAGCCCTTGCTTCAGTTTATCGTCCGGAAGCGTCAGCTTCACCATCCGCGCGTCCCGTTCGACCGTGGTCGCGAGCAGGTACCGCGCGTATCCAACCCAAGGAGAATCGTCCTTCTTGCGTTTTCCGGAGCCACGCGCGGCGACGGCGTTATAGTACCGATTCGCCTGCGGTAGATCCTCGAGCCGAGCATACATATCCGCAAGGCGGGCCCCGCATTCCGCGGTCGTCTCCGTCTCTTCGGAGAAGCACAGCTTCAGATACTTGATCGCCTCGGGATCGTTCTTCGAGTAGTCGTACCACTGCGAAAGCGACAGCGCGACCTGGCCGCGATTCGATCCTTTCTTGAAATTCTGGAGATAATACTGAAAGTCGGCGGCCGCTTCGGTCAGGTTGCCCGACCCTTCGAAGAGCCGTCCCGCGACTTCGAGAGAATTCGGGTCCCCTCGTTTGCCGAGGATGCGGAAAAGGGCGCCGGCCTTTTCGAAATTTCCGGTGATGATCGCGTTGGTCGCGACGTCCCGGAGCGAATCGATCGCGCCTTTGGAGTCCTTATATTTCGCGACCCACTTCGAGATCGTGCGCGTCGCTGAATCGTAATCCTGAACGCGCACATAGTTCACGACCGCTTCGTTGAACGCTTTCTCCGAAAAATCCCGCTTCGGTTCGTTCAGCGCGAGCTCCTCGTATCCCTTGGCGGCGAGCGCGTAGTCCTTCGAGCGCACCTGGCCCGCGAGCATGCCGACCTTGATGCTCGCCTCTTCGCCTTCGAGCACCTTGGCGAGTTCGCCCTTCTGGAGCTTGGCATCGGCTCCCATGAGCTCGCGGTTGCCGCGAAGCTCCCCGATCACGTCCATCAGTTTTCCGGCGGCTTTCGAACCTTGGACTTCTTCGGACTTCTTCGGCAGCCGATCGGCATAGAGCTGGACCCGCAACCGGGCGGCGGTCAGCGCCTGTTTGGAAGCCGGCGCGAGCTCAATCAGCTTTTCGATCCGCTCCTCGGTTTCGTCGAAACGCTTCGGGTTCGCGGCGAGCGCCACGATGACGTTTAATCGCGCCTGCAGGCCTTCCGTTTTTTCGCCGAAATTCTCCGCGACGTAATCCGACGCCTCGATGAAGTCTTTTTCGTAAACGGCCATTTCCTCAGGCTTCGAAGTCTTCTTCGTCTTCTGAATCGTCTCCCCCAAGGAGGCCATCCAGAATGCCGCGGCCTGCTTGGCATATCGTTCGTCTTTCGAACGGATGACTTGCTTGTAGAGGAAGGCGGCGTCCTGGGGCTTCCCCTGGTCGCGTTTCACCTCGGCGAGGTACATCTGAATCTCGGGAGTCTCCTTTTTCTCGTCGTCCTTCGCGAGAAAGCGCGTGAGATAGACCGTGTAGAAGTTCTCGGCGATCGCGAGCGAGTTTTTGTTCTGGGTCTTCCGAAAATTCTCGTGGGCGTCCACCGCGGTCTTCCGCATCAGGATCCGCAGATTCTTCGCGGAAATTTCCGTTTCGTCGTCTTCGCCGGCTTTCGGCAGATCCCCGGCCGGCAGGCGCTTGAGGGCCTGGGCGTACTGTCCGCGGCGGAGATCGAGCTCGAAAAGTTTCACGCGCACCCGGAAGGTCGCTTCGTCCTCTTTCGGCGCGGTCTTCAGCAAGGATTCGTAGACCTGGATCGCCTTCCGCGTCTCGGCGTTTCGCTCGTACTGCGCGCCCAGTCGCTCGAGCGTCTTGGCGTAGAATTCCTTGTCGCCCCCGACCTGTCGGAAGTAAGCGATCGCTTCCTCCACGCGCCCGGCCTCGGTCATGAAGACGGCCATGTCGCGCAACGCCTCGTCCTTTAGATTCAGGAAGCGGTCGTCTTTTCCGGCTTCGGCGATCGCGGTTTTCATCGTGGAAACCGCCCGATCGTATTGCTTCATCCGATAGTGCGACCATGCTTTTTTCTGGAGCAGCCGCGGGAGCGCGTTGCCCTGATACCTGGGCAGCGCGAGTTCGTAGTACCGAAGTGCTTCTTTATATTTCTGCTGGGAAAAATTGGATTCGGCGACCGCGCGATACGCCTCTCCGACGTAAGGCGATTCGGGGAACCGCATCGTCAATTCGCGGAAATAACGGACGGCATTCTTTTCGTCCTCGAGCTCGTCGTAATAGACTCCGAGAAAATAGTAGATCTGATCGAGCTTTGGATGTCGGATGCCCAGGCGAATCACTTCTTCGCACGCGCGAATCCCCAGGCGTAGGTACGGTTTCGAATTCGAGCGGTCGATGAACTTGTCCGGCTGTCCGGCGGCAAGCCGTTTTTCGTGCACCCTTCCTTCGTTCAGAAACTCGGATCGATAAGCCTCGAGATAGGTCTCGGCGAGTCGCACGTATAGATCGGCCTTGCGGTTCTTGGGCAAACGGCGTCCGAGCGCCTTTTTAATTTCGACGAGTTCTTCGTTCCGAAGTTCGCGAATCTTATTTTCATCGGGAGTGCGAACCGAAGCCATTTCGGACGCCGGATAGGCCTCGGCCAAAGCGCGCGGGGACCCGACCGCGGTAACCGCGGCGATAGCCATCGCGGCAATGGTCATTGCGACGAGGCGGGCAGAGGGGGACGCCATCACGGACGCCCTATTTACCGCATTCCGATTCAAGGCCAAAGATGTAGTCTCCTAATTCGTCGTTCCAAAATTCGCCGTTAAAAGTCCAGAACATCTGGTTGTCCTTGCGGGTCGGGCGGACCACGCCGCGCGAGCGCTCCTGGACTTCCGCTTTCGCGTTCTGGGTCTTTCGGATCAGCTTGTCCTTCGCCCGCGAGAGCATCTCCAGGCGAATGAACGAAATCTTCTCGAAGTCCGCGACGAGCACGGAATGATGGTCGATGAGCGAATTCTTCACATAGGCCCCGCCGAGCTGCCGAATGGTTTTTCGGCGCCACTTCAGCACCTCTCCCAGGAAGGCGGTGAATCCCGCATTCACTTTCGCTCCGGTCATCCGAGCGAAGCCCTGGATGACTCCTCGCTCTTTTTCGACGGAAGACTCCTGGGCCGCCAGGTCCACGAAATAGGGCCCGCGGACGAAGCGGTTCGTGAGCCGGGCGACTGGATCCTGCGTCGCGCGCGGCTCCTTCAAGGTCCGCATCCCGAGCTGATAGAAGCTGTCGAGATTACCCGCGGAGCCTTCAACGAAGCGTTTCACTTCCCGACCGATCTCCGTGTAACGACTGTTAAAATCGTCGATCGACTTTCGGGTGTCGTCGTAGAGACAAAGTGAAAGGTAGGTCTGCGCGCGCAGGACTTCGACTTCGCTGTTAAAGACGAAATCGAGGGCCGGAGCCTTATAGGTCACGAGTTTCCCGAGCGTCCGGTTGAACTCCCGCTTCGCAAACGCGTTCCAGGCCTGCTCGAACAGAATCTCCGGCCAGACGCGGCTCGCTTTCGGAATTCGGTCATAAGCCTTTTCGGCATCTTCGAACCTATCGCCCTGATACCAGGCGCGCCCCTCGTTCGCCGCGCAGCGCGATGTGAGATCCTTGCTTTCGTTCACCTGCGAACGGTAGCGCGGGCTCTCCGTATCGATCTCGGTCACGGCAAGCGGCGCATACTTCTGGCAGTCGCGAAAATCGTCGATCGCTTCGGCGATACGCCCCTGGATCGTGAGCGCGGTGCCCCGAAGCTCCAGAGAGAATGGATAAAGACGGCTCTCGGATTTTACCTGATTCAGGTATTCGAGCGCGCGGTTCATGTCGTCTTTAAGGATCGCGGCCTTGCCGAGTGAGAAAAGATAGGCGCTGCGATTGATCAGGTCATAGTCGTCGTACTGGGTATGTCGAATCAGATACTCGCGCAGCAGGTCCGGACCGACTCGTCCGAGAATCGCTTCGGTTTGGGTCAGCACCCGGCGAATCGACGCGCGGTCGCCCGTCCGCAGCGTCTGGATGAAAAAATAAGTCGCCGAATTCCAGAGTCCGGCCCGCGCGAGGGAAAGCGTGACGTAGCTTGTGGCTTCGGCCCGAGTCGCGGCCGAATCCTGGGACGCGGCATAGGCGTAGCGGGCGGCACTGAAATATTGCCCCTGCTGGTAAAGTTTCTTCGCCTCCACCAAAGCGGTCGCGGCCGAGGCGGAAGTGATCACACCGACGCTCCCGAGGACGGTCGCGATGACGGTCGTGAACGCGATCCGCATCATAAGCGGAACCCCGCCCCGATCTGAAAGGTCGTGCCGTTAAAGTAAATTTCCTCGCCGACCACGGCCCGCTTTGGCGCCTTAAAGAAAGCATTCCGAAAGTCGAGACGAACGACGAAGTTTTCCGAGACGTGAAACTGATGACCGGTACCGAGATAGAAAGCGCTCAGGCTTTTCGTCGACGCCGAGAATCCGGTCTCGTTCGTCCTCGGAATCATATTCGCGTTGATCGTGCCCACGCCGGCGGCGAACGACCAGTCGAACTGTAAAATCGTATTGAAGACGTTGATCTTCGCGTACCACGGCACCCAGTTCAGCATCACGCCCATCTGGTTTTTCAGTTCGATCACGCTCGGCGATACGCCCGTGCCGACCAACGTCTGCGCCGTATTGTTCTGCTTATTCTGGAAGATCGAGTAAAACACCTCGATTCCCCAGCTTTCCGAGAAGTAATACGCGAGTCGAGGGTCGATCGCAGTGGACGAACGATATGCGTTGTTATCTGCGAGGCCGAGATTGAGGCTCAGCATCACGCGATTCGCTTTCCTGAATTTCCGATTCTGAAGAACCGAAACCTTTTTATCCGGATCGAGCCAACTGAAGTTGTACTCGCTCTCGGGATCCTCCGCCGCTTCACTCCATGAAGCAGCAACGACGCTCAACCACAACGCCGCCATCAGGACCAACAGGACTCTTACGACCCAATTTCCATGGCGTTTCATGATGTTATTAGTCTAACCGTCGAAGTTGGGGCCTTCTACTTTTTAATTCGTCAGAGGATTGACGTGAGAGATAGTCCGAACCTTCCGGGCATCGATCGCGATGATCGCAAACTTCGCAGAGCGAGGAAGGCGTGGGCTCGCCTGCCCGACCGTGGAGAATGCTTTCGGCGCGATCGCGAAACTCCGCGAGTCGATTGGCTTCGAGCGAGACTTCGATTTCCTCGACCTGACCCTCTGCAATATGAATCAAAAATGCGCGGGTTCGGCCGACGCATTCGGGGACCAGCGCTTCGAGCGCCCAGGCGTAGAGATTCAGCTGATTCCGATAGGTCTCGAGGAGCTCCGCCGGGGCTTTCTTGCGTCCCGTGACCTTGAAGTCGATGATCGTGAAATTTCCATCGGAGTCACGCACCAGTCGATCGAGCGCGCCGATCAAGGTTCCGCCTGCCAAACCACCGAGTCCGCCGACGGGAACCTCGAACGCGAGTTCTCGCCACGCTCGCCGCGCCCCACCCTTCATCCAGGGAGATTTCTCCATCCAATCGATGACGGGGGCCGCGCGAAAACTGGCCGGGCCGAGCAGGTTTTCCAGCTCGAGCAGACCTTCCGAATCGCCGAGCTCCAGGCAACGATGCACGCGCGTGCCGACTTCCGACTGCGGAATCTTCGGCCGCTTCAGCCCCCTCGCGCGGTCCTCCAGACGCCGCGCCTGGGCGAGCGACTCCATTTCGATCATCTCTTCCCACTCTTCGTCTTCCGTGGGCGCAACCGGACGGATCGTCGTCCATTCGTAAGCGCGCTCACAGCGGGAAAGCAGATTCCATTCCGAGACGGAATGGCGCGGACGGCGCGGAAGAAATTGAGGTTTCGGGAGTTCGGAAGTCGCTCGAGCACCCGCCTCCCCTTCCGCGAGCGCTTTTTCGACTTCGGACGAAATCCCTCGCGAAGGCGGGATCGAAATGATCGGCCGCCCCTTGAGCGGACCTTCGATCCAGGCTCGCCAGAAATCCACGGTCGTCGCGTCGCTTATCTTTTCGCGCGCCTTCTCGATCGCTTCGCGCTTTTTCGGATCATCCGTCGTCTCGAGAACGAGCAGAAGACGCTCCCGGGCTCGCGTCAGCGCGACGTAAAGAACGCGCTTGGACTCGGCGAGTTCCTTTTCATTCTCGAGTTGCTTCCACTCCGCCTCGATCGGATGTTTCCCGAGGTCCTTACTCGCGATGCGATCCCCATATTCGTCGCGGTCCGCCAGGTAGGCTCCGCGAAGTCGATCCCAATAGAGGAGCGGACGATTCTTCGCGCGTGCCGCCTTTTCGGGAAAATCGAGGAGAATCACGTGCGGAAACTCCAGTCCTTTCGAACCATGCACCGTCATCACACGAAGCTGGCCCGCATTTTTAGGCGGAGGAACGGCCTTTTCGCGCCGACTCTGATCACAGGCTTCCGCGAGCCGCGCCGACACTCGGTGGAAATCCAACCCCTCTTCGGTCAGTTCTTCGCAGCGATGCCAAAGCGCGAGAATCAGTACGCCCAGCTCATGCTCGATCTCCGGCAGATCCAGAAATCGAAGCAGAAGTTCACCCGGGCGGACTCGTCCCGGCGCTGCACGATAAGGACGCAGCAGATGCGCGACCGGATGATTCGATCGCAGAAACGAATGCATCATTCCTGGATCTGGATTCGCGCCGGATCGCCAGGACTCGATCGTATTCTCCGAGACCTCGACCCAGGGCGACCGCAGAAACGTCAGGCCCGCGATTTCGTTCGCCGGATTCGACCACCACTTGAGAAACTGGGCGAGCTCCCGGGCGCGGGGATCGTTCCAGAGCAGGCCGCCGCTCTCGATCGCCAAGGGAACTCCCGCCGCCGTCAGGGCCTTCAGCCACTTTTCGGGTCGCCCCCGTATCGTCCGGAGGAGCAAAGCCATATCCGAAAGGGGGACTCCCTTCGCGACTTCGCCGTGAATGAGCCGGGCGAGGTCTTCGGGTGAACGAATTTCAGCTGATTCGACGGGATGCGTTTCCGGGATTTCGCCCAGTCCAGCCGAGAGCGGCTGGTATTCCATGGCGCTCGTCGCAAAGGCGGGGGCACAAACCTCGTTACAAAATTCCAGAATACCCGGAACGCTGCGAAAATTTTTCGTCAGCGCCGCGCGCACCGGCATGCGAGCGCAAAATTCCTCGAAAACGGTGACGTCGGCGTCGCGAAACCGATAGATCGATTGCTTCGGATCCCCGACCACGCAAAGATTCGTATACTCCGGGCGCGCGAGCCGAGTAAGTATTCGGGCTTGAACCGGATTCGTATCCTGGAATTCATCGACCATGATCAGATCGAAGCGACGGCGGTAGTCCTCCGATATCGCATCGATCTCCAGCGCGCGGGCGGCGCCCAGTTCCAGATCGTTAAAGTCCAGCGCTCCCCGTCGACGTTTCAGTCGATCGTAGCGTTCCAGCACGAATGCCGCCAAAGTGCGCAGCGCGGGAGAATTTTCGATCCGATCGAGGATCCCGTTGGCCTGGAGGTCGCGGACGCGCCGTAAAAGCTCGTAAAGTGACTCGCGATTCTCGCGATCCGAAAGCGGAGTGAAGGCGGCTTCGATCTCCTCCGGAAGCTCTTCGAAGAAAAGCGCATCGAGAGCCTGGGCCCATAGACTTGCGGCCTCGGTTTCCGAAAGCATCACCTCGTCCCCGTCGAAACCCGATTCGCGCGGGTATTCCCGGATGATCGAAGAGCAAAGTCCGTGAATGGTCGTCACGACGTGCCCATGGAGAGGGCGTCCCTGGAGTTCGAGCGTGAGCCGGGTCAGTTTCGCGCGCAAATCACTCGCCGATTTTTCGGTGAAGGAAACGGCCGCGAACCTCGCTGCGGGCCGAGCGACGAGCAGGGCGCGCACCTTCTCCACCAGCGTGAACGTTTTTCCCGAACCCGCGCCCGCCATGACGGCGATACCCACTCCCCACGATTCGATCACCCGGAGCTGCTCGGAAGTGGGGCCCGGCGCGGAGGCCCGGGTCGATCCAGCGTCGCTCATCCGCCCCCTCCTCCATCTCCATCTTCGTCGTCCGCGACATCGTCGAGAAAGCGGCGTTGCCCGCAAGCATCGCGCACGAAGCATGAATCGCATTCCGCGTAGGGACTTCCCGCCTTCACTTGTTTCGGCATGACGAAAACCTCCCCCGAGAGGAACCGCCGCGTATGAGCCTCGACCTGCTCCCCGACCGCCCCCCAGACTTCGCCCGGATCCCGGTCGAGCAGCGAAGCATTGTTCGAGCGGGCATTCGTCAGCGAGCCCTCTTCTTTTCCGTTCCACGCCTTAAAGAAAATCCCGCGGGTACGCGCGCCGCTGCGGTCGAGGGGGACGAACTGCACCCCGATCGCGGGCTTTCCGAAGTGATTGGCGGCGGCGGCAGCGTAGATAGGGAGCTGGAGTCGGTAACCCAGATCCACCATCTGGGTCGCCGTCGGCGAATTCGCGCTCGTTTTATAGTCCATGATGAAGAGGCCGTCCGGATGTTCGTCGATGCGATCGGCATATCCGACGATCGCGACCTGCTCCCGCGCGGCGGTCGGATCGCCATCCGGGGACGGCCCGAGATCGACCGTATACCTGAGTTTCGGTTCTTCCAGCGCGAGGATTCGCGTGCGCGACCTTTGCGCGTATTTGGTCTCCGCTTCCATGAATGTCTCGAGAATGGGGACGAGTTTCTTCTTCGTGAACCGCGCGATTCGCTCGCCCTGGAAAAGGCCTTTCGGACGTCGGCGCCGCCAGGCCTCCTCGAGTGCATCATTCGCCGTCACGGCGAATTCCCCTTCCGCGCTTCGGGATTCGACGAGAACCTTCACGGCTTCGTGTAAAAGCGTCCCGCGGGAATCCCCTCGGATGTCGAGATCCGAAGGTTTGGCGTCGCGCGCCTTCCACCTTCCTTGCAGCAAACCCTGCATCTCGCAGCGACTCGTGTGTTCGATGGCGGTCGCCGAGATCTCCCGGATTTCTCCGTTTTCGAGCCGCGTCGAAAGAGGAGGCAGCGCGATTCGCCGAGGCGGGGATCTTTTCGGATGCAGATAACTCGCCCGCCAGCGGGGATGAGAGTGCCTCATTTCGGGATCGAGGAGCGGAATTCCGAGCTCCTGGATGAGCGGCGCGAGCGACTCGCGCTCCCGTCCGTCCCAATCGTAATTCGCATCGACAAAAATGACCTCGCGCGCGTGGCCAATCCAGAATTTGAGTACTTTCCGGCGGAACTCCGTCTCCATGAATCCCGACCGAACCTGGAAATGACCTGACAGAATCTCGCGCTCGCGATCGGAGTAAAAATAGTCTCCCGCCGATTCTCCCGTCGTGTAGCGGGGAGGAAGCGCGAGGCACCACAGTTTCTCGGGATATTTCAGCGGGGTCTGCCCCAGTCGAAAGATCTCGACGCCGTTTTCGTATTGGATCTTTTCGAAAGGCGGCGTCGCGTCCTGAAGGCGAAGTCTTAACCGCTCCAACCAATACAGGATGGGCGCTCTTCGCCCGCTGTCTCCGATCACGGCGAGATCCTGCCCGAAGCGCTCCCAGACGGATTCGAAAAAGTCGTGGACCCAGGCCTCGAAATCCTCGTTTCTCCGGATCCATGCCAGATGGAACTGGGCCGCATCCTCGAGTCGGATCCTCGGTGAAAATGCGGCGTGGAGAAGTTCGAGTATGGCGCGGATCCGCTCGAGCTTATCGCCCGAGTAATTTTCGAGTCCAAAGCGAATTCCGCGATCCAAGATCTCCTGATGGATTTTCCGCTTCTCGGCGAACTCCTTTTCCGGGTCCGCGTCGATCCGCACCCAGCTGGAGTGGAGCAGCGAAATCACTTCGTCGAAACGGAAACGGCGAGCGACGACGTCGATCGGAAGCAGAGCCACCTTGATGGACTCTTCCCATTTTAGTCGCGTCGGATCGCGAGGATCGCGCAACTCCAGACCCCGTTCGCCAAGCGACCTTTTCAGGCTCCGCCGGATGGCCGGGAGATCCGGTAGCAGCACCCCGCTTTCGCCCAGTCGTCCCGCTCGATACTCGGCGAGCAGTCCATCCGCGAGTCGATCGCAAGCGTCATCGACCGTGTGCCAGGCTTCCCAGGTCGTGGCTAATTCTTCGCCGGGCACCGCTCGCTCCATAGCGGCGAAATCGCTTCCGAGCAGATCGGAGACGTGGACCCGTTCGATCTCCACCCGCTTCGCCAGTTCTTCGAAGAACGCTTCGTTTCGGCTCTCCCCCGTCTTCGGCGAAAGCACTCGAATGCGTTCGGGAAACTCGAACTCGATTTCGGGCGCCGACAACGCTCCGATGGCGGCGAGCAAGAGCCGAGGCGAATCCCATGCCGAGTTCTTCGCGAGCCAGGCTTCGTACTCTTCGATAATATGGAGAAGCTCCGTGCGAAGACCGCCGGATAACCCCGCTTCGCGCAATTTTTCTTCCTGCGCCTCGCGTTCCCCCGGCGAGCCATAGGTCATGCGCGCGGACTGGATCGCGCGGTCGAGCTTCTTGTAAAAATCCCGTTGGCGGCGCAGCCGGCGTATCCCCGGGAGCTCCTCGAGAAAATCGCGCTCGGTCAGTATTCTTCGCAGAACTTCCTGGCGCGACGGTGCGCCGAGAATTCGTTTCGGTTCGACCAACGGGCCGAGGATGAATCGACAGAGCCCGGCCACGTCTTGGATGGCGGAAGAAACGAAGCCGACTCCCGACGCGAGGTAGAACTCCTTCACTTCTTCGCGCGAGATTCCCGACTCGACGACCAACCACTCGGAAGGTTCGAGCCCGGATACCCGTGCGGATCGAAGGACGCTTTCAAGCCTGGGGCTGAAGCGCACGCATGAACTCCTGATAGGCGTTTTCGAAAAGCGCGAGACCCTGCCCGGGCGCATTCGCTCGCTGCGGAGCCGTGGTCCACTCCGGATGCGCCGTCCAGCGTATGAAACTCTCCGGATGCGGCATTACACCGAGGATTCTCCCCGTGGCATCGCAGAGCCCGGCAATGCCTTCTTCGCTCCCGATGGAGGTACCGAGCGCGCCGGACTCATAACGAAGACAATGCATGCCGCGCCGCTGGAGCTTTACGAGCGTCTCCGTGCGCCGATTCGGGTGGATGACGATACGCCCGTCGGAATGACGAAGGGGAAGGTCGACCACTCCGAGTCCTTTCAGCCAGATGCAGGTCGTCCCGACGGGAGCGACTTTACACCAGGTCTGGAGGTTCTTTCCGCCGACGCTGGCCGTGACCGAAATTTCCTTGCCGAAGACGCCGATCCGAATCAGCGTATGAAATCCGCTTCCGATGCCGATCACCATGCCGCCTTTCGCGGCGTAGGACCCAAACGTCCATCCGAGCTGATGCTGGATTTTCAGCGCGAGAAGTTTCCCGCTCCCTAGATCATCGGCAGTCGACGCTCCACCCGGAATCGCCGTCACCGCGTATTCGTCGCCGAGCCGGTCTTCGCGATAACCTTCCGCGATCAGATCGTCGACATTCCTGAGGTGGACCTCGAAACCAGCCGTAGCGAAAGCCTGGGCAGTTTCCGTCTCACTGAGGATTCCGGGACCCCGGAGGACGAGCGCGCGCGGGCGCTTGATATCGCTCATTCCCAGTACCCCTCCCTCTTCCAAGCCTGGCGAAGAACCTTGGTTTCGATCACGAGCGCCGGCGCATCGCCTCGCCGAACCTGGACGACGCCGTTTCCAGTGACGACGCCGAGGCGCGCGAACGGGAGATCGTTCTGCTGGAGTTCGGCTTCGACGAGCGGAGCATCGATCTCAGAGCAGGAAACGACGAACCCGTGAAAGCCCTCGCCGAACAGGAATTCCCACTCTGCGGTGCGCGGCAATCCATCGGGATACTGGATCGCGACTCCGAATCCGCGCGCCAGGCAGCTCTCGGCGATCGAAGTCATCATCCCGCCATCCGAAACATCGTGGATGGAGCGAAGCTTCTTCTGTTCTTTTCCGATCGCGCCGCCGAGCCACGAGTAAAGACGGCGCGCGGTATCCCACTGCGGAGAGGGAACCGCCGCATCCTCGGGTTCACCCCCGCAGACTTCCGCGACCAGGGATCCCACGAGGGAGAACTGGCCCGGCCCCAGGAGATAGATCGCATCCCCCGGAGTTTTAAAATCCGAACTGCGGATTCCCGCGACTTTCGTCGCCCGGGCCATCGCCTGGACGACGAAATGGAGTTTCGAAATCTGGCCGAGAATCGTCTTCTGGCTTCCCTGGACGAACGGAGCCTGGAGTTCGGTCGCGGCGTGCGAAGCGCCGAAACACGCGCGCAGGAGATTGCCGCGCAAGACGGGATCTTCGAGATCCTGTCCCGGGCAGGAGAACTGGTACGCGAGCGCGAACAGAAAATCTTCCTTGCCGTAATCCGCTCCGCAAGCGAGGGCGTTGCGAACGGCTTCATCGACGGAAAGAAGACCCATCAGGTATGGATCCGTGGCCGCGGCTCGCGGCGCCAGGCCGGTCGCGATGAGAAGCCCGGTATTCGACTGGGGTTTCAGTTTCAGCGCACTACCGTCGTTTGGTCCGCTATGCGAAATTTCGGGGGAAATCGACCCGGTATGCAGAGGTTTTAGCGCACTGGCGCCTTGGACTTCGTGATCGAGCTGGCGCACGAGCCATTCCCGGGAACAGACGTTCGGATGGCTGAGGATTCGCAGCAAGGTTTCGACGCCTTCCTTCGCCGGATCTCCCCATAGAACGGCGGGACGGGAGGCGCTCGGCTTTTCGGCCACCGACGCGACTTCGACCGAACGCGGTTGGCTGCCGCGAAGAAATTTAGATTCCAGGTCGACGATCACCTCGCCGGCCGAACGGACGATGACTTTTCCGCTCGTGCGGATCGCGCCGATTTCCACGGCCGCGATCCCCCGCCGGCTCGCCAGTCCGACGACGGCTTCGACCCGCTCTGCGGGAACGATCGCAATCAGCCGCTCCGTCGTCTCGCTTCCCAGCAGCTCCATCGGTCGCATTCCCGCCTGCTTCGTCGGGACGAAATCCAGGTCGATCTCCACCCCCCCGAATTCGCGCGCGACTTTGGCCGCCGCCGCGGCGATTCCGCCTTCACCGCAGGGAAAGAAAAGCCGGTTCCATCCGAGATCGCGAATCTCGGCCACGAGTCCACCGAGCGAATGGAGCAGCGTCGTATCGCAAATCTGGACCCCAGGGCCTCCGAGCAAGCCGTCTTTTCCGGTCGGCGAGCCCAGGAGCACGAGGCGATCGCCTTCGAAAACCTCGCGCAGGTCCGAGGGAAATCCGCCGGCGATTCGCGGCAGCAGGGAAACCGCGGAAAAGTGCACCACGGGAGTCAGCCCTTCTCGCGCATCGAGATAGAGCGCTCCCCCGATGGTCGGGAGGCCGAGCTGAGAGCCTGCTTTCGAAATCCCTTGTTTCACTCCGTCGAGTACGCGCCGCGGATGGAGATGGTCGCGATCGGCCGGAATCTGGGAATGGAGGTCGGACGAGAAAATCGCGTCGGTCGCGAGAATCGGTTTCGCGCCTCGGCCGGCGCAGATCGAGCGGAGGTACACCTCGGCGTATCCCATGATGGATCCGTAGGTGGCGTCGGAAGCGACGGTCTTCGATTCGATTTCGGTCTCGATCGAAAGCAGATCTTCTTCATCGTAACCCAGCAAAGTCGCGCCGCTCTCGAAGGCGGAAACGACCCAGTTCCGCGGAACTTCTTGCAAGGTTTTCTTGAACGTCCCTTCGACGAGCCCGGAAACTTTTTCCGGGAGATCGACCCCGTAGGCTTCGTTCACCTTCCGGGCCTGGGCATCGGGCTGGATTTCCGCCCGCATCAGCCGCCGGAACGGAACTTCACGCCAGACTTTCGAAATCACTTCGAGTTCCGCGTCGGTGATATCCCGATCGAAATGCGTTCGCAGAACGTCGATTTCCGAATCGTGGAAGCGGAACCCTTTGCGTTTGCAGAAGGTCGCGACTTCCGAGTTCGAGAGACTCGCGATCGGGACTCGCTCGACGGGCGCGTGGTATCTGACGGGAGCGGCCTTCGGCATTTCGCGCTTCACGCGTTCGGGATGGAAACGCTCCGTGTGAGCGATCTCCTTTTCGCTGAGCAAGGTCCAGCTCTCGAGAAGCTCGTTCGAGAAGTACTCGCGGGCAATGCGCGCGAGGTGGGTTTCGGAAAGCTGCGGTCCTTCGAGCAGGAGCATGGAGCCGGTGGCAACCCTCGCCTCCGCACCGAGCGGGCGCTTCAGGACGGCTTCGAAAGACTGCACGAGCGTCCGCGCCGGATGATCGGTCACCCCGAGGCGGAAACGTTTCTCGAGCGCGTAGAAATTCCCCGGCCGGTTCGGCGCCGTCTCAAGGATGTCTTCGACGTTTCCATGCTTGCCCGCGGCGGACGGAATCAGATTTCCGGTGAAAAGCCAGTGGAGGACGGGATCCCAGAGGGTTTCCTGCGAAGCGTAGATCAGCTCTTCGCGCGAGAGCGGGAGATCGAGCCAGTAAATCGTCATCGAACGCGCCCAGCGGACGAGCTTGCGCAGATGCGGGTCGGTCATTTCCATGCGACGGAGCAGCGGTACGGCGAGGGTATCCGCATACTCGGGTTTCAGTGCGACTTCGATCCGCGTAAACATCCCGATAGGCTAACAGAAGCACGAACTTGACTCGAAGCGACATATCGAAATCCTCGATCGATTTCGGCCCGACCGAAGCGCTTGCGTTCGCCAAGTTTTCCACTCTAAACTAAAAGCAACATGAGCCAAAAGGACCACAGTCCCGTTACCGGTATCATCGACGAATCTCTGGTGGTGTTAGACTTCGGAAAATACGAAGGCAAAACCGTCGAGCAAGTCGCTTCCCTCGATCCTGGATTTTACGATCAGCTCGCGCAGGAAAAGGAAGAAGGCGTTTTCGCGATCCGCCGACAGCGCGATAAGACCTTCCGCATGTATATGAATCCGCTGTCCAATACCGGGCACTGATAGCGGGCAATGAGAGTTATCCGAGCCACTCGCCCGTAAAGACATCCGTTACGGGGCCCGACAACAAAGCCGAACCCTTCCCTTCGCGCCATCCGGCTTCGAGCCGAACGAAAACCGATCCGCCCGGCAATACGACTTCGATCTTCTCGCCGGTCCGGGTGAAACCGCGAATCTCGGCCGCCGCGACCGAAGCACAGGCTCCGCTCCCACAGGCCAAGGTCGCGCCCGCCCCACGTTCCCAGACCCGCACCCGCAGCCGATTCGGCGTCTCCACCGTAACGAACTCGACGTTCGTGCGATTCGGAAACAACTTGTTCGACTCGATGAAGGACCCGACGCGAGCGAGATCCAGCCCGGCGAGGTCTCCGAACTGGGGATTTTCTTCTCCCAGAAAAAAGACCGCGTGCGGATTCCCGATTTCAACCCGCATAAACAACCCGGGCGTCGAGGTCCGAAGTCCAAGCGCCGGTCCGTCGAGCGCCACTTTCTCTCGGGCCTCGAAAACGGAGGGAACACCGAGCGCCACCTCGGGATAAGGTCCCGACAGATCTATTCCTACGGGGATCGGCGCACGCCCCGCCGAGACGAGCACGTCGTATCGCGACCGACCGGGCGCAGGTCCGCGCAGCGCGAGATGCACTCCGACCGCGCGCATTCCGTTTCCGCACATCTCCGCGCGCGAACCATCCGAGTTCAGGATCCAGACGAGGGCGTCTTTTCCGCCCGTTTCTGCGCCCGTCGCCGAGGATGCAGGTTTCAGCCAGAGAATCTGATCACAGCCAATCCCGAATTGCCGATGACTGATTTTCGCCGCGAGTTCGCGGGAAATGTCGAAACCGGCGGGAACTCCCGCTAAGTGGTCGATGACCACGAAGTCATTTCCGCAGCCGTGCATCTTATGGAAGCGGAATTTCATCCGATCAATCCGCCACGGAGGTTTTGTCGGAACCCGTCTTTTTCTTCGAACTGGTCCCGGCGTCGTCCTTCGAAGTCAGGTCACTCACTCCCTCGATACACCCAAGATACGATTTCTGATCGCGACCGCAGTTAGTCTCCGTACCCGGGGCGGCG
>CAZIAL010000048.1:0-25100 GCA_964536965.1 uncultured Bacteriovoracaceae bacterium
CCTCGCGTGCGAGCCACGGAAACAGTGGATCGCCCTGACCGGGACCCCACTGCCGGAGACTTTCGAACCACGCGATGAACCGATCGGGATCGAGAGGAATCTCCGGCAACCCCGCTTGGATGGAATCCAGTTCTTCGGCCAAGAATTCCGCCTCGAGTCTTCGCGCCGCCGCCTCCTTTCGGAGGTCGCTTTCCATGTTTACCGCTCCGAGTCGCGCGCGTCCCCCAAACGAAGGATTCAGTCGCTCTCGATTAAAGGCGGTGAGAGCGACCTGACGGTCTATCTGGGTTTCGGAGTCTAACTTCAGGGTTTGCATACGCAATCCCTATCGCAAGGTGGGTGCCACCCGGATTCGATGCAGAAAGCGACAGCATCAGTAGCTCAGCTAATGAGAGTTCATCAGTCTTTTAACACGCCGAGCCTTGCCTGCGTTCCACGATTTCGTTACTCGATGCCCGGTCCGGGGGTCCTCTCCGGCGGAAATTCCCAGGAGCAACGGTGAAAACGAGTCCATCCATTCTGCGAAAACTTCTCCTCACGACTTCGATCGTCGTCTCCGGCGCGTCCGGCGCGATGGCGGAGATCGCCTGCCCCGCGTTCGTCCCCGTGCCGTTCGCGAAGATCGAAACGAAAATCGACCTCGGAAGCGAAGTTATCCAAGCCAAGAACATCGACTGTAAGAAGATCGGCGTCGGCGCGGATCTCATCGCGGAAATCCGAAACATGCTCGGACGCGAGCTGACGACCCCGCCCAAGCTCATCTTCCGCATGGTCGATCATTTCGACAACGCGTTCTTCGATCCGCGCGATATCTCCCTGAACGTTCCGCATCAGATCATGATGGGAAAGTACGCGAAGAACCCCGTCCACACCTTACCCGTCTGGGCCCATGAATATGGTCACGCCGTTCTCGATCACAACCTGATCGGCATCGCACCGAGCTGGATCTCCCAGGTGAAGAAGCGCGCGACGAAATCCGCGGGTGCGCCCGCGGAAATCATCGATTTCGTCGTCGCACCTTACCACGAATTCTTCGCCGACGTCCTGACCGTCCTCTATACGGAAGACGGCGCGAGCGTCGCCGACGCGCTCTACATGACCGGCTTCGTCGCGAATCCGGAAGGAAGTCCGAAAGACTGCCCGAATAAATCCGATGCCGAGTGCCGCCCGCGAAATAGCTCGGCCGACGTGCGCGCCAGTCTCCGGAACCGCGACTTCACCGACCGAGCGAATCAGTTCGGCCGCTGGAGGGCCGTGAGCCCGGACGAAATCCATAACATTCTCGCGCCATCGCGCTACCACGTCTGGAAGTACTACCTCGACAACTCCGAGTTCCGGCGCGAGAAGGCGAAGATGGCCGGGATCGTGGTCGACGCGATCATCGGTGACGTCAGTCGTCGCCTGAAACGCATGGCGAACTCAAACGGTGAGATCACCCGTGAAAGCTTCAATAAAGAAGTCGGCGATCCCATCCGGGCGAATCGCGAATTCATCACGACCCTGGATCGGTACTTCGAAAAGGGACTCGATCTCCGATAAGCGGTTAAACGGTTAAGCGACGGAGGAATCCCGGGCCGAGTACCGCTTTACGGAGGTGCGAATCTCCGCTTCGGATTTCACGACGAGGTCCCAGACAAGACCCGTCATCGCGAGGAAGCGGATGAACGCATACCCGAAATCGAATTGCCACCAGCGCAGTCCGAGCCGCGCGTTCTTCGGCCACGCGTGATGATTGTTGTGCCAGCCCTCGCCGAACATGACGGCACCGAAGAAGAGGTTGTTTCGACTGTCGTCGGCGGTATCGAAAACACGGTCGCCCGAAACATGGCAGAGCGAGTTCACGAGAAAGGTGAGATGCCAGGAGATCACCGTCGGGATGAAGTAACCCCACGCAAGCCAGCTCCATCCGCCGAGACCGTAGAGAACCGCGCCTTGGAGTAGAAAAATCAGCGGCACCGCTGCGTCGAGCACGCGGAGTTCCCGCGGCCATTCGGCGCGGAGCGCTTCTTCGCCGGCCTGCGCTTCGCGGGTCTTCCGGATAAAAAGCCAGCCAAGATGCGCGTGCCAAAACCCTCCCATGCGGGGCGAATGCGGATCGCCTTCGCGGTCCGTATGACGGTGATGCATCCGGTGTCGGTAGGTCCACCAGCTCGGCGTCCCCTGCCCCGCGAGCCCTCCGAAGAGCGCGAGCAGGAAAGCCATGGGGCGCGAGGTTTTAAACGCTTCGTGCGTGAAGTAACGGTGATATCCCACGGTGATGCCAAAACCGCGAAGAACATAGAGGAGCGCGAACAGCGCCAACGCCGGAGCCGAGGGCAGCGGCGAAAACAGACCCGCGATCGCGGCGATATGAAAGACCGGCAGGCCGATTCGATAGGTCCACGGAGACTGATTCAGCGCGAGCATGGACCGATCAGCCGTTACGGCCGATATTATTCAGATCCTCGAAAGCGCCTTTCAGGCGTTTCACGAACTGGTCTTCGCCTTTGCGGAGCCAGACGCGTGGATCGTAGTACTTTTTGTTCGGCGCTTCGGGGCCTTCTGGGTTCCCGAGCTGGCCCTGGAGATAGGCTTTCTTCTCTTCGTAGAAGTTCTTCACGCCTTCCCACATCGCCCACTGCATATCCGTGTCGATATTCATTTTAATGACGCCGTAACTGATCGCTTCGCGGATTTCGGCCTGGGTGGATCCCGAGCCGCCGTGGAAAACGAAGTTCACCGGCCGGGGGGCGGTCTTAAATTTCTTTTCGATGAACTCCTGCGAGTTCTTCAGGATCACCGGCGTCAGCTTCACATTCCCCGGCTTGTAAACGCCGTGCACGTTTCCGAAAGACGCGGCGACGGTAAAACCCGGTCCGATCGATTTCAGATGTTCGTAAGCGTAACCGACATCCTCGGGCTGCGTATAGAGACTCGAATTGTCGAGATGCGAATTATCCACGCCGTCTTCTTCTCCACCCGTGCATCCGAGCTCGATTTCGATCGAAGTCTCGATCGCTTTCATGCGCTTGAAATAAGTCGCCGAGATTTCGATGTTCTCTTCGAGCGACTCTTCGGACAGGTCCAGCATATGCGATGAGAAAAGTGGGCGCTTATGCGTCTTAAAATACGCCTCGCCCGCGTCGAGCATGCCGTCGATCCAAGGAAGCAGTTTCTTCGCCGCGTGGTCCGTGTGGATCACGACCGGCACGCCGTAAGCTTCGGCCATCAGATGAATATGGTGCGCGCCGCTGACTGACCCGAGCACCGCCGCCCCGTCGTTTGGAAGTTTCAGACTTTTCCCGGCGTAGAACTGACCTCCGCCATTCGAAAACTGGATGATGACCGGCGAATTCACGAGCTTCGCGGTTTCCAGAACGGCGTTCACCGAATTCGTCCCGACGACGTTCACCGCGGGAAGCGCGAACCGACTTTCTTTCGCGTGCTGATAGAGGTCCTGGAGCGCCGTTCCGTAAACAATTCCGGGTTTCAGTTTCATACCCCAGGTTTACCCCATGGCCCTACGAGTCTAAAATCGTTATTTTCACCCGTCGAGGCCGCTGCTCGGTCGTTTCTGCCCGTCGACGCGGCGCCCGGTCTCGTAGAAAATAAATCGTGGCGAACCCGAGACCAAAAAATCAACCGACGCGCGCCCGGGCCTTCTTAATTCTAACCCTGGGTTGCGCGCTCTTCGGGCTGGGGCTCGGTTCGAAACTCGCCCGTGCGAATCCTCCGGGCGGCGCCGTGAATCTGATGGGACCCCTGCTCATCGGCGATCCGAACGACCTCGCCGGATCGCGCGCGCATTGGGATGAATTCTCCGCGCACCTCAGGCGCGCGCGCGAGCTCGGCGTCCATGCGATCTCCACCGACATCTGGTGGGGCCTCGTCGAACCGGAGGCGGGAAGTTACCGCTGGGAGTATTACGAAGAAGTCGCGAAACGAATCCGGGAGGCGGGACTGAAATGGGTCCCCATTCTCTCCTTCCATCAGCTCGGCGGGAACGTCGGCGATACCGGGAGCATGCCGCTCCCAAAACATGTTTGGGAAACGCCCCTCACTTACGAGAAGGTCGTCGCCGGCGGAAAGATCGAACGCGTGACGGTTCGCGGAGATGCGGCGAGCTCACCGCTCATGTATCTGAGCGAGCAAGGCAACCGCTCGAAGGAAGTCGTGTCCGTCTGGGGCACCGACGCGGTCATGGCAAAGTATAAAAGCTTCATGACCTCGTTTCGCGACCGGTTTTCGAAAGACGCCGACCTCATCACCGAGATCAACATCTCTCTCGGGGCCTCGGGCGAGCTGCGCTATCCCTCGTACAACATGCACGACGTGGACGCGGGTTTCCCGACCCGCGGATCGCTGCAGGCCTATTCCGAACCCGCCGTCGAATCCTTCCGCGCCCATGTTCGACGCACGTTCTGGCCCCCCGGCGTTTCCGAAGCCGATGGACTCCGCGCACTGAACGAAAAATGGAAGTTTAACCTCGCGAGCTTCGACGAGGTCCTGCCTCCCAACGCCCTGGAGATGACCGATTTTTTCGCGCGAAACGACCACTTCTCGGCTTACGGGCAATTCTTCTTCGACTGGTATAACCAGTCGCTGGTCGATCACGGTACGAAAATGCTCGATGCGGCGACCTCGATTTTCGCCCATGCCGGCTCCGCTCTGCGGGGCGCAGAGCTCGGGGGAAAACTCTGCGGCGTGCATTGGCGCGCTTTCGGCGACCGGCTCGCCGAGCTCACCGCCGGCCTGGTCCGCACCAGTTATCCCGACTGGCGCAAGTTCAGCGCCGGGTTCGGCTACCGCCATACCCTGAGTGTTTTCAAACCGCGGCCGGCGGCGAAGATCGTCATGCACTATACCGCGATCGAAATGGCGGACATGATCTACGAAAACGGCAGGTACATCGGTTCGGCGGCGAATACCCTCACTCACCAGCTCGGGCTCGTCGCGGCTCGAATGCAGATCGTGCTCAAGGGCGAGAACGCGCTCTCCGGAACCCTCGGGGATCACGAGGCCTGGAAGAGGATGAGCGACGTCTTGCTCCGCAAGTATCGCGGAGTCACGCTCCTACGCATGGGCGACATCATCGGCCAGCCGGTCCGCGAGAAACTTCTCCGTGCGATGATTCGCACGCTCCGTCCGGGCGCGGACGTTCGAAAAGAACTCTGCAAATTTCTCGTTCTCACGGGGAACTAGCTGATCCCCCAGACCGGGGACCGACCGAGTGGGCGGCCAGAAGCGCGTCGCGATCGGCAAAAGCCCCGGCTAGCACGGACGCCATCTTCGCCTCCGCATTGCGCTCGATCCATTGTCCATCGACGATCAGGCGTACGATATCAAACGGTCCTCCGACGGCGGTTTCCGCGACCGCGTCGGGGTTGATCGTCATTCTTCCGAGGGTTCGCTCCAGTCGGTAAGGCACACTGACATAGGTCATGTACATGAGCTCGGAACAGACCAATCGATCCTGGGTTTCGACGTCGAAACCGAAGTCGTAGAGCTTCCCGTACTGGAGGGCCGCGCGGACGAGAACGGCACGGAGTTCTTCCTCCCCCATATCGCGTTTTCGAATCACGGCGTAAGAATCGACGTCGAGAAAATGTCCGAGCGTATTCGTCGTCACTCCCGGTCGAAGCGCTTCGAGAACTCCCTGGCCCGCACGGATGCGTCCTTGGAGTCTCGCGAACGCCGGATGATCCCAGATTCCCAGCGTAATCAGCTCGGCCTCCGTCCCGAGCCAGATCGCGTTATGTCCCCAGTATCCCGGAATAAAACGATCGGTCAGTCGGAACGGCGTTTTTTCGAGTAAAATATCGCCCGGCCGGAGATCTTCACGCAAGCGCTTCTCAACTTCAGGAGAGCCGTAGAGTTTTCCGCGACGGGACTGGAATTTTCCGATCGTATTGCCGAAGGCTTTCGAAATTCCGTCGATCGTGGACTTCAGCGAATCATGCGCCTGATCGCGAAAAATCTTTTTGCCGCCGAAAATCCCCTTTAGGAAGAATCCGATATCGAAGACCGCGCGCCCCGCCTGCGACTGATCCCGAAGAAATCGAAACGTACCGCTATTCTCGATCACCGCCCAGAAGAAGGCGAGATCACGGTCGTTCAGGATGCTTTGGTCGAGATCGACGTTTAGCTCGCCGAAACGACGCGCCCCCCGCAACGTGGGGCGGCGGAACTTCACCGAGTAGAACTCGCGCGCGGCGTCCCGCAGCAGATCGGCCGGCTTTCCATATCCCAGGTTCGCCTCGTTCACGATCCGGCGCAACCGATCGTCGTTCTGCACGTCTTCCACGAATTCGACGTAATTGTCGACGAGCGCATAACCGATCGCCATGGTCATCAGATAGTGGAAGAGTTCGACCTGCGTATCGACTTCGCTCGGTCGATTCACGAGCCGCAGATGCGGTTCGATCTTCGCCAAGAGGAGGTCCTTGATTTGCGAGCGCGCGACGACGTTTCGATGAATCATCTCCAGCTGATCCCCGCGGTAGGCGGGATTTTTCCGGCGGTACTCGAGGAGTTCCGCAATCCCCTGCTTCGCGACGATCCGGCGATCGAGCAGCTCGAGAATCGCGAACTGCGCGAAACGAGCCTCGACGGCTAGCTCAGGATTCGGCGCGAAGAATTCGGCGCGCGCGGGCGGGACCCAGAACGCCGAGACGAAAACGATCGTGGCGAGGAGTTTAAGCCCTCGCGAGCGGCTCAGACATTTCGATTCGTTCAGTGCCATGGGTGATTTCCTCCATTGAAATCGGGAACGCGCGTAAAATCGCATACAGGGCAGCCGTCGCGGAGAGGTGCTTGAGCGAATGTCCGCTCATGAACCCGGTTCCCACGAAGATCGCCTCATCCTTGAGCTCGAAAACTTTCGCTAAAACATAGAAGCCGATGCCGACGAAGATCCAGCTCCGCCGCAAGGTCCCCTGGGGAAACGCGAGCAGCAGCAGGATCGCGAAAATGAGCGAGCCGAACTGCAGAGCCAGATAAAACGCCGTCTCCCCGTTCCCGTAATAGATGTTCCAAACGGAAATCGGCCCGAGAATCGAAAGCCCGATCCCGACCCAGCGGCCCGTCGACGCGCGAATCCGATTCGCGAGCACCACGCCGACGAAACTTCCGAACCCGACGCTCATCGGAAGCTGGTCCCAGAAGAGCCGAGGCGGGGTCGTTTCCCAGTGAAAATAGGCCGATCCGAAAGCGGTCGCGATCAGCGCGGTGGAAAAGAGTCGACCGAGGAGCCGAACGTCCCCCGGAAATCCACGAGATCGGCGCAGTCCTTCCACGCCGATCCAAACGAAACCCAGATTCGTCACGACGTTCCAGAAGTTCGGAATCCCGAAATGCTTTTCCGTATCGGCGAAAGAACAATAGGTCGCGGGATCAAAGTGCAAAATCCCCCGCGCCAAGAATAATCCGAGCGCGGTCCCGACGAGTACGAGGGCGAGACGAACCGACATGCCCGGATCGTCTCAGGGATTCGCGGAATGTAAAGGGGGGCTCCTTCATTTCCCGACCGCCGCCGCCTCTCGATAGGAGATGAAGAGTCCATCCCGGTCCTTCTGGGCGACCGGGTATGCGGGCCAACGCGTGCGTTCCCGTGCCCTCTTTAAAGCCTGGATCTCATGCCGCCAGAAGCGGCGAACGGCATGGAGTAAGTCTTGAGTTTCCTTCGCTCGGGCCCGCGCTCCCGGGCGCTCCAGCAGAAGGAGCGAGAGTTCTTCGATCGCGGCGAAGTCGTCGCCTCGAAAGAAGCTCTCGCAGCGCACGATCCATTCCGAAGGAATCTGGCGAAAAACGTAGAGGTACCCTTTCCCTTCGGATTTTTCCCGGCGCCCGTGGCCGATCGTCCCGAGAAGTTCTCGAAGCGCGAAGAAGCCTTCCTTCGTACGCTGGCGAGAGCGAAACGAGCCGTGAAACTGGAAATCGGGATAGGCTTCCGGGGTCGTCGTATAACAGAGCGAGAGCCGGTCCGCGTCGCGCCGAGTTCCGACCAGCGGATAGAGAAAGAAAAACGCGCCCGCCACGTTCCATTTGGGCCGAAGCGACTGGATGGCCTCATTTTCTCGCCGAAGCGCATCGAACTCGGTCTCACAGACTTCGAATTCAAGCCGGCAGGCTTCTTTGACGATTTTCCGCATCTTTGCGTGCGCCTTTCGTCGGCGCGCGTTGCGGTACTGGGCGAGACGTCGACGAAGATTTTTCGCTTTTCCGACGTAGATGACTCCCCCGTCCGCGTTAAAAAAACGATAGATGCCGGGCGCCGCCGGCAGAGACGCGAAAAACTCCACGCCGAATCGTTGATCAAATGTTTTCATCCCACTCGCGCCCCCTTTCTCATCCTAGAGGCACTCGCCACGGGGCACAATAGGTGAAGGATCTGGGCGAGATGCGGCAAAGGGGTACTAGACCCTCGGCACCTCCCTTGCTATCTCCGAAGGAGAAGAAGCAGAAGGAGACCCCCTGGGCGAACCCGAGACAGTCCGAGCCACCGTCGACGATCGATTCCGCCTCCTGGTGGATTCATTGCGGGATTGCGCCATCTTCATGCTCGATCCCCTCGGCCGAGTCATTACTTGGAGCCGCGGTTCCGAAGATCTTTTTGGCTATTCGACGAAGGAGATCCTCGGCCGGCCTGTTTCCGTTCTCTATACGGCGGAGGAAAACCAGTGGGGCAAACCCGAATCAGAACGCGAAGAGGCGGCCACGCGTGGGCACTTCGAAGAGGAAGGCTGGCGCATCCGAAAGGATGGTCGCCGTTTCTGGGCCTTGGCGACTCTGAGTCCCGTCACGAGTTCGGAAGGAAGATTCGTGGGCTTTTCCCTCGTCGTGCGGGAGCTCACGGAACGTCGGGTCGCGGAAAATTCGCTCCGCGACGCCAATACGAAACTCGAGGCCCAGACAGAAGAACTACTGAAGTCCCAGATTTTCCTCGATTCGATGATCGAGGAGCTGCCCCATATGGTTTTCGTGAAGGAAGCCCAAGACCTCCGCTTCGTCCGATTCAACAAAGCGGGCGAAGAACTTCTGGGCCATCCACGCTCGAGCCTCTTGGGCAAGAATGACTACGATCTCTTCCCGAAGGAGCAAGCCGATCATTTCACCTCGAAGGACCGGGTCGTGCTGTCCGGGAACAAAGTCGTGGACATCCCCGAAGAATTTATCCAGACGCCGCGCGGACGCCGGATTCTCCATACCCGGAAAATCCCGATTTTCGGCCCGAACGGGGAGCCGGAGTACTTGCTCGGAGTTTCCGAGGACATTACGGAGTGGAAAACCGCGGAAGCCGAACGGCTGGCGGCGATCCGTGAGGCCGCCGCGCTGGAAGAGCGGGAACGCGCAACCCAGCGCACGGCCTTTTTAGCCGAGGCCAGCACGGTGCTCGCCTCGTCGCTGGACTACCAGGCGAATATTCGCAAGCTCGTGAGCCTCGCCGTTCCCATTCTCGCGGACTGGTGCACTGTTTCGATCATCGAAAACGGAGTGGAGCGTCGGGTCGCCGTCGGGCACCACGATCCCGAAAAACAGCGCATTCTCGAACGCATGCATGAGGAATATCCGATCGAGGCCGATCCGAACGGAATGATCAACGAAGTCCTTCGAACGGGCCATGCTCGCATCGTCCGCGAAGTCCACGACGAAGACCTCCAGCGAGCCGCGCGTGACGTTCGCCATCTGGAATTCATGCGCGAGCTCGGTTGCGTTTCCTCGATGCTGATCCCCATCGAGGCGCGGGGGAAAATTCACGGTGCGATCGCCTTGGTTTCCTCGAATCCATCCCGGCTCTACGACGATCATGACGTCGCGCTCGGAATGGAGCTGGGTCGGCGCGCCGCCGTGGCGATCGACAATGCCTCGCTCTACGAGGCCGCGCAGAAGGCGATTCGCGCCCGCGATGAGTTTCTTTCCATCGCTTCGCACGAGCTGAAAACTCCGATTACTTCGCTCAAACTCCAGATCCAGGTCGCCCGTAGAAATACCCGCCCCGCCGAGGGAATTTCCCCTCCCCCGGTAAAACTCGCGAAGATGCTCGACCTTTGCTCCACGCAAGTCACCCGGCTAACGGCGCTGATCGACGATCTTCTCGACATTTCACGGATCGAGTCGGGACGGCTCGCCTTCCGTTTCGATAAAATCGATTTCGCGTCCGTGGTTCGGGAATCCGTGGAGCGATATCAGGACCATATGATCTCCGCCGGCAGCTCCGTTAAACTGATGATCGCCGGACCGCACTGGATCGAAGGCGATCGTTTTCGGCTTGAGCAAGTCGTCCTGAATCTTCTCTCGAACGCGGCCAAGTACGCGCCCAAGAGCCCGGTCGAGATTCGCGTGGAAGAGAAGGACGACCAGACCATCCGCCTGGCCTGCCGGGATTTCGGTCCCGGCATTCCATCCGACAAGCTCGACAGGATTTTCGAAAGATTCGAACGGGTCGTGACGACGGGATACACCAGTGGGCTCGGTCTCGGCCTCTACATTACCCGCGAGATCGTCGTCGCCCATCAGGGGCGCATCTACGCGGAAAGCGAGATCGGAAGCGGCGCTACTTTTTACGTCGAGCTCCCCAAAGCGCTCACGACCTCCGCATCCTCCACCTGAGGGAAATAATCGTAATACTGGCCGACCGAGCCGAAACTTTTGGGCACATGGAGCGCCCGGACCTCGGCGCCTTCTCTCCAGAGCGCGTTGCGGGCACTCGCACTGACGACCGGGCAAGCCACCGTGATGCTTCGCGGGCCGCGGGCCCGCACGGCGCGAACTCCCGCCAGCATCGTCGCGCCGGTCGCGATCCCGTCGTCCACGATCAGTACTTCCTTACCCCGCACGTCGAGCGGCGGCCGTCCCTCGGTGAAACGTTGCCGGGATTCCAGAAGCTGGGCACGGATCCGCTTCGCTTCCCGATCGAGATATTCCGCGCTCACGCCGACGGCGGCCGCGCCTTCGGAAAGAAAAATTCCGCCGGCTTCGTCCACCGCCGCCACGGCATACTCCGGCGAACGCGGATGTCCGATCTTTTTCACGAGAAGGACGTCGAGCTTCCCTCCGAGCGCATCGGCGATCCGCCGGGACATGGGTACCGCTCCACGCGGGATCGCCAAAACGATCGGGGATTTTCCTTTCAGTTCGCTCAGCAGTCCGACGAGCTCTTCGCTCGCATCGTCACGGTCGCGAAAACGGGATCGACGCGCCTCAGCCAAGTCCAAGCCGGTTTTCCACGCCTTCCACCCCGGGGACGGACTGGACCGCTTCTTCGATCGCCGCGCTCATTTCCGCGTCGAGAACCGTACCCGTGAGGGTGACGAGGCCGTCTTCGACCTGGGCGTTGACATCGTCGGCGACCAGGGACCGGTCCCGCGTGAAGAGATCGAGGATCTCTTCGCGAATTCGATCGTCCATGCTTCCTTCCGAACGCGCGCGAACGGAGTCCGACTCCATCGGCGTCGCGAAATCTTGATCGATCCCCGGCGCACCGCCGCGCCGATCCTGGAAGTCGCGGCTATAGCGGAAGAAGTCGTTCCGGAACTGAGCGTCGAAATTTCCCCTCGTTTCGCCGGGGCGATCGAGCATCTCGCCGCTGGTGTACTCCTGGAGGTCTTCATCGTACTGCTCCTGCGGATCCGTCATGTACTCGGGATCATCGTCTCGGACGGGCAGATGGGCGAACTCGGCGAAAAAATCGACGGAACCTTCTCCGGATTTTTTTCTGCGAGTAGCCTTCCTGGCCGCCTTTCCGATGATGCCGGGCGCCGGAAGCGCGGTTTTCTGAGGGGGCATGATTCGGGAAGGGTCAACGGTCGCCATAAATGAGTCTCCACGGTTTCCACCGTTCAGGTGGGGGTTTCACGGGCCACATGACCGAATGAGCAAATTGCATGCCTCGTGCGGCGGGACTTAAAGAAGCGAAATGAATTTGACGGTCTCGGCGACATTCCTGGCTTTCCCGCTTTTTCCTTTTTAATCTCTCGCTCATGCCCAGTTCACCGAAACTCCGGAAGGCGAGCACGCTCTTCATTTTCATCACGCTCGCGATCGACGCGATCGGGCTGGGAATCGTCATCCCCGTCTTGCCGGACGTCGTCCGTAAATTCGTGAGCGATGAAACTTCGGTCTCGCGGATCTTCGGATTCTTCATCGCGACTTACGCGCTTCTCCAGTTCTTCAGCTCGCCGCTTCTCGGACGACTTTCGGATCGATTCGGGCGGCGGCCCGTACTTCTCTTGTCGTTGCTCGGGTCCGCGATCGACTACATCTTCATGGCGTTCGCCCCGACGCTTCCCCTTCTCTTCCTTGGACGAGTGATCTCGGGAATCAGCGGAGCGAGCTTTACCGTTGCCGGGGCTTACATCGCCGACATCAGCGATGATACGAATCGCTCGAAGAATTTCGGCGTGATCGGAGCAGGCTTCGGCATTGGATTCATCCTGGGACCCGCGATCGGCGGACTGCTTGCTTCGCACGGAACCGAGATGCCGTTTCTAGCGGCGGCGGCCTTTAATTTCCTGAATTTCCTCTTCGGATTCTTCGTCCTCCCGGAATCCCTTCCCCGCGAAAAGCGACGGCCGTTCGAGGGAAAAGTCTTGAACCCCTTTCGCTCGCTCGGCGTCCTGGCCCGAATGCCCGGAGTGCGCGCATTGGTCACGGTTTTCGTTCTGATGAGTCTTGCCGGTCAGACGCACCCTTCGATGTGGACCCTTTACACCGAGCACCGCTACGGTTGGAACGCGTCCCAAGTCGGGATCTCCCTGGCGGTGGTCGGGATTCTCAGCGCGTTCTCGCAGGGCGTCCTGACCGGGCCGCTCGTGCGCCGGTTCGGCGAACGAAGAGTCTGCACCTGGGGGTGCATCGGCGAAGCCATTGGCTTTACGCTCTTCGGCTTAGCGACGACGGGGACGATGCTTTACGCCGTCCTGATTTTCTCCTCGATCTTCTGGGCAGCGCATCCCGCGCTCCAGGCACTGATCACTCGCGATATCCCGACGAACGAGCAAGGCGAAATGCAAGGCGCGCTCATGAGTCTGGCCAACCTGACTTCCATCGCGAACCCGGTGATCATGACGACCCTTTTCGCCGCGACCTCGAACCCGAGCGCCTGGACCTATCTCCCCGGCTCTCCCTATTTGTTGGCCGGCGGATTCTTCTTCGTCGGCTGGCTGGTCATGATGGGGTGGGAGCGACGCCACCGGGAAGTCACGCCGCTCCCCTCGCTCTAAATTCGAATTCGGACGTTCGCGAAGTAGCCTCGGTGGTGGGCACGCGAGTAACAGATGTGAAGCGCGGCCGCGACGAGCATTACACTGGAAGTCAGCATCAAGGGTGACATCCGCGAATGCAATCCGATCGCCCCGATCGCCAGAAACAAAAACGGTCTCAGTTCATAGAACCATTTCTCCATCGAAAACCCCCTGGGACATCGCCCGCAGAATACTGAAGCAAGAAGGCGCCCCTGACACACCCCTGGAAACACGGCGCTTTTTCGCGCGAAGCGGCGATCCACTGTCGAGGAAATGGACAGGCTGACGGAATAGGGCCGCGGCGGACGACAAAACAAGAAGAGGAAAGCATTTCAAGCCACACCCAACCTTGGTATGGAAGGATCATGCGAACAAGTTTCTTGGCGCCGACGGTTTTCGCCATTCTGACGGTGATGTCCGTCCCGACGCTCGCGCCCGCAACCCCGTCGACTCTTCCTTTATCGACGCCGATGACCTTGCCGATCGTCTTCGGGCAGGGCACGGAGCTGACGATCGATCCCGGGCGGACCGCCCGCGGGTGGGTCTTCGTTTTTCTTTCCGCCCGCTGTCCATGTTCGGCGAGCCACGAAGGGAAGCTTCGCCAGCTCGCCGCTGAATTTGCTCCACGGGGATTCGCCTTCGTCGGCATTCACGCCAACGCCGATGAAACCCGGGCGGAGGCCCGAAAACATTTTGAGGAGTCCCGTCTCGGGTTCCCCGTGGTCCGGGATGACGGGAAACTGGCGGACGCTCTAGGCGCCCTAAAGACTCCACATGTCTTCGTCATTTCAAAGGAGCGAAATCTTCTCTATGCAGGCGGCGTGGACGACAGTAAAGATGCTGCCCGCGCGAAGAAGGAATTTCTACGCGACGCCCTCATCCAGATCACGGCCGGCGAAGTCCCGCAGGTTCGCGAAACCCGCACCCTCGGGTGCATGATCAAAAGGAAGCCTCCGCTATGATCCGCAATCTGATCCCGATCACCTCTTTGGTTCTCGCTCTGACCGCTTGCGTGGATTCACCCCTGCTTCGTCACACAAACGCCAGCCACGGAACTCGGGATCGGCTTGGCCAGAACGATCCGCGCTGCCCACTTTCGTTTCCCAAAGCCGGACTCTGCGCATCCCTCATCTGGGAAACTCTCCCGAGCGACGAAGCCCGGGGATCGTTTCTCCTCCGCTTCTGGGATGCCAAAACCGCGACCGAGCACGGTCCTTACATCACTCCCGCGGATTCGGCATTCGTGAAACTCTGGATGCCGTCGATGGGACACGGCTCCTCTCCAGTGACGGTCGCACCGGTGACCGATTCGGGAAATCTTCCGATCCCGGGGATGTTCCGCGCGACCGAAGTTTTCTTCGTTATGGGTGGCGAATGGGAAATCTGGATCCAACTGCGGCACGAAAAGACGGTCCGTGAGCAGGCAAAGGTCGATTTCTCCGCATGAAGGCTCTCCTCGGCGCGCTTCTTCCTATCATATTCCTCGCGTCAGGCGGGACCTTGGAGGCCGCTCCGTGCTGCGCCGGGAGCTCCTCGCTCCCGGCCCTGATCACCGGCGATGAAAGAGCGCAGTTCGCCGCCTCGTTTTCCCAGGGATCCGTGATTGGCGATGCCCCGAACGAAGGGATTCCCGTCTTCCGCGGGGCCGGCGAATCGGAGACCACCCAGACTTTAAAACTTTCCGGAGCCGGCCTCCTCAGCGATCGCTCCCAGGTCGGAGTGACGGGCACTTTCGCGTCGCGCGCATTCCATCGCGGTTCGGAGAACGCTACCGCGACTGCGCTGGGGGATACCTCCGTTGGATTCGCCTACGAGATCCTGCCCGAATGGAATTATTCGGCGTGGCGTCCTCGCGGTCACCTCTTCTTCGAGGCGACCCTTCCCACCGGGCGTTCCGTATACGAAGCCGAACGCCCCGGAATGGTCGATGCGACCGGGCGGGGGTTTTTCCGACTCGCGGTGGGCGGGGTTTTTACGAAGCGATTCGATCGCTGGGATCTGCTGGGGATCGGCGAGATCCATCGCTCGCTTCCTCGCACTTTCTCACCGACGACCGCCAATACGGAAGCGCTCGAGGTCGACGCAGGTTTTGGCGCTTCGGCGGCAATCGGGGCCGGCTACAGTCCGGGCGGCGGACGGTGGCGCTTCGGTATACGACTCCAGCCCTCGTATGCGGAAGGGCGCGCCCTCACGACTTCGCCCGGCTCCGCCACCGCGAATCGGACTCGATCTCGGCCGGTCCGAGTCGTCGATACGAGCTTCGAGGCGAGCTGTCTCCTCGATGAAAACTCGGCGGGCACCTGGACCGCATTCGCATCCTACGTCGACCAAACGCTCCTCGGACCGGCCGCGAATACGACGTTGAATCGCGTCGTTTCGGTGGGAGTCCAGCGGCGATGGGATCGCTGAAGGCGAAAACTAATTCGCAGCGATCAACGTACGCGATTTCTCCTGGAAAGCCGCGTACGACTTCATGTGCAACCGGATCTTTTCCCAGTGTCGAACCGTTTCGCCGGGAAGCGTCTTCTTTTTTCCGGCGAGATAGTCGTCCATGCGGCCGTCACCGCAGTTGTAGGCTTGCACGGCGAGTTTTTCGTTTCCGTCGTATTTTCTCAGCATGTAGCTCAGATACCAGATCCCGAGGCGAATACTCTGGGCCGGTTCGTGGATCCGCTTCATTTTCGGGTCCGGAGGAAGTTTCATCTTTTCCAGGAGCCAGTGATAAGTATCCGGCATGACCTGCATCGGTCCGCGAGCTTTCTTCTTCGAAACGGCCGAAGATTTAAATTCGCTTTCCGCCTGTAAAAGCGCGAGCGCCAATGTCACGGAAACGTTTCGCTCCCTGCATTCCTTCAGCAGGGACTGGACCAGTGACTTATTGTTCTCTCTCTCTTCCGCCGTCAGGGGACCTTTTCTCTGAGAGTCGACGATCTGATTCACATAGCTGAGCATTTCCTGCTCGCCCACTTCGAGTACCGGTGCCTCGTCCACGGCTTCGGTGATTTCCTCCACGACATCGACCACCTCCTGCGCGTTCGTCAGCGGGAGAACCTCCGGTGAGTCGATTCCACAATCGGTGCAGGGAGCGGCCGCGGTGGTTTCCTGGCGTCGGGTTTTAAACGTGGAGAGCGCGACCGCCCATTGTCCGGCGGGATCGTCGATTTCGAGCTCGACGCCGGCATCGTCCACCACGGCGACGCGACGGAGGTCGGTATCTTTATGGTAATAGACCCAAATTTCCTCGCCCTCTCTCAGGGACGTCCCCGCCGAACCGACGGTCTGGATTTTTAACTTAATGCCGAAATTTCCGGAAGGCAGCTTCCACCGCTCGAGAATCTCTCCGGTCGTGCCCTTCGGCACGGTGGTCAGAATATTCCGGGTACCGCGGAACGAGAGTGACGAACGCGCGTTCAGTCCGCCGCGATCGAAACGAATGGTTCCCGCGACCGCCGGGATGGCGAGAAGCACGGCGAGCATGGCGCTCAGAAATTTCCTCATACAATCACTCTCGACTTCATTTGCGGGAACAGAGTGGCTCCCAAGTCAGTGTTTGCAAACAGGGTGCTCAGCGACCCACCCTCCATCTCCCGCTAAAAGCGAACTGAACGATTTTCGACGTTTAAAAAATCGACAACTGGCGAGGGAATGAAGCCAAGGGACTTGGATTCGCCTTCGCTTAAAATCGGACGAACCCCCGCCACTTCCGACGGAAAGCGGGTCTCTCGATTGTTAAGACTGAAACAGGGCATAAACGGGGTTTAGAACTTGAGCGATTTGTTTCGTATTTACTCGAAGGCAGGCATTCGGCGTATTTACGGGCAGTTAGCCCGACTCTGGTAGACCCTTAATTCTTAAGCCCAAATTGGCCTCAGCTTCGAATTGACTCTACGCATCATTATGTTAAATTAGATTTAACAGTTCGCCGATCAGCAGTACGTGGGATATGGCAATGCGCCAACGGAGCGAAGGCTAAGTCGCTCAGGGAGAATTCCTCATGTCTACGCAATCCGCGGGCAAATTTGAAGTATTCGGGGACTATGTCCTTCTGAAGCAATTGGCTTCGGGGGGCATGGCCGAAGTATTTCTTGCTCGCCCTGCCAAGCCGAACGCCAATGGGCGCATCCTCGTGATCAAACGCATTCTCCGCGAGATCGCCAGCGACCCCGTGTTCATCAAAATGTTTCGCTCGGAGATCCGGGTGACCCTCGGATTCAACCACCCGCACACGATCCTTCTCCACGATTTCGGCGAAGTCGATTACCAGCCGTACATCGCGATGGAATACATCGAGGGCAAGAGCCTCCGCGAGATCATGCAGAAGTTCGCCGACAAGGGCGAGCCGATCCCCGTCCCGACCGTACTCGGGCTGGTCGCCCAGGCGGCTTCCGGACTGAGCTACGCGCACCATTTCGAAAACACGGCGACGGGCGAAGTCGTGAACGCCGTCCATCGCGACGTTTCCCCGCATAACCTGATCGTCTCCTACGACGGCAATCTGAAAGTCATCGACTTCGGCATCGCGAAGGCGAAGAACGGCCTGACCGAAAAGACGCGCGCCGGGCAGATTAAAGGGAAATGCGGCTACCTTTCTCCCGAGCAACTGAGCGAAGAAACGCTCGACGGCCGCTCCGACGTATTCTCCCTCGGGATCGTCGCGTGGGAGATGCTGACCTCGCAGAAACTTTTCCAGAAGACGGGCGACAGCGAGCACCAGATCATCAAGCGCATCGAACACTGCGAACAGCACATCGTTCCGCCGTCGAGCGTGAATCCCGAAGTGCCTTCCGCCGTCGACCAGGTGATCCTGAAGGCCCTCGCCAAAGACGTCGACGAACGTTACGCCAGTGCGGCCGCGTTCCAAGTCGCGCTTCGCCAGGTCATGCAACGGACCTACCCTGACTACACCTACTCCGATACCTCGCAGATCATGCACGCCCTGTTCGAAACGGATATCCTCCTCGAACGCATGGCCCTCCGGGATGCGAACGACGAAGCCCAGCAGGTCCTCGCGGCCGAGCTGGACGCCAAAACCCGCATCGTCGACCAGTCGGAAAAAGAAAAAAGCTTCTTTCAATCCGTCTTCAAAGGCTTCCGCCGCGAGCCCAAGCATTTGCCCGACCTCGTCGAGCTTCGGGTTTCGAACCTCGAAGCGACTCTGAAGCAAAAGGCCAGTTTCAAGCACTTCGTGGTGGCGGCGTTCTATGTGCTCTCGATCATCGGCATTAAGCTCGACGAACGTTACTCGCTCCTCGACCGCTTTTTCCTCCCGGCCGAGGCGGACCTGATCGCGATGAATGCGCACCAGGCGATCCAGCAACGCGAGCAGTACCTCGAAAACCGCGTGGAAGAACGCACCGCCGCGATCCAGTCCGAAGGCGACGAGGCGAGCGCGCCGGAGACTCCCGCCCCCGAGGCCGAGCCTGCGCACACGGTGAAACCGCGCGCCGTTCCCGCGAAGGTCACGCCGCCCCGTCGTATCGCGAAGCCGAATCCTCCGGCGAAATCGACGAAACCTGTAGTCACCGCACCCGTGCGCCGCACGGTCGCCACACCGACGAAGACTCGGCCCGTCGCCAAGAAGACCACGACTAGCGCCCGCGCGAAGACCGCGCAGACTAAAGTTCGCGAGCCGAAATTCCAGTCGAAACCGTCGACCAAGTCGCCTTCGCGCTCCATTGCTTCGGAGATCTCCGTCGAAAAGACGAAGAAGACGGTACCGACGATCAAAGTTCGTCGTTAGTCCGGCCACCGAAGTTTTCGCCGAGCGCGCGTTCCAGCCGCCGGTGGAAATCCAGACGGTTCTGGGCTACCTTGCGGCCATGAACCCATCCCCGACGATCAAGCCCTATCTCCTGGGCAGCGGCGGTGCCGGCCAAGCCATCGCCCGCGCACTCGCATCACTCTCCGTGACGGATCCCGAGCTCGGACTGCTGCAGCCCGACTGGCTCCCCCGCGGTACTGAGGTCGCGATCCCCGCGACGCTTCCCGCGGGGGCGATCCCGACCCTCTTTATCGCCAATCCGCATGCCCTGCACGCGCCGGCGATCATCGCGGCCTCGCGGGCGGGATTTCCCATGATTTTCTGCGAGAAACCGACCTGTACTTCGCAGGCACAGATCCGCGAACTGGAAGCGATTTCGACGCCGACGGCGGTCTTTCATGGCTACCGCCAGATGTGGGGACCGCAGACGCTGAAGGAAATGCTGACCCGGGGAGAACTGGGCGAACTCATCAGCGTCGAAGGCCGCTACTGGCAGTCATCCGCCGCCGCTCGGGCACTCGCCGCGCCCGCAGAATCGAAAACGAAAGGTTGGAAAGGCGACCCGAAACTGGCCGGCGAATTCGACGTATTTCTCGATCTTGGCACCCACTGGGCCGATCTTGCGTCTTACCTGTACGGCGCTCCGCCTTCCGCCGTCCAGGGCTGGCGCAGCTATGCAAATGCGGAAGATCCGACCCGCGATACCCATGTCCAGCTCATGCTGGACTTCCCGCGCGGAGGGCGCGGCTTCGCCTCCATCTCCAAGACGGTCCACGGAGCGACGAACTTTCTCGAACTGAACTTGATCGGTACGCGGAAAGCCGCGACCTGGAATTTTCTTTCTCCGGATGAAATCGCGATCGGCACCGGACGAGACCGTGGCGTCCTCGTTCGGAAGCAGGCCGAATACGGCGCGAAACTGCCGCCGTTCCACGGAGCCGGCTGGCTGGAAGGGTACATCGAAATCATTCGCCAAGGTCTTCGCGAAACGGCGCTGAAAGTTCCGGCGGCCTACCCTCGACTGAATGAAACACTCCCGCTCATGCGGGCGATGTTCGACGTTCGCTGGAGTGACGGACGCTAAAGGAGGTCCGGGAGCTGCTGGTGGACGCGCTCCGGGCGTGCATCCGGCATCGCACCGTCGGGTGAACTCTCGCGAACGCTCGCACGCGACTGGCTGACCTCGTTTTCGGCCTCATCGACGGGCTGGCGATCTCCGAGCGTAGCGTAATCGAGTCGCTGTGATTTGTCCGAAGTCAGTGGACGTTCCGAATCCTCGGCTTCCGCGACCTCGGCCACCTCGTGCGGACCGCTCTTCTCACCCAGGGAACGGGCTTCGATTTCCGTACTTCTCACGCGCGCACGCTCCCGTTTCTTCCGAATTCCGTCTTTAATTTTTTTCATGCCGCATCTTTCCTTCTTTCCCCGGGGATCTTGCGACTTCCGCGCCGGGGCGTACTTCCCCAATTCGCCTCCTTCCCGATGGCACTCCCCTTGCTCGTTTACGGGTATGAAATCCACCGCGAAGAAAAAACGAGCGAAGTCCGTCCCCGACAAAAATACGAAATTTTCCGATCGACCGTCCCCACACACGGCGGGAGAGACGGCGGTTCAGCGACGGAAGGTGCGCTACGCGGCCGTGGGACTGGGCTACATCAGTCAGACCGCGTTCCTCCCCGCGTTCCGGCATGCGTCGGAGAATTCCGAGCTGGTCGCGCTCGTCTCCGGAGATCCGAAAAAACTCCGCGACCTCGGCCGTCGATACCAAGTCGATCAGCTCTATGCTTACGAAGACTACGAAACCCTGCTCATGAGCGGAGAGATCGACGCCATTTATCTAGCGACCCCGAATTCTACGCATATGACTTTCGCGGTTCTCGCGCTCCAGCACGGCATTCATGTGCTCTGCGAAAAACCCATGGAGATCGACGAGTCGGCTTGCCTGGAAATGATCCAGGCCTCCGAGGAAACCGGCGCGAAACTCATGATCGCCTACCGACTTCACTACGAAGCGGCGAATCTGGATGCGATCAAACTCGCCCAGTCGCAAAAACTCGGAGAAATCCGGGCATTCAGCTCCGTCTTCTCCGTGAACGTGAAGGACCGGAACAATATTCGGCTCCAGCGCGCGATGGGAGGAGGTCCCCTCTACGACATCGGAATCTATTGCATCAACGCCGCTCGGTACCTCTTCCGGGACGAACCGACGGAGGTTTTCGCCATGAGCGCGTCGCGCGATGACGAACGTTTCCGGGAGGTGGATGAGATGACGGCGGCGATTCTCCGTTTTCCGAACGAGAGACTCGCGAGCTTCACCGTCAGCTTCGGCGCGACCGATACCTCGAGCTACGAGCTGATCGGCACCGAGGGCAAGCTCCGACTCGAATCGGCGTACGACTACGCCACTCCGATGTTCCTGGAAACGACGATCGGCGGAAAGACGACGCGCAAAAAATATCCGAAACGGGATCAGTTCGGACCCGAAGTTCTGGCCTTCTCGAAAGCGATTCTCCAGAACCAGCCGATCTGTCCGGCGGGAGACGAAGGCCTCGCCGACGTCCACATCATTCGCGCATTACTGGAGTCGGTCGCCTCCGGCGTTCCCATTTCCATCGCTTCGGTCAGGCCCGGGCTTCGTCCGACGCCGGACCAAGCCATCACCAAACCAGGCATCACTCCGCCGAAACTCGTCCACGCGGTGGATCCAGGTTCTGATCGTCACCCCCAAGGAGGTTCCCATGCCTAATGTCGAAAACTGGCCCGTACTGACCGCGACCCCCGTCGTCGGCGCGATCTATGGTCTCATCTTCGCCGTCGGCCTGATCGCCGTCATCTATTTCATCAACCGTTCGGTTCGGCGCCGAATGAAGGAAACCGGAGACGATGCTCGCGTCGAACGTGACATCGAAGCGGGCCATACGCTTCATGCCGAAGGAATTTACGGTCGTCGCCACCCGGATGAAGGCGGAATCCCTCTCAAACAAGAGCAGCATAAGATCCATGAATCGAACCAGGCCCTGAACGACCGTCCGAGCCCTTAGCCGCGAAGCCTGTCGTCGCATCGTACGTTTTCCGACCGTTTCTTCTTCCGAAATCTGCCGCGAAAATAATAAAAAGAGGAAGTTCCGCATCGGAACTTCCTCTTTTTGCCGGAGCTGGCCGACCCTGCCGACCCGCCCGGATTCTCGGATCCCCGTCGAGATCGCGTTCGTTTTAACTGGGTCTTCGCCTAACCGCGAGATTTGCGCTGATTCATCAGATAGGCTCCGACGCCCACGGCGCTGAGTGCGACGGCCGCGCCGATGAAAATTCGGCGATTTTCTCGCACATAGCCGCCGGCGCTTTTCAGCATCTCTTTTCCGCGGACGACCATCGCATCGAGATCCCAGGCCGCTTCGCCTTCATGGAGCGACTTCGAGCTTAAAGCTTTTGCTCCACCGAACTTATCCTCGAGAGTCGACGCGAACTCCGGCTTCGCCTGATACTCCGCTTGCCCGATTTCCTTGCCGAACTGTTTTTCCGGCGTGTTGTAGCTCCGACCGGTTCCGGTCGGATGATTCGTATTGGCTCCGATATTCGCCATAAAATTGCCTTCTTTCTAACGCCGCATGGGGCGTCCCTCTTCTGAAGAGCAAGGTGGATGCCAGTCCATTCTAGGATTTTTGGGACGCGGTACGACCGGCTCGGCGGAAGACGAAAAGGCGAGGAAGGCAGATTTCTTCGGCGACGAGATCATGCGCGGTCGCGATCCATGCGACCGTTCTGGCCGAATAGAAAACAACATGGGTCGGATCCCTCCGGTAGTACCAGCTCGCGAAGTCGATCTCGGGCGTCAGGACCGCCGTCATCACGACGAGAATCGCATCCGGGAGGAGCAATTTCCGAAGCCGCGCGAATTCGGCCGCCGGATCACGGAAGTGTTCGGCGACTTCCGTCGTCAAAACAAAATCATATTGGTGCTCCAGCACCTGAGGAGCCGGATGAAAGAAGGGGTCGTAGAGGACAACCTCGAAGCCGCACTCCGCGAGCATCGCAGCCGCGGCCGGCCCGGGACCGGCGCCGAAATCGAGCCCGCGACCTCCGACGGGAACGCGCTGGCGAATCGCATCGACGGCCGGCTGGAGAAAAGCTTGGTAGCCGCGGTCATCCACCCGATTTTCATGCAGCTCATAGCGCGCTCTTTCCTCTTTCGGCTCCAGTCGGCGGGCCGGGTCGAGAAAAGTCAGATCGCAGTTCAGGCAGCGGAAGTAACGGCAGGCGGGGTCCGGAAATCCATCGAGCGGAAGCGACGCCAATTCTCCGCAGGCGGCCGATCGACAGAGCGGGCATTCGACTCGATCCCTTCCGACCCGCTCCATTCGTTCATCCTTTGGCATCGGCCTCGGCATCCCGAACTCCATCGATCCGCTTCCAGCTGCGCCCATCCGCGGCGACCTCGAGACGACGGGCCTTTTCCGCCCGCTTCGGACTTCGCTCGATACCGAGCGCGTGAAGCCCGCGAGAGTTCGCGACGGCGAGCACCGCCCCTTCCCCGCAGAACGGATTCACCAGGAAGCGCGTCGAGGTTTCTTCAGCCACGAAACGGCAGGCGAGAGTGGCCGCGCGAAATCCCGTGCCACGCACCCAGGTCTTTTCGCCCACCTCTTCGACGACATCGGCCGTGCTTCGCCCGACTTCCGCGCGTACGCCGCGTGAGAACGCGAGAAGATGCGAATAGCCCGGTCGGCCGAATGTCGGCGTCCCGACGGGGGCCCGGCAGAAAATCTTATGGAAGAGAAGAGCGTGACCGGAAGCCTCCGCCGCCTGCTGACAGAGAAACGCCTTATCCACCCACGCGCCGTCGACCTTGATATCCGACTGGAAGAAGAGCGCGACCCCGTCATCGGGCGTACGCGAAAGGATCAGCGCCGCGGTTTCGCGGAACCAACCTTTCCACTCCGTCAGACTGCGTCCGGGAAATTCCGAGTAGTCGGGCAGTGACGCGAAAAATGAAGCGCCCGCGCATGGCGTTTGGGCGCGAAGCCACTCGACGGCGTCCATGCAGAGGACTTCGCGCGCAGGAGTGCGCCCGAAAGTAGAAATACTAGATAAGGGGCTCGGGCTGGGCAACCGTATATCCCTTCTTGATCACGCCGTTCGTGAGCGTGACGTACGATTCACAAATCACCCGGTCATGGATGGCGGCGTCGACTTTCTCGCGATCGAATCCACCCGCCTCGAGATCGTTTCGCGTCGGGAGCTGCCCGGTGTTCGCGCGAAATTCGCCGATCCACTTCTCGAGTCGTTTCTGGGTGAATGGATCGAGACGGGCCATGGCATTAAGATCCGGAGGATCCGTTCGGGCCGTTCCTGGCAACGCGCGCACGGACCAGCTCCATGGCGAGTTTCTCGTCCACGACCTCGATCTGGGCGAAGTCGCCGGCTTCGGCCCCCTGCGTGCGGGTGGCCCGGCGAACGAGCGCCATCAGCTCCTTGGCCGGGATTTCGGGATCGATCTCGAGCATTTTTTTCACGATGCTGCCGACCGAAGGCGAACGGTGGACATTCGCCACGACCGCGGCTCGAATCGTTTCTTCTTCGTAATCCTGCATGGGAGATTCTTTCATCACAAGCGCGACCCTACCCAGCCGGCCCCCATTCCTCAAGCGATTCTTGGCGCCATGCAAAAAGAACCCCCCGATGGCTAAAAAACTATGTTAAACGGTCGCTTATGCCGGCTTCCGAACCTAAACCTCGAGCCACTCCCTCGGGCTTGAACCGTAGCTTTAGCTCCCTTCCCCTCTCCCCGGGCACGCTCCAGGTGGTGGCCGAACTTGGCTACGCCCAGATGACCGAGGTCCAGGCCGAGGGAATTCCGGTCCTGCTTTCCGGGCGCGATCTGATCGCCCAGTCGAAAACCGGCAGCGGTAAGACGGCCGCCTTCTCTCTGCCCCTGCTCGAGAAAATCGAACTGGCGGGAAAAAGAAAGGTTCAAGCCCTGGTCCTTTGCCCGACCCGTGAACTCTGCACCCAGGTCGCGCGCGAAATCCGCCGCCTCGGGCGTCGGCGCGCCGGTCTCCAGGTCCTCGTCCTCTCCGGCGGCATTCCGCTCTATCCACAGCTCTCGGCGCTTTCGAAGG
>CAZIAL010000049.1:0-24787 GCA_964536965.1 uncultured Bacteriovoracaceae bacterium
TCCCCGAGGCGGGACCATTCCGCGGCAACGTGCTCTACTTCGAGGGTCTTGGCGACTCGATGGTGAACCACGCTCCTCTCTTCCGCCATCTGAGCGCGGAAGGTTTCCGAGTGATCGCATTCGATTACATGGGCCAGGGTGGCTCGGACGGACGAATGGACCACACACGGATCGAAGCGATCCCGCAAATCGGCGAAGTCGTCTGGAAGAAATTCGCACGCGACCTCGAAACCTATCCGACAAAATCCATCGTCGGCTGGTCGACCGGCGGGCTCGCGGCTTATATGGCGGCTTCCCGCGGAAAAGCCGATCAGATCGCGATCATCGCGCCCGGAATCGCACCGCGCACGGTCGTCGGCGAGGGCATTTTGAATTGGCCACCCAATGAGATCACGCCGGAAAGCCTGACGACGGCGGCGCCGTACGCCGCGAATTCCGAAAATCCCCATCTCGAGGCGATTCGCCCGAATACACCGCTGAAGGTGCCGAATTTCGCGGTGAACTTGCTGACGACCGCTCGCGAGGCGAGACGCACGGCCATCCCTCGCTCGGTTCGCGGACTCGTACTTCTCTCCGACGACGCCGACACTTATGTCGATGCCGACCGCACTGCGAAGACCCTCGCCCGCACCGCCCCCCATTTTCGGGTGATCCAGTATCCGGGCGCGTTGCACGAGATCGACAACGAGCGGGCTGAAATCAGCCGGAAATCACACCAGGACATCGCAGAATTCCTGAAGGACAGTCGTTAAACCGTTCGAGACACGCCGGTCATTCACCCTTCCGAACGAAGCGCTTCGCTCTTCGCGGCGGCGGCGAGGACGGCCTTGATCAACGTTACCCGGAGTCGGCCCTCTTCGAGAGCCATGAGTCCGTCGATCGTACAACCCGCCGGAGTCGTTACTTCGTCCTTGAGGGCGGCCGGATGGTCTCCGCGCTCGAGAACCATTTTCGCCGCTCCAAGCAGGGTCTGCGCTGCGAGCAAAGTCGAGGTTTCGCGGGGGAGACCGACCTTCACGCCCGCTTCCGAAAGCGCCTCGATGATCAGATAGACGTAAGCGGGTCCGCAGCCCGAAAGCCCAGTTACGCCGTCCATGAGCTTTTCATCCACGATGGAAGTCCGGCCCACGGTCGTGAAGATTTTTTCCGCGATGCGCAGGTTCGCGGGAGAAGCATCCGCGCCCGACGCGAGAACCGTCATCCCCTCCCGGACGAGGGCCGGCGTATTCGGCATCGCGCGAATGACGGGACAGGCGTGGGAAACCCACTGCTCCATCTGGCTATTCGTGATCGAAGCCGCGACCGAGATGATCAGCTGCTTCGGTCGCAAAAAAGACGAAATTTCCTCCAGCACGGCTTGCGCCTGGTAGGGTTTTACGCACAGAAGGATGACGTCCGATTCGCGCGCGAGCTTCGCGTTGTCGGTATGGACCGGAATGCGGAGCTCGCGATTCCCCAGTTTCGCGCTCTCCTTGGAACGGGTCGTGGCCGAAAGTTTCCACTTTTTTCCCTCGGAAGAAGCGCGAACACCGTGGACCAACGCTTCGCCCATTTTTCCCAACCCTAAAATTCCGATCTTCATCGAATTTGCCCTTCTCCGTCGATTACCCACCGAATGCTCGTCAGCTCTTTCAGGCCGACTGGACCGCGGACGTGGAGTTTCTGCGTACTAATCCCGAGTTCGCCACCGAGTCCAAGCTCGAATCCATCGGTGAACCGCGTGGATGCGTTCCAGTAAACGGCCGCCGCATCGATCTCGGCCTGAAAGCGACGGGCGAGTTTTTCGTCCCGCGTGAGAATCGATTCGGAGTGCTTAGAACCATAACGATCGATATGCAGGACCGCCTCTTCGTAGCAGGAAACCGCGCGGACGTTCAGAACGAGGTCGAGATATTCCGTCGCGTAGTGTTTTCCGGTCGCCGGCTCCGCCTTTCCTGGAAACCTCTCGTTGAGGAGCGGTAACGAAATCGGACACGCCTTGAAGGAAACCTTCCCCATTCCGGGAACTTTCGCGAGCTCGTCCACCATGGGGCCAATCACATCCTGGTGAACCAAGAGTGTTTCCATGGAGTTACAAACTCCCGGACGCTGGACCTTCGCGTTCTCCGCGATGCGGGCGGCCTGGGGTAGATCGGCATCGGCATGAACATAAATATGACAAAGACCGCGATCGTTTTTAATGATCGGCATTCGCGCGTGCTCGACGACGAAATTGATGAGTCGCTCACCTCCGCGCGGAACGACGACGTCGATTCGATTTTTTTCGGCGAGGAGAAGTCGTACGATCTCCCGATCAGTCGAAGTGACTCCGATGAAGAGCTCCGGGGGCAGTCCGGCTTCGGAGAGCGCGTCCTGGATCAGATGGTAGAGTGCGAGCGTCGACCCCCGGGATTCGCTCCCTCCTCGGAGGATGAGCGGATTCCCTGACTTCAGCGCGAGCGAAAATGCCTCGATGGCGACGTTCGGCCGGGATTCGAAGACCATGAAAATCACCCCGATCGGGCTGCGCACTCGGCGAGTCTTCAGCCCATTCGCGAGCGTCCGGGATTCGACCACTTCGCCGAGCGGATCCGGGAGCGCACGCACCTGCCGCAGGCTTTCGCGCATCGCTTCGATCCGTTCCGGGTTGAGGAGTAATCGATCCCTGAATGCAGGAGGCACTTTTTCGTCGAGCGCCATAAGGTCATTCAGATTGGCGTCGAGAACGATCATTTCCTGCGAGACGAGTTTCTTTTCGAGATTCGAGAGCACCTGGTTCCGCGTTTCGATCGGGCAGTTCCGGAGCACGCGCGCCGACTTCCGCATGAGATCGAGTTTCTGGTGCAGCTCTTCGGATAATTCGGAAATATGGTTCATCGTCGTTTGCCTCGGGACTTTCCGTAGATCGTCGTGCCGAGCGTATGGCCGGAGGCGATTTCCAGGAGGACGTTGGATTCGTCGCCCTTGACGAGGTGAGTTCGTACTCCGCTATCCGTCGCGATTTTCGCGGCGATGATCTTCGAAAGCATCCCCCCCGTTCCGCGCGAAATTTCGCGGGCGCCCTGCGCCCGTTTTCCCGCGGACTTCGCTTCCGCCGTCAGTTTCCGGATATGGCTCGAGGTCACGCTCTTCAGCTCCGAGATGAGGCGCGCCTGCGGATTCTTCCGCGGATCGGAATCGTAAAGTCCTTCGACATCCGTGAGAATGACCAGGCGATCGGCGCCGATGGCTCGCGCGACGCGTGCCGAAAGCGAGTCGTTGTCACCGAAGCGAATTTCCTGGGTCGCCACCGCGTCGTTTTCGTTCAGGATCGGGGTGACCCGCCACTGGAGCAGCTGCTCGATCGTGTTTTGAAAATTCTGCTTTCGATTCGCATCCGCCAAGTCTTCGTAAGTGAGGAGAACCTGCGCGGCGCCGAGCCCCTGGGTCCGGAGCCCGATGGTATAGAGATCCAGCACCAGCGGTTGGCCGATTGCCGAAAGCGCCTGTTTTTCGGCCAGCGTTCGTGATTTTCCGGCGCGGAAGACTTTTCGATCCATCACCTCCACGGCCGAAGCGATCGCGCCGGAAGTGACCCAGACGACTTCGATCCCATGGCGTTTGCGAAGAGTCGCTACCTGCTGCATCCATGCGCGGATCAGCATCGGTCCGCCGGAGCAGATCATGTTGCTTCCGGCTTTGACGATCCAGCGTTCTCGGATCCGGCCTTTAGTACGGGCCATGACCCTGTGCTTTGCGAATCGCGTCGGCTACTTCGCGAACGGCGCCGAAACCCCCATCGAATTCCGTAACGTAGTGGACGCGTTCCTTTACGGGATCGACCGCATGGGGAACGGTCGCGCTGAACCCGACGCGCTCGAGCACCGGAATGTCGAAGAGATCGTCTCCGACGAAAGCGATCTGCTCCGGAGCGAGTCCGGTCGAGGCGATGATTTTATCGAGGGCTTTAATCTTATCCTCATCCCCCAGAAAAACGTGGCTTACCTTCAGAAACTCGGCGCGCGTCTGCACGTCCTTGGAGACCCCGCCCGAGATGATGCCGACGTCGATCCCCGCCTTCATCAGGAGCTTTAGCCCATAGCCATCCTTCACGTTGAACATGCGGGTCCAGCCCGTCCCTTCCTGCCAGAAAATGCGACCGTCGGTCATGACCCCGTCCACATCGAGGAGGAGGAGCTTGATTTTCTTCAGCCGGGCCTGGATCTCCGGGGTCAGGAGCAGTTTAGCGGCGGTGGACGCGGGAGATCGGGTGGAGGTCTGGCTCATCCCCCAATCTTTTCGAAAGCGCCGCGGAACTTCAACGCTTTTCTAGTTCGAGGCCCCGAGGTAAACCCCTCTTATGAGTACTGCAAAACCGTCAAATTCGAACCCCGTCCACAAGCCGATGACCCTGATCGCAGGTCCCTGCGTAATCGAGGACAATACGACCGACAGCGGGATCGTCTTCGAGATCGCCGAGGAGTTGAAACGCCAACTGGGTACCCTCGTCGCAGCGGGCGAAATCCAACTCTATTTTAAAGCCAGCTTCGATAAGGCGAATCGCACTTCAATCGACGGTTTTCGGGGCCCGGGCATGGATCTCGGTCTTCGCATTCTTGATCGCGTGCGGGCACGGACGGGTCTGCCGATCCTCACGGACTTCCATACTCCCGAGCAGGCCGCTCCCGTCGCGGATGTCGTCGACTTCATGCAGATACCGGCTTTTCTTTGCCGCCAGACGGACCTCATCGTGGCGGGCGCCGAAGCGGCGCTTCGCAAGGGCCGGCGTTTGAACGTGAAAAAGGGGCAGTTTCTCGCGCCTTGGGACGCGAAAAACATTGTCGATAAGACCCGAGCCGTCGAAGAGAAAATCGGAATCCGCGGCAAACCCGACTGGTTGTGCCTGACGGAGCGGGGTTCGAGCTTCGGATACAACGCCCTCGTCGTCGACATGAGCTCCTTCCAAGTCATGTCCGGCTTCGGAGTTCCGACCATTCACGATGCGACCCATTCCGTGCAATCGCCTGGCGGCGGCGCCGGCGGAAAAAGCACCGGCGGGAAACGCGAAATCATCGAAGTCCTCACCCGGGCCGCGATGGCGGCGGGTGCAGATGGCTTATTCATGGAATGTCACCCTCGCCCCGAAGTCGCGAAGAGCGACGGTCCGAACGCCTTCTATCTCGAACATGTGGGCACTTTCGTTCGTCAGATGCTCGAGTTCCGAAAACTCGCTCGCTCGACCCCGAAGCTTCTGATTTAGAGCGAACGCCGACCTCGATTATCTATTTGATATAATTAACTTTTTTCATAAAAAGGCACGGGCATTAATAGTGGACAACGATAGTCTATTATTTTATAACGGTCCCGTCCGAATCTGATCACCTCCGAGATACGAGATCATCGATGCGCTCTTTCCTGTTTCCTCCCTTCGTACGCTTCCTTTCCACGGTCCTCACCGCGGGAATTCTGGGAAGTTGTGCCCAGGAGGTCGCGCCGGGGAACCTCGCGGATTCCGATCCGGGCCTTCGCTACGATGTCGCCACCAAGGACTGCTGCGCCGGACGGGTCTACCGAACTCGGGGCACCGGTTACTATCCCCATCACAGCAAACTCCAAGGAGGTTACCTCGACCGTCGCGGGAAAAAGCTCGTGACCCTCCAGGATTTTCTCGATGGAAAATCGAAATACGCTGCCGTCGCCATGGACAAGAGCGTGCTCCCGTACGGGACGAATATCTGCATCCCTCACCTGAACGAAAAGTACGACACGTCCATCCCGTTTCGCGTCGTGGATACGGGTGGAGCGTTCCGCGGAAAAGGGACCCAACGTATCGATATCTGCACGCGGAGCAAAAAGCATACGGTTGATCCGGCGATCAACCGATCATTCGAGTTTATCGTCTGCGAAGAACAGCCCCATCAGGTGAAATAAGCCTAAAGAAACGAAGGCTCCGCGGTGCCCGCGGCGTTCGCGAGCAGCGCGCCCTTCCCTGACTTCTTCTTTTCGCCGCTCTTTTCCTGCTTCATCCCCGGCAAAGGCTTCTGGGCGGAAGTCGTCGCTTCTTTGGCCGCCCGGATGAAAGACGAGAAAAGCGGGTGCGGAAACATCGGTTTCGACAAGAATTCCGGGTGGAACTGGCAGCCAAGGAACCAGGGATGATCGGGCAGCTCGACCATTTCCACCAGCTCTTCGCCCGTCTTCGAATTCACATTTTTGCCCGAAATCAGCAGACCCTTCCCCGAAATTTCGTCTCGAAAGCGATTGGCGAACTCGAAACGATGCCGGTGACGCTCCGAGATTTTTTCCTTCCCGTATGCGAGGAAGGCCTTGGTCGACTTGCCGTTGAACTTGGTGGTCACGAGGCAATCATAAGCTCCGAGGCGCATCGTTCCGCCCAGGTCGGTGATCCCCTTCTGGGAATCCATAAGGTCGATCACGTTCGTTTTCCCGTCCGGACGGAACTCCGCGGAGTTGGCGTCTTTCATTCCACAGACGTTCCGCGCGAATTCGATCGTCGCGAGCTGCATTCCCAGGCAGATTCCGAAGAACGGAACGCCTTCGGTCCGCGCGAATTCGATCGCGCGAATCTTTCCCTCGACGCCGCGTTCACCGAAACCGCCGGGAACGAGGATGCCGTCGACCGCGCGCAGGGCCTCCACGTTACCCTTCTCGAGCTCTTCGGCCTCGATGTAAACCATCTCGACTTTCGCGTCGTTCGCGACGCCACCGTGGACGAGCGCTTCCGAAAGCGACTTATAACTTTCGTGGAGGTCGGTGTATTTGCCCACGATTCCGATTTTCACATGCGCTTTCGGATGCACGATCTTCTCGACCATGCTTTTCCACTTCGTCAGGTCGGGGGCCGAAGTCCAGATTCCGAGACGTTCGGCGATCTTCTCGTCGAGTTTTTCTTCATGGAAACGAAGGGGCACTTCGTAAATCGAGCTGACGTCGATCGAGCTGAAGACGTGGGAAGCGGGCAGGTTGCAGAACAGACCGATCTTTTCTTTGGCATCCGCCGGGATCTTCCGATCGGCGCGGCAAAGCAGGATATCGGGCTGAATCCCGATCTCACGGAGTTCCTTCACGGAATGCTGGGTCGGTTTGGTTTTCAGCTCCCCCGATGCGGCGATGTAAGGCACGAGCGTCAGGTGGACGAAAAGGACGTTTTCCGGTCCCATCTCGACCTTCATCTGGCGAATCGCTTCCAGGAACGGCAAGCCCTCGATATCGCCGACGGTACCGCCGACTTCCACGATCGTGAGATCCGCCGCTTCGGCCGCGGCCGAAATATGGCGTTTAATTTCGTCAGTAATATGGGGAATCACTTGCACGGTCTTGCCGAGATAGCCGCCGGCGCGCTCGCGACGGATAACGGTGTCGTAGATCCGGCCGGTCGTGAAGCTGTTCTTCCGCGTGAAATTCGCGTTCGAAACGAAACGGGAATAATGCCCGAGATCGAGATCGGTCTCCGCTCCGTCATCGAGCACGAAAACTTCGCCGTGCTGGAACGGGGACATGGTTCCCGGATCGACGTTCAGGTACGGATCCATCTTCGCCATCGTGACCTTGATCCCGCGCTGCTCGAGCAACATGCCGATCGATGCCGCCGCGATCCCCTTTCCAATACCGGAAAGAACGCCACCCGTGACGAAAATGAATTTTTTCTGCTTAGCCATGAACGGTCTCCAAAATTTTCCGGACTTTTTCGAGCTCTTCGGGCGTATCTACGCCGATCGAAGTGAAGTTGACTTCCTTGATTCCGATCGCGATTCCATCTTCCATCGCGCGGAGCTGCTCGAGCATTTCGCCTTTCTCGAGGGCGCTCTGGGGCAGGGATCGAATGCGGAACAAGCAATCTTTCGTATAGGTGTAGAGGCCCACATGCCGGCGGCAAGCGAATTTGCCTCCGAAGTCGGGGGCCGGGCCTCGCGAATAAGGAATCGGATATCGCGAAAAATACATGGCTCGATCGTGCGCATCGGCGAGAACCTTCACGACCGCGGTATTCGATAAATCGGACGGATCCGTCATCGGCGTCATCACGGTGCCCATCCGGAAGCGGCCGGAAGTGATGAGACTGACGGCCTGGGTGACCGCTTCGCTTTCCATCAGCGGCTCGTCACCTTGGATGTTCACATAGACATCGGCATCGATTTGTTCGGCGATCGCGGCGACGCGATCCGTCCCCGAAGGAATGTCGGGCGAAGTCAGGATCGCTTCGCCGCCGAATCCCTGGACGACCTTCACGATCCGTTCGTCGTCGGTCGCGACGACCACGCGGTCCACCGCACGGGCGGCTTTCGCGCGCTCGTACACCCACTGGACCATGGGTTTGCCGTGAATATCGACGAGGGGTTTAGCGGGAAGCCGTACCGAAGCGTAACGGGCAGGGATGACGGCGAGGACTTTCATGAAGGGACCTTCATGGAAATCCAGCTTAGTCGATTCGCACCCCGGCCTCAATGAGAGATGGGATGTCGGACCGCGTTAACTGAAGAGCACAGCGTTATTAGACGGTGATTTCCATTTCGGGTTTCCAAACACCCTTCCACTCCTTCAGTCGAACGAGCGGTTTCACCCGAACGGTTTCGTCCTGGGTCATCGGATATTCGATGTAGGCGTAAGTCAGGCGTGTCTTCGTCCCATATTCCGAGAGGTGAAGGTTCGTAACCTCGTTCCAGGTGCCTTCGTTGAAGTACTCTTTCCCTTCCCGATACTGCCGGTAAGCCAGGATGTGGGTGTGACCGAAAATCACGGCGTTCACGTCCGGATTCTCGTCCAGGATCTTGAACGCGATCTTATCAAACGAAGGATAGAGGACGATTTCTCGCCAGATGTCCCAAGGGAGGCGAACGCCCTTCTTGATCTGGTAGCGGGTCTTGAAAATCAGAGACTCCAGCGTAAAAAGCACCGTGCGAATCCCGGCCTTAATGGACCACCAGAAATCGTGAATCAGGCTCCAGACCATGAAGTCCCCGAACGGGCGCACTTTGTCGAGGTGAGCCCGCTCTTGCTTCAGCTTCGGTAAGAAAACGGCGACGAAAAGCGAACCCCACGGCAAATCGAGCACCGGTTCGGGAATCCCGCGCGTGATGAACGGGCGCTGGAGGTTCAGCTTCGCGAATCTTTCGTATTGCTGGCCATGTTCGACCCACACTCCGTCGAACGCGTACTGGGCCGGATAGAAATTCACATCGGCGCCGCATGCCTCGGCAAAGACTCGCTGGGCCCCGGGGAACATCATGCCGACGTCGTGGTTCCCGATCACATACGAAACCGAATGTCCCGGAGTCGAACACCACCTGCGCAAGGCCATGAAAAACTCGGGATGACCTTTGATGATCTTCCGGACCGCGAAAATCTGCGACCGGTCGGTGAATAGATGCGTATGTACGCCGTAATAGTCGATCTGCAGGAGATTCAGAACATCTCCGTTCAGAATCAGTTCCACTTCCGCGTCCGCGTAATCGCCCGTGCGGTGATAAGCGAGAAATTCCGCGAACTCGCGATCGTAGATGAAATCCTCCAGAATGTTCTGGGTGCCATCCCGAAAGTAGCGGCCTTTGCCGAGGTGGAAATCCGAGACGACGAGTTTAAATCGACGGCGGATCGTGCCCGGAGCCTCATGCTCAGGCATGATGATCGCCCTTCCGCGGCTCCGCGATGTAAACCCGGTTCCGGCTCTCTTTTTTCGCGGTGTACATCGCGTGATCGGCTTGCTCGATGATTTCTTCCTTGGAACTGGCGTGGTCCGGAAAAACCGCCACTCCGATCGAAACGGTTACTTTCAGCTTCAGTCCGTCATCCTTCAGGAACTCCGAAGTTTCAATCGACTTGCGAATTCGTTCCGCGACCACTTTTCCCATCGCCAGGTCGCAGGGTGTGAGAATCGCGACGAATTCGTCTCCGCCGTAGCGGACCAGCGCATCGGAATCGCGGACATAGCCTTTCAGCTTCTGACCGAGTTCCGAGAGAAGCTTCGAACCGTGTACATGCCCGTGGGCATCGTTCACGAGTTTAAACTTGTCGGCATCGATAAAGAGCACCACGAAGGAGCTGCCGGTATTCTTCGATTTCTCGACCTCGCGATCGAGAACCGTCGAAAGGTAGCGGGTGTTATGCAGACCCGTGACGTCATCGACGTAAGCCATTTCCTGGACGTCGCGATAACGGACGATATTCTGGCCAGTCACGTCGATCTGGGCGCGGAGAATCTTCAGCCGGCTCTCGAACTCCTCGTAAGGCTCCGGCCGCTTCGGCGAAATCGCGAGAAAATAGAACTTCCGGTCCCCGACGCAGTTGAACTGGAAAGCGAACACCGCGGGCGTCATCGCCGATCTCTCGATGAATACGGCAGGACGAGCCTCGTCGAGCGCGCCCGGAATTTTCACCGTCTTGGCGGCGATCTCGAACAGTTCGTTCATGCCGTTCTCGCCCGTCTGGTCGGTGTCTTCGACCTTCAGTTCGCCTTTCTCGTCGAAAGACGCCACGCAGGACTGGGAGCAGCGGAGTTCCCGCGAAAGATAGCTGCGAACGACGGCGAAAACCCGGATCTCGTCGATCGAGGCCGAAATCATCTGACAGCTGTTTACGAGATTCAGGTACCTGGAATAGACGCCGTCCTCTTCGAAGAGGGTCTTTCGGTCGATTCCGCGACGAACGGCCAGCCGAAAGGTATCGAGATGGATCGGTTTCTTAAGGTAATCTTCGGCACCGTTTCGGATCATGTTCACGGCTTCTTCGATGGTCGCATGGTCCGAGACCACGATCACCGAAGATTCCGGATGCAGTCGTTTGATTCGCTCGACCAAATTCGACGGACTCGGGAGATCGATGACCACGAGATGGTAACGGACGCGGCTGATCCAGTTCACGGCGTTTTCCACGCGGCTCATGACGTCGATATGGCACTCGACCATGTCGCGGATGAGGGTAGCGTAAACTTCGGTCTGCTTCGTATCCTTCCCGAGAAGGAGCACGTTGAATTGCATGGGATTACGCGGCCGTGGTTCGTTCGTTCACTACTTCTCCGGAGGCGATCATGGCTTCCTCTTCCGGCGAGAGAATTCCTCCGGCCACGCGCATGATTTGCGCGGCCTTCGCGAGCTTCTCGCGCAACGACTGACCGTTGCCGCGTTCCCGCTCGAGCTGCTCCTGGAGGAGGTCCGTGTTGAATTCCATGAGGTCGAGTTTCCGTTTGAGCTCGATAATTTTCTGCTCGCGCGAGCCGAGCAAAGCTTCGGAATCTTTTTTCATGATCTCGAGACGGTTTTCCAGTTCTTTCTCGCGGGCGCGAATTTTCCGAATGTCGTTCCGCACGCGTTCCTTCAGCCGTTCGGTCGCCTCCGTCGCTTCTTTCACCTGGAGTTCCATGACGCGGATCTTTTCCGAACGACGCTTCATTTCGAACTTGAGCTCGTCGATTTCTTTCTGGGCCGACTCGACCGCGACGAACTTTTCTTTGTCGAAAGTATTGATCCTTCGGTCCTGCTCCTGCGCGAGATGCGCGAATTCGCTCGTAACCGCCTTCTCCTGCCGGAGCTGGTTTTCGAGATTTCCGATCTGTTCGCGCGCTTGGCGGAGCTGCGCGGAAAGCGCGGTCACATCCTGCTCGCGGAGATAGAGATATTTTTTCAGGGTATCGACGTCCGGAGCGCTGGCGGCGCCGCCCGGAACGACGGCATCGTCCATCGGTTCCCGATAGGCGAGCGGATTCGAGAATCCCTCCTTGCCGAGATAGGGCATGGCCGAAAGGGAATCCGCGTCGAGCTCCTCCGAATTCGTCGAGGAAATGGCCGACGAGGTGGTCGAAGTCGAAATCGGGGCGGAGACCGCGACGCGGGTCGGTTGCTCGTCCGATGGAATTTCCGAGGTGCCGCCGATCGCGAGTATTTCGTCACCGAGTGGCGATGTCATCGGAGCCGCGACCATCGTCACGGCCGTGGAAGATCCGAGCGATCCGACCGGCGTGGCCTCGATAGGCGTCGCCACGATCTCGGCCGCGATCTGCGTGGCGCCGTCACCGGTTTCGATCCTGAATTCTTTCGTGCCGTTCGTGTTCGGGTCGTAATCCGCCGGCATCGCGTTCGGGAGTCCCTCGGTCGGAGGCGCATCGAGATTGAAGGCCATCGCAAGGTCAGGCGTGCCATCCGAGTTTTCGATGACACTGACGGAATCTCCGTAAACAGCCGCCGCGTCCTCGAGCTGAATGTGGGCAACGGGAGATGCTCCGGCGTTTCCTTCGGTCTGGAGGGAAATTTCTCCGATCGACTGCGAGGTCACCGGAGTGCCGGCTACGGAAAGCTCTTCGCCCGTTCCCACGGGTTCCGTGCTCCCCAAGATGGAAAGTTTGGTTCCCTCGGCATCGCTTCCCATGACGGGCAGACCGGCATCCGCCAGCGCGAGACCAAGATCTCCCATTTTCGTCTTATCGTCGGCGAATTCGAGAGTGTCGACGGGACTATGGCCCGCGACCGGCACCAAGGCGGATAACTCGTCTGAAACGTTATAGCCTTGGCCATGCGAGAGCGCCGTGGCCAGGATCTCGTCGACGACGCGGATGAAATCCTTGTCTTCGACCGGCATCCGAAGATAGGCGTTCGCGCCCATCGGAGTCGCCTGGTGATCGATGCACTGTTGGTCCGACCATTTCGAAGTCGTCAGAATCACCGGAGTCCGCGCGAATCGGGGATTCGTTTTAAGAATCTCGTTCATCTTCACGCCGTCGTCGTCATGACCGACGAAGAGCGAAACACTCGAGGCATGCAGGCGGAAAACGAGTTCGCATTCCCGCAAGTCGGAACACACGATCGCCGCCACTCCGAGATTGCGGAGCGTGGTCAGGACGGGGGCTTCGTGCAAGTGATGATTCAGAAAGAGAATCTTCATCATTCAACATATCGGCGGCATAACCCCCGAAGTTGACACCGAATGATGAGAAAGTTAGCTTGGGAAGCGAATGAGTCGCCTATGAGTGATCGCTTGACGCTCGTGGTCTTTAAAGACCACCTTTCTTCCCGAACCCTCACCGTGCGGCTTGCCTGGCTGCGCGCCTTTAGCTTCGCCCTGTTGAGCGTCATCGGGTTGGCGGTCCTGGCCGCGGCTCTCTTCTTCAACGCTTATCGGAAGACGGTGGCTTCGGGTGGAGTCGCGAGCGCGATTCGAGTCGAAGAACTCGAAAAAGAGCTCGCGGACACCAAGGCTTCCTACGAATCCGTCAAACAACAGGCGCTCAATTCGATCGCTGGCGGCGGGGCCGCCCTCGCGGGAGCGAGCCATTCGTTCAGTCTGCTGCCTGCGGAAGCCATGTTGGAACCTGTCCCTGGTCGCGAAACTCTGCCTTTCCGGCTCGAACCCATCAAGGCGCAGTGGAAGGGTTCGACCCTCCAAATCCGAACCGCGATCGAATACGCGCGTGAAGACGGCGGCAATCAGCAAGGACATTTCGTCATTCTCGCGCGCGGGCCCCAGACCGTGACCGCTTATCCCGACGGCGTATTCGCACTCCAAAACTCCCCTTCGCTCATCAAGCCGGAAGGCGGCGAATTCTTCTCCGTCAGCCGTTACCGGGAAGTAAAAGCCGAGTTCGGTCCTTTCTCGAGGCGGGACGACGTTCAGTCGATCGAAATTCTTATTTTCGACGCCCGTAAGCGGCTTCTCTTTCACGACCAAATCGCGCTCCAGAGTACACCCGCGAAAACGATTCCCGCCCCTCCCCCGAGTCCGTCCGCGCCTCCACCCGCTCCTAAAAAGGTGGAAAGACCCGCGGCGGCGATCACCACGCCTCCTACTCCCGCCGCGGAACCCACGGCGGCTCCTGACTCGCCGGAAGCCGCTCCGCCGACGCCGGTACCCGGAGAAAGCCCATGAGAAAGTCGGACCTCATTCACGAAACCGAAGTATCGGTCATCGGTGAAGGCCTCCATCTCGAAGGCGACCTCCAGCTTTCCGGCGTCGTTCGGGTCTATGGGAAACTTTCGGGAAAGATCCGCGCCGACAGCGACTCCTCCATTATCCTGATGGAAAGCGCGGTCGTGGAAGGGACTCTCGACGTCGATACGATCGTGATCGCCGGGTTCGTCCGCGGTGACATCAAGGCTCGGAAACGAATCTCGATCGAAGGAACCGGCCGCGTGGTCGGAAACATCGAAACCCAGTCCATCGCGATCGACTTCGGCGCCTATCTCGAAGGCGAAACGGTCATGACCAAAAAGAAGCCGAGCACGCGTCCCGCCTAGAGCAGGGACTTACCCGGAATTCTCCGAACTTTTCGAAAGCCCTTTTCGCGCAGGCTCGCCTCGATTTTCTTGGCGTCCCCGGCGATGACTACGACCATGCGATCGACCGCGAACGCTTCGTCGAAGGCCTGGACGACCGATTCACGGCTCACCGTCGAGATGTTCGGAAGGAAGCCGTTCAGATATTCATCTCCGAGCCCCAGATTTCGGCCGTTTAGCCAGCGTACGGCGACCGCTCCGAGGGTCGAAACCCCGAGCGGAAATCCGCCCATGAGATATTCTTTCGCGACATCGACTTCTTCTTTGAGTACGTCGGCGGCTTTCATCAGACGAATCTGCCGAATGGTCTCTTCGAGAAGTTTTCCCGCGTTCGCGGCGGCCGTGGCCGAACCGATCGAAAAGAACGCGACATCCCGGAAATAGGTGACAGACGATTGCACCGTATAGGCGAGACCGAGGCGATCCCGAACGACGAGATTTAGTCGGCTGTTGAAATATTCGCCGAGCAGCGCGTTGCCAACGGCCAGCGCGTATCGCTTAGGCGAACGAATTCCGGGAACCCGAAACCCGATCCGCAGCTGGGCCTGGGGCAAACCCGGGCTATCGATCACGAGGATTTCGCGCTTCGAGACGTCCATTTTCTTTTCGAGACGAAGCGAGAGTTTCGGATCGCGAAAGAGGACGTCGTTTTTCTTCGGCATCGAACCCTTCCAGGTCCCGAAATGAGCGCGGATTTTATCGCGAAAAGACTTTTGATCCACCCTTCCGACGACCATGAGCAGCGCGTTCGCCGGGGTGAAATGGGTTTGATGGAATGTCCGTAGATCGGTCAGCTTCAGCGCTCTCAAGCTACGCAAGTCCTGCAAGCTTCCCCGCGCGTAAGGGGTGCCGGAGAGAATCGCCCGTCCGAAAGCATAACCCGAAAGGGATTCCGCCGAGTCCGCCAGGTGTTTCCAGCTCTCCGCGACTTTCGCACGTTCACGCTGGAACTCGTCCGCGCGAAAATTCGGACGGAGAGCGACCCAGCTTAAAATTTCAAGCAGCGTCTCGGCGTCTTGGGACAGTCCGTGCATACCGAGAGTCGTCGCCTCTTCGTCCGCCGATGCGAATCCGGAAGCGCCTAAGCTCTCCACTTTCTGGGCGATCTCCGCGGGGCCAAAACCGTTCGATCCGCGCTCCAGCATTCGCGCAAGGAGCTCGACCGTTCCCGATTTCCCCCTCGGATCGTACCGAGTCCCCGAACCGATCTGGAGCGCAAGATCGACGATCGGTAGTTTTTCGTCGAGGAACCACGCGACGGTTAAGCCATTCTCCAGAGTCTCGACCCGCGGCAAGGGCAGCCGGAATTTCGAAACATCTTCGATCGCAGCCTGCGCGTTTCCGACGAGGAGCAATAATCCAAGACAAAATCCGATCATGGTGAAATCTCCCGCGCGCCGGGCACGAGTTTTACGACGTTTTTACGATGCGGCTTTAGATACCGGCGCGCGACTCGAATCACGTCTTTGTTCGTCACCCTGGAGTACTTCGCGAGATCTTCGCGAAAGCGCATCGGATCCCCGAAAATCGCGTCGACCGTCCCGATCAGATTCGCGAGTCCTTGCGCGGTTCGAACGCTGTCGACCGTCTGGACGGTAAGTTGGCGGACCGCGGTCTGGATTTCCTCCTGGGTGACGCCTTTGGCTTGAACCTCCGCGAAGAGCGTTTCGATTTCCCTCTCGAAGTCGTCGGATGAACGCCCAGCTTTCATCGTCGCGCTCGCCATGAAGATTCCCGGATGCAACGGAGTGTAGTTCACGCCGCCGACCGCCAGCGCCATCTCGCGTTCCTCGACGATTCGGCGATGAGCTCGCGAGGCATTTCCCGAGAAGAGAATATTCGATAGGACGTCGAGCGCGTAAGTATCCTCTTCGGCGGCACTCGTCGATGGATAGGCGATGGTCACCTTCTCCGAAGCCACCTGATCGCGGATTTCGATTTTACGCGCTTCGGTCTGCTCAGGCTCGCGAGCGACCGTGCGGTCGGGTTTCGGCTGACTGGGAATCGAACCGTACGCCGCTTCGAGCCGCTCGAATACATCTTTCGCCCGGACTTCGCCGACCACCACGATCGTCACGTTGGAAGGCTGGTAGTACTTCGAGAAAAACGACCGAAGATCGTCCACCTCCATTCGCTTCAAGTCTTCCTCGTACCCGATGACCGGCCAACGATACGGGTGCGATTTGTAGACGAGGGACCAGATCGCTTCCTGCATCCGGCCTTCAGGAGAATTCTCCGTCCGCAAGCGCCGCTCCTCGAAGACGACGTGTCGCTCGGTGACCAGCGATTCGACGTCGAGCTTAAGATGGGCGAGACGGTCCGCCTCGAGTTCGATCACGGTCGGAAGCAGGCTCGAGACGAAAGTTTCGTGGAAGACCGTGTAATCGCGAGTCGTGAACGCGTTCACGTTCGCGCCCTTGGATTCCAGCTGGTTGAAAAACGCCCGTGGGCCGAACTTCTCGGAGTCCTTGAACATCATATGTTCGAAGAGATGGGCCATTCCCGTCAGCCCGAAAGGTTCATCGACCGAACCGACGTTCACCCATGTCTGGTAGGATACCAGCGGCACCGTGTGGTCTTCGACGACGAGGATTTTCAGGCCATTTTTCAGCTTCTTCTGGACGAGTGGAAACTTCAGCCCGAGGCGTTCGAGTTCGCCGGTCGATTTGGATGCCGTCGAACATCCCGCCGCGAGCGCCGAAAGAACCATGAGCGCGCCGGCGGCGAACGATTTTGCCGCTCGAAAGCATCCTAAATTGCTAAGCCGAAAGTTCATCAGATCCATCCGTTCGCGCGATACCAGTTGACCGCGTCCCGCATTCCTTCTTCGAAAGTGATGCTCGGACGCCACGACGTTTTCGTCGTCAGTTTTTCGTTTCCGCAGGTCCAGTAGTCGGGAAGAATTTCGTTGAGCTTGTCCCGATTCAGCACGAACGATCGACCGAGAACCCGCCCCAGCACGGTCATCGCACCCGCCGCGACGCCTACGACCGGCATCGGTAGCGGCAGGGTCCAGGGCTTCACGCCGAGAGCGGCGGCCATCGAACCCATCAGCCGACTCGATGGGATATCTTCTCCCGAAGAGATGTAAAAAATATCGCCGTTGTCGAAACGATCTTTCGCGGTCGTTCCCAACTCGACGATCGCTTCCACGAGGTCCCGCGAATGAATCACCGAATAGTGTTTTTCCCCGTCCGGAGTCGCCGCGGAAAATTTAGGGACAAAACGGTTGGCTACGGTCTTCACCAGGAGAAGCGTGGCTTGATCCTTGGGGCCATAGACGAGGGGCGGTCGCAGGATCAGCGGCAGGAAAGAATTCCGATACCGAAGAAGTTCGTCCTCCCCCGCTTTTTTGCTTTCGCCATAAATCGAGACCGGTCGATCGGCATCCGTTTCGACTCGCGGGGAGGCGCCGGCGGGTCCACCGGCCGCCAGCGAAGAGATATACACGAAGCGTTCGATTCCCGCTTCCGCGGCGGCGCGCGCGAGGTGGGCGGTCCCTTCCGAATTATAACGAAAATATTCGGCGCGATCGCGCGCGGAGATGACTCCGGCCAGGTGGAAGACCGTATCGACTCCTTTCACGGCGCGCCGGAGGGATTCGAAATCGCTGATGTCCCCTTCCACGCGTTCGTAAGTCAGCCCTTGCAGGTTGCGATCGAGCGAGGTTTTGCGCATGAGTACAGAGACCGACACTCCGCGCTTCGTCAGTGCATCGATCAAAGTGCTGCCAATAAAACCGCTACCGCCGGTCACCAGTGCTTTCATCTCGATTTTCCAGCTAAACCCGCTAACTTAGGGGAGTCAATGAGTCAAAAGACGAAATGGGAGCTGACGATTCTCGGCTGCGGAACCTCGACGGGGGTCCCGCTGCTTTTCTGCGAATGTGCGGTCTGCCGCTCTCCGAATCCTAAGAACCACCGACTTCGCACTTCGGCCTGGCTGCGCGCGGAGACCCCGCGCGGACCACGTAGTATTCTGATCGATACCGCGACCGACCTCCGCGCACAGGCGCTGACCCATCGGATTCCTTGCATCGACGCCATTCTTTTTACGCACCCCCACGCGGACCATGTTTCCGGCATCGATGAAATCCGTTCCTTCAATTTCGCCCAAAAACAACGCATCCCGGCATTCGGAAACGCTTGGACGACGGACGAACTGCGTGCGCGATTCCCTTACATTTTCCTACCCGCCGAGAAAAATGAAGGGGGCGGAATTCCCCAAATCGACCTCCACACCTTCTCGGCGGAGGTGGAGACACTGGATGTGATGGGCGCGGCCGTCATTCCGATTTCGGTCGCTCACGGCAGTCAGGAATGCATCGGATATCGTTTCGGGTCCGTTGCCTACGTCACCGACTGTAGTTATATTTCCGAGTCTTCGCTCGCTCGCATGCGGAATCTCGACACCTTGGTCCTGGATTGTTTGCGAATCGCACCTCACGGAACTCATTTCAATCTCGAACGAGCCCTCGCGGTCGTCGCCGAGCTGAAACCGCGACGGACGGTTCTCACCCACCTGGGGCACGATTTCGACTACGACGAGTGGACAAAGAAGCTACCCCCCGGAACGGAGCTCGCGTACGACGGACTCGTTCTGAAAAGCCCTTTCGAGGAGAATTCCCATGATCGTCGGCGTCCCTAAGGAAATTAAGAACAAGGAAAACCGCGTCGGAATGGTCATCGCCGGCGTGCGCGCGCTGACGACCGCGGGACATAAAGTTTTCATCCAGAAAAACGCCGGCGTCGGCGCCGGCATTTCTGACGAAGATTACCGCAAAGCGGGCGCGACGATTTGCGAAACCGCGAAGGACATCTACGATAAGTCCGAGATGATCGTGAAGGTGAAAGAGCCGCTTCCGGAGGAGTATCCGCTCCTCCGCGAAGGACAGATTCTTTACACCTATCTCCACCTCGCGGCCGACGAACGCTTAACGAAAGCGCTGATGGAGCGGAAAATCGTCGGGATCGCCTACGAAACGATCGAAGCGCCCGACCATACGCTTCCTCTGCTCGCTCCGATGTCGGCGGTTGCCGGGCGCATGGCGACCCAAATCGGCGCCTCGTACCTCCAGCACGATCATGGTGGCAAGGGAATGCTCCTCGGCGGAGTAACGGGAGTGGACCGAGCATCGGTCGTCATTCTGGGCGGAGGCGTGGTCGGCATTAACGCCGCGAAGATGGCCGCGGGCCTCGGCGCGAAAGTCACGGTCCTCGATACGAATATGCATCGGCTCGATTACCTCGCCGACATTTTCGGAAACGAAATCACGACCCTCTATTCGAACTCCGAGCAGGTCGAGAAAGCCGTCGTCGGAGCGGATCTCGTGATCGGCGCCGTCCTCGTCACCGGAGCGAAAGCTCCGAAGCTCGTAAATCGCGATATGGTTTCGCGCATGCAGCCCGGGGGTGTGATCGTCGATGTGGCCGTGGACCAAGGCGGATCGGTCGAGACCTGCCGACCGACCTCCCACGAACACCCGACCTACGCGGTGGACGGGGTCATCCACTACGCGGTTCCGAACATGCCGGGCGCGGTCCCGCGGACATCGACTTACGCGCTCACGAACGTGACCCTGAAATATGCCACGATGATCGCGAACTACGGCTGGAAAGAAGCCGTCGCGAAAGATCCCGCGCTCTTCAAGGGAGTGAACATCTGTCTGGGAAAATGCGTCTACAAGCCGGTGGCCGATGATCTCGGACTTTCCTACGAGCCACTAAAACCCTAGTTTTGCGCATTGTGTAGTCCCGCTAATCCTGGCAAGATTTTAAACAATGGCCGAAGCCGAAGCGAGTGGCGGTACCGAATCCAAACCGAAAAAGTCGATTCCCCTCGGACTCGTCCTCGGTGTCCTGAATACGCTCGCCCTGGTCGGACTCCTCGGCGTCCTCGTCTATACGAAAATTCTCTATAAACGGCCCGTCGTTACCGAGCCGATGGAGCGCGAGAACCTCGCCCAGGAATTCACTAAAAAGCCCGCGGACATGAAACGCGTGATCGTTTCGTTCGATCCGATCCAGGCGAACCTGAAACCTACGCCGATCGGAGTGCAGGTTCCGGGCGGTCCTCCGCAGCAGATGAAAGCGCATTATGTGACCATGACGCTGGGTCTGGAGCTCCTGGACGCGGAGTTCGAGTCAGCCGTGAAGGGCCGCTTGCCGAAGTTTCTCGACATGCTCCTTCGGGAACTGGGTTCGACTTCGGTCGACGAGCTGGCGACGGTCCAAGGGCGTTTTCTCCTTCGTTCGAAAATCGCCGGCATGATGAACGAACTCGTTCGCGAAGAGAAAAACCTGAATCCGAACTCGACTCCGGTCGTGACGAACGTGTATTTCTCGGAGTTCGTGGTCCAGTAAGGACTGGCGACGCAAGAACCGTCTAAAGGTTGGACACCCCGCCGCCCCCCCTACGAAACGGCCGGGCCAAAGCTCCTCTTTCCCGGCTATATCGGATCCAGGATATCCACACGTTGGCATAGGGAGTGCTCATATCGCCTCCGCATGCAGCCGCGATCCCGCCCATTTTTTGCCCTCTTTTTCCTTTTAGCCGCCTCCGGCAGTTTCGTCGGCTGCGCAGGAAAGTCCGCACCCGCGTCCGGAGATGCCCGCCATCCCGTCCACCCGCAGATCTACGACGGATCCTTCGTCGAAGCCCTGGACGAGCTCTACGGACACTCTTTCGTCAGCAAATGCGATCTGGACCGAAAGGCACGAATCTACGATCTCGCGCGCGATTTAGACGCAAAAAAGGCGGAAATCGACCGCGCGATCGAATCGGCGCAAGAAAACCCTCCCGGGTTTCGACGCGTTCGATACGAAGGCCTTACGGTTCTCGAACTCGAATCGACCGGCGAAGCCCCCGCTGACGAATGGAGATCTCTACTCTCGAGCTGGGACGATACACTCGCCGCTTACGCGCAAATCCGTGGATCCGGCAAGATTTCCGAGTGGGTCGAACTACGCACCGAACTCGGCGGCAGCATTTCCGACGATCTCGTGCGGGCGAAATGGGGAAGCGGATTCGCGACGGGGCCGAACGACCAGACCATGCTCGTGAAACTGCGCGATGCGCTCTTCGACTGTTCGGAGTCGCCCCTCTGCCGACTCCCCGTTCTCGACGAGTACCGCCCCTGGCTCGATCGACAACCCGACTACCGCGCACGGGTCGCGAGTATGGAGTCCGCGAAAAACGTCCAGGACGCGCGCCGCGCGCTCGACCGGCTCGCGAGCCTCATCGACTCGGATGTGGAATTCTATTTCGGCTTCCGTACGAACCGCTCGATCCGGAAAACGGATGGCACCACCGCTCTCCTCCCGATTCTTCCGATCGGGCTCGAATCCGCCGCGGAACATCTTTCGAAATACATCGAACCCACATGGTCGAACGCGGGCTTTACTCTAAAGCTGGACTGGAAGTCCCTGGGCGGGCCCGATATTTTCAAACTTCTCCTCGGCAAAGGACCGACGGGTCGTGCTTTCGTCAGCCATTCGAAGAAAGAGATCAGCATCTTCCCGAACGTGCGCGCGAAGACCATCGCGCACGAATTCGGACACGTACTTGGATTCCCGGACCGCTATTACACGCTCTGGGACGATACGAAGTGTGAGTACGTTTTCCACTTCAACCCGATCGACGTCATGTCCAGCTCACGCACGGGTTCCGTCCGAAGCGCCGACTTCGAAAAGCTAGCGCGCACCTACCTGACGAACTCGCGCTGAGACTAGAATTTAACGGCGATCGAACCGACGGCGCCGAAGACGGTACCCAGATCATTATCCGCGCCGCTCGCCGCATTTCCGAACTTGTAGAAATCGCCAGGAAAGAGGAAACCGGCGTCCAGCGCGAACGTCGTGTATTCGTCCCAGTTCAGAGCGATTCCGAAATCGATCTCACTCCCCAGGGACGTCCCTTGTTCTTTCACCGCGGCCGTCGTGCTGTAAGCGCGATTCCAGGTGTTAAAGAACTGCTGGCCGGCAACGGCGGACTCGTCGGCTTTCGCCGTCACGAAAGATCCGGAGAAGCGCCACTTATCGGTCGAGAACGAGGTGCCGAACATCAGGTAGTTCGCGTTCGTGATCGGGTTGTCGTAAATGGACTTCACGGCGTTGCCGTTGTTCGGATTGTTGTTTCCGGCGAAGTTCCCGAAATTGTAATTGAACATCAGCAGGCCCAGCTTGTAGCTCGGGTGGAAATACACCATCGACCACTTGTCCGTCGTGCTGTTCGGATTGTTCGGCTGGCCCGGAACCTTCCCCGCCTTCACCGCGAAATCCCAGGCGTCGTTCGGACGGAATTTAAGCTCCGTTGCGAGCGCGAAAGCTTTGTAGGGAATACCGACGAGGTCGCCGTTAAAGATCGGCGCTTCGATTCCGAACTCGAACTTGCCCATCTTTTTCCGGCCGTAGATGTCCCAGATCGTGATGTTCATCCCGCCGACGGCGATGTTGTTGATCCCCACGGATGCCGACTGCGCGCGCGCGATGCGGCGGATCAGATTCACGCCGCCTTCGAAATCTTCGTCCTTGTTGTCGTATTTCAGTCCAAACGTGTATTCCGAAAGGGTCGCGCCGCCGACCGGGTGGCCCGTCGTCGGCGTACAGGTGCCGCTGGTGCAGGTCCCGCCCGCCGCATTCCCGAAATCGTATTTGGTGTGCGCGGGAATGACGGTGAAATTTCCGAACTTTGAAATCATCTTAAAGGTATCACCGGTGGTCTGATACCGATCGAATACGCCATCGCCCGAATGGTGGATCAACCCGAGTCCCCAGTGATGGGGAGCGCGACCCACCTGAAAAGTACCGAGGTCCGTGAGAAACTCCGCCCAGAAACGCTGGGCCGAAATCGACGAGCCGCCGTTGAAGGTCGAGTTGTAGTAGCGCTGATCCTGACGATTCGTACCCGGATAGTCGACGCCGTAGAACCCGGTGACTGGATTTCCCAGCCACCATTCCGATTTGATCGAGACGTTATCGTTCACGATCAGCTTCGGACGGAGCCGAAGAAAGAGCGTCTGGAATCGCGCATTCGTCGAGCCGGCCGGCGCGATTTCATATCCGCCGGTACCTGTCGCGGCGCCATTGTAGGCATCCGGCGCGTAACCGTTGATCATCGTCGCCTCGGCGCGAAACTGTCCGGACCAGTCGAGGTCCATCGCGAAGGCGTTGGCCGAAATCGCGAGCATGGACAAGCAAAACAACGCCTTCATTTTTAACGAGATTTTCATCGGATTTCCTCTAAATCTAGGTAATGAAAGGTTTGTATAGAGTCGGTTTGAAACCGTCAACCTTACAAGTCACATGGATTTTAAACGCACCAAGTCATCTCGATTCCGCGATTGGCTCGAAAAAAATCGCAAAGCTCTCTTCGTGCTCGCCGGAATCGCCGCCGTGCTGGTCGTTGCGTTCGGCGTCACCATCGCCGTCGCATTCCGTCAGCTCGAAGCGGCTTTCAATCTCGAAAATCAGTTCATCCCCACCCGGCTCTTCTCGGATGTGGAACGAATCGCCCCTTCGATCAGCCGAACGAAACTCCTCAAGCGATTCAAGGCGCTCGGCTACACTCCGACTTCGGTCGAAGGGGGCGGATTACAGATCACTCTCCATCCTTTCGACTATCCTTCCGACATCCTTCTTCCCGCGGACCATCCGACGCGGACCCTCGCCGACAAACCGGTTCGTTTCTTCTTCAGTACGGAAAAAAATCCGACCGTCACTCGAATTGAAAGCGCGAACGAAGACGGCTTCGAAGAAATTCCGGAAATATTCCTGGAACCGGAACTCATCGCGACGCTTTCGCGCTCGGATCCCGAAGGCAAACGCGAAATTCGCCGCCTGATGAAGTTCGAGGATATCCCGGCGCCGATTTGGCAAGCCATGATCTCGATCGAAGATCCCCGGTTCCTCGAGCACAGCGGCCTCGATCCGCGCGGGATCGCGCGCGCGCTGTGGGTGAATCTGAAAAGCGCCCGGCTGGCCCAGGGTGGTTCCACGATCACCGCCCAACTCGTGAAAAATCTCATGGCCCGGAGAACCCGAAATCTCCTCCTGAAGTTCAACGAGCTCTTCCTCTCGCTCCTGCTCGAGCTGAAGGTTTCCAAGGAAGCGATTCTCGAGCGTTATCTGAACGAAGTCTATCTCGGTCAGGTCGGCTCGTACGAAGTGCATGGAGTAGGCGAAGGCGCGCGCCTCTTCTACGGGAAAGACGTCACTGAACTGCATCTCGGCGAGATCGCCCTCATGGCGGGCCTCATTCGCGGCCCGGGATTCTACTCGCCCTATCGCCAACGCGAACGCGCGGTGGAGCGACAGAAGCTCGTGCTGAGAAAAATGGTCGAAGCGGGTTTCATCGCCGAAGCGGAGGCGACAGAAGCGGCCGCGCTGCCGCTCCGTTTCCGACCACCGGTGAGCGTCTCGAACAAGGCGCCCTATTTTACCGATTTCGTGAAAGCCGAGATGCTCCGGCAGCTGAAAGACCGGATTACGGAAACGGACATCGCCGCCGCGGGATTTCGAGTCTACACGACGCTCGACCCGGAGATCGCCGAA
>CAZIAL010000050.1:0-24317 GCA_964536965.1 uncultured Bacteriovoracaceae bacterium
GGTGCCCAGGAGCGAAGCCTAAAATATGAATCCCTCCCGCATCTTAGTGGTCGATGACGATCCTGATATTCGAAATATCATCGAGCTCGCGATGCGGTATGAGGGAATCGGCGTGACCGTGGCCGAGAACGGCGCGGTCGCCCTCGAAAAACTTCGAAGCGACCCAACTCCCTCGGTCATCCTGCTCGATCTGATGATGCCCGTGATGGATGGGTGGACCTTCGCCCGCGAACTGAGCATCGATTCCCGTCTAAAAAGGATCCCCGTAATCCTCATGACCGCCTTCGACGAAGGCGAGCGAAAGCTACCCGAGTCTGCGGCCCTCCTCCGAAAACCTATGTCACTGCAAACCATTCGAGATGCGGTCCGAAATTACTGTGCGCAACCCAACTGAATCCCCGCTCTCCCGCAAACTTTATCCCTACGCCTTTACGTTCGTAGGATCTTTTCTTCTCGCGTCCCTCACGCGCATCTTTGCTTTTGACTTTGGGATCACCGAACTCGCGATCGTCTCGCCCGCGGCCGGTTTCTGTCTCGCCACCGCCCACCACTGGCGAAAGAAAGTTTTGCCGGCGATAGGCCTCGGTACTTTCCTCGCTCGCCTCTTCGTCGGCGCGGGAACACCCCTCGACGCTCTGGTCTACGGCGCCTGTACGGTCGTGCAAGCCGGAACGACCGCTTGGTTCATCCGCTGGGTCTTCGCCAAGTATCCGCCCCGCGGAATCGCCGCACGTGCAGGCACCTGGCTTCTGATCGGCGGCACTCTGGGATGCATCTGGGTGCCCACCGCCGTGATCCTGGAGTTACACTCGAACCTGGCCACCCGTTCCGTCGCTTTCTCCGAGCTCCGTTTTCTCTGGGTGCAGAGATGGTCGGCGGAAGCGATCGGAACCATTGTCTGCGCCCCCCTCGCCCATCTCTGGTTCTACGAACGCGAGCGAAATACGACGAACCGAGTGCTGACATCCTGCATTCTCGTCGCCTGCCTTTTCGCCTGCACGGCGATCCTCAATTTCTGGAATCGCTCGGAGTCCGCGATCATTCGCGAGAATCTGACACTGCAAACCTCCTCGATCGAGCAGGCCATCCGCCGACAGATGAATCTGTCTCTGGGAAATCTCCACGCGCTCGCCCAGTTCTTCGAGGCGAAAGGTCCGATTACCAGGACGGAGTTCTTGCAGTTCGTCATGCCTCTTTTGGACAGCCAGCCCGGCGTCCTCGCCTACGAGTGGATCTCACGCGTCCCTCATTTTCAGCGCGCGGAATTCGAACGCAGGTTGCGAAGCGAGACGGGCATCGCGAACGTGGAAATCCGAATGGCGGAGCGCCCCTACAACGTGCAGCGCCACCCTCCGGCGGACGAATATTTTCCCATCACCTATATCGAGCCCAGGATCCGTAACGAAATCGCCCTGGGCTACAACGTCAGCGCGACGCCCCGGGCTCGTACCAATCTCGAACTGGCCTGGCAGTCAGGAAAGGCCGCCCTCTCGGAACCCCTCACCCTGGTGCAGGAGGAATCCGATCAGCTGAGCGTGGTGGGCTACTTCCCCATTTTTTCCGGCGCTGATCAGCCGCTCACTCTCGAAGAACGGAAACGAAGACTCTCGGGATTTGTCGGCAGTCTCTATCGCATCGGCGACCTGATGGCCGCGGCGTTGCGACATCTGAATCTCGAAGGAACGATTCTGCGATTAGAGGATGTCGGAAGTGGATCGCCGCTGGAACTCTTCAGTTTCGATGGCAAGAGTGAGCGTGTCACGACCTTTACGCAAACCCGGACTTTCCAAATCGAAAATCGCACCTGGCGTATCTTCGTCGGCCTGACTCCGACCGCCCTCCAAGGGCATCGTCGCCCAGCACAGCTCACTCTCCCCGTCGGCGGCGTCGTCACCACGGCGGCGTTCGTGCTTCTGATCATGATCCTGAGCGGGCGCTCGGCGGAAACCGAGTCCCTCGTCGCGAGCCGCACGCAGGAACTCCAGCGGGCGCTCCGCGTACGCGATGATTTCGTCCTCGCGATATCCCACGAGCTGAAAACCCCTCTGACTCCGCTCCGCTTGCAGATCGACTTCCTGCAGTTGCTCGTGAAGGAGGGACGAATGGCGGATTTCGCGAAAACGCCCGAGTTCCCGAACTTACTCGGAAACTTGGGCCGAGAAGTGGAAACTTATGCGCGCCTCGTGGGCGATCTCCTCGACATTTCCCGGTTCTCCTCCGGAAATCTATCGATTCGCCGTGAACGGTGCGACCTCGCGATCATCGCACGCGACGTCGTCGAACTCATCGCCTCCGACGTAACGCTCGAAATCCACGGAAATCCCGTCGGAGACTGGGACCCCCAACGTATCCGCCAGGTTCTCACTAATCTCGTCAGCAACGCGAAAAAGTACGGGCGTGGAAATCCCATCTCGGTGCGTATCGAAGGCCGCACGAAACTAGTCCGCATCCAAGTCACCGACCAGGGGATCGGAATCGATCCGAATGAGATCGACCGGATCTTCGATCGCTTTCACCGCGCCGTCGACATCCAGAACTACGCTGGGCTTGGCATCGGGCTTTTCATCGTGAAAGAAATCGTCACCGCCCACGGAGGGCGAATTACGGCCGAGAGCCGCGTTGGACAAGGATCCACGTTCACGATCGAGCTCCCCACTCAGGCGGAAGATCGTCCATTCGGTTAATACTAAAAGGCCCACGAATCCTGTGGCGGGATCCGTGGGCCTGTACCGAGACGCGAACTCATCTCATTCGGGTGTGTGGGGTCCCCTCGGGAAGCGCCCGCGCTTCGGAAAGATCTAAAAGCCGATCGGCAGAAATCAGTCGTTATCGTCTTCCATCTCGAGAAGAACCATGACGCGCTGGGGATTGGGCGCGGGATTGAATCTCGCGCCGTCTTTGTCGTACATGCCCGTTTTCATTTCGTAGTCTTCCGTCTTAAAGAGACGGCTCACGAAGTTCGGAGACTCCGCCATATTATGGGTGTCGATGTCCTTCAGCTTCATTTGCTCGCGGATGTACGAATGCTCGCGGATGTACGAACGCACGGCTTTGGCGCGATTATCCGCCAGCTCCACCTCGGCGGAGGTCGCTTTGCGGTTGCCGGTGGCGACGTCGCGATCCGCCCACGCGAGCACCTTCACCTCGTCGATTTCCCCGTTGGCGCGAGCATCGCGAATCAGCGCGGCGATTTCGTTTTTCTCGCCTTCGCTTAATGCATAAGCGCCTTTCGCGAAATCGATTTTAGCGACGCGAGCGAATTTGGCGTTGGCCGTCGGAGTCGCCGCGCGCGCATTGTCGTTTTGGCGATAGGCCGTATCACTGTTGCTCATCGTCTTCTCGCGCTTGTCGTGAGCGCACCCGACCAACGCGACCAACGCGACCAACGCGACGCCAGCGACCAAAGAGACCGAACGGAAAAGTTTTGCCGAAACCATCGAAAGACTCCTCTTCAAGCCATGCTTGAATGCTTAGGGTTGAAATGAATTCATGCTTCGCGGCTCTAAAAAGCAAACCGAGTGCCATCCCCTTTTTGCCTCGCGCGGTGCATGGATAACATATGATACACAGTCTCGATTTTGTTTTGCGCTTTTCCATTCTTCTGCGATGTTCGGCTGATCCACTATGTCACCTCTTTCCTTTGTTGCTTCGATCCTGCTGACTTTCGCCGTTTCGTTCGCCCCCGCGCCGGCCGCCGCCGCTCCTTACGACTGGGGACTCAACGACGTTTCGATTCTCTTTCCGCTGCGTGAACCCGCGGAACTTCTACGACCCGAAACCGACGGCGCCTTCGGCCCTCTTCTTCCCCGCGCCCTCTATCAGAAAGTCGGCAAGCTGAACTCCTTCGAAGATCCGGCAGTGACGTTCGAAAAACTCCGAGTCGTCGCCATACGGCTCGATCCTTGTTTCCCAAGTGGCAAGGCATTCCGCGGATGCCGCTCCCAGATCCGCATGGTTTGGCAGCCGATCGAGAAGTCGCCCGCCGGCCAAGCGACCACCGCGGATGCGGCCTTGCATAGCTTCTACGACCTTCCCCACGCCGAGTTCGATCGCTTCGTGTCCCAACTCAAGAAGATCCGAATCGAGTTCGGTTCGGATCTCTCGAAACACGCTCTGACGATCCATCCGGATCTCGCGCGGCAGGGGCTGCGCGGTGAATTCTATCGCGCTTTCCGCAAACTTCTACTGACCCAAGTCGGGGCGGGCGGGCTTACCCGCCTGACCTTCATGAAACTCTCCGGCGGTGGGAGCGTCTGGGACTTCGGCGGATTCGACGTGGATGCGAGCGGCGGAGCCACCCCGTTCGTGGTGCCGCGACTGAAAGAGCGTCGCCAGCTTTTCATCAACGGAGCCGGCGTGGGCGATACTGATTTTCGCGCCAGCAGCATCCGCGAAGAACCGGCGACAAGCCTGCGAAACGTCAACTGGATCACGAAAGACTCGAAAATGGTACGCAGCCAGCTCGACGAACCCGTGATTCTAGCCAACTTCACCGACGCCCGCTGGATCGAGAATCCGCGCAAAGTCGCCGCCGACCAGATGGATTGCGTCAGCTGCCACGTCGCCCAACCGGCGAAGCTCTGGGCTCTGCAAAACTTTCCGGAGATGGACCTCGATCATCGTTCGGACGACGTGGCTTACCGCTCGAAATCCCATAGCCTGCGCAATAAGAGCCGGGCGGCGGATCTTTCTACCAATTTGCGCGCGTTTGGATATTTTGGCGTCGAGCCTGCGTTCAGCGCGCGAGTCATTAATGAGAGCGCGGAGGTCGCGGACTCCTTAAACGCCCCGTAGATTCGCGTCGGCGATCGACGGCACTCACTGAGAAAACTCAGAGGAGTTCCATCGTCAGCGTGGCGCATCCGACCGCCAGGAGCGCGGCCCCCCCTAGGAACTGCAGCCAGATCCACTTCTCGCGACGTTTCACCAAATGCTCTTCATGGGCATCGGCGATCAGCAGTCGATGCTCAAGGGATGAGCCGATATTGCCGTAAACCTCGAACTCTCGTTCATCGGAAGGCTGGGTGCGACTTTTATTTCTGGCCTGACGACCCGCGAAGCCGTAGCCATGGCGGGACTCGTCCCCGCAAACGACGCCGTCGCGATTCTTGTCCAGGAAATGATCGATATTCTTCGTGCTCCGGGCTTCCGAGCTGAAAATGCGCGAGCTAAACTCACTCAGCCCCGGGACTTTCACCCTCGGATGGGTCATGGAAGGCGTTCTAAAATCGCCATGCAGATACAGCGGGGAACCCACGCCGATCTCTTTTTCAACGACTCGATAGGGGCTGGAAAAGATTCCGAACAATCCTTTGCTGGGTGGAAACCCCAGAATCGCCCGGCGGCTTGCGATTTCTTCGATCCACCTCTTTTCTTCACCCTTCAGCGACGCCCAGTCGCGGGTGCGAGCCCCGTGGAGGTCCATTTCCGCGGACGAGGGATCGACCAGGGCCAACCCGGTCGGATCGACGAGATAGAAAGGATGGACGTGCCCGTGCGTGAACACCGTCACCCATTGGCGGCGTCGACTCTTACCGGTTCCGCGAGTTTCGGCCCTTTGCACTTCGAGACTGTAGTAAACGATTTCATCGCCCGCGGCCGATCGTGCATACTGGGCCGCCGGCCAGGCGAAACCCTGAAATTCGACGTAGCCCTGGGGAGCGCTCGCGACCTTCGACCGCGGAGTGTCCGCGATCTTTCGCGTCTTTTTTCGGCGCGAAATCGAATTGATCATCAACCCGCCTCCGGTAAAGAGGCACCCGACGATCAGCTTTAAACTATCCTCGGTCACGATCGATCCTTATGCGCGCCTTAACCGAACTTCGGAAGATTCATTTTCAGGTTCGGAGCGACTCGCTCCTGTTCAGCGACCTGGAACATCTGCTGGCGCTGGTAGTTCAGCATTCGCGCCGCGAAAACGTCCGGGAACTGCTCAATCCGCGTATTGAAATTCGCGACCGCTTCGTTATAAGACTCGCGCCGATCCGCAAGCGTGCTTTCCAGCTGGGAGATCCGGGTTTGCAGCTGGGTGAAATTCTGGTTCGCCTTCAGCTCGGGATAAGCTTCTCCGATCGCGAGGATTCCTTTGAGAGCCAGGCTCATCTCCTGGGAGGCCTGGATCTTCTCGTTCACCGACTGCGCGGAACCGTAGTGCGCGCGGGCCTGCACCAGCTCCTTCAGGATTCCGGCCTCGTAGCCCGCATACTGTTCGATGACCTGGATCAGCTGGGGCAATTCGTCGTAGCGCTGCTTCAGAATCACGTCGATGTTCGACCAGGTCCGTTCGAGCTGCGCGCGGAGCTGGACGAGGCCGTTGTAGATATTCACGAACATGATGGCGAGCCCGACGAGAACGACGATGCAAAACAGAATCACTCCGAAAGCCATTTTCAATCTCCCGCCTAGAATTTAGGCCCGTTGTTCACCTTGTTCGAAGTTTCGACCGACTCTTTCGGGGCCGGTTTGCCCGGACTCATGAGAAAGAAAACCAGCGTCGAAGCGATCCCGACCGTACCTACGATCAGCAGCACTCGCCTCAACGTTTCGTTCGCCTCTTCGTAGGGAATTACGCCCGCACCCCAAAGGCAGACGACGATACTAAACGCGAGAATCGCGAAGGCCACGATCAGCCGGAGTGATTTCATCATTTAATCTTCACCCGCCTTTTCCAGGGATGCGAGCGTCATTTTCGTGACAATTATTCCGCGCGGAGAATCACGACCTCGATGCGTCGATTCGCCTGCGAAGGCCGTCCGGCCTTCTCTTCGAGCGGGCGATACTTTCCGAACGCGGCGGACTCGATCTTCGTCGGCTCCAAATCGAATTTGCGCATCCAGTACTGGGCCAGGGCGGCGGCGCGGGCGGCGGAAAGCTCCCATGTATTCGAGTATCGAGATGCCTTTCGGGAGATCGTTTCGGAGTCGTCGTAATCCGCATGCCCTTCGATCCGCAGCCGACGGCCCGACTTCACGACGAGCTCGCCGAGACGATCGACGAACTTCCGTACCCCTGGCGCGACCTTCGCGTTACCCGCCTCGAAAAGATCGGGCGTGGCGATGCGAACTAAAAAATCGCCGCTCGCCAGGTCGAGCACTTCCACGTCGGAACGGGCGGGCGACTTCTCGCCCTCCGGCGCGAGAAAGGTTCGAGCTTCGTTCAGGATCGCCGCCTGGAGGTCCGCATTCGCATCGAGGGCGCGACTGGCCTGGGGATCCGCGGGAGGGGGCAAACTCTCCGCCGCCGCGACCGGTTTCGGCTTCTCGGTGCGGAGCAGTTCGATCTCCTTTTGGAGCCGAACGGTTTCCTTCTTCGAGACGGAATAGAGGATGAGGAAGAGGGCGAACAAAAGCAGCATCACGATCGCAAAGGCGAGCTGCCAGCGATTTTCGGGGGGTGCCGTACCCGAAGCTCTCACGCTCATCAGCCGGCCGCCGTCATACCGTCCGTGACCTGCTTCAGACGCTCTTCAATCAGGTGGGGATTCAGCCCTTCCTGGATGCCCAGGATCGCGGACTTCACCATCTCATCGGGGAGCACGGCATCTTGCATCTGCTTCCGGAGTCGAGCGGCGAGCGGAGAAAAAACGAAATTAGCGAAGAAAAATCCATAGAGAACGGACGCCATCGCGGCGGCGATACCTTTGCCGAGCAGGGCCGGATCGTCGAGTTTCGCAAGCGCCGTCAGAAGCCCGAGGGTCGCTCCGAGCGCCCCCACCGATGGCGCGGCCCCCGCGGCGATATCCCAGATTCGGACGGCACCTTCGGACTGGGTCGCCTTTCGCTGAATGCTCGAATCGAAAAGCTCGCGGATCGATCCTTGATCGAAACCCGAAATCAGGTACTGGATTCCATCCTTCAGCGACGAACGCGAAGCGGAGGCGCGGTAGGCATCGAGCGCGAGGAAGCCTTCCTTGCGCGCGGCCGATGCGAGCTCGGAAAGCTCCTTCTGCAAGGAAAGGAGCGTCCCCGTCCCATCCTTCGGCGCCGATGCGAGGGCGCGGGCAAATTCACCGCGCGGCGAACTTAAATACGTCGAGAGAAGCGTGCCGAGTACGACGAAGACGAACGATGCGGGCTGGAATAGGTCCGCGAGCGCGCCCCCGTTCCAGAGATGGACGACGGCGACAATGATCGCTCCGAACGCGAGCCCTAAACCCGTTTTCATAAAACACCGCCCCCTATGCGAGATTTCCTGCCTAGTGTACCCTCTCTTTAAAGAGTGTCAAAACAGAGAGCCATCGCCACGTGACGCAAATTGCATCCCCGCCTCCTCCGCAACCGCCTTCTCCGTTCGCGCGCCAGCGCCGTTTAGCGTTCGCTTTCGATATTCTCGTCGTCATGGGACTCCTGAATGCGCTCAGTGCGCTGAATCCTGCGAAGGCCGCCTGGTCGCCGTACATCCACGTTTTCCTCCCTCTCCTCATCGCACCGCTGTTCAGCTATATGCTCCATAGTTTCATGGGATGGACTCCGGGCCAGGTGGTCCACGGCATCGTCTCCCGAATGCCGAATGGGCACCCGGCGAGACGCCCCTATGACTGGCTCTTCCAGCTCCAGACGAGCGCCCGTCCGACTCCCTTTCCGCTTCCGATGCGTCTCTTTTCTTGGCTTGCCGCGATCGTTTTCGTCGCGGGCGCTACGGCCTTTCTTTGGATGCGCGACCCTTCCCTGCGCCCCTACACTGTGAAAACCGTGCCACTCTTCGCGCCGGAAGGAGAAGCCGCGAAGGAGTGGCTGACCCTTCCATTCTATTACGCGACCGGCGCTTTTCCGTTCGTTGGTACGCGAAATTCGGACCCGCGCGCGAGTCTGAATGTGGAATTTTCGCTCCCCTACGAAAAGGGCCCGCCCCAACGCTTCCTCGGACGGATTTCCGTCTACTGGCGCGATCTCGACTCGCGGTTATCGATCACCGGCCCGCTCACGCTTCCCGCTCCCGGCACGCCCGCCGAACTCCGCGAATGCGTGCAAGGCTGGCTGCGCTGCCGGAGCGCGCGAAAAAAACTTTGGGAGACCACGCTCGCCAAACACTTCTCGGGCCGAACGCTGACGGAGAACGCCTGGTTCACCGTGGAGAACGCATTTCTCACCGAATCCGAGCGACCGCAGGGGCTTTACCTCCGAAGTCGTCCGGAACGCGGAATGATCCGCGAGGCGTACTTTCTGGTCGGACCTCGCATGGCCGTCCAAGGCCTGATCCTCGATCGACCCGATCGAGCGGAAGGGGAAACCGCTTCGGCACGCCTCCTCAGCAGTCTGGGGAGCTTCCGCGTATCTTCCGATCTCGCGGCACCGAGAGCTTTTCTCAATCCGAAGCTCGCGAAACTCCGCATCGGACCGAAAAGTTCGGTCGGGGAACTCATCCAGGCGGAGGGACTGCTTCTCGCCAAGGTTTCTATCGAACCGAAAGACGCTGAATCTTTTTATCATCTGGCGGGACTGGCCGTGACGTTGTATCGCTCTGCCAAGCGCGAGGGACGAATCGAGCTTGCGGCGAGCTCCAAAACGATCGTCGCTTCCTCGCTCAGGTACGCGCAAGATGTCGACGCGAAATCGCGGAGAATTCCCGAAATGCAAAGATTCGTGACCGAGACCGAATCGAACTGATGGCCGCCGGCCGAAACGAGTTCTTATGACCATGATTCGTCCCGCGGGCTCCGCCCATGATGCCGCTGCCCTCGAGTCCATCACCGTGCGACTTCGCGCGACGGGCGACGGGCGCAAACGCACGGAAGAAGTCGTCGCCGATGCGATCTCCCGCATCGCGACCGATCCGGCGCTCCGCGCGGCCTGGGCGAAGCACCCGAATCTGCGGACGGTGTCGCCGGAAAGCCTGCTCGGAAAGGTCTCGCGGAAACGCGCCTCCCGCGTCCTCGAGTCCGGACTTCTTCTCGGGAGTTTCGACGAAGATACGAGCCTCGTACCCGATGTCATCTTCGGCCGAGGCAAAGAAATCGACGCGAACGTCCCCCTTTCGATGCTCCTTTCGGAAATGGACTTTCTCCCGCCGCGAGCCGCGGTCGGCGTCCCGCCGCTCACCGTGCTCTACGAAAACTCAGAATGGGTCGCTTTCGACAAACCGAGCGGTCTCCCCACCGCGCCGCTTCGCTCCGACGAGGAGGATTCCGTCGTCCAGCGGGCGCTCGCCCTCTATCCCGATCTGCCGGTCCTTCGCGGAAATCCGCTCGAACCGGGCCTCGTCCATCGGCTCGACACCGGAACGAGCGGGGTGCTCCTTTTCGCGAAGACGATCGAGGCGTTCATCCGCATCGACCGGATCTGGAACACCGGACAGGTTCGGAAAATTTACCGCGCCTGGACGGCCGCGCGCCCATCTCGGGAGGGAAGAATCGAGCTCAAGCTCGGCCATGACGAGAAGTCCAAACGCCGGATGCGCGTCGTGGAAAACTCGGTCGATCTCAAGCGGATTCGCGGCGAACCGACTCGTTCGCTCACGGAAGTAATGTCGATCGACGAGAGCGATGGAGCCTGCGATGTCACCGTACGAATCGAGACGGGCGTGCACCATCAGATTCGCGCGACGCTGGCGCATCTCGGAGCACCGATCCTCGGGGACTCCATTTACGCCGGAGCCCCCGATTCACGGTTGTGGTTGCATGCTTGGAAACTCGAGCTTCCGGGCGAAAACGGGCAGAGCTTTGAGATCGTCGCCCCGGTACCCTTGCGGGGCCCGGAACTTCCAATGACTACGGGATGAGCGATCAGGCGTAGTTTTGGTCCGGTCCGTCGCGGGTGCGACGATCTCTTTCTCTCAGTCAGAACTCAGACGGAAATCAGATTCGGAACAATTCGATTCGAAACCGGGATCGAAGAAGGACGGCAGTTCGACGCTTCCGAATCAGCTGCAGCCCATCGAGTTGCCACAGTTCAGGCACTTGTAACAAGCGCCGTTGCGGACCGTGGTATGGCCGCAACCATCGCAGGGCGGAGCATCTCCCATCATCTCGGCGAGATGCTGGGTCGCGGAGTCGCCCGCGGCAGCGCCCGAGTGACCGGGCATCTCGAGGGAAGCCGCGGGTAGCGCGGCCATAGAGATCTGGGCCGAGGGCTCCTTCGGATACACGGTCTTCGCCGCGCCTTTTTCGGTGGTGAGATCGACCGGAGCGACGGTCGGTTTCACCTGGAGAAAGTCGGTGCGACCCAGATACTCCATTCCGAGCACGCGGAAGATGTAGTCGACGATCGAAGTCGCCATCTTCACGTTCGGATGACCGTCGACCATTCCGCTCGGCTCGAACCGGGTGAAGGTGAACTTGTCCACGAACTCTTTTAGCGGCACTCCGTACTGGAGCCCCAGGCTGACCGAGATCGCGAAGCAGTTCATCATCGAACGGTAGGCCGCGCCTTCCTTGTGCATGTCGATGAAGATCTCGCCCAAGCCGCCGTCTTCGTATTCGCCCGTGCGGATATAGACCTTATGGCCGGCGACTGAAGCTTCCTGAGTGATTCCCGCGCGGCGAGACGGAAGTTTCCGGCGAACCGGAGCGAAGGTCATCTGGGCAGCCGTGGCCGTCTTCGCATGCGCGGTTCCGGCCGCGACCGTTGTCGCGACATGGTTATCTGACTTCATCGAAGCCGCGGGAACTTCGGTCTTCGAGTCGGATTTTTCATCCGACTTCGTCGAGAGCGGCTGCGAAAGTTTACAGCCGTCGCGATAAAGAGCGACCGCTTTCAAGCCAAGCTTCCAGCCCTGATAGTAGATATCCGAAATTTCGGCCACCGTCGTCTCATGCGGCAGGTTCACCGTCTTCGAGATCGCTCCCGAGAGGAATGGCTGGACCGCGGCCATCATGCGGACGTGGCCCATCGGAGCGATGAATCGCTGGCCCTTCTTCCCGCACTTGTTCGCGCAGTCGAAGACCGCGAGATGCTCGGGCTTCAGGAACGGAGCGCCTTCGACGGTCATCGTTCCACAGATCTGCACGTTCGCCTCTTCGATCTGGGCGTTCGTGAGTCCGGCCCAGGTCAGGAAATTAAACGTGGGTTTCTTCGATTCGGATTCGGGCACTCCGAGACGGGTCAGAAGCTCTTCACCAAGCGTTCCGCGGTTAAACGCCGAGGAAATCTCGAAAGTTCCCGGCAGGGTCTTTTCGATCTTCGCCAGGTCTTTATCCGTGAATCCCTTCGAGCGCAGCCAGTCCTGGTTGATGAACGGAATGTTCTCGAAGTTCATCGAACCGAGCACATAGCGGATGATCGCTTCGATTTCGTTCGACGCGTAACCGAGGTTCTTCAGGGCGGCCGGAACCGACTGGTTCACGATTTTAAAGTATCCCCCGCCGGCGAGCTTTTTGAACTTCACGAGCGCGAAGTCAGGCTCCACCCCCGTCGTATCGCAGTCCATGAGCAGCCCGATCGTTCCGGTCGGAGCGAGCACCGTGACCTGGGAATTCCGGTAACCGTGTTTCGTTCCCAGATCGAGGGCCTGATCCCACGACCGCTTCGCGGCGGTCAGAATTTCCGCCGGCACCTTCGAGGCGTCGATCGAATTCGCGGCGTCACGGTGCTTGCCGATCACGCGAAGCATTGGCTCACGGTTCGCGGCGAAACCGGCGAAAGCGCCGAGCGCTCCCGCTTCTTCCGCCGAAACTGCGTAGGCGGTTCCACACATGAGCGCGGTCAGCGCGCCGGCCCACGCCCGACCCTGATCGGAATCATAAGGAATCCCTTTCAGCATCAGAAGCGTGCCGAGGTTCGCGTAGCCTAAGCCCAGCGGACGATAGTCATGCGAGTTCTTCGCGATTTCTTCCGTCGGATAGCTCGAGAGGTCGACCAGGATTTCCTGGGCGATGACGAACGTGCGGCAAGCTTTGGTATAAGCCTCCACGTCGAAAGACCCGTCGGCGCGCAGGAACTTTACGAGGTTCACCGACGAGAGATTACAAGCCGTGTTGTCGAGGAACATGTACTCCGAACAAGGGTTCGAGGCGTTGATCCGGTCGGTGTTCGGGCAAGTATGCCAGTCGTTGATCGTCGTATCGTACTGGAGGCCCGGATCCGCGCAAGCCCAGGCCGCTTCGGAGACTTTTTCCCAGAGTTCCTTCGCCGCGTAAGTGTTGATCACTTCGCCGGTCGTCCGTGCGGTGGTTTCCCACTTCTCGTTCTTTTCCATGGCGTGCATGAACTTGTCGGAGACGCGCACGGAGTTGTTCGAGTTCTGGCCCGCGACCGTACGGTAGGCTTCGCCGTTAAAATCGGACGAATAACCGGCCGCGATCAGAGCCGCGACTTTGCGCTCTTCGCGCTGCTTCCAGGTGATGAAATCCATGATCTCCGGATGGTCCATGTCGAGGCAAACCATCTTGGCCGCGCGCCGGGTGGTGCCGCCCGACTTCGTGGCGCCCGCGCCTCGATCGAGGACCTCGAGGAAGCTCATGAGGCCTGAACTCGAGCCGCCCCCGGCCAGCTTTTCCTGGTTTCCGCGAATTTTCGAGAAATTCGTGCCCGTACCCGAGCCGTATTTAAAGAGACGCGCCTCGTTCTTCATCAGCGTGAAAAGCGCCATCAGATCGTCGTCGACGGCCTGGATGAAGCAGGCGGAGCACTGGGGATGGACATACCCCGTCTGCGTCTCGCGGATTCGGCGGGCTTCCGGATCCCAGTAGAAGTTTCCACCCGAACCTTCGATGCCGTATTCGGCATAGAGTCCGAGGTTAAACCAGACCGGAGAGTTGAAGGCTCCGCGCTGGGTGATGAGAAGAAAGCTCAGCTCGTCCTCGAAGGTCTGCGCGTTCGTGGCGTCGAAGTAGCCGTTCAGCTCCCCGAATTTACGAATCGTGCGCGCGATCCGGCGGATGACTTGCTTCACGGAAACTTCGTGGCCCGTCCCCGGGACGCCGGCCTTGCGGAAATACTTCGACACGAGAATGTCGACGGCGAGCTGCGACCAATCGGCCGGAACTTCCACATCTTTCATTTCGAAGACGGTTTTTCCGTCGGTATCTTTAATTTTCGAGCTCGCCTTCGCGTACGAGATCTCGGCAAGCACATCGGTGCCGGCCTTCGTAAAAAAGCGATCGATGACGAGGCTCTTCTGCGCGCGACCGCCCACGGGCGTGGTCTTCAGCGTCACGCCGGACGACTTCGATTTTTTTGCGGCATCCGTGCCGATTTTTCCAGATTTGAACTGACGATCTTCCGTGATTTTTTCCATGATTCCCGTTCCCCCAAAATGCTTAAAGGCACTTCAATACAAATTCTTTTTAAAGACACCGATCCCGCCGGCGAAGGACTCCCATCCTGAACCCGCTCCACAGAACAGTCACGTCACGCCGATTTTGGTTCCCAAACCCAGGTTCCAACTCCCCGTTTTTCGGTGAGATGCAACCCTCTCTGCGCGATCAACTGCCTATGATTCAAGCTTGGGGAAAGTTCGGGGTCTTGTCAAAGCACACCACTAGATATTGTGGTGCGCCCGCGAAGGGGGCACTACTTATAGTGTTATTAGAAAGTCTTAGATATTGATTTGATTCGGTTTTTCTTTCAATTTCCGAGCTGAAAAGTCGATCGGTCTTAGATTTCATGCAATGCAAAAAGCGATCGCCCCGACTCGGGGCTTCCTAAATTCCTTGCGGATGTGGCCTTAGGAAACTACGCTTTTTCGTAACGAATCCAATAATTTATGGCCGAAACGAAAACCGCCCTGAAACCGAAAGCCGAGAAAAGACATCTTGCCGCGAACTGGCTGGATATCGAAGGCGACGAGGCATCCGCACGCGCCATTCTCACGGAGCTTAAAGTTCCCGATTCGTTGATCGAAGGCGCGCTCGCCCACGGCGCCCTCCCTCGATTCGACCTGGAAGGCACGACGGCATTCCTCCTCCTGCGCGTCTTCGATCAGGAAGCGGAGAAACGAGCAGCCAGCGCACGCGAACTCACGCGGAAAATCGCGATCATTCTCACTCCCGGTCTCGTCGTCACCGTACACCGTTTTCCCACGCCGGAAATTCCCCGCGTTTTCAAGCCGGGCGAAGGCGTGATCTGCGATCCCACGGTACCGATGAAACCGGCCGATATCGTGGCGACTCTGTTCGATCGCGTCCTCACCACTTATCAGGACGCCCTACTCCGAAGCGAAAATCAGTTCGACTCGCTCGAATCCGCCGCTTTCAATCCCACCGCGGGAAAGGCATTTCGCGTTCGCGACGCCTATCTTCTGCGTCGCCGGCTCGCGATCGAGAAACGGATGCTCGCGCTCACCCTGGACGCGCTCGACTCCATCCAGGAACAGAACGATTCGGAAGACGACTTCCAGCTACCGCTCCCCGCCCCGATCCGTCGCCGCGCGATCCGCGCGAGCCATGCGAGCGACACGCTTCACGACGGAATCAACCAGCTCGTGCAGCTCCACGTCGCTCTCGTGTCCCAGAAGATGAACGAGTCGAGCCAGCGAACGAATGAAGTCATGCGGATTCTGACCGTCTTCAGCGCCTTCTTCTTACCTCTTTCTTTCGTCGCCGGGATCTTCGGGATGAACTTCGAGAATATGCCGGAGCTCCGCCATCCATGGGGCTACGGCGGCGCGCTCCTACTAATGGCTTCCATGGCGCTCGGAATCTTTATCTGGTTCCGAAAACGAGGGTGGATCGGAAAAAAAACTCGCTAAGGACCCGGGCCGAGACTTAGACGAACCGTTCGCTGAACTCGCCCTCGCCGGAACCGTCGGCCGACGGGACGTAGGCGTAGATCTTCTTCTGGCTCTCGTTCTCGGTCTCGAGATTCACCGGGCGTTTCCAAATCGCCGCGAGCGACCGCATCGTTTCCTTCGTCCACTTCACGTCGAGATCCATGCCCATATGCTTATGCCAGAGCAGGAGCTCGCCCTTGTTCTGGAAGTTCCCGTCGGTGACATAGATGAACGGCTGCCCGCGGTTCGTCAGCGAGAAGAGGAGCTTTTCTTTCACCTTCTTATAATCACGGTCGATGATCTCGTACTGATTCGTCCGGCGGTTAAATCCATAATTATAAAGCTTCTGCCGCTCGCAGAAATCCTCGGTCATGTACTGATCGATGAAGGTGATGTCGTTGCAGACCTTCCGCACTTCGAAGATCTTCTGGCGTCCGAGCCCTAGTTTCTTATCCCAGTGGGCCTTCGCGCGGATATCTTCGTTCTCGTCGAATTCCTTGCCGAACGCTCCGCGATTCCAACGGTCTTCGATGTCGCGGAATAGTTCGATGCCGATTTTATAAGGGTTAATCCTGCCCGGCTGGGTCACGAGCGTCCCCGCGTGGGAATCGCAGAAATCGATGACTTCGGATGCCTTCAGCGCCTTCGTCGTCATGATCGTCGAGTGCCAGTACGACGCCCAGCCCTCGTTCATGATCTTCGTCTGCGCCTGCGGCGCGAAGTAATAGGCCTCGTCCCGGAGCATGGCGAGCACGTCGTGCTCCCAAGGCTCCAGCGGAGCGTTGTCGAGCAGGAAGGCGAGCACGTCCTTCTCGGGTTCCGGGGGATTGCGAAGCTCTTTTTTCGCGGCCGCCGCCGATTTTTGCCGCTGTTCTTCGAGATAGGCGGGCGGGTTGATGAACTTCTCCATGTACCCGCGATCGACCTTCAGCCGGCCGTCGCTCGCCGGCGTCGCCAGCTCTTCGTCGCCGTCCAGAGCGGTGTTCCGCTCCTCCGACCGTGATTTCGGCGCGAACGGAGCGAAAGGATCGATGAGGTTCTCGATCGCGAGCACGCGGTCGATGAAATCCTCGACGCGCTCCTGCCCGAGCTTCTCCATCAGTCCGCGGATGCGGACGGCGTGATTCGCCATCGTATCGAGCATCTTGCGATTCGTTTTCGAGAACCAGTAGTTGTTCTTAAAGAAATCCACGTGACCGAAGACGTGGGCCATGACCGTTTTCTGTTCGACCATGGTGTTCGAACGCATGAGATACGCGTACGAAGGGTTGGTGTTGATCACCATTTCGTAAATTTTCTGCAAACCGAACTCGTAGCCTTTCGCGAGCTGGTCGAAATCCATGCCGAAGCGCCAGTGCGGATAACGCACGGGGAACCCGCCATACGCGGCGAACGCGTTCATCTGATCGTGATCGATCATCTCGAAAATGGTGTCGAAGAAGTCGAGGCCGTAGCCGCGCGCGTAGCCCTCGATCTCGTCGCGGACGCGCTTCAGTTCAGGAGTGAGTTCGGAGGAGTCGAAACCGTAGGCCATCTATTTCTGTACCTCGTGATGAAGCATCGCGCTCACTTGCATCGCTCTCACTTGCATAGGGCTCATTTGCCCTTCCCCAGGAAGTCCTTGATCGACTGTAGGATGCCTTCCTTGTTTTCAATGCGCGATAGCAGCACTTCCTCGTGGTCCGCGCCGAAATGCTCGACGAGGTCCTTATAGAACTGGCCGGAGCCGTAACGGGATTCGACCTGACCGTAACAGAAGGTATTCACCTTCGGCAGGAGCGAACTCGAGAGCATATCGAGACAAACCTTCGTATCTTCACCCGACCAGTTGTCGCCGTCCGAGAAATGGAAAGGATAGATGTTCCAGTCCGAAGGCGGATAGTCCGTGTCGATGATTTTTTCGCAGAGTTTATAGGCGGACGAGATCAGCGTCCCCCCCGATTCGCGAGTGCGGTAAAAGGTATCTTCGTCGACTTCGCGCGCGGTCGCATCGTGGATGATGTAGCGGGTTTCGATCCCCTTGTACTGGGAGCGCAACCAGGTATCGATCCAGAAGGCTTCGGTCCGGACGATCTCCTTCTGCTCGTCGCCCATCGAACCCGAGACGTCCATCATATAGATGATGACGGCGGAGTTCTCGTGTTTCACGTCGGCTTTCCACGAGCGATACCGAAAATCCTTCTTGATCGGGATGATCATCGGCTTATCCGGATTATAAAGTCCGGACGCGATCTGCCGCTTCAGCGCTTCCTTAAAGGTTCGCTTGAAGTGTCGAAGACTGTTCGGCCCCTGGGAAGCGATCGAGGTGTACTTATCGACCTTCGACTTCAGCGTCTTATGTCCGCGCGGCTCGATCTTCGGGAGCTGGAGCTGGTCGCCCAAGATCTCGGCGAGCTCCGCGAGCGACATCTCGACTTCGAGCTCGTGTTTCCCTTCGTTGTTCCCCGCTTCGCCCTGGCCAGGCTCGTCTCCGTCCTGGGGATCACCCTTGCCAATGGAGTCGCCCGGTTCGCCTTCGCCCTGCCCGACCCCGCCTTGTTCCTTATCTCCGAAACGGAAACGAGGAATTTCGATCTGCGGGATCGGAATCGAAACGAGATCCTTCCCCTTCCGGCCGATCATCTCGCCGTGGGTAATGTATTTCTTCAGATCCTTTTTGATCATGCCCTTCACGATGTTCCGGAAGCGGTTATGATCCTGGCGAATGGATGAACTCACTGATTTCCTTTTCTATTGCCGCTTTTTCGCGTCTCCGCGAGCAAAGATGCTGGCCACATAGTTCAGCACGTCGGTCGCGGAAATCTCGTCGTACCCGAAGTTCTTGATCAGACGCGCTTTCACGATGTCGATCTTCTCCTGGGTCTGGCGATCCACGACGTTCGATACCAGGGAGGTCAGCTTGATGGTGTCCTTCTGGTCTTCGAAGAGCTTCAGCTCGAGCGCCTTGTGCAGGCGTTCGTTCATCCGGTAATCGAAGGTCTTGCCCTCGATCGCCAGCGCTCCGATGTAGTTCATGATCTCGCGGCGGAAATCGTCCTTCCGGCTTTCCGGAATCTCGATTTTCTCCTCGATCGAACGCATCAGCCGCTCATCCGGCTCCTCGTCCATGCCGGTGTACTTGTTCTTCACCTTCTCGCGCTGGGTGTACGCCTTCACGTTGTCGATGTAGTTTCCGCAGAGCTTCGAGATCGCGTCCTCGTCAGCCGAGATCGCCCGCTGGACTTCATTTTTAATGATGTCCTCGTACTCCTGCTTCACGACGTCGACGAGCTCGCGGTAATGCTTCCGGCGATCCTCCGAGGCGATGAGGGCATGATGTTTCAACCCCGAATCGAGCTCATTCAGGACCATGAACGGGTTGATGCAGCCCACTTCCCCGTTCTTGTCGTTCACGAGCGCGTTGGAGATCTTGTCCTGCACATATCGAGGCGAGATCCCGTCGAGCCCCTCGCGAACGGCGTCCTTGCGGAGCTCCTTCACGTTGTCTTCGGTCCAGCCCGAAAGCGTTTTGCCGTCGTAGAGCTTCATCTTCTGGAGCATCGACAGGTTCGCCTTCTTCGGAACTTCGAGCCGCGAGAGCACCGCCCACATCGCGGCGACTTCGATCGTATGCGGCGCGATGGACTTGCCGCGGATGCGGTTCGGGTTGAAGTCCTTCTGATAGATCTTCACTTCCTCTTTCAGCTTCGTGATGTAAGGAACGTCGATCTTCACCGTTCGGTCGCGAAGCGCTTCCATGAACTCGTTGTTCTGGAGCTTCCGGAATTCCGGTTCGTTCGTATGGCCGATGATCACGAGATCGATATCGGTTTGGGCGAACTTCTTCGGCTTGATCTTATGCTCCTGGGACGCCGTCAGCAGGTCGTACAGGAACGCGACGTCGAGCTTCAGCACCTCGATGAACTCGACCACGCCGCGGTTGCCGACGTTGAATTCCCCGTCGAAGTTGAACGCGCGTGGATCCGAGTCCGAGCCGTACTCGGCGATCTTCCGGTAGTTGATGTCGCCGGTGAGCTCGGTCGAATCCTGGTTCTTCTCGTCCTTCGGCTGGAACGTGCCGATGCCGATGCGGTCTTTTTCCGAGAGCACGAGCCGCTGGATGCGGATGTGCTGGAGGACCTTCATCCAGTCGCCGTTATAACGTTTCAGGAACTCGCGGAAGATGAACCGCGAGGCCGGATCGAGATCGCCCGAGATGTTCACGCGATAAGGCGATTTATTGCCGCGATTCAGCTCTTCTACCGTCTTCGCGCGCAGATCTTCCGGAATCAGCTTCAGGGGTTCCTCGTGCATCGGCGACAGCACTTCGCGCGCGCCGCCGAGGATGTCGGAAAACTTTCCTTCCGGGTCGACCCATTTGAACGTGTACATCGCGCCGGCATCGGTCTTCGAATAGTTCTCGATTCCCTTCTTCAGGAGTCGCGCGATCGTCGACTTCGCGGATCCGACCGGACCGTGCAAAAGCAGGACGCGCTTCTCGGTTCCGTAACCGAGGGCGGCGGACTTGAAAAAATTCGTCAGCTTCATCAGCTGCACATCGAGGCCGAAAACAGCGTCTTTTCCGCCATCGATCGGATCGTCGAAGAAATGGTAACGAGTGATGTTCTTCTTGTACTCGAGATAGTTCGAAGAACCGTACGTCATGATCATGTCGTACATTCGCTGGAAAGAATTCCGCGTGACCGCCGGATTCTGTTTCACGAGATCGAGGTACTGGAGGAACGTTCCTTCCCAGGACTGGTGGCGGAACTCTTCCGTTACACGCTTGTCGTTTAGAAGCTTTTCCCAATCCATGCTGGAAGCACTCATTCGATTTCCATCCTTCTGTTTCGCCCATCCGGGGGCCGACGATACCTTGTCTAGATTTTACCTTTGCAGTCGAGCACTTGTAAAGTTACGCTCTCCACATGTCTTTAGAGCAGGCGCTGGAGTCCGCACGCAAATCGATCGAACGCGTTCGCCCCGATGAGTACGAAATTTACCTCGGACGGTCCTCCTCCACGCATATCGCCGCTAAGGACCAAAAGGTCGAATCCCTGACCCGCGCCGAAGACGTGGGCCTCTCGATCCGGCTGAAGCGTCAAAATCGTGTCGGCTTCAGTTTTACGACTTCTTTGGCCCCCTCGGCCATCGAGCGGGCGGTCGATTCCGCCACGCAGGTCGCCGAAGTCATGCCCGAAGAGAAGGACATCACCCTCGGAAATTTCGACGGCGACCTTCCTCCGCTGGAAAATCGCTTCGATGATGCCGGCCTCGCGGTCTCGATCGACGAGAAGATCGCGCGCGCCATGCGCCTCGAAAAGGTTTGTCGGGACAGCGATCCGCGAATTCAAACCGTCCGGAGCGCCTCGTTCGGAGAATCCATTTCCGAATCGATTCTGGCCGCCCATGACGGCAAAGTACTGCGCCATCGCGGAACGATGTTTTCGACCTCGCTCGCCTGCAAGGCGGAGGAAAACGGCGACGCGCAGATGGGGTACGAATACGTCTTCTCTCCTTTCCTTTCGAAACTCGATCTCGAGTTCTGCGCGAAGTCGGGTGCGGAATCGGCGACCGAACTCCTCGGCGCCGTCAAGCCGAAGTCGATGAAATGCCCGGCCGTGATCCGAAACGACGTCGTTTCGGATCTCCTCGATTTCCTGTCGTCGAGCTTCTCGGGCGAAGAGATCGAAAAGGGCAAGAGCCTGCTCCAGGGCAAGCTGAACGAACGGATTTTCGCGAGCTTCATCGAGATGATCGACGATGCGACTTACTCGGGCGGCCTCGCCACGCGTCCCTTCGATGCCGAAGGAACCGCCTCGCGCGAAAATAAACTCGTCGAGAAGGGCATTTTCAAGCAGATGCTTCTCGACCGAAAGTACGCCAAACGTTTCGGCAAGGCCGCGACCGGAAACTCGTCGCGCTCGATTAAAGCTCCTCCGAGCATCTCCACGACGAACTTCTATCTGAAGCCGGGCGAGAAATCCTATATGGACCTCGTGCGCGAGGTGGGCACCGGGATCGTGATCACGAACCTCATGGGCGTCCACACGGCGAACTCCGTGACCGGAAACTTCAGCCTCGGCGCGAGCGGCCTGCTCATCGAGAACGGCAAGCTCACGAAACCGGTGAAGGGTTTCGCCGTAGCCGGGAATATCCTGGACCTTTTCCGGAACGTCACCGCCGTCGGCAGCGACCTGCGCTTTTTCGGCTCCGTCGGCGCGCCCTCCCTCCTTCTTCCCGAACTGGCGGTGAGCGGTGACTGAGACGGAAACGACGTTCCCGAGGCCGGAAGCCGCTTTGCTGACCGATATCGGTCGCCGCCGAGCCCAAAACCAGGATTCGGGCGGCGCATTTCCCGAATTATCCCTCTTCGTCGTCGCGGACGGCATGGGCGGACATCGCGGCGGCGAAGTCGCTTCGAAGCTCGCGGTCGAGGCGATTCATGAAGTCGTGGCATCCGAACTGAGCGACGGATCGGATACCGGGAAAGCCCTGGCCGAAGGGGCGAAACACGCCAATCAGAGAATCATGGAACGGGCGCGGAACGAACCCGAGCTCGAGGGCATGGGCACGACGACGACGAGCCTTCGCTTCGACGGTGCGCTCGCGTACATCGGACACGTCGGCGATTCGCGCTGCTACCTCGTGCGTCCCGAAGGAATCTGGCAGCTCACGCGCGATCACTCTCTCGTGCAGGAAAAACTCCGCGCCGGCATGATCACGCGCGAACAGCTGAAGACGGACCGGATGAAGAACGTGATCACCCGGTCGGTCGGGTTCGATCTCCAGTTCGGAATCGATCTCTACGAATACGAACCGCAGGAGGGCGACCTCTTCCTCCTCTGCTCCGATGGCTTAACCGGTCCCTTAGAGGATCCGGATATCCATGCGATTTGCGTACGGATTTATTTCGACGCGATTCGCAGCGGGGCTTTCGAGGGCCGGAAAACCGGGTATGAACCGCTGCTCAAACATCTCGTCCAGAGCCTCGTCGAGGCCGCGAACGACCGTGGCGGCGACGATAACATCACCGCGCTCGTGGCGCGTTATCCCGGCGTACCCGCGGCGGCGGCCGTACCCCAGGAAGCCTGAGCAGGAGGCTTGAAATGAAATCTTCGGCGAATCGTTTCTACACCATCATGATCGTTCCCGAAAAGACGACGCATGTGCGAAAGATCCTCGTTCCCGCGTGGCTCGTGCGACTTTCAGCGGTCGGCATCGCGGTCACCATCGTCCTCGTCGGGGTCATGGTCGCGAACTACGGATACGTCATGAGCCAAGTCGGAGAGAACAACGAGCTCAAAACCGAGAATCGACGACTGCGCCAGCAGGTCCAGGTTTTCAAGTCGAAGATGGGAACGCTCGAGAGCGCGATGGAGCGCGTCCGCACTTTTTCGACCCGTCTGAAGGTCATTACGGGAGCGGAAGACCGGGGCGGCGTCGCCGCGCTCATGAAAAACCTTCCGGACGCGGCCGAAAATCTGGGACAACCCAAGACGGTGCCGCCCGAAGTCGCCGCGATCGAGGCCGAACTCGACCCTCGCGATCCGGAACATGCCGAGCTCCGTTCGCAGTACCAGGAACTCGATCTTAAAATCACTTCCATGACGGCAGAGTCGCTCACGCTCGAGCAGAACCTCCAGGACCAGTACGAGCATCTCGTCGACCAGAAAGCCTTCCTTTCGGCGCTGCCGACGCGGAAGCCGGCGATCGGGTATTTCACTTCCGGGTTCGGAATTCGCCGCGCTCCGTTCGGAGGCAAAGTGAAAATGCACGAGGGCCTCGACATCGCGAATCACCCCGGCACTCCGATCAAAGCTACGGCGGACGGCGTCGTAACTTTCGCTAACGCGAAGGCCGGATATGGCCAAACGGTGATTCTCGATCACGGATATGGCCTGCAGACTTGGTATGCGCACACGCGTAAAATCCTGGTGAAGGGCGGCCAAAAGATTCGACGCGGCGACAATATCGCCCTACTCGGGAATACGGGCCGCTCGACCGGACCGCACCTGCATTACGAAGTTCGCGTGAACGGCATCCCGGTCGATCCCCTCTCCTACATCCTCGAAAACTAATGACTTTCCCCCGTGGGAAACCTAAACTCGGGGGACAACTCACCCCGGGAAACTCATGGCTATTCTCCAATTCGCACAGAAAATTTTCGGCACTCAGAACGATCGCGAGCTGAAATCCATTTCGCCGCTCGTCACTCGCATCAACGACCTCGAGAAAACGATCTCCACCCTCAGCGATCCGCAACTCCAGGCGAAGACCGCCGAGTTCCGCGAGCGCCTCGCGCGCGGCGAAAAACTCGACGCGATTCTGCCCGAAGCGTTCGCCGTCGTTCGCGAAGGTTCGAAACGCGTCCTTGGCCAGCGCCACTACGATGTTCAGCTGGTCGGCGGAATCACGCTCCACCGCGGCCGCATCGCGGAGATGAAGACGGGGGAAGGAAAGACCCTGACCGCGACCTCACCCGTGTACCTGAACGCGCTCCTGGGCAAAGGGTCGCACGTCGTGACCGTGAACGATTACCTCGCCCGCCGCGATAGCGAGCATATGGGGCAACTCTACGGGTTCCTGGGTCTATCCACCGGGATCATCGTCCACGGGCTGACCGACTCGCAGCGGAAGAAAAATTACGGCGCCGACATCTCGTACGGCACGAACAACGAGTTCGGATTCGA
>CAZIAL010000051.1:0-23155 GCA_964536965.1 uncultured Bacteriovoracaceae bacterium
GCAAGCAAGTGACCCCGTACCCGTCCCCGCTCCGCGAGCTTGCGAAGCAAGCAAGTGACCCCGTACCCGTCCCCGCTCCGCGAGCTTGCGAAGCAAGCAAGCTCTCCCCGATCCCGTCCCCGCCCCCACAGATCGTGTCCCCCGAGCTGAGGGACGCAAGCGCGTGAAAACTCCAACGGAGTTTTCACGCGATGCGTGCCCGAGGAGCACCCGAGAGAGGAGCGAAGCGACCTCGACGGTGCTCCCGCAGGGCTCGATCCCCTCAGATTCATCGTCTTTCCAAATTTAAAAGGGCAGGCGGCTAAAAGCCGTCTGCCCTTTTAAATCTGAAAAATGGTGCGAGCTGAGGGGATCGAACCCCCGACCTAAGCTGTGTAAAAGCCTTGCTCTACCGCTGAGCTAAGCTCGCACTCACAGCTAGACCGAAGCTTGCTGCTGCATCGACGGAGTGTTCGTCGGAGAAGTCGTCGACTCTTCCGCATCCACTTCGGCGTACATATGCTTGTACTTGATGAGACCCGTACCGGCAGGGATCAGGCGACCCATGACGATGTTCTCTTTCAGGCCGCGCAGGAAATCCGTACGTCCGCTGACTGCGGCATCCGTAAGCACCTTGGTCGTTTCCTGGAAGGAAGCGGCCGAGATGAAGGATTCCGTCGTAAGCGAGGCTTTCGTGATCCCGAGGAGAAGAGGTTCGTAGGTAGCGGCGACGCCGCCGGTTCCGATGACCTTCTTGTTCTCGTTTTCCAGAACGCCGCGTTCGACTTGCTCGCCGGCGAGGAAAGTCGTGTCGCCCACGTCTTTCACTTTCACCTTACGAAGCATCTGACGAACGATCGTCTCGATGTGCTTATCGTTAATCTTCACCCCTTGGAGGCGATAAACTTCCTGGACTTCGTCCACGAGGTATTTCGCCAGGGCGCGATCGCCGAGGACACGGAGAATATCGTGCGGGTTCACTGGACCGTCGTTGAGCGGCTCTCCGGCTTTCACATAATCGCCTTCGTTGACCGTCAAGTGGCGACCTTTACCGATCAGGTACTCGCGAGCTTCGCCGCCTTCCGGAGTGACCACGACCTTACGCTTACCCTTGGTGTCTTTACCGAAGGAAACGATACCGTCGATCTCGGCCACGACGGACGAGTCTTTCGGCTTACGCGCTTCGAAGAGTTCGGCCACGCGAGGAAGACCCCCGGTGATGTCCTTCGTCTTAGCGGTTTCGCGGTTAATTCGGGCGATGGTATCACCTGCGTTGATGGCGTCGCCATCCGTCACCGTGATCGTCGCGCCAACTGGGATCATGTAACGAGCCACGCGGTTCGTGCCTTCGATCTTCACCGGATTGCCTTTGGAATCCTTGATGATGACCTTAGGACGCTTATCCGAGGCCTTCGACTCCACGATCACTTTGTGCGAAAGACCCGTGACGGAGTCGAACTGCTCTTGCATGTTCGTTCCCTCTTCGATGTCTTCGAACGTCACGGTACCCGAAGATTCCGTGATGATCGGCGTGGAGTACGGATCCCATTCGGCGACCAGCTTGCCTTTTTCGATCGCGTCGCCCTCTTTAATGAGAAGCTTCGCGCCGTAAACGACCGAGTAGCGCTCACGCTCCCGTCCGTTGGCATCCATGACCGCGATCTCGCCGTTTCGGTTCATGACCGTCTGGGTGCCTTCGCGGTTCGTGACGGTAACGAGGTTGATGAACTTCGCCGTCCCTTTGGTCTTCACTTCGATGTTCGACTGTTCAGCACGTCGGGAGGCAGCGCCCCCGATGTGGAAGGTACGCATCGTCAGCTGGGTTCCCGGCTCCCCGATGGACTGGGCGGCGATCACGCCGACCGCTTCACCGATGGATGCCGTACGGCCGCGACCGAGGTCACGTCCGTAGCAAAGAATACAGATTCCGCGTTTCGACTGACAGAACAGCACGGAACGGATCTTCACTTTGTCGACGCCGGTCGCTTCGAGAGCTTTCACGTCGTCTTCGGTGATTTCCGTACGCGCCGGAACGACCACTTCGCCGGTGACCGGATCGAGTGCGTCTTCCAGGGTCACGCGACCGAGAACTCGGTCACCCATCTTCTCGATGACTTCGCCGGCTTCGACGAGCGACGAAACATAGAGACCTTCGAGCGTTCCGCAATCTTCTTCCGTCACGATGACGTCTTGGGAGACGTCGACGAGACGACGGGTCAGATATCCGGAGTTCGCGGTTTTCAGGGCGGTATCGGCGAGGCCTTTACGCGCTCCGTGAGTGGAAACGAAGTACTGGAGAACCGAAAGACCTTCGCGGAAGTTCGAAACGATCGGCGTTTCGATGATCTCGCCGGACGGCTTCGCCATCAGTCCGCGCATACCTGCGAGCTGACGAATCTGAGCGTTCGATCCCCGGGCTCCGGAGTCGGCCATCATGTAAATCGCGTTGAACGAAGGAGCGATGACTTCTTTCGGGCCTTGGCCTTTCCACGCTTTCGGCGCGGTGAAGGTTTGGACCGAGAGACGCTTCATCATGGCCGAAGCGATCTGCTCCGACGTCTGCGCCCAAATATCGATGACCTTGTTGTAACGTTCGCCGTCAGTGATGAGACCTTCGACGTACTGATTTTCGATTTCCTGGACCTGCGTATAGGCGCCGTCGAGGAGTTCTTTCTTCTCCGGAGGCATCAGCATGTCTTGCACGGAGATCGAAATCCCGGCGCGCATGGCTTGCTTGAATCCAGTCTGCATGATCGCGTCGGCGAGGAGCACCGTCTTCTTGTTCCCCGAGAGGCGGAAACAAGTGTCGATGAGCTCGGCGAGATCCTTTTTACCCATGATCTTGTTGTAGACCTTGAATGGGATCTCGGCCGGAACGATCTCAGAAAGGAGGCAGCGACCCACGGTCGTCTCTTCGACTTTTCCGTTCACGCGGCATTTCACCTTCGCCTGGAGGTGGACGGCTCCCGAAAGGAGAGCCATTTCCGCTTCCGCAGGGTTCGAGAAGATCTTGCCTTCGCCCTTCGCGTACGGACGTTCGCGGGTCATGTAGTACAGACCCAGGACGATATCCTGCGAAGGAACGATGATCGGCTTACCGTTGGCCGGCGAAAGGATGTTGTTCGTCGACATCATCAGGACGCGAGCTTCGATTTGGGCTTCGATCGAAAGTGGAACGTGGACGGCCATCTGGTCACCGTCGAAGTCGGCGTTAAACGCCGCGCAGACGAGAGGGTGAAGCTGAATGGCTTTTCCTTCGATCAGGACCGGCTCGAAAGCCTGGATCCCGAGGCGGTGAAGGGTCGGCGCACGGTTCAGCATAACCGGGTGCTCTTTCACGACCTCTTCGAGGATGTCCCAAACTTCTTGGCGTTGCTTCTCGACCATCTTCTTGGCGGACTTGATGGTCGTGACGTAACCGTATTCCGAGAGCTTGTTGTAGATGAACGGCTTAAACAGCTCGAGGGCCATGACTTTCGGAAGACCGCACTGGTGCAACCGAAGCTCGGGTCCGACGACGATAACGGAACGGCCGGAGTAATCGACGCGTTTTCCGAGCAAGTTCTGGCGGAAACGGCCTTGCTTCCCTTTCAGCATGTCGGAAAGGGAGCGAAGCGGACGCTTGTTCGGACCCGTGAAGGTCTTACCGCGGCGGCCGTTGTCGAAGAGAGCGTCGACGGCTTCTTGAAGCATGCGCTTCTCGTTGCGGACGATGATCTCCGGAGCGTTGAGTTCCATCAGGCGTTTCAAGCGGTTGTTCCGGTTGATCACGCGGCGATAAAGGTCGTTCAGATCGGACGTCGCGAAGCGACCGCCGTCGAGAGGCACGAGCGGGCGGAGTTCCGGTGGAATGACCGGAATCACTTCGAGCATCATCCACTCTGGCTTGTTGGTCAGCGAAGTTTTGAAGGCTTCGACGACTTTCAGGCGCTTGGAGATTTTCGTGCGCTGGGCTTCGGAAGTGGTTTGTTTCATCTCGCGGCGGAGCTGACGTGAGAGAATTTCGATGTCGACCTTTTTCAGGGCGTCACGAATGGTTTCACCACCCATGCCGGCTTGGAAGTTCATGCCTTCCTTGATCATGGTCTGGTACTTGTCTTCAGTGAGAACCGTGTTCTCTTCCACGCCCGTGTTGCCTGGATCCGTCAGGAGCCAAGCTTCGCAGTAGAGGACTTTCTCGAGGTCTTTCAGGGTGACATCGAGAAGCGCGCCGATCCGGGAAGGAAGCGAACGAAGGAACCAAATGTGCGCGACCGGAGTCGCGAGTTCGATGTGTCCGAGACGTTCCCGGCGTACTTTCGACTGGATGACTTCGACGCCGCACTTTTCGCAGACGACCCCGCGGTGTTTCATCCGCTTGTACTTGCCGCAGTTACATTCGTAGTCCTTCACGGGCCCAAAGATCTTCGCGCAGAAGAGACCGTCGCGCTCAGGCTTGAAGGTGCGGTAGTTGATGGTTTCCGGCTTCTTCACTTCACCGAACGACCATTCGCGGATCTTCTCGGGCGAGGCCAAGGAAATGCGCATTCCGACGAAGCTCAATGGATCTTTTGGCTTATCGAAAAAGTTCAGGAGGTCTTTCATCGTAATTCCTCTATTTCGCTGGTGGGCGGGCGCCCACAAATAACAAGGGTCTAAAATTTAATTGAGGGGCCCCGACCGATTCGGCCGGGGCTATCCTAAAGGAACTTAAAGGACGCTAGGCGTGGTCGCCTTGTCGCCTTCCTCGATCAGCTCGACGTTCAGTGCGAGAGACTGGAGCTCTTTCACGAGAACGTTGAACGACTCTGGAAGACCAGGCTCGAGCAGATGCTCGCCCTTTACGATCGCTTCGTACATCCGGTTCCGGCCCGTAACGTCATCCGACTTCACGGTCAGGAACTCTTGGAGTCCGAAGGCGGCGCCGTAAGCTTCGAGCGCCCAGACCTCCATCTCCCCGAGACGCTGACCACCGAACTGGGCTTTACCGCCCAGCGGCTGCTGCGTGACGAGCGAGTAAGGTCCGATCGAACGGGCATGGATCTTCTCTTCGACCAGGTGGTGAAGCTTCAGCATGTACATCACGCCGACCGTCACATCTTCCGCGAACGGTTCGCCCGTCACGCCGTCGAAAAGCGTCGTCTGGCCACGCTGCGGGAGACCCGCCACTTCGTAGACCTTCGCGATGTCTTCTTCGGTCGCGCCGTCGAACACTGGCGTCGAGATATGGATCCCTTTGCGAAGATGCCACATCATTTTCTTCAGTTCGGCATCCGAGGCTTTTTCGACGTACTTATCGACTTCCGGAGAAGAATAAGTCGCCTTCAGAAGCTTCCGAGCGCCGTCGCCGTTCCAATCGTCGAGGTAAGCTTGGACGCGTTCGCCCACTCCCCATGCGGCCCATCCGAGCATGACTTCGAGCAGCTGCCCGATGTTCATCCGCGAAGGAACCCCGAGAGGGTTCAGAACCATGTCCACCGGCGTGCCGTTGGCCATGAATGGCATGTCTTCCATCGGAACGATCTTCGAGATCACCCCTTTGTTTCCGTGCCGTCCGGCCATCTTGTCGCCGACTTGGAGGCGGCGCTTGATCGCGATCTGGACCTTCACCATTTTGATGACGCCCGGAGCGAGTTCGTCGCCTTTTTTCAGCTTTTCGATCTTCTCTTTGAAGACGAAGCGAACGGCTTCGATCTTCTCGCGTGCGGTTTTCGTGAATGCCGAGACTTCTTGCTCGAGCTCGTCCTTCACCGGAATGAATCCGAGGAGGTCGAACGGGATCTTCTCGAGAAGTTCGCGCGAGAGTTTCTCGCCTTTCTTCAGGAGTTCGACCGAGCCGTCTTCCGACAGGAGTTTTCCCGTCGTCATGGCGCCGTCGAGGATCTTCACGATTTTGTTGAAGCCGGACTGGCGGATGGCTTCGACTTCGATCTTCTCGTCGCGGCGGGTCTTGGCGATCGCCTCTTCGAGGATCTGTTTCGTGCGCTCATCCGGTTCCGTGCCTTCGCGCGCGAAGACTTGGGCGTTGATGATCGTTCCGTAGACGCCCGATGGCACACGGAGGGAAGTATCGCGAACGTCGCCGGCTTTTTCGCCGAAGATCGCGCGCAGGAGTTTCTCTTCCGGAGAGAGCTGGGTCTCGCCTTTCGGAGTCACTTTACCGACCAGGATATCTCCCGGCTTCACTTCCGCACCGATGCGAATGATTCCGGACTCGTCGAGGTCCTTTAAGGCCTCTTCGCCGACGTTCGGAATATCGCGGGTGATGTCTTCCTTACCGAGCTTCGTATCGCGGGCGACGCATTCGAACTCTTCGATGTGGATCGAAGTGAACGTGTCTTCCTTGATCAGGCGCTCGGAGATGAGGATCGAGTCTTCGAAGTTGTAACCGTTCCAAGGCATGAACGCGATGAGCACGTTCTGTCCGAGGGCCAGCTCGCCGGCGTCCGTAGCTGGACCGTCCGCGAGGACATCTCCGGCTTTCACTTTATCGCCCGTGCGGACGACTGGGTGCTGGGTTACGCAGGTGTTCTGGTTGGAACGCTGGTACTTCGTCAGGTTGTAGATATCGACGTCGGATCCGACTTCTTCCGAAGTCTTCCCGGTACGGCGAACCACGATCTTCGTTCCGTCGACCATGACGACTTCGCCGTCATTCTTCGAAACCATGATCTGACCGGAGTCGCGGGCGACGACGCCTTCGATGCCGGTTCCGACGAACGGAGCCGAGGTCCGGAGGAGAGGCACGGCCTGACGTTGCATGTTCGAACCCATGAGGGCGCGGTTCGCATCGTCGTGCTCGAGGAACGGGATCAGGGAGGCGGCGATCGAAACCAGCTGGTTCGGCGACACGTCCATGAGCTCGATCTCGTCCGGATTGATCAGGGCGAATTCACCCTTCCGGCGGGCGGCGACGAAGTCACCCGTGAGCTTCTTCGTCTTGAGCGCTTCAGGCGAAACCTGGGCGATCATTTTGTTCTCTTCTTCGGTCGCGGTGAAGAACTTGATTTCGTCCGAAACCTTGCGTCCGACGATCGAACGGTATGGAGTTTCGATAAAACCGTATTCGTTCACGCGGGCGTAGGTCGAGAGCGACGCGATCAGACCGATGTTTGGTCCTTCTGGCGTCTCAATCGGACAAATCCGGCCGTAGTGCGTGTTGTGAACGTCGCGGACTTCGAATCCGGCGCGTTCGCGGGTCAGACCGCCGGGCCCGAGTGCCGAAAGACGACGCTTGTGCGTGACTTCCGAAAGCGGGTTCGTCTGGTCCATGAACTGCGAAAGCTGTGACGAGCCGAAGAACTCTTTCACCACCGCCGAAACCGGCTTCTGGTTGATGAGGTCGTGCGGCATGAGGGTTTCGATCTCCTGGATCGACATCCGCTCTTTAATCGCGCGTTCCATCCGAACCAGACCGATGCGGTACTGGTTTTCGATGAGTTCGCCCACCGGACGAACGCGACGATTTCCGAGGTGATCGATATCGTCGATCGTGCCGCGGCCGTTGTTCAGTTCGCAGAGGTAGAACAGGGTCGAAAGAATATCTTCCTTCGTGAGGACGGTATTTTCGACCGGGATTTTGTTTTCCGGGAACTTGTAGTTCAGCTTCAGACGACCGACCGTCGAAAGGTCGTAGCGGTCCGAGTTGAAGAACAGGTTATCGAAAAGAAGCTTGGAAGCTTCGATCGTTGGAGGATCACCGGGCCGCATCCGCTTGTAGATCTCGATCAGCGCCTCTTCAGGCGTGCTGACTTTGTCGATCGCAAGCGTGTCGCGCACGAAAGATCCGAACACCAGGTTATCCGTGTAGATCACGCGGACTTGCTTGATGCCCTTGGATTTCAGATCCTTCACTTTAGCGTCGGAGAGCTCACCGTTACACTCGAGGATGACTTCGCCGGTCTTCTCATCGACGATGTCTTCGCACGCCACGCGGCCAACGACCGCTTCAGGCGAAATTTCGAGCTTCTTAATTCCCGCGTCCGCGATCTCTTTGATCACGGCTTTGGTGAACTTACGGTTCTTCTTAACGAGCACTTTTCCGGTTTTCGGATCGGTGATGTCTTCTTCCGCGCGCTGGCCGGCGAGGATGTCGAGGTCCACGTTCTTGAAGTACTTGTCCTTCTCGAAGTAGATGGTTTCGGCTTTGTAGAAGTACTTCAGGATCTCTTCCGTACCCATGCCCATGGCGCGCAGGACGATCGTGGCCGGAAGCTTCCGCTTGCGGTCGATCCGTGCGTAGAGATGGTCCTTGTGGTCGAATTCGAAATCGAGCCACGATCCGCGGTGCGGAATAACCCGGGCGGAGTACAGGATTTTACCCGAAGAGTGGGACTTCCCTTGGTCGTGATCGAAGATCACCCCCGGCGAACGATGGAGCTGCGATACGATCACGCGCTCGGTGCCGTTGATGATGAAGGATCCCGCTTCGGTCATGAGCGGAATTTCGCCCATGTAGACTTCTTGCTCTTTAATGTCGCGGATGTTCCGAGTGCCGGCTTCCTCATCGACATCGTAAACCACGAGGCGAACGGTGATTTTTAATGGCGCCGCGAAGGTCATTCCGCGCTGACGGCACTCATCCACATCGTATTTCGGCTTTTCGAGCACATAGTGATCGAACTCGAGCGACGCGGTTTTGTTGAAGTCATCAATCGGGAAAACCGATTTGAAAACTGCCTGCAAGCCACTCGTGTCGCGCTTGCTTGGCGCCACGTCCGCTTGGAGGAATTTTTCGTAAGATTTGCGCTGCAAATCGATGAGATTAGGGATTTCTACCGGGGTCGCAATTTTAGAGAAATCTTTGCGAATGCGGCGGTTCTCCGAGAAGAGAGAGGCCATGCTGCTGACTCCTTAGGCGAGAAGAGAAGACGGAAGGAACTGAACTGCAGAACAGAACTACGGAACTGAAAACAGGCACGCTCGGCAAAATGCACGAGGGCACCTGAAATAACTAAATGATCCGTAGCCGCGTCATCCTATCCACTTTTTCTTGAAACACAAGGCCCAAGAAATGCATCCACACCAGACTGGAACGAATGTTGCCAGGAGGTCGTGGATGCGAGTCGGACAGAATGACGCGGCTCGGTATCGTAACCAGAAGGCCGATCAGAACGCTAAAAGTCGAATTACTTGATTTCGACTTTTGCGCCGACGGCTTCGAGCTTCTTCTTGATCTCGTCAGCTTCAGCCTTAGCAATTCCCTCTTTCAGGGTCTTAGGCGCGCCTTCGACGAGGTCTTTTGCTTCTTTGAGACCGAGGCCGGTGATCGAACGAACTTCTTTAATCACGTCGATCTTCTTGTCGCCGGTGGCGGCAAGAACCACGTTGAACTCGGTTTTCGCTTCGGCGGCTGGTCCAGCGGCTGCGCCACCTGCCATCACCTGAGCTGCGGCGGAAACGCCGAACTTGGTTTCGAGTTCTTTCACGAGATTCGAGAGTTCCATGACGGACATGGTCTCGATGAAGGAGACGACTTGTTCTTTAGTTACTGCGGACATGGTGGTTACCCCTTGAGGTTTGGTCCTTCTGGTTATTTCGGGACCTGGTTTCGTCCGGCCATTTCTGACCGGACATTGGTTCTTTTCCTAAATGAACACCGCTTTTCGTTTACCGGGGCTTAACTGGCCAGACTTCCGGTTAAGCCGAACGAAAAACGCTTAGGAAGTTGGAGCTGCCGACGCTTCTGCGCCGCCAGCCGATTCTTTCTTCTTCGCCACTGCATCGAGGAGCCGAACGAAACTTGCGATCGGTCCGTTGAAGGTGGAGAGGAGCATGGAGAGGAGAACTTCGCGGGATGGAAGCGTAGCGACGGCTTCGACTTCCGCGACTTTCATCAGCTTTCCGTCCATCAGGCTGTCTTTCAGCTTGAGGGCTTCGTTTTCTCCCGCGAACTTGTGGAGGGCTTTCGCGGTCGCGGTGAAGTCCTTGTAACCGAACGCCACAAGCGTTGGTCCGACGACTCCGTCCATGAGCGCTTTCGCGTCTTCACCCATCGATCCGTCTTTGGTGATCAGACGGCCGATGTTGTTCTTCAGGACTTGAATTTCAGCGTCGGTGCCGCGGATCTTCTTGCGAAGATCGTCCGCTTGCATCGAATTCAATCCCTTATAGTCCGCGAAAAGGGCGATTTTCGCCTTCGAGAACTTATCTTTCAGTTCTTTAGCTGCCTGTACTTTTGCTGTGCGATTCTGGTTCATAAAATCCTCTTACTCTTGGGCAGACCTTAGGAGCCCATCGCGAGGGTTTCGTTCGCGTCGAGCTTGATGCCTGGGGACATCGTCGTCGAAAGGATCACACTCTTCATGTAGGTGCCCTTGGACGTAGGTGGTTTCGCTTTCACGATCGCGGAAGTCACAGCCGCGAAGTTTTCCTGGAGCTTCTGGGCTCCGAAGGACTTCTTGCCGATAACGACGTGAATGATCCCGGTTTTTTCCGTGCGGTATTCGACCTTACCGAGCTTTTGCTCTTTGATCGCCTTGGTGACGTCGACCGTAACGGTTCCGAGCTTCGGGTTCGGCATCAGTCCACGAGGTCCGAGGACCTTGGCGACTTTCGAAAGCGCCACCATCATGTCCGGCGTCGCGATCATTTTGTCGAAATCGAGCCAGCCGCCGTTGATCTTCTCGATCAGGTCTTCAGCGCCGACGGTGTCCGCGCCAGCCGCTTCGGCTTCACGAGCCTTGTCGCCCTTGGCGAGAACGGCGACGCGAAGGGTCTTGCCCGTTCCGTGAGGGAGGACGAGAGCGCCGCGAACCATTTGGTCGGCGTGCTTCGGGTCGACGCCGAGGTTGAAAGCGACATCGACGGTTTCGTCGAATTTCGCGTAGGTGACATCCGGAAGAAGCTTGAAGCCTTCTGCGACGGAATAGGATTTACCGAACTCAATTTTGGCAAGCGCGGCCGCGTACTTCTTGCCGACTTTGCCCTTACGGACTGGTCTCTCAGCCATTTTATACCTCCGTGGTGTTAGCGCCGATGATTCGGCTCCCACTTGATGTGTTTTTTAATTCAATTTTTCAGACAAGGACTTGGAACAAAACAACTTACTCTACGGTGAGTCCGCAGGACTTCGCCGAACCTTCGATCATCCGCATCGCAGCTTCGATCGTGGTGCAGTTCAGGTCGGGCATCTTCAGCTTAGCGATCTCTTCGATCTGCTTTTTGGTCACCTTACCGACTTTCGTCTTGTTCGGCGTACCAGAACCTTTTTCGATTTTCGCGGCTTTCAGGAGAAGAATTCCGGCAGGCGGGGTCTTCGTCACGAAAGTAAAAGAGCGGTCCGAGTACACGGTGATGATCACTGGAATGATCATGCCGCGCTGGTCCTGCGTCTTCGCGTTGAACGCTTTACAGAACTCCATGATGTTCACGCCACGTTGACCGAGCGCTGGACCCACTGGAGGAGCCGGGTTTGCTTGGCCGGCTGGAATTTGGAGCTTAATCTGACCTGTTACTTTTTTTGCCATAATGCCTACCTACCGGTTTACCCTCCCCCGATTTGTTAATGTTTTCGAGAACTTACGCTCGCTTAAACGTTCGTGGAGATGCCGGAATGGATTTTTTTAGAAGTTTTCGGTTCCTAACACGAGCCTTTAAATCTTTTCAACCTGAATAAAGTCGAGTTCGACCGGGGTTGAACGGCCGAAGATGCTGACCGAAACTTTCACTTTGCCTTTGTCGGGGTTCACGCCCTCGATGACACCCGAGAAGTTCGCGAACGGTCCGTCGATGACCCGAACGGTTTCACCCTCGTTGAAAGAGATCCGTGGGCGAGGCTTAGATTGACCTTCCGCAATGCGGCTGGTCATTTTCTCGACTTCACTCTCTGGAACCGGAATCGGCTTCAGACGATCGCCGACGAAGCCTGTGATCTTCGGAGTGTTTTTCACGATATGCCAGGTTTCGTCCGTCAGCTGCATCTTCACCAGGATATATCCCGGAAAAAAGCGACGCTTCGTCGTCCGTTTTTGGCCATTTTTAAGTTCGACGACGTTCTCTTCTGGAACGATGATTTCGCCGAAAAAAGGTTCTTTCTTCGCCGTGCGCACGCGCTCTTCAAGCGCGAGTTTCGCCTTATTCTCATAACCTGAATAGGTATGAACGACGTACCAGGACATTTCTGTATTTTCTGACATTGCGACTCCCTCCATTAGAGAATCCACTGAATTACGAGGGTCCAAAACTTATCGAGCAACCCAAGCACGAGACCCGTGATTAAGACCATGATCAGCACGACGAAAGTCGCCGAAGTCGTTTCCTTGTTCGTCGGCCAGGTGACGCGAGAAAGCTCGGCCACCGCTTCGTGCATGAACTGGTTCGCGGTTTCGTTCCAATTCAGTACGGCGAAAATGAGTACCGTGAGGCCCAGTGAAACCAAACGCACGACCAGGTCGATGCTCTTCACATGGGATTCGAGGTCATAAACGCCGGTTAGCTTAACGAGAGCAGTAAAAATCAGGAAACCCATCAGCGCGCTGAACGCGATGAAACTGGTCATTACCCATCTTTGATTTGAATTTTCCATCTTATTACTCGCCTCAGATAAGCTCGTACTGCTGTAAAGTGGCAGGGCAGGAGGGATTCGAACCCACAACCTACGGATTTGGAATCCGCCGCTCTACCGTTAGAGCTACTGCCCTACTCTTCAAAATTCCAAACGGGTGGAGAGTCTTACGACTCTCCACCCTACGGAAGCTCTTCAGGATAGAACGATTATTCGATAATCGTCGCGACGACGCCGGCACCGACGGTGCGGCCGCCTTCGCGAATAGCGAAACGGAGTTCTTTTTCCATCGCGATCGGAGTGATGAGTTCCACTTCGATTTCGATGTTGTCGCCAGGCATGACCATCTCCACGTTCGCGGGGAGGGTCACGACGCCGGTAACGTCAGTGGTACGGAAGTAGAACTGAGGGCGATATCCCTTGAAGAAAGGAGTGTGGCGTCCGCCTTCTTCTTTCGTCAGGATGTACGCTTGTCCCTTGAACTTCTTGTGAGGAGTGATCGAACCCGGGGCCGCGAGGACCTGGCCGCGTTCGACTTCTTCCTTCTTCGTTCCGCGGAGGAGAGCGCCGATGTTGTCGCCAGCCTCACCGCGATCGAGAAGTTTGCGGAACATTTCGACGCCCGTGCAGGTCGTCTTCGTGGTCGGACGGATACCGATGATTTCGATTTCGTCGCCGACGTTGATCACTCCGCGCTCGACGCGGCCGGTGACGACCGTACCGCGACCCGAGATCGAGAACACGTCTTCGACCGGCATCAGGAACGGCTTTTCGGTTTCACGCTTCGGCTGTGGGATGTAGCTGTCGCAAGCTTCCATCAGCTTCAGGATCGAAGGTTCGCCGATTTCGGACTGATCGCCTTCGAGGGCTTTCATGGCCGAACCTTTAACCACTGGAATATCGTCGCCAGGGAACTTGTAGTTCGAAAGCAGTTCGCGAACTTCCATCTCGACGAGGTCGAGGAGTTCTTTGTCGTCGACCATATCGCACTTGTTCAAGAACACGACGATTGCCGGAACGCCGACCTGGCGAGCAAGCAAGATGTGTTCACGAGTTTGCGGCATAGGGCCGTCGGCAGCCGAGCAAACCAAGATCGCGCCGTCCATTTGGGCAGCGCCTGTGATCATGTTCTTCACATAATCGGCGTGGCCTGGGCAGTCGACGTGCGCGTAGTGGCGATTAGCGGTCTCGTATTCCACGTGCGTCGTGTTGATCGTGATCCCACGCTCTTTTTCTTCGGGCGAGTTATCGATCTGAGCATACGAGCGGGCTTGCGCCATACCCGATTTTGCGAGGGTGCTGGTAATCGCAGCGGTTAGCGTCGTTTTACCATGGTCAACGTGACCGATGGTGCCGATGTTCACGTGCGGTTTATTTCTAGAAAACTTCTCTTTAGACATACCTGATAGGCCTCCACAGCGAGAATTAAGGGACGGTTCCGGGTCTCTTGCGAGACACGTTTGGGTGGATCTTTTCGGTCCTCCCGCGCGGTATTACCGCGAAGAATTTCCCACCCAGGATCCACATCGGGTGAAAATGGAGCTCTTGTCGGGACTCGAACCCGAGACCTCTCCCTTACCAAGGGAGTGCTCTAGCCAACTGAGCTACAAGAGCGTTCACACTGCTCACCGACGCTCCTTCCGGTTTGACCCGAAAATCGCGCCGGTAAAGTTTTGGAGCGGGAAAAGGGACTCGAACCCTCAACCCTCGGCTTGGAAAGCCGATGCTCTACCATTGAGCTATTCCCGCCCACCGCCGCATCCCGGAACGTTTCGTTACCGATTCATTCCGTTTTACCGCTTCAGATCATTTCGAAGAATTTCTCCGTCGAAAGGATTTGAAGTGGTGGAGAGAGAAGGATTCGAACCTTCGAAGGCTAACGCCGTCAGATTTACAGTCTGATCCCTTTGGCCACTTGGGTATCTCTCCAAGATACCGACCTTCAGACACTTAAAAGTCAACCGCTTCAACCCTTGCGGAGTTGAAGCGATTTTCGTTTCAAACGTATGAAAGCGTTTAGTTTCTACGCCAGGCTTTTCGGAAATCCAACAGCAATTTAAAGGCTTCTCTTCCAAGGGGCGAATGAGTGTCGAAAGTGGAGCTGGGAAGGGGACTCGAACCCCTGACCTACGGTTTACAAAACCGTTGCTCTACCAACTGAGCTATCCCAGCGCGCCAATACCGACGAAGGCTAACATACAGCGCCTACACGGAAATTTTCAATCTTTCAGGGAATAAAGATAAGCTCGAACACGCACTTAAAGGTAAAATAAGAGGAAGTCATGGAGGCTCACTGGAACTAATGACGCGACGCCCCTCTTCTCGCCCTCCCGTCTTAATTATCCAGCATGCGCCCCATGAACACGCGGCGACGCTGCGCCGCGCATTAGAATCCCAAGGCATTCCCTCACAGGTGCTCCGCATTTGGGAAGCAGCCTCCCTACCCGCTGCGACCGAAATCAGTGGACTGGTCTCGCTGGGCGGTCCGATGGGCGCGAATGACGAAATCGATCACCCCTGGATTCTCGAAGAAATCCGGCTGATGCGAGCTCTCCATTTTTTGAAAACTCCCATCGCCGGGATTTGCCTCGGCGGACAAATGCTTGCGCGAGCACTTGGCGGAAAAGTTTTTTCTAATCCGCATCCGGAGATTGGATGGTTTGAAATCGAACTCAATGAGCACGGCACTCAGGATCCTTTAATGAGTTCCGCAGGTGCGCGCCCCACTTTTTATCAATGGCACTACGACACGTTCGTCCCACCAGCGGAAGCTGTCACCCTCGCGCGAAGCCCGATTTGCGATCACCAAGCATTTCGCATCGGGGATCTCACTTACGGATTCCAATTCCATCCGGAAGCAGATTACCACCTCGTCGACGAGTGGTTGAATATCGAAGGAACGGACGAGGAGATTTTACTTGCCCGCATCGCTCATCACCAAGCTTGCGTGCAGCCACCGGCCGAGCATCGGTCCAACGCGAAAGCCGGCGAAATTTCTTCGCTGAGTTTCGTCGCTGCGATTTCCCAGCTTTTCCAAGAGGATGCGTTTTCCGGAAACGAAGACACCCTACTTAAGCGTTGCGAAGATCTCCTCTCGAACGGGAGGCCGTGCGTGCTTCGGTTCTACCGTTCAGATGGGCAAACGCTTCCCATCACGGGTACCCTTGAACGGTGGGTACGACTCTCTCGCGGTACCTTCATTTTCTTTCGGGAAACCACCGGCCTTATGTGGCCCGTTCGGCTTGACCACATCCATTCTCTAGAGCCGATCGCGCCTTGAGAAACGAATGATCGAATTTTGACTCCGTTTAATTGCTATAAAACGGCTTAAAACAACCTGACAACGGGCGATACCTGCGTCGAATTTGACCCATTTCCTCAAGTGGGAAGTTTCACGTAAAATCGATACTAGGTGGTCGTTATGAGCGAAAAAAGTTCGCCCTGTCGCTTCGGATTCATCACGGTCTTTATTCTCGGCATGCTCGGCGTGCTGTGGACAGGTCGTTACTACTACCGCAAAGAGTCTCACATCGATCGTGATAACCGCAGTCAACGCATCGCCGCGGAGATGAAATCGGCGGGATCGTTGATCGAATAGTCCGGCGCTTATCGGCCTTACTTTAGCGTCGCCAACCTTGAGATCAAAACACCGGCCGCGACCGACGCGTTCAGGCTCGTAACGTCGCCCAGCGCGGGAATCGTTACGGTGACATCGCAAGAATCCGCCGTCAGTCGGCGCATCCCTTTTTCTTCGTTTCCGATCACGACTAGCCATGGACGATCGCGCTCTAAGGTCAGGTAACTTTGCGGCGCGTGCTCGCTCGTTCCGAGCACCCAAAGACCGGCGTCCTTCGCGGCGTCCAGCGCACGCTTCAAATTCACCTGCTCGGTATGCGGAACGGTTTCCACTCCGCCGCAGGAAACGTCGTATACGGTTCCGGTCAACGGCGCCGACCGTTCCGAAGTCATCAAGATTCCTTGGACGCCGAAAAAACCGGCGATTCTGAAAATCGCGCCTACGTTATGGGGATCCGTCAGCGAATCCAGGGCAAGCCAGATTCCTTTTCCACCAGCGCGTTCCTTGGCGTCCGCGAAAAGTTCTTCCGCCGATACGGGCTCCTTGGGCTGGATCATCGCTTCGTTTCCGGATGCGCGTCCGCCTTCTTTCGGTTGGTCTCCACGGCGCGGCCGACCGCGGTCATTCAAGCTTCGGTCCCCCCCGGAAACCTGGGTGGGTACTCGGTTCGAGCGGGCGAGTTCGGCAACACGTTTCCACGCGTCGTCCCCACCGGTGGCGCTTGCATGGATCGACACCACATCCTTAGGACGGCGTTCCAAAGCGGCTAAAACGCTGTGAGGATTTCGTACGCTAATTAAACCTGCCATCGCTTCAACCCCTTTTTCACGAGTCTTTCACCGGCATGCCGATGGGCGTATCCAATTCTTTCAATACTTTTTCGACCACGGACCGCGGGTTTTTCGATTCCGTAATCGGGCGACCTACGACGATCGCACCCGCGCCAAGAGTAGACGCTTGTTTTGGGGTCATCACCCGGGACTGGTCCCCGGCCTTCGAGCCCTTCGGTCGAATCCCGGGAACGACGGTGAAAAGAATGGAGTCCGTCGCATGAACCGTTTTAATTTCCAGCGGACTGCACACGACCCCGTCGACGCCCCAATACCGAGCCTGCGCCACCATTCGTTTCACGCTTTCAGCGACGGTCGAGGTCGTTCCCCCCACGGCGAAACTCACGTCGTCCCAGGTTGACTGGTCGAACGAGGTCAAAACCGATACGCCCAAGATCAGCGGCCGTTTCGCCCCCGGGCGGGCGTCAAATTGCTTTTCAAGTTCGTCGCGCACGCTTCGGATCATCGTCGGTCCACCGACCAAGTGGACGGTAAACATCTCCACGCCTAGTTCACCGACCTGTAGAGCAGCCTTGGTCACCGTGTTCGGGATGTCGTGAAGCTTCAGATCCAAAAAGATCCGCCGGCCTTCCTTGACCCGGTTACGGACCCACTCCGGACCGACCGCTAAAAACAGCTCCGAGCCCACTTTCCAAATCACCGGCAGATCCGCGCACTCCTTCATCAGCTTTTCCGCTGACTCCCCTTTCGGAAAATCAAGCGCGACGATCAATTCGGTCCGCTTCGGCGGGGCTTTCGACTTACGCTGCGGCATGCGAGGAGCGTCTCCTGGGTTGATCGATCAGTAAGATCGGGCGAAAATCGCCACGACGTTGCGGTCGGACTTTTCACCGGTCATAAAACACGGTTTAGCGGATCGTTTAGGCTCGAAGTTCTCGTCAAGCTGGAGACATCGAATGGTCGCTTTCGTCTCTTCCTTGATTTGTTTTTCAAGTTTTGAATCTCCGCACCACGAAGCGACGAAAAATCCACCGTCTTCAATCTTGGTTTTCAGCTCGTCGTAAGTTTCGATTTCAAACGTATTTTCGTCGCGAAAGGTACGGGCCTTTTCGAGAAGTTCTTTCTGCATCGCTACGAGGTCTCGGGCAATTTTCCCTGGAATTTCGCCCAATTCGACGAACTCTTTTTTTCCGAGATCGCGCCGAGTGACGACGGCCGTGCCTTTTTCAAGATCGCGAGGCCCGATCTCGATGCGAATCGGGGTTCCCACCAATTCGTATTCGTGAAACTTCCACCCCGCTTGTTTTTGATCGTCGTCGTCGACTAAAACCCCAATTTCGTAAGGCAGGGACGAAACCGCGGCCTTCGTCTCGATTTCCGTTTTCAACTTCCGCGCCGCTTCGATCACCGCGGCCTTCGTATCCGCCTTCGGCATGATCGGGACAATCACCACGTGCGTTTGCGCGAGCCGCGGCGGAAGAACGAGTCCTTTGTCGTCAGAATGGGTCATGATCATCCCGCCGATCAAACGGGTCGACACTCCCCAGGAAGTCTGGTGGACAAGCTTTTGGGTTCCGTCCTTGTCGAGGAATTTGGTTTCAAAGGCCGTGGCGAAATTCGTCGATAGATTATGCGAGGTTCCCGCTTGAAGCGCTTTTTTATCCTGCATCATGCCTTCGATACAGTAAGTGCGTAGGGCGCCCGCGAAGCGCTCGTTATCCGATTTCAATCCCCAGTAAACGGGCATCGCCAGAATTTCTTCCGCGAAATCGCGATACACACCCAGCATCGTTCGTGTCTCCGCTTCCGCTTCCTCGGCGGTCGCGTGGCAAGTATGGCCTTCCTGCCAAAGAAACTCCGTCGTTCGGAGAAAGAGGCGCGTCCGCATTTCCCACCGGATCACGTTGGCCCACTGGTTCACCATGAGCGGCAGATCTCGGTACGACTGAATCCATTTCGCGAACATCGAGTTGATGATGGTTTCGGAGGTCGGCCTCGCGACGAGCGGCTCTTCGAGTTTTTTTCCGCCCGCGTGGGTGACGATCGCAAGCTCGGGAGCGAAACCTTCGACGTGCTCGGCTTCCTTTTTAAGGAAAGACTCCGGGATCAGGAACGGAAAGTAGTAGTTTCGGGCGCCCGATTTTTTGATCCGACGATCGAGGTCTTGCTGGATTCGCTCCCAGATCGCGTAACCGTTCGCACGGATCACCATGCACCCTTTGACCGGGCTATAGTCCGCGAGCTTCGCTTGAAGGACAATGTCCTGATACCACTGGGAAAAATCTTGCGAACGGGGCGTAATTTTTTCTGCCATAGCCCGCTCAGAATGACACAAGGCACAGTCATAAGCGAGGCCCCGGTCACGTAATTTTGACGATCCGGGAACCTTTTTAGTCCTGACTTTCGATCCCGTAGGACTTCATCTTCTTATGCAGGTGCGACCGTTCGATCCCTAAGACGGCCGAAGCCTTGGAAACGTTCCAATCGTTTTCCCTGAGGGTCTTAAGAATGAAATCCTTCTCGAAATCCGAACGCGCATCCCGCAGGTTTTTCGCCGAAGCAGGAAAACCCTCCGCTCGGTTGGAGATTTGCGCGGATAAGGCGTCGCTTTCAAGATGGACGAGGAGGTGGTTCGCCGTGATTGGGGTTCCTTCTTCACTTTCGATCGTGAGGATTACCATCCTCTCAATCAGGTTCTTGAGCTCCCGCACGTTCCCTGGCCACGGATAAGACATGAGCAACCCGACCGCCTCGGGGGTCAATGCTCGGAGTCGCTTGCCATGGGTCGCGGCAAACTCCTTCAAAAAATGCTCGGCCAAAAGCGCGATGTCCTCCGCACGGTCTCGGAGCGGGGGGACCACGAACGGAATCACGTTCAAGCGGTAAAATAAGTCTTCGCGGAAGTGTCCGCGGGCGATCTCCTGGCGCAGATCCTTGTTCGTCGCCGCGACGATCCGAACGTCGACGGAAATCGTTTGGGTTCCGCCCACCCGTTCGAACTTCTGCTCTTGGACGATACGCAAGATCTTCGCCTGGGTTTTCATCGACATATCGCCGATTTCATCCAGAAAAAGTGTGCCCTCGTGGGCCAAATCGAACTTTCCGCGTCGAAGCGCAGTCGCGCCTGTGAAAGCGCCTTTTTCGTGACCGAAAAGTTCACTCTCAATCAACTCTTCCGGAATCGCCGCGCAATTCACCTCCACAAACGGCCGGGAATAGCGTGCCGAGAGGGCATGGATACTGTGTGCGACGAGCTCCTTGCCCGTTCCGTTTTCCCCGGTGATCAGAACCGAACCGGTCGTTGGAGCCACCTGCCGGATCAGGGTTTGAATCTGGGTCATCGGCCCGCTTTTCCCGATCAGCTGGCGAGACCGGGTGATTTGCTTCCGAAGGGCCTGGTTTTCGCGGGCGAGGTCTCGCACCGAAGCCGCGTTTTGCAAAAGAACCAATAGTCGCTCAAGCGACGGCGGCTTCTCCAAGAAATCAAACGCGCCGAGCTTGGTCGCACGCACCGCGGTCTCGATCGTCCCGTGGCCCGACATCATGATCACCGGAAGATCCGGCCATTCCGCTTTGATCAATTTCAAGGTTTCCAGCCCGTCGATGCCCGGCATCCAAATATCCAGGATCACAACGTCGACGCTTTCCTGGCGCAGGGCTTCAATTCCTTCACGACCCGAAGCCGCTCCGCGGACGCGGTAACCCTCGTCGCGAAGCGCCCCATCCAAAGAGGTCCGAATCGAAACTTCATCATCGATAATCAAAACGGAGCGGGACATGGAACCTTTCGCCGACCGTGGGCCTGGCTAAACTTTCGGTTTCGAAACGGTGGGGAGTTCCACCGTGAATTGGGTGCCTTCGCCCGGCGAGGATTGCACCCGGATGAAGCCATGATGGTCGGCTACGATCCGTTTGGCAATAGCCAGACCCAGGCCCGTGCCGTCGGATTTCGTGGAAAAATAAGGCTCAAACACGCGTGACTTCACTTCCTCGGACATTCCTGCGCCGCTATCCTTAAACTCAATCACGGCGATTTGCAGGGAAGAATGGTACTGTGTGGCAATCTCGATCTGCTTTTCCTTTCGAGAATCAAGGCGCGCATCCGTCAGTGCTGAAACCGCGTTATCGAAAAAATTGATAAGGACCCGTTTAATCTGGTCTCGATCGAATTCAAACTCAGGCAACGCCGCGTCCGGTCGATAGATAAATCGGATATTCGCATGGGCTTGTCGATAGAGAGCTAACGTTTCCTGGATCGTTTCGTCCAGCGAGTCCCGCGCCACTTCCACCTCGGGCATACGCGCGAAATCGGAAAACTCGTTCACCATCTGCTTAAGCTCGTCGGTGTGGCGGATGATCGTTTCCGTGCATTCCCGGACCAATTGACCTTCCTTTCCCGTAAGGTCGCCCAGCTTCCGCTGCATTCGCTGCGCGGAGAGCTTGATCGGTGTCAGGGGATTTTTAATCTCGTGAGCAATTCGTCGGGCGACTTCCCGCCACGCCATTTCGCGCTGTCCCTTCACCAGCGACGTCATGTCGTCGATCACGATCACCGCGCCCGTGGGGAGCGATGTCGCGATCGCCGCAACGGATTTGGTGATTCCGCGGATCTTCAGATTTACTTGGAGTACTTCGGGGCTTCTCAACGGCGCTGACGAATTCATCGCTTTCTCAAACACGCCGAGCAAGGCCGCTGCGTCGCCCACTAACATCTCGTGGTAATACCGACCCAGCGCGCGATCCGGAGACACTTCAAGGAGCTGGGAGACGGCTCGGTTAAAGGTCGTGATACGCCCGTCCTGGTCCAAAGAAATCACTCCCGTCCCTACATTCGCCAGAATCGCCTCAAGCTGGATTTTTCGTCGTTCCAGGTCTCGAGTGGCATCGTTCAACCGCTCGCGGTTCTCTTTGAGGTCCGCAGTCATCTTATTGAACGATTCGACTAAAGTCGCGATCTCGTCATGGCCGGATCTCTGGATCACGATATCCAAATTGCCCGCACCGACCATCTGGGCGCCTTTCACCAAGCGTTCCACGGGTACCGTGAGCTCACGCGCCATATAGAGCCCGATCCAAATGGCGACGAAGATAATCACGAGCGTAATCAGGATCAGGATCAGGAAGTAGGCGGTCTTGACGGGGTACTTCAAAGGATTGATGTCTTTATAGTCTTGGATCACTGACGAGATCTCGTCGACCTTGTTCACAAGCGTGACCGGTACGTATCGGCTGACGACGATCACGCCCAGTACGGAATCGGAACGGGGAAGGCGCACAGGTGCGAGCGCTCGCACCCAATCTCCGTTCCCCGCATGATGGATCACGCTTCCCGGTTTACCGGCGAACGCCCCGTCGAGCAGGTCAAGCGAGACCCGGGGAGCTGGAAATTCCCAATCGTCGGAATCGCGAACGGTCATCACCCGTTCCTCAAGCGGCGCGGGATAGAACTCCACTACATCAAGCGCAAGCAACTCCCTTTGCGACTCCAAATAGGAGGCGAGCTTTCCGGTTTGAAGACGCCCTGCGGCCAAACGGGGCGCCGTTCCTTTCGCGATATGGTCCGCGAAGTGGGAAGCGGTTTGATCCGCTCCTCGGTAATAGATCCGTGTGATTTCCAAAGCGGTTTCCAAGGTGTTTTGGATCTTGATCGAAAACCACTTGTCGAAGGTCGTGTTAATATAGAGGGCGGAAATCACGAACAACATCAATGTCGGAATAATCGAGAAAGACAGGAACGAGACGACCAGTTTCGTCTTGAGGCGGGAGCCTAGGACGTTCCTCCGCCGCTCGATAAATAATTTACCGACGTTCCGGAGCACCAACCAGAGAAGCAAGATTAGGATGATGATGTTCAGGTTGACGAGTCCGAAAAAGAAGATCGAATTCACGAACGGCAGGGTGCTTGAGACCCGGCTGATTCGAAATTCGAGGACCATCAGCGTGATAAACAGGAGAAGCAGCGAGAGAATCGCGATGCGTTCGCGTTTTCTTTTGAGCCGCTCTTTAGGTTCCAGCGGCGGAATCTGTTGAGTTTCGTCACTCATTTCCAGAATCGTTTCTCATCGGAGTTCTCCGGCGGATCTTGAGAAGAATTTCGTTTCCATTAGGTGAGTCGCCCATTCTTCTTCGCACATCCGTCGCGAGCCACCAAGTTTCACGAATTTCGGTGGCAAGAAAAAAAATGAAAAACTTCATTTTTTTTGATTTCGAAGCTTGCACTCAATAAAGATCGAGGTAACATTAAAGCAAGATAGACATTGCTTTGGTGCATGTCTTTAACGGAGGAAATAGCGATGGCAACGAAGAAGAAAGCTGCGAAGAAAA
>CAZIAL010000052.1:0-22711 GCA_964536965.1 uncultured Bacteriovoracaceae bacterium
GTCTTTCCGCGCGGGATCCGGAAACGCCTTGACCGATGCATTCGCGAAGATGCCGAGCCGGCGGAGGCGCGCCTCGGAGCGGTACCAAAGCCGTTCGGACAGGACTTCGCCTTCCTTGATTTCGAGCTCGCGACGGACGGCCTGCGGACGTGTTTTTCTCAGCCCCTCGATCTGGATCGACGAAACGATGTACTGAACTCCTTCATCGATCTCGAGTCGGATGTCCGCGACCCGATTTTCCTGGGCATAGGTCACGAGCCGAGGAGTCGATTCGTTCTTGATCCGAATATCCAGATAACCCCGGTCTCGGTATTTCGCTTTCAGCGCCTCGAGACCTTCGTTCAGCGCATAGAGATTTAGCGGCTTTCCCGCGCTGTTTCCCAGGATGACCGTGACTTCTTCCGGCGCGAATACGGTCATGCCGTCGAATCGCAGATCATCGACGATGGTCTGTTCTCCTTCGTAGAGATAGATCACCAGGTCGACGCGGTCTCCGCTCGGGCGCATGGTCTGGGCGATCGATACGAGCTTCGCCGACAGATAACCCTGGGACTTCATCCACTCGACTAAACGTTCGGCGGATTGGTCGACGTCCTTCGCGACGTAGTATCCACGGGAAACCGAAGGCGACGCGAGCTCCGAATACTTTTCATACAGGATATCGCTTTCGAATACGGCGTTTCCGTCGAAGGCGATATTTTCGATCTCGACGCGGGGCCCTTCTTCGAAAGCGTAGGAGATATTCCGGCGTTGGGCCTTCGTATCCTCGAAAGTATAAACCTCGATTTTAACGAGGGCATAACCGAGCCGACGATACTCCTCCTCGAATCGGCTGCGAATCCGCTGGATGTAATCCTGGCTGAAACCGAGGAGGCGTTGCTCCTCGATCCACGCCGCGAGCTGACTGTTGGGAAATACCGTATTTCCGCGAAACGAAAAGTTCACTCGTTCGCCGAGGGCAACTCGAATCCTGACTTTCACCCAGCGAGCGGCCTTGCCAATCGTCTCCGGCGGCAACGAATAAAGATTGGGAGAGACGATTTCAATCTCCGCCTCCTCCACCTTCGGCGACAGGAAATCCCAGTTCGTCAAAGCGTCCTGAATCGACCGATATCCGTTCAGAAGGCGCTCCCGATCGAAGAGATCGCCGGGGGCGAGTCCCACCCGGTCATCCACGGAAGCGAGTCGTTTCGTCCATGCGGAGTTATCGTAGTAGACTTCCACCATGGCAACGCGCGTGGGCTTCCCCTCGGAGATCGCGACTTCCAGGACGGTTTCGGATGGGAGGCCCGGTTTCCTCCGCTGAACCAGACGGGACTGGATTCGGACCTCCTCGTATCCCTTGGAACGGTAAACTTCCTGAAGATTCTTCGCGGTTTGTACGACCTTGGACCGGTCCAGTTCGTCGCCGGGGGCGACTTCGATCAGCTTCTCCAGATCCGTGAGGCTGAATGCCGTCACTCCCGTCAGGCTTACTTCGTCGACCTCGATCGCCTGGGCGCGGGGAATGAGCGACCCGAAGGCGATGGATGCGAGGAAATAAAACGCGATCCGGTGAACAAGATTCTTACGCATGGGTCGTGAACGAAGTCGCTCTCCTCATTTGAATCGCCTCTGCAGCTTCAAGTCCACGCCGAACGAGTTCGTCTTCGGTTCTTCGACGGTCACCCCTTCGATACTGTCCCAGACACCGATCACCGACAGGCCGTTGGTGACCCTGACTTCGGCGTTGACTTCGCGCTGCGTGGAACTTCCCACGCCGACGGTACTCCCCGCCGAAACTCCGAAACGCTTGCCGAACTGTCTGCGAATCACGAGCTTCGGCGCGGTCGCCGAATCCCCGGCCGAAGGGCGCGAAAAAGCGCTGGTCCCTGTACGATCGTCGAAAGCCTCGTCGATTCCGATTTGAAAGCCGGTCTTATTCTGGACTTCCCGATTGAAATCAAGCGAGTGAAGAACGAGCGATGCCGCCTCACCTTGCTCATAAGCCGAGCGATCGGTAGACCGAAATTTTCGCGTCTCATCGCCGGTCACTCCCAGCGCGAGCAGATTCAGGATCTCCGGCTCGGGCATCGGTGGGTTCGATGAAAACTCGAACCGCTGATTGTCGAATCGGCCCGTCGCAAAAAGCTGGATGCGACGGTTCGCCACTTCGGTCGCGGCGAGAACTTCGAACCGCGGGTTGATGACCGACGGGCTGTCGAACTCCATAACGCCACTTTGGATCTGAAAAGCGCGATCCTTAAAAAGAATCTTGCCCTGGACCGCCGTCGCCTTCCCAAGCGGGCGGGGATTGTCGATCGGTCCGACGATTCGGAGTTCGCCGCGGGCTTCGAGATCCATCAGTTCGTTCTGGACGATGATATTCCCCGGGGCGGAAACCGCGATATCCAGCCGGAAAAGCGGGATTGAATTCGTCGAAGACGCGCTCGGAGGCGGGAGGTACTGGACCGTGCGCAATCCCTGTCCTCGAGCGGATGCCACCTTTTCGCGGCTGATCGCGTTCTCGAGCAGGATCTTTCCGCCGATCAGATAGGGGCGCTCGGTGCCGGAGACCTGTAGTTTCCCGCGAACCTTCGCGACCTGGAACGGATAGACTTTCAGCTTATTACCGTGCAGTCCCAATTCGAAGTCCATCGTGGGCCACTTATTCCAGAAGAAGTCCATCGCACCATCGAGCGTGGCCCGTCCCGAAGCGAGGTTCGAGTCGATCGAATTCAGCGAAAGGGTTCCGTCCTCGAGGTCGTAAGTTCCGCGAATGTTTTCGACGGGCGTCTCGATCCCCTGGATGCGAACCATGCCGTTTTGGATGCTACCCGAGCCGGTCACCTGCGGTTCCTTCAGCGTCCCCCCGATGGAAAGGTCGAGAGTGGCCACGCCTTCCGTCTTCTCGAGCGCCGAGGTAAAAAACTCGGCGATCGATAGATCCAGTTTTCCCCGAATCGAGCCGTCCAGCTTTCCGGCCGTCGATCGCAGCGACATCGTCGCCGATCCTTCGTCGCCGACGAGGGAAAGCGACGGGATCGTGAAACTCCCGCGATCGATCCGAAAATCGTAGGCTCGGGCCAGGCGAAACGACGCCCCCGTCTTGCGCAGGACATATTCCGAAACTCGGCCTTGCCCCGAACCGACCTCCGCCTGCCCCGAAAGAAATTCGAGGCGGTAGCTTCCGCTGACGCGACCGCTGAGATTCTCGTCCTGCATGAGCGCCGGATTCAGAAGAAGAATTACTGGAGAAAAATCGACGGACTGGCCGCTGACTTCGAAGAAACTTTCCCGACCAGGCGTGAAGTCATACAGCGCGCGCAGGGTCGCTTGGTCCCCGAGTCCGATGCCGTCGATTTTCGCGCGACCCGACTTCGTCTCGATGGCGAGAGAGGAATCGCCGAACTTCTTCCCCCGGAGAACGAAATTCGTCAGGCGAACATCCGTTTTCGACTCGACGGCGCCCTCCGGTCCTTTTCCTTGGGAAGTCGCATTCAAGGCACCGCGCAGAGGAATATCGAGACTCGCGATGCGATCGACATCGCTGAGCGAAAGGTTTTCCGTCGAAATTTTCCAGTCATAGTTCGACTTGGCGTCGAACGAAACCGCTCCGAAGATTTTGCCTTGTCGCTTGGTGCCCTCGAACTCCGAAAGAAAGTACTTGCCGCGGTCGTACCCGCCCACGAGTTTTACCCGCGAAAAGCGCTCGCCGAAATACTCCCATCGGATCCCGTCGAGCGAAGCGTCGACTTTCATCTCCGAAAGCGAGATCCCGCCGTGGACGCGCATCTCGCCGGTCATCGCGCCCGTTACGCCACGCGGAAACCACCAAAAATCCTTCGTGAACTCGTCGAAGATGGAAACGAAGTCTCCGATATTTCCGCCGCCCGGGACGGAAACGCGAAAATCCATTTGTTCCTTCACGCCGAGATCCATTTTTCCGTTCAGCCGGTAACGAGTGCGCCCTCGATTGCAGTCCAGATTCTGGAACAAAAGCGCCGAAGGCGCGTCATCCCAGGTGATTCGCCCGCGAAAATCTCCGAACCCGAGTTTGAGATACCTGAAGTTCTGAATGGACCCGTCGAAGTCCAGTTTCACCGCCGCCGCGGGGCCATGGACGCGGATGGTAAGCGCTCCGGTGCCTTCGATTTCGTTTTCGGCGAGAATTCCGAATTCCTTGAAATCCACCGGTCCGGAACCAGTCAGTTCGTAAGACGTCTTTCCATCGGCGATCCCGATCTCGCCCTGAATCCCCAGCTTTGTCGCGAGCATGCCGGCCGTCATCGATTCGAAGCGCACCCGCTTCGGGTTCACGCTGACCGTGCCCTGGAGTTTCGTTTGTTTCAGACTGATGATGCGATTCAGTTTTCGCTGCTGCGAGTAGCGCTGGTTATCGATCTGCAGACCTTCGATTCCCCAGTCGACCTCGGCGCGGATCTCGAACGGAAGGTCCGGAGTCGCCGGCGTAAACTTCACTTTGGCGTCCCCGGAAATCCGCCCGTCGAGTGAGTAGAGTTCCTCGAGAAGTTCGGCTCCGAGCCAGAGAACATGGGCGCGCTTCAGGCTAAGCGTGGTCTCGATCGGCGCGGGCTTGGTCAGGTCGTATTTAAAGGCCCCGATTTCAAGCCGCCCGCCCGAGCCGGGCTGGCCGCCGCCCCGCTTTTCGATTTCCTTGGACTCGACGATCGCCTTCTTCACCACGATCTCGTCGCCGCTTCCGGCGGTCGGTGCCGTATAACTCCCCTCGACTTCGACGCGATCCAGTACGTATTTGCGATAGACCAGATTTTCCCCGCGCAGGCTGCCGCTCGCGGAAAGGGTCTCGGGAACGCGGTCGAGTTGCATCTGCGCCCGACCGTCGAACGAGACATGCCCCTCCGGCAAATTTTCGGTCGACTTCCCCTTGGAGAGGAAGTCCAGCATGCGGCGGAGATCCCCCTGAAGCCTTAGAGCGACGTCGGCCTTAAGCCCGATTCCACGCAGCAGATCTCCGGTTACGGTTCCGCTCGCGATCGCCTGCGTTCCCTCCCGAATCAGCTCGAACTCCTTCACGTCCACACCGGTCGCACCTACTCGGGCGGAAACGCGAAGACTGTCCACCGTCTTCGGATAGGGAAATTCGTCAGGGGTCTCCGCCACGAGTTCGCCGAGATGCACGAGCACATCGTAATAAGTTTCCTGATTTTCGGAGATCTTCTCGACTTCGACGGACTTCGCGTTGAATTTCGCGCGACTCTTCAGCGTCGGCAGGTCCAGTTCGACCGTCGTATTTTCCAGCGTGACCCTTTCCGTCTGGATTTCGAACAAGTCTTGCCAAGATACGCCGAGCTTCTTCTTCTTGGCCGCCGTCTTTCCGGGAACGATCGAGGTCTTTACGTTTCCATGGATGATCTTCACTTCGTGGATGCTGACTCGCCCAGATAGGATCTGGAGGGGACGGAACGACAGCTCCATCTGTTCGGCATCGATCCGAGTGTTGGGAGGAATATTGGCCGAGTTGATCTCCGCCGCCACGATGCGAGGATTCACCACGCCTACTCCGGGCGGGAACAGTTTAATCGAGAGATTCGTGAAATCGGCGGTGATCCCGAGGTTATCGGGGACATACTTCGCCAGCACACGCTTCAGCTGATTGGCGAAAGCGGCGCTCTGGATATAGGCCGCCGCCGAGAAGATCAACACGGCGACGACACTGAAGAAAATTAAGATCGGGTGCTTGCGCATTTTTTCAAACAGGTCTGGAGACGTTCGTGGCTGTCACGGTAATGGTTCTCGATCTGCAGGACCGCGCGGAACCATCGCGCGGCGGCTTCATGGTTTCCGAGGGCTTCCTGTGCGCGGCCGCCCAGGTATCCGTAATCCAATTTCTCTTCCGGAGCGATGCTCTGGTCGGCCACCAGAGTCTCCACTTCGATCATCGCGTCGAATGGTCGCCCCGCCGCCAGGAGCGTCGTAGCGAGCAAGCCCCGGGCCTTTCGCGCGAAATCGGGATCGCGGGCCGCCACTTCGAACTGGCGGATCGCCGCCTCGAAAAGCTCCATCTCGAGGAATGCGATGCCGAGATCGAGACGATCCTGCGACCCGGCGTTTTCACAAAGAACGTCCATTCCTTCGATAAATCGGCGTTTCGCTTCATCGTTCGGAAAGAGTTCGCTCTCGGTCGCTTCGGATGGTCCTAGTTCTTTCTCCAGCGACGCGAGCACCGCCGCCGATGCTTCGTCCGGTTTCGGTACGCCCTTCATTCTCGAACTGCGGTAGCCGCTGGGTGCGGCCTCTTCGCCACCGAGCATTTTCTTGATCTCGATCTTCTGGATCTCTTCCAGACGATCTCGCGCGCCCAAATTTCCCGGTTCGATCCGCATGACCTTGCGAAGCGTCTTCTTCGCATCTTCATAGAGCCCCTCGCTCATGAGGATCTTCGCGTTCAGCAAAAGTTCGTCCGGCGACTCGGAGCCGGAAGAGGACTCCGTGATCGCGGCATCCGGAGCGGCTCCCGAGCTGGATTTCTGATCGGGACGCAAGACGGTCCGGGTCTGCAGAAGATCGTCGCCCAGATCCACTTGCGTGCTGATCGTTTTCTCCGACATCGAAGCTCCTTCCTAGAGCATGGGCAAGCGAGCCCACGGAAATGGATCGACTGATCCATCTATTCGATTTTACTCGGATTTAGCGAGGAACTCTTCCAAAAAGTGCGTATCGTAATCCGCTTCGGCGAACTGACGGGAAGCGAGGATTTTCTTGTGCATCGAGATGTTCGTTTTGATGCCCTCAACGATGTATTCGTCAAGCGCTTGCCGCATCTTCAGAATCGCGGCGGCGCGGGATTCCGCGTGCACGATCAGTTTTCCGATCATCGAGTCGTAGAAAGGAACGACGCGATACTGGTCGTAAATGAATGAATCATTCCGGACTCCGAACCCTCCGGGCACATGAAGTGCCGTGATCAGTCCCGGAGACGGCGCGAAAGTTCGCGGATCTTCCGCATTGATTCGACACTCGATCGAATGCGATTCGATGCGGATGTCGGACTGCTTGAGCGTCAGTTTTTCGCCGGCGGCGACCCGAATTTGCTCCTGGATCAAATCGACTCCGGTGACCATTTCCGTCACGGGATGCTCGACTTGGATTCGAGTGTTCATCTCCATGAAATAAAATTGACGATTGCTGTCGACGAGGAACTCTACGGTGCCGACGCTTTCGTAGTTCACCAAATTGCAGAGGGCGATGGCGGCACGCCCCATTTCTTCTCGAAGTTCGGGGGTTACTACCGGAGACGGCGCTTCTTCGATCAGCTTCTGGTGGCGGCGCTGGATCGTGCAGTCGCGTTCGCCGAGAAAAAGTCGATTCCCGTATTTGTCGCAAAGTACCTGGATCTCGACGTGGCGCGGATTCTCGCAAAATTTTTCGACATACATGGACGGGTTCCCGAACGCGGCCCCCGCTTCCGAACACATCCGATCGAAGTTTTCCCGAATCTGGGCCGAAGAACGGACGATATGGATCCCGCGGCCGCCGCCGCCGGCGGCCGCTTTCAGGATGACCGGATAGCCGATCCGTTCCGCTTCGCTGACCGCCTCGTCCACATCCGCGACCGGATCGATCGTGCCGGGAAGCATCGGAACGCCCGCTTCCTTCGCGTATTTGCGCGCGCGAGTTTTCTCGCCCATCGCTTCGATATTCTCCGGAGTCGGCCCGATGAAGGTGATTTTACATTCGCGACAGAGACGCGCGAATTCCGCATTCTCCGACAAAAATCCGTAACCGGGATGGATCGCGTCGGCTTCGGTGATGTCGGCGGCCGAAAGAACCGCCGCGATATTCAGATAGCTTTGTTTCGACTGCGGGGGTCCGATACAGACGGCTTCATCCGCGAGTTTTACATGCAGCGATTTCTCGTCCGCAGTCGAGTAAACGGCGACGGTGGAAATTCCGAGCTGCTTGCACGCACGAATCACCCGCAGGGCGATTTCCCCGCGATTAGCGATCAAAATCTTGCGAATCGGCTGTGACTTTTTCATCGACTAGACTTCGATGACGAAGAGAGCTTCGCCGAATTCGACGGGCTGGCCGTTCTCGACGAGGACGGAAACGATCTTTCCGTCGAATTCCGACTCGATCTCGTTCATCAGCTTCATCGCTTCGATGATGCAGAGGGTTTGTCCCTTGCGAACGACTTGGCCTTCCTTCGCGTAGGGAGCGGCGTTCGGATTCGAGGCCCGATAGAACGTCCCGACGAACGGCGAAGTAATTTTCTTCTGATTCGCGGCGAGTGGCGCGGCGGCGGCTGGCTCCTTCGCCAGGGTGAGCGCGGGGGAAGGGGCGGCAACCGGCGCGGGAGCCGGAGGGGCAGCGGGAGCCGGGGCCGGCGACATCATCATGGAACCCATGCCCGGCATGCGCACATGCAAGCGGCCATGTTTATCCTCGAGCTCGACTTCGCCCACTCCGTATGAGCCCATCAACCGAAAAACTTCTTCGAGACGTTTCATTTCCGCCGATGCGGGAGCCGCCTTCGGGGTTTCTTTCAGGGAGCTTTTCAGTTTCTTTTTCAAGCAGGAGACCTCGTTACTTGTTCGCTTTTTCGACGTACGAGACTTCGCGCGTATCCACTTTGATGAGGTCTCCCTCTTTCAGGTGGAACGGGACTTGGACGGTGGCGCCCGTCTCGAGTTTCGCCGGTTTCGTACCGCCGGTAACCGTATCGCCCTTGAATGCCGGATCGCACTCGACGATCTTCAGAACGACGAAGGTCGGGAGTTCGACGCCGATCGGGCGGTCGTTATAATACTGAACCTGGATGACGAGATTTTCCTGGAGAAGGTCCTTCGAGTCGCCGAGCGTCTCTTCTTGAATCACCACTTGGTCGAACGTCGACTGATTCATGAAGTTGTAACCGGCGGCATCCTTATAGAGGAATTGCATTTCCACCTGTTCGGTATTCGCCTGGTCGACTTTGTCGCCGGAAGTGATCGTTTTCTCGGTCACGTTCCCATTCAACATGTTCTTGATTTTCGTGCGCGTGAACGCGCGCCCTTTTCCCGGGCTGACGTGTTGGAAATCGATGATTTCGTAGGGAACTTTATCAATCTCGATCTTGAGTCCCTTGCGGAACTGGTTCGTTGCGTATTGGCTCATAGGAGATAATGGCTACCATGCCCCTTTACGGGGCGGCAACGGTATTTATTTCAGCTATTCTAAGGACTTAGCGGGTATGGCGATACCGCTCGGCGCGAACCAGAACGGTCTGGAGGAGTTCGACTTGGCGGATGGCCTGTTCGCGAAGCACGTCCGCGTCGCCCGAAATCGCTTCGCGAGCGGGGCGAATCATCATCCGCTGGGCGGCCGGATCCTTGCGTAGCACGAGAATTCCGTCTTCATAAGCCTGCGTCTCGAGTTCGGATACCACCCGGGCGGTTTCGGGATCGGCGGGATTAAAGTAGAGAAGCATTTTATAGGCAGACAGTGCCTCCGCGATTCGGCCCAACATCAGGCTGCTTTCGGCCAGAAGTCGCTGGGCGACCAAATTATCCGGAACCTCACGGACCACGATGGCGAGCTCGTTCACCACTTCGTCGTACTGGCGTTTTTCAAACAGCGCCCGCGCGAGCGCGACCCTTCCCCCGACGAAGTTCGGGTGAACCCTTAACCCTTCGCGCGCGATTTCGATCGCTTCGTCGACCAGTCCCGCTTTTCGATAGGCCTCGGCGAGGGGCGCGAAAATCCGCGAGGTGGGGTCCTCTTGGTATTTCTTCAGATAGTCGTAAATGAGCGGGGAGAAACTTTTGTTATCCATCAAGTACCGTCGAATCTCCGGCGCCGGGCGGAGGACTGCTGGGTTTCCAGGTCCGAACTCATGACTTCTTCGTTCAGAACTCGCGGGGTGACGAAGATGAAGAGTTCGCTCCGGTCGGTGGATCGCAATTCTGACCCGAAGAGCGCCCCGATGATCGGTAGTTTACGGAGGCCCGGGATCCCGATTTCGCTATGGGATTCGGTCGAAGTATAGATTCCGCCGATCGCGATCGTCGCCCCGCTTTCCGCTACGACCTGAGTCGTAATATTTCGGTTCGCGATACCCGAGAGATCTCCGATCGCCTGGGGCGTATCACTCGAAATATTCAGGTTCATCAGAACGCTGCCGTCGTTCGTCACGGTTGGCGTGACACCGAGAGACAAGTTCGCGCTTCGGACTTCGGTACTGGCGGCGGAACCATTCTGGGTCTGGATCGTCACCGGTACGAGCACGGGCACCCCTTGGACGATCGTCGAACTCTGTTTGTTCAACACCACGGTTCGCGGGGCGGATATGATTTTATTCTTCGCCTCGCTCTCCGCCAGGCTGAGAATAGCGGACAGGCGCAACCCGGCCAACGCACCGATCTTCAGTTTCATCCCTAACGCGTTGGAACCCGCCGACGAAGCGACCTGCCCCGGAAGCGACTCAGGATTAGAAACACCGGTCAGGAACGATCCACCCGTGGCTCCCCATGGAGGGGTATTGCTGAATCCGAAGTTTCCGGTGATCGTTTTACTGAAGGCTTCCGTCGCGTTCACGATCTTCGCTTCGATCTGAACCTGGGGCGTCTGACGGTCCAGGAGTTTAATGATCTTCGCCATGCGCTCCAGGTTATCCACCGTATCCTGGATGATGAGCGAGTTCGTCCGTTCGTCGACGACGATCGTATCGCGAGGCGCCGCGTTTCCAGATCCGGCGTTGCCTCCGCCAAACCGCGCGAGGATCGGCAATAGATTTTGCCCGGTCGCATAGCTCAGCGGAAAAATCCGGGTGACTCGAGGAGCGTTGTTTTCCGCGGCCAGCCGCGCCTGTTGTTGGGCGGTCTTCTCCGAGGTGAGGGTCGAAAGCAGAGCGACGCGAAGGACGTTGCCCGTCCGCTCCGCTCCGAGACGATTCGTCGAGAGAACGGTGTCGAGGGCGAGATCCCAGGGCACGTCGACGAGTGAAAGGGTAATTTTCCCGCTGACATCGCTTCCGATCACCATGTTGAATCCGGAAGTTTCACCGATGAGCTTAAAGACATCGACGACATCGGCGTCTTTCACTTGCAGAGTGATATGGCGACCGACGTAGCGTTTCGTCTGTGCGGCGTCGAGAAACTGCTCGATTCGTCCTTCGGGTGTCGCCGCGGGCGCGACCTCGGCGCTCCGGGTGGAAGAAACGACATCGGGCGCACCATTGGTAACGCTTCCGGTACTCATCGCACCCTTCGTTTTACCTGCGACCGCTCCGCTCGACTTCGGAGTCGCCGGCAGGATATTCGGATCCGCCGCGCCGTCGACGCCGATGTAGAGACGTGAACCCTCGGCCAGCGTCGAGATGTCCGCATTCTCGCGCATCTGGACGATGATCCGTACGGCCTCTTTCCCGTCCACGTTATACGGACTGATGAGGGCAACCTTCGAATTGAAACTTGCCGTATCGAGCCGTCGGCCGGCGTTCGCGTTGGCGAGGCGCGCGTTCTTGATTTCAAAGATCACCTGGCGGTCGGCGGGGTTGTCGATCTTTTCGAATTCGACCGGTCCATCCGCGACCACGACGATCTGGTTCGGCGAGGATTTCCCGAAAAACTCGATCCGGCTGATCTTCGTAGCCCCGAAGGCTGTCGAAACGAAAAAAAGTGCAGTCGCTGCCAGGGAAGCCCCGACAGAACGATGCCTACCGAATTGCGTCTGTAATCCATCCATAGATTTCATGACTACCTCTTTCCGTCCGCGGATGCGGTCTGCTGATCCAACCCGATTTCGGTTTCGAAAAACTCGACCTCACCCAAGGGGTTTACGACCTTTTCCCGGACGATGATCGTCTTCGTCGTAATCCTCTGGATGACTCCATCCCGAAGTCCTATTTTCATCTTCTCGGAAACGTAATGAGTCTTTCCGTCGGGGGCGATGATCATGGCTCGCATCCGAATCGGCCCGGTGATGATTCCGGAAACCTTGAAGTCAGTCACCGCGAACTTTTCGAGATCGGAACGTAAGTCGGCGGTTTCCGAAACCAGCGGCTCCTTAAATGGATCGCGAAACTTTTTATAGTCGACGACCCGAGGCTGCGGCGGAAGAGACAGAGGCGCCGAATCCGTGCCGGGGGCCGGGGGCGCCGGGGCGCTCATCTCCGGAGATGCGGCGGCAGGCGATGCCGCGCTGGGCGCCACGGGCGCGGTAGGTTCTTCGCCGCGAGCCTTACCGCTCGAGACGGCCATGCCAATAAGGATGAGGAGGGCGCCCGGTATACGATACCTCACTGGGGCGCTCCTGTCGTTTCGCCCGCCGCGCCGGGTTCCGTCTTCATATCCGAACCTCCGCGACGCGCGATCACATCTTCCTCGGTTCCCACATAGACGAAAGAGCGAACCTTGATCGTTCCTTCCAGCTCGACGAACTTCGCCGCGCGAGAGCTCGATCCCCGGGGCTTCACCGTAAAATCGTCAATCCGCACGATTCTTTCCGCTTGGGCCAAGCGATCGAGAAACGCGATGAACTGAACGTAAACGCCCTGAAAGACGAGATCGAATGGCTGCTCGACGTAGTATTCCTTCGGGAGGGACTGGAGCGGACTCAGCCCCCGAACGCTCAGTCCCACCCGCTTCGCCTCGCCGAGGACGAGTTTCATGAATGCCGGGATATCGTTATTTTCGGTCAGCGTCGATTTCATCGTGGCGAGATCGTTCGAAAGCGCGCGAAGTTCGGCCCGTTTTTTCTCCAGGTTGGCGAAGAACTCCTTGGCCGCGACGATGCGTTTTTCTTTCTCTTCGACTTCGAGTTTCTTTTGCTCCACGGTGGTTCGGCGCTGTCCCAGTTCAGAATCGGCATCCGTCGTGAACGAGTAGTAATCCCACCCGAGGTAGAGCGCCGTGACGAAAAAAATGAGGTTAACGATTCCCTTCATCGCCGTTCCGCCTCGATCTCGAAGGACGCCGAAGACCGTCCAAGGGTTTCTTCTTCCCGACTCGAGCGAAGAACCACTCCCTTGAAATAGATCGTCTCTTCCAGGCTGCGCATGAAGTCCGAAACGAGATCCATTCCGTTCGAGCGACCCGTGATTCGGAACTTTCGATTCTGAAGGGCGAATTCATTCAGCCAGACTTCTTTGGGAATCGCCTCGGAAAGCGTCATCAAAATTTTCGGAGCCGCGCCGCGGTCCCGAATCAGTTCTTCGATCGTGGAAATTTTCGTTTTAATAGCCTTCTCGTTCGCCTCGAGATCCTTTTTTACCTGTTCGTAACCGGAGGTTTTTCCGAGGTCCGAATTCAGCCGATTTGTCCGGTCCTCGAGCGCGGAAATTTCCGCGTCCACTTCCGCGATCATGGCGATTTTTTGGTCGTCGAGAAACCACCAGCCGCCGGCGAGGATGACGGCGTAAACCGCGGCGAGAATGATCCCGGCCTTCTGATTCCCCAACATATCCATGTTGAGGCCATCGGCGCCGGCCGAACCGCCCCTTAACTTGGCGATCAGGCCCTGAAGACCGGCGCTACCGCCGGTCGCCGAACCCACCGTCACCCCGACGGCCGCCTTTCTCTGGTGAAGATTAACCTTGATCATCCGATGGAACCTCGGATGGCGTAACCCATCGGGACCGATACGACCGGCGCGATGCTGGCGATCAGCTCGGGCGAGAAAACTTTCGAATCATATCCGATACGGGCGAAAGGATTCAGGAGCTGGGTCGGTAACCCGACTCGTTCCTCGACCCCTTTCGACAGCTCCGGAATCTGCGACGATCCACCCGTCAGAAGGATATAGGAGACCGGGGCACCGCTCGACGATGCATTGTAAAAATCGAGCGCACGACGAATTTCGGTCCCGAAGTTTTCGATCGCCACTTGGGTGATCTCGGCAATTTCCTGCGGTACGGCGCCTCGATTCTGGGAAATTTTCAGCGCTTCTGCATCGGCCGCGCTGAGATTCATTTGTCGCTGAATTTCGGCGGTTAAATTCCGCCCGCCCATCGGCGACTCTTTCGTGAAGACCGGCACGCCATCGTGGATCACGAGAAGTTTCAGCGTCGACGCGCCGATATCGACGAGCGCGACCGACTCGCCCGGACGCTGATCGTAATTCGCCTCGAAGATATTCTGGAGCGCGAAATACTCCGTATCGACTACTTTTACTTTCAGTCCCGCATCCATGATCGCACCCACGAAACCATCCATCACGGAAAGCTTCGCGGCCACGAACAACACATCCGTCCGGTTGTCCTTCGCGCGCGAGATCATGTGGTAATCCATCGAAACTTCGCTGGGGTCGAACGGTAGGTACTGTTCGGCTTCCCAGAAAACGGCGTCCTGGAGTTCGCTCATTTTCTGCACTTCCACGGTCATCCGCTTCAGAATGATGGCGGCGCCGCCCATGCCGGTGACGACGTTTTTCTGGGTGATTTTCGACTGGCTGAGCGCAGCGCGGATCGCCTCGGTCACGGCGACCGGGTTAAAGACTTCGCGGTTCACCACGGAATCCTCGGGCAGAATGGAAAGCCCGAAGCGGCAGAGTTCCCAGCCTTTGCCGGACTTCCGAATCTCCACGACTTTTACGGAGGCGGCCCCGACGCAGACACCCACCGTAGGTTTCGCTCCGAACAAATCGCCCAGACCGGACATGACGAAACCCGACGCAGACATTGCGCCAATATCGAGACCTGCTTGGGACATCAATTGTTGCGTTAATAGATCGGCGCCGTTCACCAGGCCACTTCCGGTAGCCAGGAACTCGCCGACCCCAAACGTTCCCGCCATGGAACTCCCCGTCGTTCTCTAAAAGTTAACTTGACCAGGGGCTCCGGTCAATTCAATCGAAGTCGATCTCCGCGAAAAGACCGGAGAAATTCAGAAACGCGAGTCGATCCAGTCGCCCCTCTGTCAAGTCCCTGGCAGAGCCAATGGCCATGGCCCGAGAGAGGTTACCCATCTGACTTTCCGCCTGAACCGATAGGGGATCATAGCAAAACGAAGAGGTAATCCTCTCCAAACCGAGCTGACCCGCGCGTTCCGCGTCCACCACGACAAAGGATCGCCCGGTGGAAGGTTTTGGAAATAACTTTCCTTCGCCCCAGAGCGTCGGCGCGGTCCCACCGCTCGGTTCGCAGCTCCCGACTCGTTCGAGACGGTAAACCGGACCTTCTTCGGCCGTTAAAAGGGTGAGTCGAATAGGAACCCCGAGCGCTGCCGCATCGATTTTCATCTGATTCGCGAGTACGGCGAGTCCGCGCATGGCATGAGTCGCCTGCCACTTCGGGATTCGATCGCGAATCACCGGAACGGAGAGGATGGCCAGGAATACTACCGCCACGGCGAAAATGATCCAGGAACGCTGCCGTCGCAGCCTGAATTCAATGCGCTCCCAGAGCTCGAACTGCCGCCACTCGCCTTCGCGCCATCGATTTTCCGCTAAGTCGGAATCATGAATGGGGACCATAAAATATCTCCGAGCAGGTAGGCGTAAAGCGCGCCGATCACGAGGAAAGGTCCGAAGGGCAGCGAGACCTTCATCAAACTCCCGCCCTCGCCCGAGCGGCGTCGCGAAATCCAAGCGTAAGTGATTCCGATCACGGTGCCCAGTACGGAACTCACGAAAATCGTGGTGAGAACTCCTAGCGGCCCCAAAAAGGACCCCAACATGGCCAAAAGTTTAATATCTCCCCCACCCATCCCGGAGCGACCCGTACGCCACTGGTAGTACCAGGCAATCGCGTAGAAGAGCCCAAATCCAAGCGCGGCCCCGCTCAGCGACGAAAGAATTCCGAGGCCAGGCGTGAAATGCGCGGTCGCAAGTCCGAGCCCTAGCCCCCCGATGCTCAGCGGATCCGGAATCAGACGTGTGTCTAGATCGATAAAGGTAATCGCGATCAGGACTGCGACGAACGGGAGGTCGCGTACGATGAGAAGCGGGGTCAAACCGAAACGCAGCGCCACGGTTAAGAAGAGCAGCGCCGTTAAGAGTTCCACCACCGGATATCGAAAAGAAATCGGCTCTCGACAGCCCCGACACTTCCCTCGCAAGGCCAGGTAACTCAGAACGGGAACGTTTTCGTACCAGCGAATCGCATAGCCGCATTTCGGACAGCGACTCGGAGGAGAAGAAAGGGATTGTCGCGTCGGCAGACGCGCGATGACGACGTTCAGAAAACTTCCGATGACCAGGCCAAAGAGAGCGACAAAGACGGCGGCGAGGGATGCCGGTATCGGGAGCAGGTCGATCATCCCTCTCTCCGATTCAGGAGTTTTCCCGTAAAAAACAGAAGGGGGACGATCCAGGTCAGTGCGTAGACCAGGCTTTTCGCGACGAATTCGGGCTCGAGATCGAGTCCGTAAGTCACGGTGAATCCCAAATTGAAGTGACTCAAATTCGGAATGAGATCGACGAGCGGAACGAAGATCCGCTGGACCCATTCCTCTTTGCTTTTTTCCAGCACCTGCCGGAGGGGGTCGACGTTATTGCCGATGAGGTAGAGTCCGATCACGCCCATGACGGCGATCGAAGTCGTCGTGAAACTCGAAAGAAAGATCCCGAACGCCGCCAGAAAACAAGACTGGACCCAGAGAAAGAAAAACGCATAGAGTGTGGTCGGGACGATATTCCCCCCCAGCGACAAAAAGAGGAGCGCGGCGACGATCGAGAGAAAAAGCCAGTTCAGGAGCAGCACTGCACAGAGCCCGAGATATTTTCCGAGCACGAACTGGAGGCGAGATATCGGTCGAGCCAGGGCCACGAAGATCGTTCGTCGATCGAATTCGCGGGCGAGCATCGAGGCGCCCGTAAAGACTCCGATCACGCCGCAGGATAGGTTGATCGCGCTCATGCCGAAGTCGAGGATGACCCGGTCCTGACCGATAAACGTCAGCTGCGACGCAAGGTAACTCACGCCGATCAGCAGAAATGCGAAGAGAAGAAAATTATAAAGAACCTTATCCAGGACGATTTCCTGGAACGTCACTCGCGCGATCGCGAAAAGTGGACGAAGCCAAAGCGCGTAAATTTTCATAGAAATGCGTCTTCCAGAGAAGGTCGGATGGGGTTCACCCAGAGTATCTTCGCCTGCTGCTCGAGCAGGTTCCGCAGCGCGGGTTCGACTTCACGATCGGTGGGAACCGTTCCACGGATGCCTTCGCTCATTTCTCGGAGAAGCGAAAAATTTCCCATGCGGGTAGCCCGCTCGAAGGTCACTCCCGAAAAGGCAATCTCCACCGGCGTCGTCTCGCGGCTGAGAAACTGATTCACCGGACCGCATCCGATCAGCTCTCCCTTTCGAATCATCGCGACGGAATCGCAGATGGATTCCACGTCCGGAATGACGTGGGACGAGAAGAAAATGGTGCGTCCCTCTCGGGCAAGGCTCAAAATGAGCTCTCGAATCTCCTTTCGTCCTACCGGGTCGAGCCCGCTCATGGGCTCGTCCAGGACCAGAAAATCAGGGCTATGGACGAGCGCCTGGGCGATGCCAATTCGCTGGAGCATCCCTTTCGAATATTTCTTCAGTTCGAGATGTCTCGCATGAGACATCCCGACCGATTCCAGAATCGAGGGAATTTTTTCGTCGATCGCCCCATCGCTCATCCCCGTCAGGCGGCCGAAAAAGCGAAGAAGCTTTTCCCCCGTAAGATGATCGTAAAAGTAAGGACGCTCCGGCAGATACCCGATCCGAGTCTTGGCATCCTTCTCGTGGGTGGAGATTCCGTCGAGTTTGAGTGAACCCGAAGTCGGTCTTTTAATCCCCGTAATCAGATGGATCAGAGTCGTCTTTCCGGCTCCGTTCGGACCCAGAAATCCGAAAATGGACCTGTCCGGGACGGTGAACGATATTCCCTTAAGGACTTCCACTTCCTTCAGCCAAAATCCCGCGCGAAAGGATTGGCGAACATTGTTCATCTCCAGCATGGACGTAGTTTACCGATGAGGTCGATCCAGGGTCAAGAACGCAGCCGCTACTCGACGGTAATACCTAGGACCGGGACCCGTGGCGTGGTGCTGGTGACTCGTCCTCGCTCGTCGACGTAAAACCGCCCACCGAATCCATCATCCGTCGGGACTTTTTTCTGAATGACGAAATCCCGCCATCGACTTGCTCGCGACCCACCCGGTCTGAACTTCGCGAACTCCTGATTGAGAAAGTAAATCTCTTTGGAAAGGAGCAGAATTTTTCTTTTCTTTTCGAGTTCCGCGCGGGCGATCGGATCGTTTTCCGCCCACGCCGTGAGCATTTCGAGGGAGTTCATCCCCAGCGTGAACTGGTGGGCCGGATTCCCCATGTTAGCCGCTCGAATTTTCAAGGCCTCAGGCACGTCCGGATACTTTCCCATATCGGCATAAGCCTGTACTGCCTTACCGACGTCTTGGAACTCCATGAGGTACATGTATCCCCGAATCAGGCCGATTCGCCAGGGATGGGGCCAGTACTGCTCCTGAAAAGAAGTCGAGTATTTCGGGTATTCGTTGATGAGGAAACGATGGCCTTTCTCGATTAAGCGGAGCGCCCCTTTCCGGTCGTTCCGGACTACCGCGAGAAAGTTCGCCCCCGCGGTATAGAGCGAGTAGAAAGCTGGATCGATTTCCGTCGCGAGGTGAAGAATTCTCGACGCTTCGGTTTCCACTTCGTCCGTGGTCTTCAGGATGTTCTGGTCGGTGAGAAAGCGAATTAAGAGCCAGTCGACGGAGGAGGGAACATGTCCGAACGACAGCCACCGAAAAAGTTCAGGATTCCAGCGAAACGAACTCGATGTCAGAGCATCCCGCGCCTGATCGCCAAGTTTTTGTCGGGAAACTGCGGCCAGTTCGCGGTTCAGCCAAACCGACGAGGCGAGCGAGCAGACGAGGAGCAGAGGTAAAACGGTGTGCAAGAGTCTGCGAGGAGTCATCTTAAGATTCGAATTGTTTCGCGCCTGTGTCGCCAATGCAACACCTCCAATTCTAAATATACTATGAAGTCCGATCTTGGCTCCGGCGAAAAACCCCCTATAATATAAAGATATCTCAGTGAGATGGACGAGCGGCATGTCAGGCCGGGAACCCTTTCATGGATCCAGTCTTTAACGGCGGGGATCTCATCCTGACCTTCCGAAAGTCCCCTAACCGTTAGGAGCAATGAAATGAAATCGATTCGTAAAGCAGTACGTTTGACTGAGGCTGGGTTTACCCTAGTCGAACTGATGATCGTCGTGGCGATCATCGGTATTCTCGCCGCCATCGCCATTCCGAACTTCCAGAAATATCAGGCGAAGGCTCGGCAGAAAGAAGCGCAGATTCAGCTCGCCGCAATTTACACGGCGATGCTGGCCAACAAGGGCGAAAGATCGACTTTCACCTCGTGTCTCGATAGCGCAGGATTCCGGCCAGAAGGGGATCGCCGCTATTATACTCTGGGTTTCAACGTAGCAGCGGCTTCAAGCGGTACTTGCCGAAACACGGCCGCGAACGTGGCGTGTTCGGATGCTTCGACCGTTGGAATTACCCAAGTGGGCGGTACCAACTGTTCGTACAACGGTGGTGCGGCAGCAGCGCCAGCTAACCCAGCGTTCCAGGCGGCCTTGGCCATCTACAACGCGTACCCAGCGAGCGTGAAGGCCGGAATTGCGGTCGCTGCCAACTTGGGTGCGGCTAACATTCGCGCGTCTGCGGCCGCCTTGCAAACTGCGGCGAGCCTGACGGCGGACGTTTTCACGGCAGGCGCCATCGGAAACGTGTCCAACGGAAGTCTCGTGGACGCATGGACGATCAACGACCAAAAAGTCATGCTGAACGTCGTTTCTGGGATCTAAATCTCAGGTTCAGTCATAAGGACCTAACGAAAAGGGCCGGCTCGAAAGAGCCGGCCCTTTTTTATTCTTCATGATCCGCATCCATCCCAAGCTTACCCAGCCGGTAGCGAATACTTCGAAAGGTCATCCCGAGGAGATCCGCCGCTTTCTTTTTCACGCCCCCCGTATATTCGAGCGCATGCTTGAGATAGTGCTTTTCGACTTCGGCCAACACGTCATCGAGATTGATGGGCCCGTTCTTAAAATCAGGTAACGGAAGACGAATCTCCTTCGTGCTTCCCGTATGGACCGCGGAGGGAGCGATGGCGGCGAGCGTATTCTTGCCCGCCTGAATCTCGAATGATTCGAAATTCGATCGCGCGCCACCGTCATAAGCGACGGTCACTGCCGGCGGCAAAACTCCCACCGAAATGATCCTGGAGGTCTCGAGGGTCACCGCTCGCTCCACCGTATTCTCGAGCTCCCGGACATTTCCGGGCCAGTGGTGCGTGCGAAAGATTTCCAGCGTTTCGGGAGAGAAACCGTCGAGTTCCTTTTTCTGACGGTCGGCGAACTTCTTCAGAAACGCGGTGGCGAGAATCTCCACATCGCCATGCCGCTCGCGCAGTGGCGGGGTCTTAATGAGGATGACGTTCAGTCGGTAATAGAGATCTTCCCGAAAGGTCCCGGCTTTGACTCCCGCCTCGAGATCCCGGTTGGTCGCGGCGATGATTCGAACATCGACCTTGATGTCTTCGTTGGCGCCCACCCGACGAATCGTTTTCTCCTGGAGGCAACGAAGCATCTTCACCTGCATCTGCAGCGGCAGCTCACCGACCTCGTCGAGAAAGAGCGTCCCGCCGCTCGCCGCCTCGAAGAGTCCGATTTTGTCGCTAATCGCGCCGGTGAAGGATCCCTTCTTGTGTCCGAACATCTCGCTTTCGATCAGCGTCTCGGGAATCGCGCCGCAGTTCACCGGCACGAAGGGCTTCCCTTTCAGAGGCCCCGACTCGTGGATCATGCGCGCGACCAGCTCTTTTCCCGTTCCGCTCTCCCCAATGATGAGCACATTGGTCTTGTTTCCCGAGACCTTGTGGATCATCGAGACCAAGTTTTTTACGGCGATGGATTCTCCGAGAATTTGGCGCATTTTTTCCTTCTCGTCCCTTACTTGATGCTGTCGCCCATTTTGAAGATCGGGAGATACATCGCGATCATCAGCCCGCCGACGGTACCCCCAAGGAAGACGAGGATAAACGGCTCGATCAGCTTCGTGAGGCCTCCGACAAGCGCTTCGACCTCCGCTTCGTAGAAATCCGCGACCTTCTCGAGCATCTTGTCGAGCTGACCGGTATTTTCCCCCACGGCCATCATCTGCACGGCCATTTTCGGGAAGACATCGAGTTTGGCGATGACCTGGGACAGCCCTTTCCCTTGTTCGATTTCGGAACGGACCGTGCCGACGGCCTCCTCGAGAACGGCGTTGTCGATCGTCTGTTTACAGATATCGATCGCATCGAGAAGGCTCACCCCCGAAGAAAGCAGGGTCGAAAGCGTGCGGCAGAATCGCGCGGTGCCGCCCTTTTGCATCATCGGTCCGAAGAGAGGTGCCCGGAAAAGGGCACGGTCCAGAAAGATCCGACCTTCCGGAGTTGAAGCGAATTTCTTCAGCATGACGTAGGCACCGATCAGCGCGCCGACGATGAGATACCAATTCGCGACCATAAAATGCGAGAGTTCGATCACGAACTTGGTCGGTCCGGGCAATTCCCCGCCGTTCGAAACGATCAATTCCTCGAATTTCGGGATGACGAAGATAAGCATGGCGGCAACGACGACCGCTCCGATCGAGATGACGATCGCGGGGTACATCATCGCCCCCTTCAACATCTTTTTCAGGCGATCCGCGTCCTCGAGATATGCGGAAAGCCTTTTCAGCATCTGGTCGAGCGCCCCGGAGGATTCCCCGGCGCGGACGAGCGCGAGATAGAGGCGCGGAAATGACTTTGGAAACTGGGTGAGCGCTTCCCAAAGGAAGGAACCTTCGGACACGCGGTTCTTCACCCCGCTGCACAGTTCGCGAAGCCCGGAGGAAGCCGCCTGATCGGCCAGAATGTCGAGCGACTGGACGAGCGGGACTCCGGAGCCCGTAAGCACCTGCAGCTGGCGAGTGAAATGGAGCACCTCTTCGGGGCTGATATGCGATGTCCCGCCCTTGAACATCGAGCCCAGGTCCCGCTGGACGAGCGAGACGGGTGAGATCCGTACCGGACGGACACCCTGTCCGCGAAGGAGCACTCGCAGGTCGCCCTCGGTGGCCGCATTGAGCTGCCCCTTGACCCGTTTCCCGCCTTTATCGACTCCTTCGTATTTATATTCAGGCATAGCTTACTTCAGCAGCGAAATCTGCTTCGCTAGCTCCTCCGGAAAGTTGCTGAATTCGATCCCTGCTTCTCGCGTAATGACTCCCGCGCGGATCAGCGAGAGCAAATGCTGATTTAACGTCTGCATTCCGGTCTCCCCCTGGCCGGTCTGCATCGCGGAATAGATCTGGTGAATCTTTTCCTCGCGGATGAGATTTCGAATCGCCATCGTCGGGATGAGGACCTCGCAAGCCATCGCCCGTCCCTTACCGTCTGCTTTCGGCAAAAGTGCCTGCGAAACCACGGCCTGGAGGGTGAACGATAGAAGCTGCCGAACCTGCGCTTGTTGGTGGGGTGGAAACACGTTGATGACCCGGTTAATGGTCTGGATCGCGCCGTTCGTGTGGAGCGTTCCGAAAACGAGGTGGCCCGTCTCGGCCATCGTCAGCGCCATTTCGATCGTCTCGATGTCCCGCATCTCCCCGACCAGGATGAAGTCGGGATCTTGCCGGAGAATCTGTTTCAGCGCGCTGTGGAAACTCTTCGTATCGACGCCGACTTCACGCTGGTTCACGACACAGCTCTTATGCGGATGCACGAATTCGATCGGATCCTCGA
>CAZIAL010000053.1:0-20596 GCA_964536965.1 uncultured Bacteriovoracaceae bacterium
GTCGGGAGTGGTTTTCAGTTTCTCGGCGACCCGCTGAATGCGTTCGTCGCCCATCAGTTTCTTCACCTGTTCCTGGGAGAGCACGAGTTTTTTCCCGTCGGCCACCCAGGCTTTCGCGGTTTCGGTGAGCTTCGCGACCCCGCCATGCTCTTCGATCATCGCCTTCACGGCTTTGGATTGTGATTCGACCAGGGCTTTTAACTGCGCGATTTTTTCGTTCATCCCGCTATTGAACCAAATCTAGCGGCAGAAACGGAGAAGAATCGGTGGGGTTTGAATAAGCTGGTTGGTTTGGGTGCGGGTTTGCATACAATAGAGGAGTGATCCACTTGCCCCCGCTGATCCAAGATCTCGGATTCCTGCTGCTGACCGGCGGGAGCGTGGCGCTTCTCTTCAGCTTTCTGCGTCAGCCGCTGATCGTCGGCTACCTCCTCGCGGGATTTCTCATCGGCCCGAACTTCAACCACTTCCCCCAGGTCACCGACCCGGAAAGTATTCGTCTCTGGGGCGAAATCGGCGTCCTCTTTCTCCTTTTCAGCCTTGGGCTCGAGTTCAGCTTCAAGAAGCTGCTTTCCATGGGGCCGAGTTCCTTGGTCGCAGCGTCGATCGAAGTCGTCGGCGTCCTTTTTCTCGGTTTCTGGGTTTCTCGCCAACTCGGCTACAGCGCCAAGGAAGCCTTGTTTCTGGGGGCGATGGTTTCCATCTCGTCGACCGCCGTTTTGCTCCGCGCCTTCAGCGAGACGGGGACGCGGTCCGCGCGGTTCGCCCAGAACGTGCTCGGCATCCTGATCGTCGAAGATCTGTATGCGGTGCTTCTCCTCGTCCTCCTCGCGACCGTCACCGTCGGCCGGGTGACGACGGGCGCGGAGACGGGGACGGAAGCCGTGCTCGGGACGCTTTTCAATTTCGGTTTTTTCGTCACCGTCGCGTTCGTGATCGGCATCTCCATTTTGCCTTCGCTGATTCGTCGCGCGCAGCGCCTGCTCAGCGACGAGATGCGGCTCGTGCTCTCGCTCGGATTCTGTTTCATGGCGGTCGCGCTCGCTTCCCATCTCGGGTTTTCTCCGACCTTGGGTGCCTTCGTCATGGGTTCGCTGCTCGCGGGAACCCGCGAAGCGAAACGCATCGAAGTTCTGCTGCTGCCGGTGCAGCAACTCTTCGGCGCGATCTTTTTCATCTCGGTCGGGATGCTGATCGAACCCAGCGCCCTCGTTCGCCAGCCCGTGGCGGCCGTCTCGCTCCTGGCCGTGATTCTCGTCGGAAAACCGTTTCTAGTGGCGCTCGGCTCCGTGGTGGCGGGTAAGCCGCTGAAGCCCGCGCTGCGCTCGGGGGTTTCGATGGGGCAGATCGGCGAATTTTCCTTCATCATGGCTTCGCTCGGAGTGGCGCGCGGAATTCTGCAGCCCGATACGAGTTCACTCGTGGTCATGCTCGCCACGGTCACCGCCCTGACCACGACCTATTCCGTCCGCGGCTCGAAAATATTCGCGACGCTCGTCGACGGCTGGATTCCTCCTCGGTGGAAGCGGGCGATCGATCGTTACAGCGCGGGGGTGCAAAGGGGTGGCGGGAATAGCGAATGGCGCCTGATGCTGCGCCGTCAGGCCGAGATTCTGATCGTGAACTCAGCGCTGATCGGAGCCGTGGTTCTCCTCTGTACGCGATTCGGTACGGAGTACATCCCGCATCTCGGACTCTTTCTGATCGCTCTGTTCGCCTGCGCGCCGTTCTTCTGGGGAATCGCGAAAGCGGGGCTGAAAGGGGAAAAGCTGCATCGGTACTGGATCAACCCCCAGCTCCGTCCGATTCTCGTCTTCGTTTTGCTGGTTCGCGCGGTCGTCTTCTTCGCGCTGGCCGGTTTTCTGATCGCGCGGTTCTTCGAACTTCCGTTCGCGCTTGTCGCGAGCGCGGTCGTATTCGGAGGAGGGCTGCTCTTTTTCTCGCGCCGGGTGGAGGACGTTTACGAGCGGTTCGCCCAGCGTTTCCTCCTTTCACTTTCCGAGACAGAAATGCGCGAAGCCGAGGAGAACCGCGCTTCGCCGCGCGCGGCGGCCGCGGATCTGGGTCCGTGGGAGGGGCATATCGAGGTCTTCGCGGTTTCGTACGATTCGCTCGCGGCGGGGAAAACGTTCGGCGAACTCTCGGTTCGCGAACGATATGGCGTGACGGTGACGCAGATCGAGCGGGGAGATCGGAAAATCCCGGTGCCGAGCCGTTCGGAAAGAATCTATCCCGGCGATCTCCTGCACGCGGTGGGCACCGACGAGCAACTGGCGGCGTTCCGGAATTTCGTCGAAGTCGCGGTCGCGGAGCCGTTGGTGGGGGCGGACGCGCTTTATTCGCTCCAGTCGATTCCCGTCGCGCCGAACTCGGTTTTCGCGGGTAAATCGATCCGCGCCTGCGGGATTCGGGAGATCGCCAACGGACTCGTGGTCGGGATCGAGCGCGCGGGGAAGCGCATTCTCAACCCGCCCGCCGATTTCCTGATCGAGTCGGGCGATCTGCTCTGGATCGTGGGACAGAACGAAAAATTTCGCGAGCTCGAAACGGATCGTCAGAGCCGGTTATAAAAGTATGTGCCCGCGATATCCGAGATCGCCGAAGTCGGAATATTCAGGTCGGCGACCGTGCTCACGGCCCGGGCTTCCTTCAGATCGAGCTCGAAGTCCTCGGTCATGAGTCGGGCGAACTTCGCGTCGAGGATGACGTTGGCCACTTCGCCTTCGTAAATCAGCGAGCGGGGGTGGAGGTTGTAGCTCATCACCCAGGAGAGCTCGTTATCGAAAATGGCGAACTTGCTGTGCAGGGTGGAGCCCTGTTTCAGATGGACTTCGATCCCGTGCGGAATCAGCTCGGCCAGGCTCTTTAGGATCGGCACGCTGACCACGGGCTCGTCGACGCTTTGGGCGGAGTTCGTGAAGATGCGCACCTTCACGCCGCGCTTGCGCGCGCGAATCAGGGCGTCGCGCATGGCGGGCGTCAGAATCACATATGCATTCGCGATGTCGATCGAAGTCTCGGATGCCTCGATCGACTTCAGCAGGCCCAGGTAGATCGGGTCGATCCCTTCGGGATTCGGCGTATGGTTCACCACCGCCATGCGAACCCCGCCTTGGACGCGTCGCTGGCGGATGGCGGCTTTTTCTTTCGACATCATCAGTTTCCGATATTCATCGGCGTTCTTCGCGTCGGCCACCACCAGGCGATCGATCTGTTCGTTCCAGAGTTTCGTAAAAAGCATCGCATTGTCGCGGACGTTGGCTCCCGTGTAGTGGATGTCGGTGTCGCGCCAGTGGTCCTTGGCTTCGCCGGCCGTGTGGAGATACTGGTCGCCCAGGTTGCGTCCGCCGGCGACGACTTGGCCGGATCCGGTTTCGGCGTCGACGATCATGAACTTACGATGTTGGCCATGGTAGGGGTTGATCGTCCCCCGGTATTCGATCACCGGGACGCCGGCCGCGCGCAGCTGGTCGAGAGATTCCTTATATCCGGTGCGCTGGGCGGTCAGACCGTCGACCATCACGCGTACATCGATACCATCTTTAAATCGCTGAATCAGGAGTTCGGCGAATTCCTTGCCGGCGACGTCGCCGTACATGGCCCAGGTCATCAGGTGAATGCTCTTCTCCGCGCCTAGGATCATCTCCTTGCGGACCCGCAAGGCTTCGTCGGCCCGGTTGAGCAGTCGGACCGTCCCGCCCCCGTGGAAGTTCGCGCGGATGAGCTTCTGGATCTCCGTTACGAAGAGGGAGTCGCGAATTTTGGCGACCCCGGAAGCGAGCAGCGCCGCGGTTTGTTCTTTGGCGAGGGTTAGCCAATTCTTCGCGGCGGCTTTCGCGCCGTGGACGGAGAGACCGATCTCCACCAGTGCCGCGTCGATTTCGGTATAGAACATATCGATCATCTGCGCGTCGTCGCCGGGCAGATTTTTCGGGAATTTCGGGTGCTTTTTGGCTTCGCGAAGCGCGTAAGCCATCGCGGGGCGGAGAACGCCTTCATCGCGCAACTGGGCGAGAAGCTGCGCCGCTTCGGACTGGATGACCAGGCGATCGGGATTTTCGCTCGTGAAGAGAGCGACAAGTTTCATCGCGCGTAGCTTCAGCGCGGGACTGGCTTCGACCTGCTTGATCATCGCGGGCACGGAGTGGAGGATCGAAGCGCAGGTCGCCTCCGCGGTTCGGGCGCCCGGAACGATATCGGCGGCGACGACCGAGGAAGCGGCGGTGGCGAGAGTGGCGGCTACGAAGGCGGCCAAGCACGTCCGCGATCGCGGAATCCAGGTTCGCGATTTCGCATCGGTGATTTTCGAACCCAAAGTGACGAACGACGCCCAGACGCGCAGTGAAGGTTTCACCCTTCTAGGATAAGTCAGCGCGGCTCAGGGTCGAAATGATTCCTGATCCACTCGCGTCTCGCGACGCCCCGGTTCCGATCGGAGCGACAGAGCACTGACGCCTCGGCAGTGTTTTCGCCGCCAGGTAGATGGCAACTCCCGCCCAGATCAGGACGAATCCTCCGATCTTTTCCGGCTGGAGGCTTTCCCCGAAGAGGGTCACCGCCAGGGCGAACTGGATCGTCGGATTGAGAAATTGCAGGAAGCCGAGCGAGGCGAGGGGGAGTCGGCTCGCCGCCGCGGAATACAGAATGAGCGGAAACGCGGTGAGCGCGCCGCCGAGGACGGAAAGGAACCAGAAGTACGGTTCGGCGTAGAAGACGGGAGCGGCTTCCGGTCCCAGGCCGTGGGCAAGGACGAAAACGAGCGCGGGGATTCCCAGCAGGACCGACTCAAAGAAGGCGCCTTGGACCGCAGGTACGCCGGAGGTTTTTTTGATGCTGCCGTAGAGCGCGAAGCTCGTCGAAAGAATCAGCGCGACCCAGGGAAATTGCGCGAGACCGCTGACCCAAGCGATCCAGGCGACTCCCGCGAGCGAGACGCCGATGGCGACGCCGACTGGACGGGAGACCCTTTCCCGATGGAAGAGCGCTCCGAGGAGAATCTGGATGAACGGACAGATGAAATATCCGAGACTGGCTTCGAGAACGCGCCCGTTGGCGACGGCCCACACATAGACGAGCCAGTTGGTTCCGATCAGTAGAGCGGAAGGGATGAGGATCCGGCGTTTCGCCCAGCCCTCGCGAAGATTCCGGCCTAAGCTCTCTCCCCGGAAGGCCGCCAGCACGGCAGCCAGGAAGATCGCGCTCCACACCGTTCGCTGGATCACGATCTCGAACACGGGCGTCTCGCCGAAAAGTCGCCAGAATAGAGGGAACAATCCCCAGATCGCGTAGGCCAAGAGGGCGGCGCCCCAGTCGGAGCGTTGGGAGTCGGAAGCGCGGGGGGCTGCGGGAAAGGTACCAGTCGAGGAGGTCATGGAAGTCCTTGGGGGAGAAGTTACGTTCGAATTCCAGTATCGGCGTTTTCGCGTTTTCAGAACAGATTCAGAAGTATATAATTGTAACCATAACAGTTGGATCCCCATAAAACTGTTATGGTCAGAAAACCTGAAACTGTTCCGGCCGCCCCTTTGCCGATGGCGGTCCTTCCGAGAGGAAAACCCCGCCATGCCGCTGCTTTACGAATCGATCGCCCACGAAATCGAAGATCAGATCCGGCGCGGAACGATTCGCGCCGGCGACCGCATTCCATCGGTCCGGAGGTTCAGCTCCCAGAAAAAAGTCAGCGTATCGACCGTGCTCCAGGCGTATCTCTCGCTCGAAGGAAAAGGTCTGATCGAGGCGCGGCCGCAGTCCGGATACTATGTCCGCGCGGCCGCTTTCGAAGGTTCGCCCGAACCCGCGCTGACCGCGGGCAGAAGTTCCCCGACGAAGGTCGGCGTCTGTGATTACGCCCGGTCCGTGATCACGGCCGATGTCCAGCCGGGCACGATCGCGCTCGCCGCGGCCGAGATTTCCCCGCGGCTGCTTCCTACCGCCGAACTCGCCCGCGCGATTCACGCCGCTTCCCGCGAGATGAAGGACGAGATTCATCTCTATTACCGCCCGCCGGGTCATCCCGGCCTCGCCCGCGAAATCGCGAAGCGCCTGCTCTCCCAAGGTTGTCCGATCGACCCGGACGAGCTGACGATCACCGTCGGCGGCATGGAAGCGCTGAACCTCGCCCTGCGCGCAGTGGCGAAGCCCGGCGACAGCGTGCTCGTGGAGTCTCCGACTTACTACGGAATTCTCCAGGTGCTCGAAGGCATGGGGGTGAAGGCGATCGAGATGCCGATGAATCCGCGGACCGGCATCGACCTGAAAGCGCTCCGCGTTCTCCTGGCGAAATGCGGTCCGAAAGCGCTCATCTGCATTCCCGAATTCCAGAATCCGTTGGGATCCCGGATGCCTGCGGAGGCGAAAGCCGAACTCTACAAGCTCGCGACCAAACATGACCTTCCGATCATCGAAGATGCGGTTTACAGCGAGCTCGCGTACGACGGAACGATCGCGCCGACGATCAAGCAGCTCGATCGAAAGGGGAACGTCATCCTGCTTTCGTCGTTTTCGAAGATTCTTTCGCCGGGCCTCCGTCTCGGATGGATCGTCGGAGGCCGCTGGTCGGCCCAAATCCGGAATCTCAAGTTCGTGAACACGCTTTCGAATCCCGGACTCTTGCAGGCGGCGGCGGCCCATTACCTGAAAACGGGGGGGCTCGATCGCCATCTGCGCCGCCTGCGTTCGACGCTCCAAAGGCAAATGCTGGTTTACCAAGACGAGGTCGCGCGAAGTTTCCCCGCGGGCACGCGTTTTACCCGACCCGAGGGAGGGTTCGTGCTCTGGGCGGAGCTCCCCGAAAAGATCGATTGCGTGAAGCTCCACGCGACCGCGCTCTCGGCGCGGCCCGCGATCAGCTTCGCCCCGGGGACGATCTTTTCCGCCTCCGGGAAGTTTCGAAATTGCTTGCGGCTGAACTGCGGGGCGCCGTGGACGCCGGAGATCGCGGCGGGCGTGCGCCGATTGGGCGAACTCGCCAAAGACTTCGATTGAGGGGAAACGCTCTATTTCTCTTCGAGCAGCCGGAAATCCTTCCGCAGGATCTCGACGCCATTCAGCTGGATCCCGAGCGCGTGGGCCCCGGGATAAAGTTTACGAATCGAAACCGGTCGAAAGGAGTGGCGCTTCGTCAACGCGACGAGTTCGCCCTGGCGAAGTTCGAGCGTCGTCCATTTGAACACCTTCGGCGAAAGTTCGCCGTTCTGCTTGCGATAATAGATTCGGAAGTCGAGCGCCGCGGATCGCGATCGGCGGGACGCGAGTTCGACGCAGAATTCGAGTTTTTCGCCGACGCGAATCCGGTCCGACGATAGAATCAGCTTCTTCCGGGCGAGCGGAACTTCGCCGTTCCATCCGAAGAGCGCGAGGGCGCCGGGGTGCCCCTTTTTAATGAGTCCGCGCAGCGCGTGCCGCGTGATCCATTCGATTTTTCCGAGGTGCGCGGCCGGCGCTTCCTTCTTCCAGCGCCGCAGAAGGCGAACAACGCGTTCGGGATGATCCTTCGAGATATCGTTCAGATGGTTGGCGACGCTTTTTCGGACGTAGAGTTCGTCGTCATAACGAAGGGCCTCGAGGAGAGGAATCGTGTGTTCGGGGCGCTCCTGGATCGCGCGAATCCGAATTCCCCACGGGAGGCGGGGGCGCGTTCCCTCGCTGACCCAGCGGCGAATATGCACATTTCGGCTTTCGGTGAGTTCGGCCAGGAATTCCAGGGTGCGCGCGAGGTCGGCGATCAGAAACGGCTGGACCGCGAATTCGCTCGAGAAGTATTCCGTGAGATCCCGGAGCAGGCCCAGCGAGCGATCGAAATCGACGGACGATTTCCGTCCCTCGCGGGAAATCAGCTCATGCACGGCGGCCCCGGCGAATCCATGGAGCTTTGGCTCGCTCCGAAGGGCCCGAGCGAGGACCCCCGTCTTAGCGGGGAACGAAAGGGGAAGCGCGTCCGAGAGTCGCTGCGCGAGGAGTCGGATGCGGTCTTTCAGCTCGAGGGGGCGCAAATCCAGTTCAATGTCCTTTAAGAACTCGGTGCGTCTGAAACGGGGTTCCAGTTCGACCAGGGTTTTTGCCCAGAGTCGGAAGACGTCGGCATTGATCCAGAGCTTGAAGGCGGAAGGATTTTCTTCGGCGGGGATCGCCGGAGACGGGGAAGAGGTTCGTTTCGCGGGACTCATCGTTCTCTCTATACACGATTCTTTCCCGGAAGGAACCGACTGGCGGGAGGGCTGAATCCGTGAGACTTTTCATGGACCTATGGCGTCCACGTCCTTTCCTAAGCAAAAGATCAAGGTCCTCCTTCTCGAGAACATTCATGCGAACGCGACCGAGATGTTTACGCGTGAGTCGTTTCAAGTCGAAAACGTAAAGGGCGCGCTCTCCGAGAAGGAGCTCGTCGAGCGGATCGCGGGGGTTCATCTCCTCGGTATCCGGAGCAAGACCCATATTAGCGATGCCGTTCTCGCGGCCGGAAAGAATCTCCTTTCCGTGGGCGCCTTTTGCATCGGGACGAATCAAATCGATCTCGCGGCCGCGAATCGTCGCGGGGTTCCGGTATTCAACGCGCCTTTTTCGAACACGCGAAGCGTCGCCGAGCTGATCATCGCGGAAATCATCTGTCTGGCGCGCCAGCTGACGGACCGCTCCCGCGAGGTGCACGAAGGGGTCTGGAAGAAAGTGGCCGCCCAGTGCTTCGAAGTTCGCGGTAAAACCGTCGGCATCGTCGGCTATGGCCATATCGGAGGCCAGGTGGGGGTGCTCGCGGAGAGCCTCGGCATGCGGGTGATCACTTACGACATCACCTCGAAGCTTTCGATCGGGAATGCCCGGGCCGTCCATAGCCTGGACGACCTGCTCGCGGCATCGGACTTCGTTACCCTTCATGTTCCGGAAACGCCGCAGACAAAAAATATGATCGGCGCTGCGCAGCTCGCGAAGATGCGTCCGGGTTCGTATCTGTTGAACGCTTCGCGCGGAACCGTCGTGGATATTCCCGCGCTCGCCGCGGCCCTGAAGTCCGGCCACCTCGGCGGGGCGGCCGTGGACGTTTATCCCGAAGAGCCCTCGGGGAATGACCAGAAGTTCCATTCGGATCTCCAGCGTCTTCCGAACGTCATTCTTTCCCCCCACGTCGGCGGTTCCACGGAGGAGGCCCAGGCGAATATCGGGAAAGAAGTGGCCGGTGCGCTGATTCGTTTTACCAACGAAGGCGCCACGCCGGGCGCCGTGAACTTTCCGCGGATCGATCCTCCGATCGTACCCGGTTCGCACCGCATTCTGAACGTCCATCGAAACGTTCCCGGCGTGCTGAAAGACATCAACAAGATCGTATCCGATCTGAACGCGAACATCCGCGGACAGGTGCTTTCGACCGATCCGGAAATCGGGTATCTCGTGATGGATCTCGACCAGAACGTCTCGGGCGGCGTGAAAGACGCGATCGAAGGTCTTTCGACGAGCATTCGAACGCGGATTCTTTTCTAAGGATTGGTCACGCAGAGCAAGAACTGATCGTAGAAGGAGTTCTTGATGTCCTCGTTCGTGAAACGCACGTCGTTTCCGAGCATTCGGTGTAGGGCCTCGGCTCCGGATGCATAAAGTTTTTACGGTCCAGAGTTCCGGAAGGACCTCAGTCCCAGATTTTTCCGGGATTCAGGATCCCGGTGGGGTCGAAGACCTTTTTCATCGCGCGGAAGTAGGCGATTTCGGTCGGAGTGCGGGTGAACTCCAGGAATTCTTTTTTCAGGAGGCCAATGCCATGTTCGGCGGAGATGCTTCCCCCGTACTTTCGGACGATCCCGAAGAGGTCGCGATCCACGGCCTTCGTCCTCGCGCGGAACTCGGCGAGGGGGATGTCCTCCGGCTTCATGATGTTGATGTGGAGATTTCCGTCGCCGATATGTCCGAAGTTGCAGATTTCCCAGCCCGGATAGTGGCTTCCGAAAAATTCGGCGAGTTCCGCGCAGAAGCCGCGGAGCGAAGCGATGGGCAGGGCGACGTCGTTCTTATGGGGCAGTCCCGTCGAGGCGAGAGATTCGGAAATGCCTTCGCGCAACCTCCAGAAATCCTCGGCTTCGCGGGGTGACTGGGCCATGGTTCCGTCGGTCACGAATCCGGATCCGAGAACTTCTTCGAGCCAGGCCTCGGTCGTCGCGGCCTCCGTCGGTCGTTCGATTTCCACGAGGACGTAGTGACTGGCCGTCGCCGCGAAAGGCGGCCGCGCCCCGAGATGGCGGGTGACGCGAGCCAGGCACGCATCGGTGAAAAATTCGAAAGCCTGGAGAGTGATCGGCGAGGCGCGTGCGATGCGGAAAAGTTCGAGCACGGACTCGAGATCCGGCACGGCGAAGAGAAAGACGTCCTCCTCCCGCGGAAGGGGCGCGAGCTTCAGGGTCGCTTCGGTGATGACGCCCAGGGTGCCTTCCGATCCGATGAAAATCTGCCGGAGATCCGTGCCCGTATTATTCTTCTCCAGCGCGCCGTTCAGCTCGAGCACTTCGCCGGTCGAAAGGACGACTTCGAGCCCGAGGACCCAGTTTCGCGTGAGCCCGTAGCGAATCACGTTGACCCCGCCGGCGTTCGTCGCAATGTTTCCGCCGACCTGGCTGGAGCCCTTCGAGGCGAAGTCGACGGGCCAGGTCAGCCCTTCCGGACGGCAATGCTGATGGACGCTTTCCGTGACCGCGCCCGCCTGCACGCGCACGGTCCGCGCGATGGGATCGACAGGGTCCATGCGCGACATCCGCCGAAAGGAGAGGACCACTTCTTTCCGCGCCGCGACCGCGCCTCCGGCCAGGCCGGTACGGCCTCCGGAAGGTACGACTGGTTGGTGCATCTCCGAACAGAGGCGGAGGAGGCGCGCCACGTCGGCGGTCGAGCGTGGAAAGCAGATCACCAGCGCGTCGGGGGCATAGGTCTTCGTCCAGTCCTTGCCGTATTCGACGAGTTCGGAGGCCTCCGTCGTCCAGAAGTCCTGCGGGAATTCCGTTCGAAGGCGGTTCAGAAAGGAAGCGGAGGAGGCGCTCATACGGATCGAACATCCCCGTTTTCGGAGGACGCGGCAAGTCCTCCGTCGTATTTCCCGGGCATTATATCCGACTTAGCGGCGGATCACCCAGATCGGCGCGCTCCAGACCTTGTCGAGGTCGCCATCCTGGATCACTTCGACGAAGACCCATTGCTCTCCACGCACCAGGGGGAGATCGATTGTCACGGACTCGCCGTTCCGGATCGGAAGGAGGTCGTTTTCGGAACGATCGGTCGCGTCGATGGCCGGGACCTTCGGGCGCCCGCGAGCGTCGAAGGAAAGCGTGCGAAAAACTTTTTTCATTCCCGCGCCGTAAGTAAAGTCGAGCAAGTCGTTCGCTCGGTAGTAGTAGACGCGGACCTGCGCCGACGCTTCTTTCGCGTCCGGATCGTAGTAGCCGACGCGGAACTTTCCGCGGCGTGAACTCGTCTTCACGATGTCGCCCATGACCTTTTTCGTCTTACCGCTGTCGAGGGTGAGGAGGATGCCGGCATTGCGGTCTTCGGAAGCGAATGTTCGGCGCCCGAGAAACGCGTCGAGAACCGATTTCTCCTTCAGATCTTTGGCGAGTACTCCAGTGCGCGACGCGGTGGCCGAGCCGAAGTTCGCGTGGTGGTTATCCTGATTCGCGGCCGGTGCGATTTTAAAGCCCATCGCGAGATAGTAGATCCAGTCGAAGACCCCTTCCTCGTAGGTATTCGGGTCTTTGCGATCCTGGACCGAGGGGAAGGTCGTCATCGAATTATTCGTCGCGCCGAACCGCTTGGGCGCCCCCGGAGCCGTCGTGCCTTCTTCGTCGGTGCTTTCGCCTTCTCGGCTGCCGCCGGGAGGAACGACTTCGATCAGGCGAAACGGATCGCCCGAAGCTTTCCGAATGTTCACATACGTCTGTTTCAGCAGTTCGGTCGTCAGCTCCGTCGCCGTGACGCCTTCGCATTCGGGTCCGGTGAGCTTACCCACCATGCAGCCGACCGGAGCGTAGTCGTCGAGACCGTAATCGTTCAGACCTTCTTTTTTCCGGGACTTGCTATTGGCGAATTCTGCCATGCTCTTCCACCAGAGGTCTTGCTTCACGCCCGGGTGATTCAGCTGGAGAAAGATCTTCTCTCCGGCGGCGCGCCGAGTTTTCACTTCGGCATAAAGGGCGCGGAAATCGCCCGTGGGAAAGAAGAGAGGCTTCGGACTGGTCCCGCCGATTTTAAATTGTCCGAGGATGTTGATGTGGTTCCCGGCGGAAATCGAAGAAGCCTCCTGGCCGAGCCCGCAGAAATGTTTCGGCTTCCCCAACCGTGGGCCGAGCTGGGCCGGGTTGATTTCGGCGAGCATGTTCGCACGTTTGATCATCTCGGCTTCCGAGGTGCTCGTCACGATCTGGCCTTCGTTCTTTCCGTCGTTTTTCGTATGCGGGGTGACGAAGAGGATGTCGAGGTCGCCTTCGTCCGTGCCGAAAGGGGTCGCGTAGGCGCAAGCCTGGCGAAAGTAATCCGGAAGATCGAACGATCCGTCTTCGTTCTTACGCGGCAGGATCGTCGCGTTCACCACGCCCTGGACATCGCGACAAGGGCGGCCGTCGTCCATCGTAAAGGTTCCGCTCCCGCGACAAGGTCCTTCGACGAGGACGTCTTCCATTTTCAGCGGATTCTTTTTCGAGCCTTTCACTTCCATGAAATGGTGAGCGTGGAGGTTCGCGCGATAGTCTTTCAAAGCGAGCGCCTTCAGGAGCTTTCCATAAGCGGTCGTTCCCACTGGCACCGCGGGTTCATGCGCGATTTCCCGGGTCGTCGACGTTTCCGTCTGGGAAAGAGAGGTCTTTTCGGGAGCGGTCGGCGCCGACTGGCAGCCCGCGGTTCCGAGCCCCACCGTGCCTAAAGCCAGAACGGAAAGGCCGAGCGCACTGCGGGCGGAACGAAAGTTACGGTGCATTGGATTCATGGACGGATCTCCCTCTACCTGATGATGAACGAGTCGCGGGAACCTGCAAAGCGGCCGTTTTTAATCGCGAAGGAACTAACCCTCGGCGTCGCCAAAAACGCGACGCTCTTCGGGAATGCGAAGAGGAGTCGAATGCGGGTGGCTTCGGTCGCGCTCGCCCCCGAAGCATTTCTGCGCTACGGTGGGCGCATGAGCGCCGCCCGCATCGACGTCGATACCCATTCGAAAACCATCGGCTACATCCTCTGGATCTTCGGCTTCTTCGGAGCGCACCGTTTCTATTACGGGAAGCCCGTCAGCGGGACGATCTGGTTCTTTACCCTCGGACTGCTCGGCATCGGCTGGATCGTCGACCTGTTTCTCATTCCGAGCATGGACCGCGAGGCGGGACGACGATTTGCGCGTGGACGTTATGACTACAACGCGGCCTGGATCCTCCTCACTTTCCTCGGAATCTTCGGCGTTCACCGATTTTACCTCGGCAAGTGGCTGAGCGGTCTCGTTTGGTTCTTCACCGGCGGGCTTTTCGCCCTGGGGTACCTCTATGATTACTGGACGCTGAATTCGCAGGTTTCCGAGTCGAACTCCGTCTGATGCGCAGCGAACGCGGGCTCGCGGGGGAAAGGGCCCGGTTATCAAGCAGATAGCCCCGGAGCAGCGGGAGCGGGTGGCATAACGCTTGACTTAATTAGTCAGTTAATGGTAAACCTGCCGCAGTCGAATCACCGAAACCCTTGGACCAGATCCCCGGAGCCTCTCTCATGCGCGCAAAACCCACCTCTCTTTCGAAAGCGGTTGCCACGATCCTCGGAGCGATGACCTTCGCGAGCGCGCTGATGGGATGCGAACTCAAAACCAATGCGAAACGTTCCGCCGATAATTCGGAGCAGGCCGCGGGCAATAGCACGAAGCTTCTCGATCTGAATCAGTGGGCTTACGGAGATGGACGCCAAGGCGGATCCCGCGACCGACGCGAGAGCGCGATGAAAACGATGCACGAGGCGACCTCGCTCGAGGCGAAGATGGCGTCGGCGGCCGCCTACTTCGCGGCGCTCGAATACCAGCTTTATAAGGACGACGCCTTCCGCGAAGACGACGAGGCGAAGCGGAACCGCATGATGACGGACGCCGTGTCCGAGGCGATGAAAGTTCAGAAAGATTTCAAGAAGCCATCCCCCGGTTCCCAGGCGTCCCTGGTGGAAGCATTACAGAACCCCGAATTTCTCGATGCTTTCGCGTTCGCCGGAGCGATGCATAAGGTGAGCGAACGCCAGCTCGAGGCCGCAAAAAAGCACGGATTTCGCGTGAAGTCGATGTTCGACATTCTGAGTGACGCGCTCGCCGTGAAATCGAAAGCCGAGGCGGACCCGCGGGCCCTTTCCGAGCTTCCCGTCCACCTCTATGAAGCGCTTCGTGAGTCCGACGACATCATCCGCCTCTTCCAGCTTCGTCTGAATCTCTTCGTCGGTACGGCGTTAATGAACCTCGGCGCCGAAGCCGTTTCGATGCAAACCGATGAACAAACGGGCAATGGAAGTCTTTCCATCAAGCCAAGCGCGGTGAAGCTCCAGGACGCCACGGACCGTCTGAAAGCGGCCCTCCAGACGAAGATGATGCTTACGGCAGCCGGGGTGAAAGCGGAAGCGTTCGCCGAAGTTTCTGGAGGTCTCGAAAAGTTGAATGCGGCCCTGGCGCAACTTCCCTCGAATGCGCAGTCGATGATGAACGCCGAATCCGCGCCGAAGCTCCCGCAGATTCTCGAGATCCGCGCGATCGCCGCGAAACTCGCGAAGTCATCCACCAAAACGAACTAAAAAAAGAGGCGGGTCCGCGAGGATCCGCCTCTTTTCAGTTTTATCGAAACAGGGACCGACTCTTGGCTACTTCGCGACGCCGATCCGAATCGGATTCGGGCGCACGCTTTCCCAGGTCACGACCCCCGTCGTGGCCGCCGGAGCGCTCATATTCGCGGGACGCTGACCTTTGCGGTGCGGCCGCCGGGACTGGCGATTCTGCTCGCTCCACGGCTGGTCGTTCTGCTGGGTCTGTCCGCGGTCGTTGCGATCGCGACGGCTGTTGCCACCGCGGTTTCCGCCGGAACGTCCGCCGCCGTTCGAATTCCCGCCGCCCGAACCGACCCGAACCGGGGCAGGAGGAGTGACGCGAACCGGAGCCGGAGCCGAAGGATCACGCACGATTTCTTTCGCCGTCGTCACCTGGGTTCCGCCACGTTTCAGCAGGCGATCGATCGCGAGCCACTGCGCGCGGTCTTCCGAAGTGACGAAGGAGATCGACTGCCCCGTCGCGCCGTTTCGGCCGGTGCGGCCGATGCGGTGGATGTAATCCTCGGGAACCTGGGGGAGGTCGTAGTTAATGACATGTCCGATGTCGGTCACGTCGATCCCGCGCGCGGCGATATCGGTGGCGATCAGAACGCGGATCTTGCCCGCGCGGAAGGACTCGAGCGCATTCACGCGCTGGGCCTGCGAACGCCCGCCGTGGATCCGGCCGACGTCGACGCCGTAGGAATGGAGGAACTTCGCCACGCGATCCGTGCGCGACTGGGTCCGTGCGAATACGAGCACGGAGCCTTCGCGAGCGTTGATCTCGTCGAGAAGCGTATCGTTCTTGTTTTTCACGCTGGTCATCAGCACGGATTGGTCGACCTTCGGCGCGGCTGCCGAAACAGTACCGACGGTCACGCGGACCGGCTGGATCAGGTACTTTTTCGCGAGCGCGTCCATTTCTTTCGACCAGGTGGCCGTGAAGAAAAGGGTCTGGCGATCGGTCGGAATCATCCGGACGATCTGGTTCAGCTGCGGAGCGAATCCCATGTCGAGCATGCGATCGGCTTCGTCGAGAACGAGAATTTCGGTATTCCGCACATCGGCCGTGCGGCGCTGGAGGTGGTCCACCAGGCGGCCCGGAGTCGCGATGATCACGCGAGGTTTCCGCTGGAGGCCTCGGATCTGGGGCTGCATGGCGACGCCGCCGATCAGGAGTACCGCGTGCATTCCCGGGGAGAACTGCGAAATCTTTTTCCAGAACTCTTCGATCTGGAGCGCGAGTTCCCGGGTCGGAACCAGGACGAGGCCGGTCTTATTCGGATTCTCCATGAGGGAGGTGAGCATCGGGAGACAGAACGCGGCGGTTTTGCCGGTTCCGGTCTGGGCCACGCCGATCACGTCTTTGCGTTCGAGCGCGACGGGAATGGCTTGCGCCTGGATCGGGGTCGGAGTGGAGAACTCCATGGCGACGAGCGCCTTCTGGACGGAGGACGGGAGATCGAGTTCTTGGAACGTTTTCATGAATATCCTATTCAGGAGGGCACATGATCGGCCGGTGTTCGAATGAACGGCCTCCGAAATTTCGGAGGCGGGCCTCATGGATACGGAATCGTGTGCGTTAGATGACCGAGTCCTGCGGGCTTGAAGCGGAAAACCATTTTCCAATTCAGGCGGTAAGCAGGGGTCTCGCACACAATATTCGATCTACGACTGAATGTAGGATTCGGAAGCTTCGACTGTCGAGGTGCGAGAGGGTTTTTGTCGAAGGACCGTTTTAGGTTCTTTCGAAAAACAAGGGCCGGAACGAAACGTCCCGGCCCTCTAAAAAAATAACGAGGTAAGCTTAGTAGCGTCCGCCGCGTCCGCCACCACCGCCGCCGCCGAAGCCGCCGCGTCCGCCGCCGCGATCTTCGCGAGGGGCCATAGGCTTAGCTTCGTTGACGGTCATCGCGCGACCAGCGTAGTCGGCGCCGTTGAACTTCGTGATGGCGTCGGCCGCTTCCGCGTCCGTCGACATTTCGACGAATCCGAAGCCTTTGGAGCGTCCGGTTTCGCGATCCGTGATGATTTTAGCCGATGCGACGGTGCCGCACTGGGAAAAAGCTTCAGTGAGTTCGGCTTCGGTTGCAGAGAATGGAAGATTACCAACGTACAGTTTATTACCCATAAAACCTCCTAAAGGTGCTGGGAGCCACTCTAGAGGTATGGGCACTGCGCCCGCAGACTCGAAAGAACGGCGATACACTAACGATTTGGAGCCTAGCACAGGTGATTCCGGAGAGGGAACGGATTTTCTTCATTACCTGAGTATTATATTCGGTGGCTGTGTAATGGAGCGTTTCGGCGGGGTGGCCGGCGCCTCTCACGCGAGGAAATCAGTGCCGAAGCTCGGTCACGGCCGGGCGCTCGGAGGGGGGGCTTCCTGCGGACGGGGAGAAGTCGGCCGAAGGGGACAGGTTAGGTTGCGCGGCCAGCAAGACCGAAAAGAGCGAGCCCGCGCCGGGGCGACTCTTCAGCGCGATCCGGCCCCCATGGGCTTCGATGATCTGGGTCACGATATAGAGCCCCAGGCCCAAGCCGCCGAAGTGATTCCCCGAAACGGCCCGTTCGAACCGTCCGAATACCCGCGCCTGGTCTTCCTCGGCGATGCCGATCCCCCGATCCTGGATCGAGAGGTCTATATGATCCGCGTCGCGGCGAATGGAAATGCGGACCTCGCTGCCGGCGCCGTATTTTAGCGCGTTGGTCAGCAGGTTGATGAGCACTTGCTCGATCCGGAAACGGTCCCAGTGCACCTCCATTTCGGACGGGAGGTCGGTGACGAGCGTGCAGCGCGCAGTCCTGATTTCTTCCTCGAAGCGTTCCGTGATTTCGCGAACGAGTTCGCCCAGGTTAAAGGGTTCGAAGTTCAGTTTCAGCTTTCCGGAACTGATGCGGGAGATATCGAGCAGATCGTCGATTAGGCGTGAAAGACGGTTGATCTGCCGATCCGAGGTTTCGAGCATGCGCGTGATTTTCGCGGGATCGATGGCCGCCGCCGACTGGGTGAGCAAGGCGCGACGCAGGCCTTGGGCCTGGAGCTTCAGCGGCGTCAGCGGAGTCTTCAGCTCATGGGATGCGATGGAGAGAAAGTCATCCCGGATGCGGACGGCGGCTCGCATCTGCTGGTAGAGGTTCGCGTTCTCCATGCAAGTGGCGACTCGTCGGGCGAGATCCTGGACCATGCCGAGATCCGCGCTATCGTAGTACTCAGCGGGTCCCGTCGAGACGAAAGTCATCGAGCCGATCGTGCATTCGCGGATCCGAATCGGAACGATCATGAGGGAAACCGGTCGGATTTCACGCTGGAGGAGTTTCACGATTTCGGGCGTAAAAAATTCGCCCAACCGGGGCGCTCCCAGTTCGCGAATGAGCAGGGGTTCGCCCGCCCGAACGGAATCCGGAATCGGAAACCGGATCTGGTGGTCTCGAAGCAGGGTCTGGCGGTTCGGGTCGGCGTGAGCGGTCGTCGATACGGAACCTTGCTCCGATGGGTCTTGGATATCGACCGCGCACCAGCCGGCGATTCGGCTCACGGTGAGGCGGGCGAGCGCCTCCAGAGTGGCCGCAGGTTCGAGTGATTGGGAAAGCAGACCGCTCGCTTCGGCGAGGAAATCGGATCGGTGCTTGTGCCGCCGTAACGTTTCTTCCGCCAGCTTCATCTGGGTGATGTCCACGGAGAGACCCCGGATTTCGTGCTCGGCCCGTTCCGGATCCTGGGAAAGGCGAAATCCGGTATGGAGCCAGACGATGCTTCCATCGGGCCGTACGAACCGGTGCTCGAAGTGGGCGTCGCGTACTCTCGGACCCAGTCGTCCGAGGGCCTGGCGAAATCCGTCTTGGTCATCGGGATGCACCCCGCGCGCGAAAAAGTCGGGTTCTTCCGTCCATTTCGCGGCGGGACTTCCCAGGATTCGTTCCGCGCTGTCGCTCACAAAATGGATCGTCCGCGTCTGTAAATTCATGGCCCAGACCACTCCGTGCTGGAGGCCCTCGACGAGGTCGCGGAATCTATTCTGTTCGGCGCGCTCGCGGCGCATGCTGGTCAGCTCGAGCTGGGCGATTCGGCGTTCCCGCTCTTTCGCTTCCGCCTCGCGCAGAGCAACTTCCGCTCGTACCAGTCGTTTCGTCTTCTCGGCGAGGTCGACGAAGACGGAAACTTTCGATCGGAGGATGTGAATGTCGAAAGGTTTATAAACATAGTCGACGGCGCCGTGGTCGTACGCCCGATGCACGTAGTGTTCATCGAGGTTCAGCGCCGTCACGAAGATGATCGGAATTTCGCGCGTTCTCTGACTGCTCTTAATCAGGCTCGCCGTTTCGTAGCCGTCAAGTCCCGGCATCTGCACATCCATCAAGATGAGCGCGGGTTCATGATCGAGGAGATAGCGGAGGGCGGCGTCTCCGGAGGTCGCCTTGAAGAGGCGATAGCGCGGAGACGAAAGTGCCGCTTCGAGGGTGAGTAGATTCTCCTCGCGGTCGTCGACTAAAAGGATGTCGGTCTGCGGGCCTCCGCGCGCTTCTCTCGCTTTCACACGTGAGAGAACTTTCGCCTCCTTCACGGCGCTTCACAACCGGATTTTATCGCCCTTCTCCGTTAAAAAGTTTTAAGCGGACAATCGATGGAGGACTCCATATATGTCGGAATTAACGCAATTTTAGAACTTTTTGCTTTCTTAGATTTCAAAGAAATTTCATGCTCGAGGCCCGAGGAAAAACCAGTGAAACAAGACCCATCGCTCGCCGGCTCGTCCCTTGTTCCCTCCGCAAAAAAGAAGAACGGAAAGACGCCGCTTGTGAAGGAGAGGCATCGCGCCGGCGGCGCTCTGCTCGCGAAGAATGCGCTGAAGGCCCAGAGGGACGCCCGCGCCCATGCGGATCGCGCCGCCCACGAACAGCTTTCTGAATCCAACCGCGAAGAGATCGAGCAACTGGTCGAAGTTCTGAAGGCGATGAAGGAAGGGGACTTCACGGTTCGGCTCCCTTACGAAAAGGGCGGCATCCTGAATCGCGCGGGCGAACTCCTGAACGACATTCTCGGACTGAACGAGCATATGGCGCAGGAATTCCTGCGCGTCGGGAAGATCGTCGGGCAGGAAGGGCGAATGACCGAGCGCGCTTCCGTCGGCCCGGCCCGGGGATCCTGGGCGAATTCCGTGAATTCCGTCAACCAGCTGATCGCCGATCTGGTCGCGCCGACCAACGAAGCGGCGCGCGTGATTACGGCCGTCGCGAAGGGCGATCTTTCGCAGAAAATGTCGCTGGAGATCGAAGGCCGACCGGTCCGCGGCGAGTTCCTCCGCATCGGTACGACGGTGAACAGTCTCGTGGATCAGCTGAACTCGTTCGCCGCCGAGGTGACTCGAGTCGCGAAGGAGGTCGGTAGCGAAGGAAAGCTCGGCGGACAGGCCGAAGTGAAGGGGGTCAGCGGAACGTGGAAAGACCTCACGGACAACGTGAACGGTCTGGCTTCGAACCTCACCAACCAGGTCCGAAACATCGCGAAGGTGACGACGGCCGTGGCCAAGGGCGATCTTTCCCAGAAGATCACCGTCGATGCGAAGGGCGAGATCGCCGAACTGAAGAATACGATCAACACCATGGTTGACCAGCTCTCCTCGTTTGCCGCCGAGGTGACGCGAGTCGCGAAAGAGGTCGGTAACGAAGGGAAGCTCGGTGGACAGGCCGACGTGAAAGGGGTCTCCGGAACCTGGAAAGATCTGACGGATAACGTGAACGTCCTGGCCGCGAACCTGACGGGTCAGGTCCGAAACATCGCGAAGGTGACGACCGCTGTCGCGAACGGCGATCTTTCGCAGAAAAT
>CAZIAL010000053.1:20696-22395 GCA_964536965.1 uncultured Bacteriovoracaceae bacterium
GAAACATCGCGAAGGTGACGACCGCTGTCGCGAACGGCGATCTTTCGCAGAAAATTACGGTCGATGCCGAGGGCGAGATCCTCGCGCTGAAAAACACGATTAATATCATGGTGGATCAGCTGAATTCCTTTGCCGCGGAGGTTACGCGGGTCGCGAAAGAGGTCGGTACCGAAGGAAAACTCGGCGGACAGGCGGACGTGAAGGGCGTCTCCGGGACGTGGAAAGATCTCACCGACAACGTGAATGGTCTCGCTTCGAACCTCACGAACCAGGTCCGGAACATCGCCAACGTGACGACCGCCGTCGCGAACGGCGACCTGACCCGGAAGATCACCGTCGAAGCGAAGGGCGAGATCCTGGAGCTCAAATCCACGATCAACGTCATGGTGGATCAGCTCCGATCGTTCGCGGCAGAAGTCACGCGCGTCGCGAAAGAGGTCGGGACGGAAGGAAAACTCGGATCCCAGGCCGATGTTCGCGGCGTCTCGGGAACTTGGAAAGACCTGACGGATAACGTGAACGTCCTCGCCGCGAATCTGACGACGCAGGTTCGAAACATCGCGAAGGTCACGACGGCCGTCGCGAAGGGCGATCTTTCGCAGAAGATTTCGGTCGACGCCAAGGGCGAGATTCTCGAACTGAAAAACACGATCAACATCATGGTGGACCAGCTGAATTCGTTCGCCGCCGAGGTGACTCGCGTCGCGAAAGAGGTCGGTACGGAAGGAAAACTCGGCGGTCAGGCCGAGGTGAAGGGCGTCTCGGGAACGTGGAAGGATCTCACGGATAACGTGAACTTCATGGCCTCGAACCTCACGACCCAGGTCCGCGGCATCGTGAAAGTCGTTACGGCGATCGCGAACGGCGACCTGAACCAGAAGTTCGTCCTCGAAGCGAAAGGAGAGGTCGCGGCGCTCGCCGAGACGATGAACAACATGACCGACACGCTCCGGATCTTCGCCGATCAGGTGACGACCGTCGCCCGCGAGGTCGGGATCGAAGGGAAACTCGGAGCGCAGGCGAAAGTGCCGGGCGTCGCCGGAACCTGGAAAGACCTCACGGATAACGTGAACTTCATGGCGTCGAACCTCACGACCCAGGTCCGTGGGATCGTGAAGGTGGTTACGGCCGTCGCGAACGGCGACCTGAACCAGAAGTTCGTCCTCGAAGCGAAAGGGGAGGTCGCGGCGCTCGCCGAGACGATTAACTCCATGACCGATACGCTCCGGACCTTCGCCGACGAGGTGACTTCGGTGGCTCGCGAAGTGGGGATCGAAGGAAAACTGGGTGGTCAGGCCAAGGTTCCGGGCGCCGCGGGAACGTGGCGCGAGCTGACCGACAACGTGAACCAGCTCGCGGGTAACCTTTCTTCCCAGGTCCGCGCGATCGCCGACGTTTCGACCGCCGTCACGAAAGGGGATCTGACCCGTTCGATTAACGTCGAAGCCCAGGGCGAAGTTCTCCAGCTGAAGGACAACATCAACCAGATGATCGGAAATCTGAAGGACACGACGCAGAAGAACCGCGAGCAGGATTGGCTGAAAACCAACCTCGCGAAGTTCTCCGGCATGATGCAGGGTCAGCGGAACATCGTTTCCGTCGCCCAGCTGATCATGTCCGAACTGACCCCGCTCGTGGACGCCCATCATGGGGGATTCTTCATGATGGAGCCGTCCGAGAAGTCGATGGAATCGACGCT
>CAZIAL010000054.1:0-21555 GCA_964536965.1 uncultured Bacteriovoracaceae bacterium
AAGAGCTTTGCCATCTCATCCAGCAGGCGATCGTCTCGACCTCGACCAAACATTCGGAAGAAGGCGTCGAAGGCTTTGGCCCGGAGTGGATTCGCGAGCGGACCGGAATCGTTACGCGCCATTTTCTCGGTCCCGGTGAGTCCCTTTCGGGACTCGGCGCGGTCGCCGCGGATCGCGCGCTCGAATCCGCCGGAATGACGATCGCTTCCATCGACGGAATTCTGCTCGCGACGTGCACGCCGGAACAACTCATTCCGGCCACCGCCACGCTCATCCATCGCCGGCTCGGCGCGGGCAAAGCGTTCGCGATGGACTTGAATGCCGCCTGCAGCGGGTTTCATCATGCGTGGGCCGTCGGACACTCGATGATCGCCGCCGGACTTGCGAAAAATCTCCTGATCATCGGCGCGGACGCGCTTTCGGCGGTGACCGATTTCACCGACCGAAAGAGCGCCATCCTCTTCGGGGACGGCGCCGGCGCCATGGTTCTTTCGCGCGACGAATCCGGCTCGACGATCCCGCCCCGCTTCTCGCTCGCGGCGGACGGAACCGCGACCGAGATGTTCCAGATCACAGCCGGCGGATCGGCACGACCGCCTTACGGCATGCAGCCGGCCGAACGTCGACCGCATGCCTATTCCGAGACGCGAATGCAGATGAAAGGTTCCGAGATCTTTAAAGCCTCGGTCCGCACGATGGTCGATCTCTCGAACGAGCTTCTCTCTTCGATGGGGATGACGACCGCGAACATGGACCATGTCGTGCCCCACCAAGCGAATCTGCGAATCCTCGAAATGGTCGCGAAAAAACAGGGAGTTTCCATCGACCGGTTCGTGCTGAACATCGCCGAACGCGGCAATACCTCGGCCGCCACGGTGCCGACGGCTTTCGATTTCGGTGTGCGGAGCGGTCGAATCCGCCGCGGCCAAAAAATCCTGGTGCCGGTCTTCGGCGCCGGAACGACCGCCGGTTCGGCGGTGATTCACTACTAATCCTGATTCGACCTTCGATCCCGAGTGGAGAAATGAGCATGTCCAGTCCGAACCAACCCGTAGCGTTTTTCCCCGGCCAAGGCTCCCAGCATGTGGGCATGGCGAAGGAACTGCATGAGAACTTCAAGCTCGTGCGCGAGCTCTTCGAAGAAGCGAGCGACGCGATTTCCGTCGACCTGAAAAGACTCTGCTTCGACGGGCCCGAGACCGATCTCGTCCTGACGGAAAATACGCAGCCGGCGCTCCTCGTTTCTTCGGTCGCGGCATTCCGCGTGGCGGAGTCCGAAAAAGGTTTTAAACCCTCCGCCGTCGCGGGACATAGCCTCGGCGAGTACTCCGCGCTCGTCGCCGCGGGAGCTTTCCCCTTGGCGTCGGCGACCCGCTGGGTTCGCGAACGCGGAAAAGCGATGCAGATCGCGGTTCCCGCTGGCCAAGGCGGAATGGCGGCGCTGATGGGACTGGAAGACGAGGTGATCGAAGCGCTCTGCTCGGCAGCCGTGGAAATCGCGAAAGCGAAGCGCCGCGATGGCGCTACTCCCGATATCACGGTCGAGTGCGCCCTCTCCGCGGCGAACTACAACGCTCCCGGACAGACGGTCGTGGCCGGCTCCGCCGATGCGGTCACCGAGGCCGTCGCGCTCGTGAAAGCGGGCGATCGATTCAAGGGCAAGGCGATTCCCCTCGCGGTCTCCGCGCCCTTCCACTGCTCGCTCATGGCCCCCGCTCGCGAACGCATGGCCGAACTCTTCTCGCAGGCGAAGCCGAACGAGAAGCCATCGGCCCTGCGCTTCCCCTACGTTCCGAATCGCACGGCCAAACTCACGGCCGAGCCTTCCGTCGTTTTCGAGCTGCTCGTCGAGCAGGTCGATCATCCCGTGCTTTGGCGCCAGTCCGTCGCGACCCTGATCGAGCGCAACTACGGGCCCGCCGTCGAATTCGGTCCGGGCAAAGTTCTGCAAGGTCTGGTGAAACGCATCGCGACCTCTTTTCCTTCGAAAACCTTCATCGCCAGCGGCGTCTCGGATGCGCGCACGCTGGCCGCCTTAGGAGACTATGTATGACGAATTCCACCGCTCCCCTCGCCCTGGTCACCGGCGCCTCTCGCGGACTCGGCGCCGCGATCGCCGAACGTCTCGCGGCGGCCGGATACACGGTCGCCCTGAATTTTGCCTCGGCGGAGGACAAGGCGAAAGCTCTTCAGACGAAGATCGAGGCCGCGGGCGGAAAAGCCGTCCTCGCGAAGTTCAACGTCGCCGATTCGAAGGAAGTCGATGCCGCGATTGAGAAGCTCGAGGGCGCCCACGGGCCCGTGCAGGTTCTCGTCGCGAACGCGGGAATTACGATCGACTCTCTCCTCATGCGCTTAAAGGATGAGGATCTGGATCGCACTTTGGACGTGGATCTGAAGGGCGCGATCTACTGCGTACGCGCTGCGTCACGCGGAATGATGAAAGCACGCAATGGTTCCGTCATCCTGATTTCTTCCGTCGTTGGAGAGATGGGAAATGCTGGGCAGTCGGCTTACGCCGCGGCGAAAGCCGGATTGATCGGTTTCGCTAAATCCGTCGCAAAAGAGCTCGCCTCCCGCAAAATTCGCTGCAATGTTGTCGCGCCGGGCTACATCCAAACCGACATGACGGGAGCCTTGACGGAGGCGCAAAAAGACGCGATTCTCCGGGGCATTCCGCTAGGCAGTTTTGGTCAACCCGAGGACGTCGCAGAGACGGTCGCCTTTTTGGCTTCGCCGGGGGCTCGGTATATTACCGGCCAGGTGATCGGGGTGAACGGCGGAATGTATATCTAGGACTCGCTCGGGTCCTGAGGTAAGTCGATCGCGAAAGCGCCCGGCGCCATTGTCTATCAAACGTATAAGGAAAGAGATCAGCTCATGACCGCTTCCATTGAAGAAAGAGTCCGTTCCATCATCGTCGACCAACTTGCCGTCGACGCCACGAAAGTTTCGCAGACGGCGTCGTTCATCGACGATCTCGGCGCGGACAGCCTCGACATCGTCGAGCTCGTGATGACCATGGAAGAAGAATTCGACCTGGATATTCCAGATGAAGACGCCGAAAAAATGAAGACGGTCGGCGACGTCGTGAAATACATCACCTCGAAAGCCAACAACTAGGCTTCATTCCCCGGAAATTCGACGTGGCAACTCCTACGCAAAAACGAAGAGTCGTCGTCACGGGAATCGGAGCGGTTTCGCCGCTCGGACTCACCGCCGGGGAATCGTGGAAAAATGCGATCGAAGGTCGGTCGGGCATCGGAAAGATCTCTCTTTTCGACCCGACCGACTGCTCGGTCCAGATCGCCGGGGAAGTGAAGGGTTTCGACGTCACGAAACCGATTCCGGCCCCTCTCCAGCCACGACCGCTGGCGAACCCTCCGGAAGCGCCGATCACGGTCGCCGCCAATCCGAAAGATGCGCGAAAGATCGGCCGATTTTCGCATTTCGCGATGGCCGCCGGTCTCGAAGCTTACGCGGACTCGGGCCTCGATGCCCACCGCGCGAAAATCGACCCGACCCGAATGGGCGTGAACATCGGTGTCGGCATGGGCGGACTCCCGGAAATCGAAGAGGTGCATAACGCCTTCCTCGAAAAAGGTTATCGCCGCATCACTCCGTTTTTCATTACACAGTCGATCCCGAATCTCGCGGCCGGAATGGTCTCGATTCTCCTGGACCTGAAGGGCCCGAATCTCTGCAATACCACCGCCTGCACGTCGAGCGCGCACTCGATCGGCGAATCCATGTGGCAGATCCGCCGCGGCGACGCCGACATCATGCTGGCCGGAGGCAGCGAAGCCGTCGTTTGTAAACTCGGCATCGGCGGATTCGCGGCGATGCGCGCGCTTTCCGCTCGGAACGATTCGCCGGAAACCGCTTCGCGTCCCTACGACACCGAGCGCGACGGTTTCGTCATGGGCGAAGGCGCGGCCGTGCTGGTACTCGAGGAGTACGAGCACGCGAAAAAGCGGGGCGCGAAAATTTACGCCGAAATCGCCGGCTACGGACTTTCGGCGGACGCTTATCACATCACCTCTCCGTCGGTCGAAGGCGAAGGCGGCGGACGCGCGATGGATGCGGCGCTGGCCGACGCCGGCATCTCCGGCGCGCAGGTCGATTATGTGAACTCGCACGGCACTTCGACTCCCGCCGGTGACACCGAAGAAGCGCGCGCGATCGCGAAGCGGGTCGATAAATCGAAGGTCCACGTCTCCTCGACGAAGTCGATGACCGGTCACCTGCTCGGTGCGGCCGGCGCGCTCGAAGCCGTATTCTCGGTTCTCGCTTGCCGCGACGGAAAAATCCCGCCGACGATGAACGTGACGAAACTCGATCCGGAGTGCGAGGCGCTCGGCCTGAATTTCACCCTCGGCAAATCGGTCGCGAAGAGCGTGAAGTACGCGATCTCGAACTCGTTTGGCTTCGGCGGCTCGAACGCGAGCATCGTCTTCGCGCGCGTCGACGGCTAGGTCGCCAGGTCGATGCCGATTACACCCCTCCACTTCGGTCCCGCGCTCTTCACGCGAATCGTCTTTCCGCGGCTGAGCCTCGGGATCTTCGCGACGACCCAGTTTTTCATGGACTGCGAAACGGCCGTGAATTTCTTCGCCGGTCGGATCCGCCTGCACGGGGTCCTCCACAGTTTCCTCGGCTCGCTCATTCCTTTTGCGTTCGCCGTTTGGATCCACCGCCCCCTCTTTCACTGGCTCGCACCCCGACTCGGGCGCTTTCCGACTTTCCAGCGATGGGCGAAGGCGGAGGGGCACCACTCCAGATACGTCGTGATCGGGACCGGACTCTTTGGCGTCTGGTCGCACGTCGTGCTGGATGCGATCATGCATACGGACGCGCTTCCCTTTTACCCGCTGAGCGAGTCGAACCCTTTTCTCCAGGTCGTCCCGGCTTCCGGATTGAATCAGTTCTGTTCGGTCGCCCTACTCGTCGGACTCGCGGTCGCCTGGACGCGCCGCGATCGTCCCCAACCGAAACTTAACGCTTAACTCTCCTCGCCAATCCCTCCCTGGAGTTGTGCCCGGAACCCACCCGCGATAGCGTCGGAGCATGGCAAACCCACGCATTCCGATCGCAGGTGACCACGCCGCTCCCGAGCTGAAGAGGCTCCTGATCGAACGGATCACGAAAACCGTTCCCGGCATCGAGTTCGACGACTTGGGTCCTCCCAACGAAGACCGCGTGGACTACCCCGACTACGCCGAGAAGGTCGCGTCACTCGTCTCCTCGGGGAAAGCTCCGCGCGGAATTCTGATCTGCGGCAGCGGGATCGGAATGTCGATCGCGGCGAACAAATTTCCAGGCGTCCGGGCGGCAGTCGTCGAAACCACCGAAGCCGCTCGCCTCTCGCGCGACCATAACGACGCGAACATCCTCTGCATCGGCGCTCGACTCGTCACCTCCGATCAGGCCACCGAAATCGTTCGGACCTGGCTGACCACTCCTTTCTCGGGAGGCGAGCGCCACTGCGGACGGATCGAAAAAATTTCCGGGCTCGAGAAACGCCTGGGCTTGAAAAAAGGACAGTCGGTATGAGTCGCCCCACCTGGTTTGACCAGTCCCTCGAAATTTCCGATCCCGAAATCTTCGCTTCGGTGCAGAAGGAATACGCCCGCCAGCAAGACGGCATCGAACTCATCGCTTCCGAAAACTACGCTTCGAAGGCCGTGATGGAAGCCCAGTCGACCGTGCTCACGAATAAGTACGCCGAAGGATATCCGGGCAAACGTTATTACGGCGGCTGCGAGTTCGTCGACATCGCGGAACGGCTAGCGATCGACCGCCTCTGCAAGCTCTTCGGCGCGGAAGCCGCGAATGTGCAACCCCATGCGGGGTCGCAGGCGAATATGGCCGTTTATATGGCGCTGATGAAGCCGGGCGATAAGATCGTGGGTATGTCGCTTGCGCACGGCGGGCACCTCACTCACGGCTCACCCGTGAATTTTTCGGGCCGTCTCTATCAGGTCGTCGGATACGGCCTCGATCCGAAGACGGAACGAATCGACTACGACGCCGTTCGCGATCTCGTGAAAAAAGAAAAGCCGAAGGTCCTGGTCGCCGGCGCGAGTGCGTATCCCCGAGTCATCGATTTCGAAACCATGGGCTCGATCGCGAAAGAAAACGGCTGTGACTTCGTCGTCGATATGGCGCATATCGCGGGCCTCGTCGCGGCGGGAGTCCACCCCTCTCCGGTTCCTCATGCGACCTACGTCACCTCGACGACGCATAAAACCTTGCGCGGACCGCGCGGCGGAATCATTCTCGCGAGCGCGGAACGGATCAAGGCCGCGAATTCCCAGATTTTCCCGGGCATCCAGGGCGGCCCCCTCATGCATGTGATCGCCGCCAAAGCCGTAGCGTTCGGCGAGGCTCTGAAGCCCGAGTTTAAAGTCTATCAGCAGCAGGTCGTCGCGAACGCGAAAACGCTCGCCGAAGCCCTCCAGGAGGGCGGACTGCGCCTGGTCACCGGCGGCACGGACAACCATCTCATGCTCGCGGATCTCACGGGATTCGACGATGGAACGGTGACCGGAAAGGACGCGGAAGGCTGGCTGGACCGCGCCCATATCACGGTGAACAAAAACGCAGTGCCCGGCGATACCCGCAGCCCCTTCGTCACGAGCGGAATTCGCATCGGAACGCCGGCGTCGACCACGCGCGGATTCGGCCCGGAAGAAATGAAAGCGATCGCGAAGTGGATCCTCTCCGCTCTGCGTTCGAAAGGCGACGAGACGAAGCTCGCGGCGATCGGCGCCGAAGTGAAGGTGCTTTGCGGAAAGTTTCCGGTCTACCGGGGATAGGGCGGGCTTAGAGCGATCGTCTTTCCCGCGAACGACTCCCCTCACCAGCTCGAGGACGAGCCTCCCCCGCCAAAGCTCCCGCCGCCACCGCCAAATCCACCGAAGCCGCCCCCTCCGCCGCCGCCGAAAAGCCCGCCGGAAGAACGACCGCCTAAGCCATTGCCGAGGAGCATTCCCCCGAGAAACGAGGAACTACGGCTCGGACGTCCGCGGCCGCGAAACAGAAGGGCGACCACTCCGAAGGCCACGAGCGCGATCCCGATCTGACGCGTGAAAAAATACGCCACGATCCCCGCGACGCCGCCCAGGAGGAAGCTGAGAAATCCGCCTCCGAACAGGAAGAGGAGCGGAAGCAGGACGATCCAATTTTTCAATCCGGGCGCCCGCTGGCGGACATCGGGCACGGAATTTCGGCGAGCTCCACCGAGGGCCGTAAAATCGGCGCCGACCAGGTTTCCGACATTCAGAGCGACTCCGAGCACTCCCTCGCCTGGCCGCCCGTCGCGAAGCGCCGGTTTCAATACTTGGTCGAGCAACCGGCGGGCGACCACGTCCGGAATCTCGCCTTCGAGCCCGTATCCGACTTCGAGACGCATTTTGCGTTCGGCCGGAGCGATGACGAGCAAAAGACCCCGATCGCTTCCCTTTCCGCCGAGTTTCCAGGTTTCGGCCACGCGGAGCGAGAACGATTCGATATCCGCGCCGCCCAACGATTCTGGGATAAACACGGCCATCTGGGCCTTGCCCTGTTTACGCATTTCGTAGAGGAAGGGTTCGATTTCGGCGAGATCGGAGCTCCGAAGAAACCCCGCTTCGTCGATGATCGGGCGCGAGAGTTCAGGGACGGGCGCCTCCGCGGCGCGGGGGTTCCCCGGAAAGACAGAAATTCCGACGGCTGCCAGACATAGCGCGAGCGCGAAGCGCGAGGTTCTCACGATTTGCCTCGCAGGTCGTCGTGGAGCTCGTTTCGATCCTGCGCCGAACGAGGAAAATGCGTCGCCAGTTCGCCGCCGATTTTCCGAATCAGATCACAGAGGGTTTCGATCTCGCCGCGGGTCTTCACCTGGCCGACAAACTCATCGCAGAGCCCCGTCCAATATCCCTCGGGGACTTTCGCGTGGATGCCCTTGTCGGCAAGGACCACGATCTCGTGCTCGAATTTCGAAATGAAAACGAGAACCCCGGTGCGGTCCCGAGTTTCGCCCACTCCATGCTCCAGGAACAAAGCGGTCGCTCGAAGTCGCGCCGCTTCGTCCAGGCGATCGTGTCCGATCGCGCGGCGGGCGATCGCCGGAATCCAGGCGAGGCCGAAGCCCATCGCCGCTCCGGCGCCGATCACCATTCCCGAGACCGTCAGGGAAAGCGGCCAGGATGAGAGGTACTGGTAGAGTTCGACGATCGCGAAAGCGGCGACCGCGCCCCAGAAAGCGAGGACCACGCGAATCCAGGAATAATCCGCCGACGCCTCCCAAACAATCGGGACGATTTCGCCCGACGTCGTGGCTTCGACTTCCGCGACGACCGCGCGGACCTGTTCCATCGTTTCGGAGGAGAACCGGCTCAGAACGTCACCTTCGGCGCCGTCTTCGCCTCGGCCGAGGCCTGGAACGATTCGCGGGGTTCCAGCTTCAGCAGATACTTCGCCGTCAGATTGGTCGGAAAGAAGCGGACCTTCTTGTTATATTCGGCGACCGAGTCGATGTAACGTTTGCGCGCGACCGCGATCCGGTTTTCCGTACCTTCAAGCTGCGCCTGGAGGTCCATGAAGTTCTGGTTCGACTTCAGGTCGGGATATTTCTCGACGACGACCATGAGCCGCGAAAGCGCGGAAGACATCCCGTCCTGCGCGGCTTGAAATTTTTCGAATGCTTCCTTGTTCGAGAGGGCGCCCGCGTTGATCGTCGTTTGCGTGGCCTTCGCGCGCGCTTCGATGACCGCCGTCAGCGTTTCTTTTTCTTGCTTGGCGTACCCCTTCACCGTCTCGACGAGATTCGGGATGAGATCGAGTCGTCGCTGGAATTGGTTTTCCACTTCCGACCAGGAGGCCTTCACATCTTCGTCGAGGCCCTGGAGGCTGTTGTAACCGCAGCCGCTCGATCCCAAAACGATCGCGCACAGAAGCGCGCCGAAGATCGACCGGCGGCGCAGGATTAAATTTGTTTGAGCTTGCATGAGATTTCCCTCTTTCGATGAGGGAAAACATAGCGGCTTTTTATTCGATTTCGTAGCGAATTGCGTCCGCTTCGACGACGACGGACCGCTTCACCACCGAGGAAAGATTCGGATCTCGCGAGAAGCGGGCCCAGAGAAGGAGGCCGTTCTCGATCGACTGTTGGACCTCGGGCCGCGAAAGCGTCCGCTCGATTTCCCGCTTGAGCGTTTTCAGCGCCCGTCTCTGGATCGCTTCGATCACCCAGCGCGGTCGCAGTAGCCCCGTGCCGCGCATCTCGCCGAAGAGCGCGCCGCTTTCGTACTCCAGTCGAATATCACCGTTCTCCGCGAATCGAATTCCGGCCCGGACCGAAACGCCGCGTAAACTGATCGCGCCGAGCAAGCTACGGATCGCCTTCTCCTGATCATGGAACGCGATCTCGAGCAGAATTCGACCGGGCTCGAACGTGATCGACGGCGCCCGCGCGCGCAAATCGTTGAATCGCAGATCCACGAGCGAACCGCCTAAATTCAGATCGACTTCGAAATCCTGGTCCTCGACGCCGGCGAACCGTAGTGAAGGGCCGGGCCGAAACTGCCCCGTCCGTCCGTCGAGTCGCAGCGAGGTCGTTTCGGGTTTCGATAGGAGCAGGAAGGCGTCGAGTTCGGCGCGATGAAATCGGACCTCTTCCGCCGCCATGGCGGCGCCCGCGGCGGAGAGTCCAATGATCCAGCCGAGCGACCCCAGCGCCGTGCGGAAAAAACTCTGCCTGCTGCTTAAAACTGCGGCCATGGGAATTCCTCCATGAATTCAATACTGAATATGTAGGATAACCCGCCCCGGTCCCCGGGGCACTCGGTAACGGTTTCCGGTCCGCCGAGGTTAGGGAAATAACGACGCATCGCGTTGATTTAAGCTTGCAACTTATAACGCTAAGCGCTATCTCCGGCGCACTGAAGAAATTCGGAAGGGAGCTCGCCTCCTTCCGCTGGTTATGGGGGAAATCCAATGCGTTCATCTCGTGCACTGTCTGCCGTTCTTTCCACGATCGTCCTCGCGACGACTCTCTCCGCATCCACCGTCCGCGCCGACGAGTTCTGCGAAAAGGAAATCGGGCTGAAGGACTATTCCCTCGAGGCCGACGACGGCGCGCTCGAAGCCGCCAACGGTTCGCGCTTTCGCCTGATCTACTGGGAGAACAACGAAAAGAAGACGGTGCCCGACGCGGTGATCACCGTGAAAAAGGCGCAGCCCTTTCACGTCACCACGAAAGAAGCGAATAACGGCATGGGCGATCGCTGGATCAGTACCGTCACCGATTACGCCACGCGCGTGACCGTAAAGACTTCGACCACCGAAATCTACCCGCGAATGATGGGCAACCCCGCCGTGAAAGAAATGTCTTTCTCGACGATGTGCAGCTCCATCGTTTCGTCGCCGATCCGCAAGTAAAACGACCGTCAACGGTCCGGAGTCTCCCATGCAAAGTTCGAAATTCGCTTCCACGTTCGGAGCCTGCCTGCTCCTCTCTTCGTTTTCCGCGTCGGTCGGCTTCGCGGCCGATCTCCCTCCACAGATGGAGGCCATTCTCGACGTCATCGACGAAAACTGCGCCGGAAACGACAACGGCCATGTCTATCCATTCGACGTGAATCGTTTCGACGCGAAAAAAGCGATGAAAGAACTGCGCGCGAGCGAGATGTGCGAAGAAGGCCGTGAATACTCCGTCTCGCAAGCGGACGGCGTAGCCATGGCGATCGACCATATCCTCGGGACCGGCGACGACGCGCGGTGCGTGAAAGACCAGATCGGACCCCGCGAACAACGCAAACTTCGTGAGCTCATCGAAGATCCCACGAATTTAGGCGTTTTCGCGTCGACCCTCGGATCGAACGAAAATTCGGAAGCGTGCATGAATTTTCACTTCGAAATCTTCCGCGCCGACGGTGTCGTCGTGCGAATCGTTTTCGACCACACCGACTAGTCCGCCACTTGGCACTTAACCCTCCCACGGTCATTCCGGAGTCCACGATGAAAATGAAAAAGTCGCTTCTGTTGATGTTCTTGTTGTCCACGTCCGCTTTCGCCCAGGTCGGCGATCCGGAAGTCGTCCGCATTCGCCCGGGCACGGGCGAGGCCCAGGCGATCGAGATTCTGAAGTCACGCCTCGATCCTTACGCAAACGACCGGTCGACCGCTTACGCGTTCGAGATCCGCGATCCGAACCGCAGTTACCTCACTAATTATGTGAACGGTGATTTCGTCATTCTCTGGGGCGTCGGCGCCTCCGAAAAGGACCAGAACATCACCCAGCAGGAGTACCAGGGCCTCTGGCGCGTGATGAACTTCCTTTCGAATCACAACTTTCGCGTCGTCATGAACGTGCGCTCGCTCGGCGAGGACTTGGCCGAAGCGTTTCAGTCGCCGACCGCTTCGATCGTCGTTTGGTCCGCGCACGGCAACCAGGGCGCGTTCTACGACTACGACTCGAAACCGGTTCCGTACGATATTTTCACGAACATCTCGCCGAGCATTTACCAGTTCATCCTCTCGACTTGCTACGGCCACCAAGCCGTGCAGAACTACAATCGCCCGGCGGATCTGAAGATCGTGTCGTGGGATACGACGACGACCGCGACCGCGCTGCTGAACTACCTGGTCAGCGATCAGTGGAACCCGTTCGATGGGAAACGTCGCTAGATCGCCCCTAGGTCTGTTCAAGCCCTTGTTTATAATGCTCTTTTCTAAAGATTCGGCCCTTCGCTAATCCCGATTGAAGCGGAGGGTCGAATCCGGTAAAACCCCTAACGTCATGCGTTGCCCGTACTGTTCTTTCTCAGAAACGAAAGTGATCGACTCGCGGTTGAATCAAACCGGCGATAGTACGCGTCGACGCCGAGTTTGCCCACGCTGCGAAGGGCGCTTCACGACCTACGAACGCATCGAAGAAGTCATGCCTCTCGTCATCAAAAAAGACGGTAGGCGCGAACCCTATGCGCGCGAAAAGCTCATGCAGGGAATCGAAAAGGCCGTGCAGAAGCGCGCGATTCCCGCGCAGAAGGTCGAAGAGATGGTGAGCGGTATCGAGAAACGCCTCCAGTCTTACGGCCTGAAAGAAGTTCCGACGAAGACCGTGGGCGAGATGGTCATGGCCGAGCTGCATCGCCTCGACAAAGTCGCGTACGTGCGATTTGCCTCGGTTTATCGCGATTTCAAGGACGTCGACGAATTCGTCGCCGAACTCCAGGAACCGCCCACCCCCGATGTGGACCCTTCCGCACCGCTCTTTTCCTTCGCCAACTCACCGGAGTCCACGACATGACCGAAAAAACTTCGGGAAAAAATCATTCCCGTCACCACGCGCGCGAAATCGCGCTGCAGATCCTTTATCGTTACGATCTCGGGAGCTCGAATGCGTCCCATCCGGAAGCGATTTTGCCGACGCCGACCGGAATCGCGCTCACCGACGAACTCAAAAAACATTTCGAGCATTTTCAGGTGACCGAAGGAGTGCGGGAGTTCGCCTCGGAACTCGTCGCCGGCACCTTGGCCCAGACCGCGGAACTCGACCTGGAGATCGAAAAATACGCGAATAACTGGAAAATCGCCCGCATGGCCCTCATCGACCGAAATCTCCTGCGCATGGCCCTTTTCGAGATGACCCGCTTCAAAGACATTCCCCATTCGGTCACCATCGACGAGGCTGTGGAGCTGGCGAAACAGTTCGGGACCGCGGACACTTCCGGCTTCGTGAATGCCATCCTGGATTCCTTTCGTAAAACGTCGCTGGCCGGATAAATCGTCGCCGTCATATTCCTGGCACTTGCCCCGACACCCCGCGCCTCGCTAAAATAAGAGCGTGGGCACGCCGAACAAACCATCACCCGAAAATCCGTCGATCGAGACGTTGCTTGCGGAAAAACGCGTCGATGCTTGGCTCCTCTGTCTGCCGGAAACAACGGACGATCGGGACGATACTTTTCTCCGGCTGGACTGGAGATTTCGCGGCGCGATCGCACGCGCGCTCCAGATCGGCGCCATCTCGAATCGTTCCGGCGAGGTTTCGCTCCTTCCCTGCACACGTCTCGTCGGCGATCACCGGCACGAAACCTATCGAATTCTTTCTTTAGGCGTGAAGGACCGCGCGAACGTCACCTCGCACGAGATCGATGCCCTCGTCCGCAACGTCCAAAGCCTCGGGCTGAAGAGCGTGGGACTTTCCGCTTCGGATTTCGGCTGGTCGCATGCAGAGGCGAAAAAAGCGATTGCTCGCCAAGGAGTGAACTTATGCGTGACGGAGTGACGACGAACGGGCGCGATCACTTCCACCCCATGCTGGCACCCGCCGAAGGCCTGGATCCGGCGAGCACCCTTTTCAGCTCTCCCCCCATCGAATCGCTGGAAATGCTGAAAGAACTCGGGGAAATCGCACGCCTCTCTCTGGAGCCCGAAGCGGCCGTACCTGCGGCGGCAGCCACGGAAGTCGCTCCCACCCCGACTCCCGACGCTTCCGCGCCACCCGCGACCAAGTCGACGGCACCCTCCCCTTCGAAATCGAGCGATGCCCAGCTGCTCGAGGCGCTTCTCGAATATCACCGACTTCGCGGACCGACCCTCGGCGCGCGGACGGCTCCGCGCGCGGGCGGCGCCACGGGCGAAAACTTCGCTCGCGCGGACGCTTCGTCGGTCCCTGGCGAACGCTTCTCTCCCGTCGACATTCCGGTCGTGAACGACTTCGAACCGAAAACGAGCACGAGTCCGTTTCACGCGAAACATCCCGTCCACTCGATTCTGCAACCGAAGAAGCGGAAATGAGTTCCGGCCCCGCGTTGAAACCGAAGTCGACCTCCGATCGCCCGACCTTCCGGAAACTGGTGGAGTCACGCGAACTCTGGCGCCAGTTCCATGAGCGGCAGGACCGCGAAAATGCCGACCGCGTCTTCCGCGAGGCCGCCATCGCGGCGGTGAACGATCTCGATCTAAAATTTTTTCCGGAACTTTTCCGATCGAAGCTGAACGAGTTCGGGCGCGACTGGGAACGGGCGCTCGCGGCGCAAGCGTTACGCGAAGGATTCTCCTTTTTTCGGGTCCAGTTCAGTCTGGAGGTCTCCCAAGCGTCGCACTTCCATGCTTGGATCCAGGATCGATTCGCACGCGACGGAGTTCCCATCGGAGCCGCGCTTTTCTTCGAAAGCAACGGGCTCCAGGCGCTCCAGGACGGCGCCTGGGACGCGCTTTTCTATTTCATCCTGCGATCCGACTTGGACGTGGATGGACTCGAGTTCGCGGAGGCGCCCGGAATCATGGGCTCCGCGAAAGTCCTGAGGATCGCATGAATCAGCGGCGAACTTCGGGAGGCGTCCCATGCGCTTAGTCGACTTCCTGATTCTCTTGCTTTCCGCTCAGGCTGACACCTTAAAACGTCTCGCGGCTTTTTTCGGAGAAGAGAATCTCGTCGAAATGCTCGAAGACGTCGGCGAGACCATCGAGGGAGCGCTCCCGCCGACGGAATGGGCCGGAAAGGCAGGAGCGGCCGTGATTTGGATGGACCCGCAGGCGCCGCACACGAACGCGAACGCCTATGCGGAACTTGAAGGCACCGTCCATGAACTCGATCTTCCCGAGGTGCTCGAGTTCCATCTCTGGGCCTATCCGCATTACCGAAAGTTCATCGAGAGCGCGACCGATCTCTCGGCGAGGATGGCTCCGGGCGGAGGAGAGGCCGGACCGAAGCTGATCGAAGAAGCGTGCACGCAAGCGGAGGCTTGGGCGCGTGCGCTTCCCATTCCGCCCGCGGTCGCCGCGGCCGCGCACAAAGCAGCGCAAATTCCGTGGGTGCGGTTTCGAACCGAGGCGCTGAAGAAGATGGGGCGTCGACCGCTCGGCGCGGTTTAACGACGATGGGCCGCGCTTCCCGCGGGGGAAGCCGGGCCGACGCCAAGACTCTTCCGACGAATTAGTTCGTCTTCGAACACGGGTTCGTTCGCACGTCCGGCGGGAGGATGAAGTTCTTGGCCCGCGGAATTTTCCAGCCGCGCGAGACGAGTTCGTTGTATTTGGCCGTCGGCGCCGACGGAGTCACGTTCGAGTTCCAGAAATAATCGTTTCCGCTCGCGCCGCAAAGGACGTCCTTCGCCGCGTTCTCCGCCGCGACCTTGCGCCACATCAGCGTGAGCGAGATATGTTCGCGCGGACCCTGAAAGTACTTCACGCGGATCGGCCGCGTCTCGGACTTTTTCAGGTAAACGGCTTTCGAAGCGCAGCCCATGCGGGTGGAATGCTCGCCGTCGTTGTCGATCAACCGAGTGCCCGCGGCGGTCAGCGTCGCGTCGATGTCGAGCACGGCACCGTCGTCCGAAAGGAATGCGAGCTGGTAAAAACCGTCCGTTTCGCTGTCACTCAGAATCAGTTCCGAACGGACGTCGATGGCGAACCATTCGTTCAGCACCGCTCCCGCGGAAGTCTTCAGAGGGGCGCTCGTCCCGGAATCGACAAAGCCTTGGGTGAAACGCACGGTCGGTACGTCGAGAGAGTTCAGAACCAGCTGCACGCCGGCATCTTTCCCGTTCGCGAGCAGGTCTCCCACGTTGGTCACCCGAGCTTGCGTGGCCTCCAGGTACTTGATTCGCCCGGCGAGTCCGGTCTGGTCACTGCCCGGATTTCCCGGATCGAAAGGGGCGCAGACCGTCGGTGGATTCGTCTGGGCGAACGCGGATGGCGAGAAAGCGAACTCAGCCCGACCGCAACCGCTCGAGAACGCGGCCAGAACCAGACCGACGAAGAACGGAGCAAAATTCGATGGAGACACGAAAGTCATATGGATTCCCTTCACTAACTTCTTCTTATATCGCAAGGGCCGTGCCGCGCCGACCCAGCGTAAGTCCGTGAAAGGATTATCCATGTGTCTTGTTTGACCTTCGAAGAAGCCATACACTTGGACAAAATCTTTACTACCTCCGGAGCTTGAAGCCCCTATGTCCACGAAAACGATTCGTCTTCTCTCGGTCCTAGCCACGACCCTTTCCACCTCCGCGTCCGCAAACGTCGTCGGTACCGATGCACAAAACTTCAACCCCACGACCAACGGACTCGACTTCGTCACCGTCCAGTCGTCGGAAACGCTGAAACCCGGCGTGATGAATTTCGGATTCTATGCGAACAACGCCTGGAATGCGCTTCCACGCTTTAAAAACCAGCCCGAGTATCGAGATCGTCTGTTAGGCCTGGACCTGAACTTCGGGCTCGGCCTCGGAGATCACTGGGACGTGGGGGCTAGCCTCCCCTCGGCGGTGAACCAAAGCATCACAAATCAGAGCGGATTCACCGGGCGATACTCCGAGAATGGCGTGACCGAAGTGAAGCTGAATTCGAAACTTCGCCTCTTCGGCGAGGACGACGGCGGATTTGCGTTGGTGGGTTCCGCCAATTTCAACCTCATCGGGAACAACCCGTACGTCGGACGTAACGCGGGTCCGACTTACAACCTCGAGGCCGTGTACGACCGCACCTTTGGCAAGGTCGCGGCGGCCGTGAACGTCGGCTATCGAATCCGCAATTCCGGCACCGCCCTTCCGGCCATCCCCATTAAACCCTTCGGGAACCAGTACATCGCGTCGATCGCCGGAAATTACCGGATCGAGGCATGGGACTCCAAACTGATCGCGGAAGTTTTCGGAAGCGTTCCGACTTCGGCGACGAACGATGGGTCCGATCGTCAAGCCTCCTCCCTCGAGGCGCTCCTCGGCATCAAGCACGACTTCTCGACCAACCTCGCGGGGCACTTCGGTTTCGGACGCGAGCTGATCGGCGGGCTCTCGTCGCCCGACTTCCGCGTCTACACCGGGATCAACTTCCAGTTCGGTCCGGTCTTTGGCGGGACGCGGGAGCATATCGAGCCCGACATGGAGGAAGTCGCGGTACGCGATGCGGACGTCCCTTCCGAGGAAACGTTTACGCTTCGGAAGATCCCGTTCGACTTCAACTCCGCCGCCCTCTCTCCGTCCGCGCGTCCGATCCTGAACGAACTTGCGAAATATCTGCGCGACAAGGGGTTCGCCTCACTGACGATCGAAGGACACACCGACTCCATCGGAAAAGACGCTTACAACCTCCGACTGAGCCAGGCTCGATCGGACTCCATCCGCAACGACCTGATCAAAACCTACAAGTTCCCGGCCACAAAAATTACCGCCACGGGATTCGGGGAATCCCAGCCGATCGCCGACAATGGGAACTACCAGGGCCGCGAAGAAAACCGGCGCGTCGAGTTCAAGATCACTCGCACCAAGGAAAAGTCGATCCAACGCCGATAAAAACGGGGTCTAGAGGACCGCCCAGTTCTCACCTGTCTCGACATTCACGCGCAGCGGAACGTCGAGCTTCACCCGACCCTCGAAGGCGTTCACCATCGCGTTTTCGACCAGCGCCTTCACTCGCTCCACCTCCTCGGGAACGGCGTCGAGCACGACTTCATCGTGAACCTGGATGATCAGCTTCGTGCGGAATTTTCCGCGGGTGAGTTCCTCGTCGATCCGAATCATCGCAAGCTTCATCAGATCGGCGGCGGTGCCCTGGATGGGGGTATTCATCGCCATTCGTTCGGCATTCGCCCGAACCGCCGGATTCTTCGCGTTGATGTCCTTCAACTCGCGCCGGCGGCCCAGGAGGGTGTAGGTCTCCCCTTTTTCCTTCGCGTCCAGAATCAGACGATCCAGGAATGCTTTCACGCCGCTATACCGCTCGAAGTACTTCGTGATCATTTCTTTCGCTTCCGTGCGCGAAATATCCAGTTCGGCGGCGAGCCCGAACGCGCTCTTGCCGTACATCAACCCGAAGTTAATCGCCTTCGCGACCCCGCGCTGGGCCGTGGTCACCTCGGAAGGCGGGACACCGTAAATATCGGCGGCCGTGCGTCGATGCACGTCTTCGTCGCGGGCGAAGCTGCCCACGAGGTCTTTGTCCCCCGACATCTGGGCCAGGATTCGAAGTTCGATCTGCGAGTAATCGGCGGAAATCAGAACGTTGCCCGGGGACGGGATAAAGGCGCGGCGGATCTTCTGTCCTCGCTCCGTACGGACCGGAATATTCTGGAGGTTCGGGTCGGAGCTCGAGAGACGTCCCGTCGCGGCGACCGTCTGGTGGAAACCCGCATGGATCCGCCCCGTCTTGGCATCCCGCATGGTCGGCAGCGGCTCGACGTAGGTTCCCATGAGCTTCGCGATTTCCCGATGCTGGAGAATGAGACGCGGCACCTCATGCATCGGGGCGAGCACCTCGAGGACGGAGGCGTCCGTCGAGTAGCCCGTTTTCGTTTTCGTTTGCGGAGGAAGCTTCAGCTGGTTGAAGAGAAGCTCGGCCAGCTGCTTCGGACTATTCAGGTTGATCGGACCCTGGGTGAATTTCTGGATTTTCTCGTCGATTTCGAGGAGCTCTTTCGAGAAATCGACCGAAACTTTCCGGAGCCATTCCGTGTCGATGCAAACGCCGGCGCGCTCCATCCTGCCGATGACCCCGACGAGCGGCAGATCCACCTCGGAGAAGATTCGCATCAGCCCCGCAGCTTGGATTTTCGGCTGGAGCTCCTTCCAGAGCCGGAGAGAAATCCAGGCGTCCTCGGCGGAATAACGAGTGGCCGTATCGATCGGAATCAGGTCGAAGGGCACCTGATCCTTCCCTTTTCCGCAGATCTGCTCGTAAGTCATGACCGAGTAGTCGAGCCATTTTCCGGCGACCGTCTCGAGGTTATGCCGACCTTCGGGATCGAGGACATAGTCCGCGATCATCGTATCCGCGCCGATCCCGTCGGCGATGATCCCCATCTCGGCAAGCACCGAAAAATCATATTTCAGGTTATGCCCGACTTTTTTCCGGCGCGGGTCCTCGAGAATCGGCTTCAGCCTTTCGAGGACGTACTTCTCGGGCAGCTGTTCGAGATTCGATCCGCGGTGGCCGACCGGAATATAGTATCCCTTCTCCACCGTCGGCGCGATCGCGACGCCGACCAAGTGGGCTTCCCGCGGGTTCAGCGACGTGGTCTCCAGATCGAAGCCGAATTCCGCCACGCGATCGAGTTGTTCCAGAAGATCGGCGAACTGCGCTTCCGTGAAGACCGTTTCGAAGCAACTCGAAGCCTCCGTCGACGCGGGCGCCGCCGACGGAGCGACCGAATGGACGGCGAAAGTATCGGACGCCAGCCCTCCCGAAAATGCGCCGAACGCCATTTGCGCGGGAGCCGCTTTGGCGACGGTCGGAGATTCCGCCGACTTCACCGGTGGGCGCGTGGAGGCCGGAGTGCTCGTCGCGTTGCCGTTGCCGGAGGCGGCCGGAACCGTTACGCCGCCGCTCCATTTTTCGCGCAGGGATCGCAGATCCAGCTCCTCGAGAAGCGCGAGGCATTCGGCGCCCGGGCGTACGCGCCCGTCGGGAAACGGCACGAGCATTCCGTGCAGATCGGCCTGGACACTCTCGACATCGACTAAAGTCGCGAGCCGCTGCGAAAGCAAGGCGTCCGCCTCGTTCGCCGCGATCGTCTCGCATTTTTTGCCTTTAATTTTTCCGGCCTTCGCGGCCGCGAGCACGCCTTCGAGAGTGCCGAATTCCTTCAGAAGATCGACCGCGCCCTTCGGTCCGATCGACGGCACGCCGGGAATATTATCCGACGAATCGCCGACGAGCGCGAGATAATCGCGGACCTGATCGGGGCGAACTCCGAATTTCGCTTCGACCTCGGCGGGCCCGAAAACGACTTCTTTCATCGTATCCCAGACGGAAACGCGATCGTTCACGAGCTGCATGAGATCCTTATCGCCCGTGACGACGACCACCTGGTGTTCGGGATTTTCCGCGAGCCATCGGTGGGTCAGCGTCCCGATCAAATCGTCGGCCTCGATGCCGCTGACGCGGACCGAATGGAGGGCCATCTTCGAAATCAGTTCTTCGATGCGGTCGAACTGGGGAACGAGCTCAGGCGGCGCCTCGCTGCGGTTGGCTTTGTACTCGGTGTAGACTTCGTGTCGAAAGGAGGGTTCCTTCGAATCGTAGACGATCGAAAGGTATTTCGGCTTCGCCTGTTCGATCACGCGCGCGAGCATCGTCGCCACGCCGTAAACCGCGTTCGTCGGCTCGCCCTTTCGGCTCGTGAGGCTACGAATCGCGAAAAAGGCGCGGAAGATGAACGAGGAAACATCGACGAGAAAGAGCGTATTTTCGCGGGCCGCCGGAGTGGGTTTCATTGCCCCTCACCCTACTTTAAGAAGGCCCAGAGGTGAAGCACTAGAGGTTACGTTCGGCGACCTAGAGTCGATCCCTCGCGACCTAAAGGTCGACCACTTCCGTATCGGCCATGACGTCGCCGAGGCGTTGTCCTCGCGGAGCGCGGACCAGGAGGTAAACTTCCACGATCATTAGCGGAAAGCCGATAATCAGGAGAATGGCCCATCCCCATACCGGGATCAGCGCGAAAAAGGTCGCCACGCCCACGGGCGCGTTGCGAAACATCGAATCGCGAAAGGTCAGTCGAGCGGGCTCGTCCGTTGCGGACTTCCACACGCCCGCTTTGGTCGAGACGGCGCGGAGCTTGAAAGCGCGCTTCCCAAGACTTTGTCCTTCGAAACCTCGGAAAGGAAGCGCATCGGCGAGAATCGAATAGAGAAACCCGAACAAGGGCCCGAGGGGATAAACGACGACGTAGGAAACCAGCATCACGACCGAGAGATCGACGAACTTCGCCAGTACCCGCTTTACCGGGTGGGCTCTCTTGGTATCGACTTCCCTTCCTTCGGTTGTTTTCGCCGTCAGGGTCGTCGTCATGTCGCTTTAGGCGGTCCCTTCGAGAAAGAAACGATCGAGGAGATCCACGAGGCTGTGGTAGGCGAAAATATGCGATTCTTGCACGCGAGCCGGAGTTTTCGCCTCGGAAACACTCAGAGTCAGATCGGCGAGCGACTTTAACTTCCCTCCCGACATTCCGGTCAGGGCGATTACGGTCGCGCCGACTTTTTTCGCGGCCTCGACCGCGAGCAGGACGTTCTTCGAATTTCCCGAAGTCGAAATGGCAAAGAGAATGTCTTCTTTTTTGGCGAGTGCTTCGACTTGCTTCGAAAACACCACATCGTAGCCGTAGTCATTGCCGACGGCCGTGAGAATGGAAGTATCCGTACTGAGCGCGATCGCAGGGAGCGGACGTCGCTCGATCAGCATGCGCCCGACCATCTCCGCGGCCATTCCCTGGGCGTCGGCGGCGGATCCGCCATTTCCGCAGATCAGGATTTTTCCGCCCGCCTTGATGGCCCGCGCCATCATCTGGGCGCCCTCGATTAAACCCGCTGCATTATCGCGATAAAATGCGCGTTTGCTCGCCACGGATTCTTCAAAAGTTTCGTTAAGGTAGGACTCCGGAGTCGCCGCTTTCATTTTCTATCGCCCCTGCTATACTAGAACGGTAACAAAACATTGACTCGCCAGGGAGCGAAAAATGGCCAACTCCAAGAACGTTCACGAAGCCACCGATTCGAATTTCACGACCGACGTCGCCGCTGCCAGCGGCTTGACGATGATCGACTTCTGGGCCGAGTGGTGCGGACCCTG
>CAZIAL010000055.1:0-21476 GCA_964536965.1 uncultured Bacteriovoracaceae bacterium
GTGGGGCTTTGTTATACTCAATGCTCTTTTCTACCATGAGACTTCTTTTTTGAGTTACCGGCGGAACCTATAAACCAACTAGGGGGCACGTACCCCAGGGAGAAGTCCGCCTGATCACGTAAACCACGCACTTTTTCGAAAGGCGATCTGCCTGTGCAGGTCGTTTTCTCACGCCTATCTGATCCTACCTCTTGGCCAAAATCGCGGTTCTGGCTCTTAGGCGGACGTGTATCCCGAAAAAAAGAAAAGGAAACCTGGTCATGGATACGTTTTTTAAATGGCTCATCTTCATCGTTTGCGCGGCAGCGGCGGCAGTCGCCGCTTGGTTCATTACGAAGCTCGTATTCGTGTTTGGCACTTACATCCTCATCCCGTCGCTTAATTTTGCTGAGATCTATTTTAAGCTCTACGGCCGAGCCACGGCAGAAGTCGTGGGCGCAGTCGGAATCGTAGGGTTCGGGCTCATCGTTCATGAACGCTTAACCGCACGAATGACGGAAGCATTCACAAGCTTCTGTAACCGGCTCACGACGGAGAGAAACGAACTCAATGCCCAGGTCGATAGACTGGCGGTCGCGAAGAAAGAGGCCGAGCGAATGGAGGGGATGGCGAGAGAAAAACATTCGGAGGTGGAGCAGGAAAAAAGGGAACTTGAGGCCCAAATCGAGGAGCTAGAAACAGAGATCGAGCGCTTAAAGAACCCAGACGCCGTGGCCGCACGCGAGGAGGCGGAACGACGCCAGCTGGGGGAGAAAGCGATTCTCAGTGATCTAGGCCAAGCCCGCTGGATTACGGAGGACGTACGATGAAAGGCCCAAGCTTAACCAAGCGCGACCGTGTACTTCTCCAGCGGCTGTTTGATTACGGGCTTTTATCGTCCACGCAAATGGCAAACTGGTTCTTTCCGGGAGTCGAAAAAACCACAGTGCTGAGACGCCTGCGCAGACTCGAAGAAGGAGAATACATTCGAAAGCGCGGGAGCACGCCGGATGGAACGGCGGTGTTTACCGTCGATCAGGAGGGAGCAAAATCAATCGGCCAGCAACCTAAAATCGCAAACTACCCGTACCATCAGATCACGCATGAGCTGACGTTAAACGACGTAAGAAATCGCCTGGAGGGGCTTGGAGTCACGAAATCCTGGCTACCCGAACGGAGTATTCGGCAGGAGCTGATGCGCCTTCGAGTCGTCACCCAGGATCAACGCTTCAAGGTCGTCGTGCCCGATGGGATCGCGCTTTTTCGTCACTTCTTTACGATGGATGCGAAAGTGAAGGTCGAGCTTGAGCTTCATCTGAAGTCGGACGTTCGCTACCGAATGCGCTTTAAGAACTTCGGCCCGATGCGGGAGAAGCCCATGCACTTCTACTGGTACTTCGTCAGATCCGAGTCGGCCGGAAAGCGCATCATTAAGCTCGCCGATGATTACGGCGATGTTCATGCAAATAGGCACATCGGCTTCACGACAATCGATGACCTAATGACGAACGGCTTTAACGCGAAGCTCGTCATGCGAGAGAGCGTCCATTTACTAGGCGAGGTTTTCGGAATGCGGCGTGAAAACAAAAATCCGAACCCTGCTCAGGCGGGTGCTCAGGGGCAGAGCAGGGAGAAAGGGGAAATAGAGGGGCGTACTGCTTCATAAAAATCTGAGCTAACTCGCAGAGTTCCGCCGCCCGCATGTCAATGCACAGAGCAGCCCCTTGCCGACCAAGACCACTCCCACCCAACGAGTTGGTTGAAAGTGGTCTTGGTCGAGGGTCTGTAAAAATAAAACATGCGGGCGGCGGAACGGGACGGGGAAAAAGTAGGAGAGATAAAAAAAATACAAGGGGACAGGGGAACGGGGAAAAACAGAGAAAGAATCTGAGCTGATGCGAGGCTTAAGGCTTAAATAGGCAACGTCGTGAGCTGATTTAAAAGTTCGTAAAACAGGAGAAACGAAGATGAAGAAAAGGAACCAGAAATGGAATCCTACGCTCATCTGCGCGACTCGATGCTTGATCCAAAATGATCGCTATAACGCACAAATCAAAGACCTAGGCCGGTTACTCTACGACTTCTACGCGAAGAAAAAACCAAGTGAAGAAATTCATTTTCAGGGGCTGGAGCCCAGTAAAACCATTCCCCCAAAAAGGAGGGCCGCATGATGAAGAACGAAAACGGATACCGGATCGCGCTCTATATTCGTGCCAGTACGGAGGAGCAATGCACGGTCGAGGGTACGATCAGAAACCAGGAAGAACGACTGAAGTCAGAAGTGAAGTACCGAAACCAAAAGGACGTCTTTGGTGAGATCGCGGAGGTCTTCATCGACGCCGGAAAGTCGGCCAAGGACATGAAGCGGCCCGAGTTACAACGGATGCTCCAGGCGATTAAACGCCGCGAGGTGGATCTCGTGATGGTGACCGAACTCTCCCGGCTCTCGCGCTCGGTGCTTGATTTCATCATGATGAACGATTTCTTTAGGAGTCACGGTTGCAAATTCGTCTCGATGAAAGACCAGTACGATACCTCGACGGCGGGCGGGGAATTAATCATGCTCAATATGGCCGGGCTTGCCCAGTTCGAGCGCAGGCAAGTGAGCGAGAGAGTGTCCGCAAACTTCAAAGCACGGGCAGAGCGCGGTCTCTATAACGGCGGTCAGGTGCCGATGGGATACAAACTCATTGCCGAGCAGCGGGGGTACTTGGCCGTGGATCCAGAATCTGCGGACTCCGTTCGCGTGCTCTTTGATGCCTTCTTACGTGAGGGGACTACGTCACGGGCCGCACGCTGGATGAACGAAAACGGCTATCAGGCAAGAAGTACGGTCTACGGCGGCGGCGAGGCGAAGCCAAAGACCGGGCATTTCACGTTTCAAAACGTCCACGACATGCTGACGAACCCGATCTACATCGGTGTGAAGCGCTTCCAGGACAAAGGAAGCGTGAAGGAAGTGAAAGCGTGTTGGGACGCTATCGTCGATCCGGTGACGTTCGAGCGGGCGCAGATGCTCCTAAAAACGAACGTGAAGCGGAAACGACCGGATTATCCGAATCGTTTTCCGTTTCTCCTCTCGGGGCTGGTCCGGTGCTCGGAGTGCGGAGTTTCCATGGTCGGGAAAACCGCGAACGGAAACGGCGGGAAGGTCGGCTACTACGATCACGGGAACGTGCATCGGCGGTTTCAATGCACGACCGAAAAGCCAGCGAGGTGCACGCATGTGCGCGTTCAGGCGTTAAAACTCGAAGAGGCCGTCTGGCAAGGGGTGGAAGAGCATCTACGAAATCCCGAGTTAGCCCGGCAGCTTGTGCACGACGCGACGACCGCACATGAGAAAGACGAAGCCAGGAACGAAGGTGCGGCGCTTAAGCAAAAAGTCACGCACCTGAAACGAAGACTCGAAGGGTTGGCTGGGAGATTGGCCGACCTTCCGCCCGATATTTCGCCTGAACCCGTATTCGATTTGATGCGAAAAACGGAAGCCGAGATTAAAGCCGTCGAATCCCGCGCAGTGGAACTGGGCCCGAACCTGGGAATGACTTCACTGCCGGTCGAGCTTGAATCCTATCAGTCCCTCATCGCCGGATTAACGCGGCTTGACTCCGCTGATCCCTCGGTTCGGGAAAAAATCATCGAACTCCTGGTCCATAAAATCGTGATTACCCCGGATGGGTTTCAGATCGACTTCTATGGCGGCGAGATGGAAATCGAAAGGGGGCTGGCTCACGCCGGCCCCCGGCCTTCCTCATCCAAAAAAGAAACCACCGAACTTTTTCAGGTCGGTGGTTCGAAAGTCTTGCTAAATGGTGGCTCGGGGCAGAGTCGAACTGCCGACCCCCGGGTTATGAATCCGGTGCTCTCACCAACTGAGCTACCGAGCCACACTTTCAGATCCGGTCGAACGAAGTCACCGTATCTAGTTGAAGAGGTATTTGGGATTACCTAAGCTCGGGGGGGTCTGCAACTCCGAAGTGAGGGGAAAGCTTGAAGAAACGAACCTCCGCCCAAACAAAAGCGCGGAAAGGTGGGCGTGGCCGCCCGTCTGCCCGTAAATCCTCGAAGTCGTCGAGCCCTTCGCCGGACGCGTCCCGGCGATATGCGGTGCCCGGCGAACAGGGCGGACGGCTGATCCGCCGCTTGGTGCGTGATCTTCGTCGAATCGGATACGGTCTTCCTATAACTTCGCATATCCTCTGCGCCTGCTCCGGCGGCGCGGATTCTACGGCGCTCGCGGTCCTCCTCGCTCGTTACGGTCGACGAGTGGTGGCCCCCGCCCAAATCACGCTTCTGCATGTGAACCATGGCTGGCGAGGGAAGGAGAGCGACGGGGACGAGGTTTTCGTGCGGCGTTTGGCCGCGCGCCTCGGAGTTCGGGTGATCGTCGAGAAGCTCGCGGAGAAGCCGGGCCCGGGCGATTCTTGGGAAGCTCACGCGCGGGATGCGCGGAAGGCGATTTTCGCCCGGGAAAGTGATCGGCTTGGCCAAGTGCCGGTCTTCACGGCGCATACGGCGGATGATCAGGCGGAGACCCGACTCTGGCGAATTTTCACGGGCGCGTTCTCGACGCTCGGCCGGGGAATTCTCGAGCGCCACCAGGCCGAAGTTCGCCCCCTGCTCGGAGTCCGACGCGGTGAGCTTAGAACGTTTTTGCGCGAAGAAAAGATCAAATGGCGTGAAGACTCGTCGAATCATGATCCTCGGTTTCTCCGCGCGCGTATGCGGCGCGAGCTCATGCCGATGATTGAGGCGATTTTTCCCACGGCGATTGCCGCGATTAATGCATTAGATCCGGGGAGCGCACCCATGGGCAGAGCGCGCGAAAAGGAGAACAATCGGGTGGGTTGAGACGCCGACGTCGTTCGCTTGACAGCTCTTTAAAAGACGCGTCAAAATAGAAGGCAGACCGAGGAGTTCGACCTCGGGTCCTTCCCCCACCACCGCGTCGTTAAAATCGTCAAATCGCCGCGAAACGAGGCTCGAGGTTCTTTCGCGCAACCCCTCCGTCCAATCAAATCGGCATCAACTGTTGAACCCTATGGATACCGCTGTTAGCCTAGCATTCACTCTTTTTACCTGAAGAAGCGAGCCCGCAACATGAAGCCTTCACAGAAAACCGTAGCTCTTTGGTTGGTCCTGATTCTCCTCTTCGCGAGCCTTTTCAAGGTTTTCGAGCCGGGCAACCGTACGCGAAAAGAAATCAAGTTCAGCGAGTTCATCACTTATGTGAACGAACAGAAAATCGCGGACGTCACCTTTAAGTCCGACAATATGATTACGGGATCCTTGAAGGAGCCGACGCTCGACGGCAAAAAAGCGTTCGAGACGGTGGGACCTACGGATAGCGCGCCGGTATTCGAACTGCTCCAGAAAAACGGGCTCACCCCGAACTACGAACGCGCCGAGAAAACTCCGGTCTGGCAGCAGGTTCTGATCTCGTGGTTCCCGATGCTTCTCCTTTTCATCTTCTTCTTCCTTTTCATGCGCCAGCTCCAGTCGGGCGGCGGTCGCGCGATGAGTTTCGGGAAATCGAAGGCGCGTCTCCTCACCGAATCCAACAACCGAGTGACGTTCAAGGACGTCGCGGGTTGCGAAGAAGCGAAGGAAGAGCTCGACGAGATCGTCCAATTCCTGAAGGATCCGAAAAAATTCACGAAGCTCGGCGGCCGGATTCCGAAAGGGGTCCTGCTCATGGGCCCCCCGGGAACGGGGAAGACGCTTCTCGCGAAAGCAATCGCCGGCGAAGCAGGCGTTCCATTCTTCACGATCTCGGGATCGGACTTCGTCGAGATGTTCGTGGGGGTCGGCGCCTCGCGCGTGCGCGACCTTTTCGAACAGGGCAAAAAACAAGCTCCGTGCATCATCTTCATCGATGAAATCGACGCCGTCGGGCGGCACCGCGGCGCGGGTATGGGCGGCGGACATGACGAACGCGAGCAGACCCTGAACCAGCTTCTCGTCGAAATGGACGGTTTCGAGTCGAACGAAGGCGTCATTCTGATCGCCGCGACGAACCGTCCGGACGTGCTCGATCCGGCATTGCTTCGTCCGGGGCGTTTCGATCGTCGCGTGGTCGTCTCCGTGCCGGACCTCCGCGGTCGCGAAGCGATCCTGAAAGTTCACACCCGTAAGACCCCGCTCAGCGCGAACGTCGATCTTTCGATCATCGCGCGCGGTACTCCCGGGTTCGCCGGAGCGGATCTCGAGAATCTCGTGAACGAGGCGGCGTTGCACGCGGCCCGGAAGGACAAGAAAACGATCGACCTCTCGGACTTCGAAGATGCCAAAGACAAGGTCATCATGGGCGTCGAGCGGAAGAGCATGGCGCTTTCCCTGAAGGAAAAGCGCACCACCGCGATTCACGAAGCCGGTCATGCCATCGTCGGTAAGTTCATGCCGGGAACGGATCCCGTCCATAAGGTGACGATCATTCCGCGCGGCATGGCCCTCGGCGTGACGATGACCCTTCCGACGGAAGACCGTTTGAATATGGACCGGGACAAGGCCGAGAATAACATCGCCTTTCTCATGGGTGGTCGGGTCGCCGAAGAACTCATGCTCAACCAGAAAACGACGGGTGCGGGCAACGATATCGAACGCGCGACCGATATCGCGCGCCGGATGGTTTGCGAGTGGGGTATGAGCGATGTGCTCGGACCACTGGCTTACGGCCAGAAGGAAGAACAGATCTTCATCGGTCGCGATCTTTCGCGCTCGCGGGATTTCTCGGAACAGACCGCCCAGACGATCGACCGCGAAGTGCGGGACATCGTCGAGCGGAACTATCGCCGTGCGCGCCAGATTCTGGGCGACAAGGTCGCGATCCTCGAGGAAATGACCCGGGCCCTGCTCGAATACGAGACGATCGACGGCGCGGACGTGGACCTCATCTGCCGCGGCGAAAAGCTCGTGCGGGTCATCGCACCCGTCGATCCGGAGAAAACTCCGATTGACCGGGCGGAGACCAAGGAAACGAAGGAGCCGAAGAAAGGCGAGGGGAGCGGTTCGACCGCGCCGCTGCCTGCTTAGGGAAAGTTCGTCAGTTCGTTTAAGTTATTTTTCGTCGACCACATCACAGTTCTGAATGACCCACGGACGGGCCGCGAAGAGCCGGAGTAGATAGCGAAACGGAGCGGAGTCGCCAGGAGGAGGCGAGCCGGTCCTGAGGGGTTAATAGAACCGGGTGCGGGATTTACTGGCCAACCTACAATCCAGTGTTCGTCTCATCGACTTGCTCGACGTGGCGCTCGTCGCTTTCATCGTTTATCGGGTTCTGCTCCTGATCAAGGGGACCCGGGCGATGCAGATGCTGACCGGGCTCGGCATTCTTTCTATTGGTTTCTTCCTCTCGAGCGCCCTCGAGCTTTTCACGACCCATTGGTTGCTCTCCCATTTCTTCGATTACCTGGTTCTGATCGTGATCGTTCTCTTCCAGGACGATCTCCGCCGCGCACTGACCAACGTGGGAAAGAATCCGTTTTTCTCTTCGGCTTCGAGCGAAATCGCGCGCGCGAACGTCGACGAGATCGCGCGCGCGGCGACCCGCCTGGCGCGGGAACGAATTGGCGGCCTGATCGTTCTCGAGCGTGAAACGGGGCTGAAGAACTTCATCGAAACCGGTTCCAAACTCGACGCGACCGTGAAGGCGGAGCTGATCTATTCGGTCTTCGTACCGACCTCGCCGATCCATGACGGGGCGATTATCATTACGAACGGCCGCATCGCCGCGGCGGGATGCTTCCTCCCGCTATCGAAGGATCCGAACATCGATAAACGCTACGGCACCCGCCATCGGGCCGCCCTCGGGATCACCGAAGACTCGGATGCGATCGTCGTTCTCATCTCCGAAGAAGCCGGCGAAGCGCACCTCGTGAAAAACGGAAAGATCATCACGAACCTGAACGAGAGCGAGATGGTCCAGAGTCTGTCGGCGCTCCTCGAACTTTCTCGTCCGAGCGAGTCACTTCCGCGGCGGATGCGCGGGTGGCTTTCGAGCGTTCGTGAGCGCCGAAACGACCAAAGGCAGGATCGGTCATGAACCCGCTGATGTCGCTTTTTTCCGGGAATACCGGGGCAAAAGTCGTGTCCGTGATCGTCGCGGTCGTGCTCTGGGTCGTCGTCCTGGGCTCGCGCGCGGTCGAGGTCACGAAAGAGATTCCGATCACGATCACGACCCCGAACGATCTGGTCGTCAGTAACGACGTCCCCGAGAAAGTCATCTTCCGACTCTCCGGACCAAAGGCCTTCTTGCGCGCCATTCTCGACCGGCCCGAGGATCCGATTCGCGTAAACCTCTCCGGAGCGAAGGCCGGTCTCGTGACCTATCGATTCTTCGCCGACAATATTCGCCTTCCGATCGGGGTGCGGGTTCTGCAGGTGAATCCCTCTTCGATGATCGTGAAACTCGAGCCCCAGAAAACCAAAGAAGTCCCCGTCCGGCTTGAGACGCGCGGCTCGCTTCCCGAGGGGTATGTGCTGAAAAAAGCGGAGATCACGCCGAAAACCATTCGCATCCGGGGGCCCGAGAGTCGCGTCGACGGAATCACGGAGGCGCCGACCTCGGCGATCGACCTCGCGCAGATCCGGACGAACCTCGAGGCCGAAGCCCAGTTCGACGTCGCCCGCCTCGGCGTGCGCCTGGAAGGGTCCGCACCGAAGATCTCCATCCAAGTCGCGGCGGTGCAGGCGAACTTCAAGATTCGCGTGAAGGGACCGGATATTCGGGTGGACTCTCCACACAAAGCGCGCGTGGACGAGGCGGCGGTCGTCGTCTATGTGCGGATGGACCCCGACGATATCCAGAAGCTCGACCCGACCCAGGTCGCCATCAACATCGATTTAAAGGGCAAAACAAAGGGGCGTTATACGTCCAAAGTGAACGTCTCGCTGCCGCCGAATATCGGCATGGTCCGCGTCGTTCCCGATACGGTACGAGTCACGCTTTATTAGTCGGAAAGAAAACGGTCGAAGTTCCATGGATCAGAAGAAACTATTCGGTACGGACGGTGTGCGGGGATTGGCCAACGAGTGGCCGATGACGGGTGAGATGGCGATGGCCGTGGGCCGAACCGTGGCGCATGTTCTCCAGACGAAGCCGGAGCTCCACGGGAAGACCTCGCTTCCGGTCGGAATTCGCGGCCTCGAGTCGAAAGGGGCTACTCGCCGGGCGAAGATCGTGGTGGGGAAGGATACGCGACTTTCGGGTTATATGATCGAACAGGCCCTCGCCTCGGGAATTCTCTCCATGGGCGCCGACGTCATTCTGATCGGGCCGCTCTCGACCCCGGGAGTGGCGTATGTCACCCATAGCATTCGCGCCGACGCGGGTATCATGATTTCGGCTTCGCATAACGCCTATGGCGACAACGGGATCAAGATCTTCTCCGCCGATGGATTTAAACTCCCCGACGAACTCGAAGAAGAAATCGAGCGAATCGTCTCAAGCGATGCCCTCAAGTCCGTGCCTCGGCCGACGGGGGATAAGGTCGGAAAGGCGTTCCGCCTCGAAGACGTGCACTATCGATACGTCGTCTTCCTGAAGTCGCGATTCGCCGACGATCTCGATCTCATTGGCGTCAAGGTCGCGATCGACTGCGCGAACGGTGCCGCCTATAAAACCGCGCCGCTGGTCTTCGAAGAGCTCGGCGCCGAGGTCGTGAAAATCGGGGTTTCGCCCAACGGACTCAACATCAACCAAGACTGCGGCGCTCTCCACCCACAGCAGCTCTCGGCGACGGTGAAGAAGCATGGAGCCCATATCGGGATCTCCCTCGACGGAGACGGGGATCGCTGTATTCTTTCGGATGAAAACGGCGAAATCGTCGACGGCGATCAGATCATCGGACTTTGTGCGATCGAGATGCAGCGCGCGGGCAAACTCCAGCACTCCACTATCGTCACGACCCCGATGTCGAATATGGGGCTTGAGCAGAGCTTAAAGGAACATGGCATCACCATGGTCCGCGCGAAAGTCGGCGACCGACACGTCGTCGAAATGATGCGGAAACAAGGTTACCGGCTCGGCGGAGAACAGTCCGGGCATATCATCTTTCTGGATTCGGCGACGACCGGAGACGGTATCCTCGCCGCGCTGAAGGTCCTCGAAGTGATGAAACGTACGGGAAAACCCCTGTCAGAGCTTAAACAGCAAATTCGTCTCTATCCCCAGGTGCTCGAGAACGTGCGCGTGAAGGAGAGGAAACCCGTCGAAGAATTGCCGAGCGTACAGGCGAAAATCCTCGCCGCCGAGAAAGCGATCGGCGCTCGGGGCCGGGTTTTCGTACGGTACTCGGGAACGGAGCCGCTGATCCGGGTCATGATCGAAGGCGAGGATGATCGCCTGATTCGGCAGCATGCGTCCGACATCGCCACGGAGTTGAAGAAAGTGATCGGAGCTTAGGGCGTGGCGAAACCAAGCGCGAAGAAAAGAACCAGAGTCGGGAGCGGAGCGAAGAAGTCGTCTCCCGCCACCGCGCGATCAGCCATCCTGGGGCCCGAAAGCCCGCGAAGTGGGCTCCAGGCTCTGGGACTTGTCGGGCTTAAGCAGCCTCCCGGCCTGGCGAGGCTCGGGGTGAATATCGATCATGTCGCGACCCTGCGGCAGCTGCGCGGGACACCTTATCCTTCGCTACTCGAAGCCGCTCGGTTCGTCGAGAATGCCGGGGGAGCGCAGATCACCGTGCATCTTCGGGAAGATCGCCGACACATCCAGGATCGCGACGTCGCCGAGCTTCGCGAGGCGCTCCGTATTCCGATGAATCTCGAAATCGCGGCGACCGACGCGATGGTGAAGATCGCGAGGAAGGTTCGCCCGGAGTGGGTTTGTCTGGTGCCGGAAAAGCGCACGGAAGTGACCACCGAAGGCGGCCTCGCGCTGGAGAAGAACCAAAAGCGAATCGGGCGCGCGGTGGAAAGCCTGCGGGCCGCGGGGATTCGCGTCAGTCTTTTCGTCGAACCGACGCGAAAGGCGATGAAACTCTCGGCGCAGCTGGGCGCGGACGCGGTCGAGATCCATACGGGGAAATACTGCCTGACCACCCAGAATCCGAAGCTCGCGGGCAAGGTGAAGTCGGAACTGGCTCGGATCCAGGAAGCAGGAAACGAAGCGCGCGATCTGGGCATCCATGTTCACGCCGGCCACGGATTCGATTATACCAACGTCCGTCCGGTTGCCGAACTCGTGGACGACGACGGTCAGACGCTCATCGAAGAATACAATATTGGCCATGCCATCGTCTGCCGGGCCGCGCTCGTGGGGATGGATCAGGCCGTGAAGGAAATGGTTTCGGCGATTTTAGCGCCTTAACCCGTGTACCGAAACTCGGAGCGAGACTCATTATGAAACACCATCAAGAATCCATGCGAGTGACGACTTCCCAGGAGATGCGAGAGATCGATCGATTGGCGGAAGAACAATACGGAATCGTACCCGATATTTTGATGGAGAACGCCGGGCGCGCAGCCTCGCAGATCATCCTCGAGAATCATCCATCGGCGGGGCTGGAGACGGAAATCCTGGTTTTCGCGGGGAGCGGCAACAACGCCGGGGACGCGTTCGTCGTCGCGCGACGAATGATCGGACTGGGGCGCCGGGTTCGGGTTTTCTACATCGAGCCGAGCACGAAGTATCCCTCTTCGGTCGAAAAGAACTTTCAGATTCTGAAAAAAATCGGCGCGAAGCTGACTTCGCTCGATCAGATCGCAAGTCTGGAGAGTTTTCTCGCCCAGGCACCCGGGCCATTTACGGTGGTCGATGGCTTGCTCGGCACGGGCCTGAAATGGGACCTCGAAGGTGTTTATGCCGACGCCGTGGAAGTGATCAACGGGATGAAGGCTCGCGAAGTGATCTCGCTTGATATTCCGACCGGGGTCTCGGGCGATACGGGGGTCATTCACGGCAACGCGATCCAGGCGACGCTTACCGTCTCGTTCGGGTTTCCGAAACTCGGGCACTTCCTGCCTCCGGGCGCCGCGAAACGCGGCAACCTCATCAATGTCGATATTTCCCTCCCATATCGGTTTCGGACGGAAGGGGACCAGTTTCTCCTCCTGAAGTCCCCCCTTTCGGCGCTGCTGAAAGAGCGCGATCGTTATGGCCACAAGAACTCCTTCGGTCACACTTTACTCGTGGGCGGTGCGCCCGGACGCATCGGCGCGATCGAAATGGCCTCGCGCGCCTGTCATCGGATGGGAACGGGACTCGTCACCGTCGCGACCTGGGAAGATTCGTTCCAACTTCTCATGCAGAAGATCGCCTCCGAGACGATGGCGGTCGCGCTCCGTTTCGAGGGAACGGCTTACGACCTCTATCGCCAGACGCTCCCGACCTATTCCAGTATCGTCGTCGGTCCGGGCCTGGGTCTGCGTCCGGACGGACGTAAAGTCATGGAAGAACTTCTGGCCCATTACAAGGGGCCGATGGTTCTCGACGCCGATGCGCTGAACCTGATTGCCGATCACGGACTCCACGACCTCCTCATCTCTCGGCGCGCGCCGACTGTCCTCACCCCGCACCCCGGGGAAATGGCGAGACTTCTCGGAATTTCGAAGGAAGAAGTCATGAAGGATGTGCTGAAGAGCTTGCGCGCGGCCGTGGAGAAGACCCATGCGATCGTGCTGCTGAAAGGCGCGGCGACGCTGATCGGTTCGCCCGATAAGGGAATTTTCCTCAACCATTATCCGAACGACGGGATGGCCACCGCCGGGAGCGGGGACGTGCTCGCGGGAATGATCGGAGGACTGCTGGGCCAGCGGATGGATCCGTTCGAGGCCACTCTCCTCGGAGTTTACCTCCACAGTCTTGCCGGCGGAATCGCGGCCGAATCGAAGGGCCATCGAAGCATGACCGCCCGGGATATCATCGAGAACATCAGCAATGCCTTCAAAGAAATCAAAACCGACCGCGATTCGAAGCTCCCGATCGAAAGCCGCGCCCACCTCCTTTAACGAGGCGGAGCTCGGCGAGTGGATCGCGGAGTGGGCGGCGGAGCTCGGTGAAAGGCATCGTCTTCGGTTGCCGCTCCCGCGAATCGCGCTGATCGGGCCCATGGGGGCCGGAAAGTCGACGGCGGCGCGGCGACTGCTGGATGCGCTGAAAATTTCGCGGGAAGCGGAGGGGAGTCCGACCTTCGCGATCGCGCACGAGTACCGAACCGCGGAGGGGCTGCGGGTCATTCACGCCGACGGGTATCGCCTTCGCAGTGAAGCGGAACTCGAAGCGACCGGGCTTCTCGAACCGCTCTGGGAGCCCGAAACCCTTTGCCTCTTTGAATGGATGGATTCATTTCCGAGCGTGCGGACGGCGCTGGCCCGGTCCGAACTCGCGTACTGGGAGCTCGAGTTCCAATTCGATCCCACGGGCGATCCCAGTCGGCGCGAAATCCGAATTCAGCGACGCGGTTAAGCGGCCGAGGTCTTTGGAAGGGTCGAAGAGTGGAAGGAGGGCAGCAGCGCCTGGACGCTCGCCTGCGTAATCACGGCGACGATGGCTTCGTCTCCGGTCGGCTGTCGAGTCCGGATGAGGGTGACCCATTCGGTATTTTCGAGCTGGAAGGCGACCCGAAACGCGGTCCGGTCGAAGTTCCCTTGGCCGGCGACTCCGAGGGTTGAGAACTCCGCGAAGCCGTACTTCTGGAGCCGACCCCAGAGATCACCGAAATCGCGGGTCGAAACCTGCATCCCGCTCCAGACCGAGTTACGTTTCGTATTCTTGGCGACGATCTGTTTCACCGTGAACGTATCGCTGCTCGTCGGCTCGAAGACGATCGCGCCCGCGACGGCGACCTTCGCGTAGAGCATCCGGATGCCGTGGCCTCCGGTCGCTTCGTTCGGATAGACTTCGGGCGCGACCGAGGGGAGAAGGGATCCCGCGGAGTAGGCGGTGGCTGCCGGCACGACTCGATGGTGTCGAGGATCCCCCGTGATCGCTCCCATGGACGGAGCCGCTTGGGTGGGGGCCGCAAAAGAAGAGCGAATGAGTTCAGGGGCTAACCCGACTCCGGGCATGCTGACGCCGGTCTGCGTCTTGGTCCGGGCGATCGGAAGGGCCTCCTCCACCGCCGACGGCCGAGGGCGCTCAATGGTGGTTGTGGGCTCAAGCGTCATAATTCTTGAGCGATCTTCTTGCTCAACTGTCGAGCTAAAGCCCAGGGCGCCTTTATTGGCGGAACCCTTCGTTTTAACTACATTTTTCTTATAGAGTAACGAGGTTAAAGTCGGGACTTCCGCCCCATCGGACTCCGGATCGAAGGTAAAACGTTGAGGTTTTTTGTCAGCCATAAGTTTGTATCCCCAAAGGCGCGGAAGACAGCCTTTCTCAAGGGCTTTTCGGCAACTGTGAGGAGAGAGTGAAGGACTGTTTTAATTAAAAACGGGGGAATTAGTTGACGCGTCATATCCACCATGGTACGACCTAGGTGGATTTGTGAGAGGTAACTAGGAGAATTAGCCATGCGTTTGACATCTAAGGGACGGTACGCCGTCCGCGCGATCCTGGACCTGACCTTCAATTCGAATGGTCGTCCGGTTCGCTTACAAGAGATCTCTGAGCGTCAGAAGATCTCGCTCCACTACCTTGAACAGCTTTTCCGCCGCTTGCGGAAGGGATCGGTTGTAAAGAGCGTGCGCGGCCCCGGCGGCGGATACGTTCTTTCTCGGTCGATGGACGAGATTTCGATCAAAGACGTTCTGACGAGCGTCGGTGAGAACATCAACCCGGCGAAAGACTTGATCGGCGCGACCGATATCAAGAGCGATACGGTTGAGTTCATTCTGACCAAGACCTATTTCGAGAACCTCGGGATCCTGATGCAAGAATACCTGACGACCACGTCGGTAGGAGATCTCATCCGGAAAGCTCGCGGCTCCGCAGAACTTCCGAAGGCGGCTTCGAATCTAATGGATTCCTCCGGCTTCAAGGCTCCTGCCGCGAATGCGACCAAAGCCCGCGATCTTACTTGATTCCAATGCCGGAGCGCCTTTGCACCCTTTCGTGGTGGAGGCGCTCCTCGCATTTCTCCCTTCCGCAGACGGCCATTCGTCGGGACGCCCCTTTCTCGGAAACCCCTCGAGCATCCATTCTTTTGGCCGGGAAGCCGAAGCTCTGATCGAAGCCGCGCGCGAATCCGTCCGCAGGACGTTTCACGCACCCCCTTCGGAGTGGCAGGTCACGTTTACCTCGGGCGGGACCGAAGCAAACCAGCTCGCCGTTTACGGCCGTCTACAGCTCGCCCTGGCCGAGTATGCCGAAGGGAAGGGGCCACGCCCGAAATGGGTCGTTTCCAGCGCCGAGCATTCCTGTGTCCTCGGCCTCGTCGAGCCGTTACGAAGGGAAGGGGCGGAGGTCCATTTGCTTCCCTCGCTCCCCAGCGGAGCGGTGGACTTCGAGCACAGCGAACTTTCCGGGGCCACGCTCCTCTCGGTAATCGGGGTCGGTAACGAAACCGGCATTTTCCAGCACGACTTAACTTCGCATATCCTAAGCGAACCATCCTCTTCGTTAAAACATCGTCCTGCCTATCACAGCGATTTCGTGGCTGGCTGGGGGAAAGCCGACCTGGACTTGCGTCGGCCGGACGCCCCCGATTTCGTTGCGATCGCCGCGCATAAACTCGGCGGCCTTTCCGGCTGTGGCGCCCTTATTCATCGGAAATCACTGCCTCTGCGTCCGCGGATAATCGGCAATCAGCAGGGGGGGCTGCGTGGCGGCACCGAAAATCTCCTGGGGATTGTCTCCCTGAAAGCGATCGCCGATCGCTGGGCGGACCTTCGAGGGCAGATCGCCGACCTGCGATCTTTACGAGACCGGTTCGAGCGGGAACTCCTTTCGCGCTTTCCGAACGTCGTCATCACCGGCCACGCGGGTCCGCGCGCGCCCCACCTCTCGCATTTTCGTTTCCCGGGGATGCCTAAGGATCTTTCTCTCGTTCCGCAGCTCGACCTTCGCGGGTTCGCCGTCTCCTCGGGTTCGGCCTGCGCGAGCCATGTGATCGAGCCCTCGCATGTGATGTTGGCCCTGGGTCTCAGCCGCGTGGATGCATTGAACGCGCTGCGAGTTTCCCTCCATCCAGGAAATCGCTGGGAGGATCTCGAACAGCTTCTAGACGCGCTCGGAGCCATTCTCGATCGTCAAACTCGCGCCACCGTCGCGAAGAGCGCAAAGTGAAGCCCACTCGTCGGAAAAGAATCGTCCTCGGGATCGACGAACAGCTTACGTCGCGGGTCGCGGCTTCCGTATTGCGGAACCAGGACTGCGACCTCTTCGCGCTCCATCTCCATTGCGACCTCGAAAAACTCGGACTCGACGAGAAGCTTTATCCGAGCGCGCTTCGCAGGTCGAACCTCCCGGCGATCGAAAAGTTCTGCGAAAGCCTTGGAATTTTTTATCGGGTCATCGACGTCACCGAAAAGGTGCTAGCCGAAGTCTACGATCCCTTCTGGATCGCCACCCTCCAGGGCTTGCCCGATGCTCCGAGCTTGCGCTGGAACTCCCGAGTTCTCCTCCCCGAACTCTCGACCCTCGCCGAATCCGTCGGCGCCGAAACGATCGCGACGGGGCACTTCGCCGGCGCCATGAGTGGAATCCAAACTTATTTCGAACCTCGGTTGAACCAGGCCGGACATTTCGCGACCGTCGATCGGAAGACGATTTCACGACTCATGCTCCCCATGGGGGAGGTCATGCCCGAGATGGTGATGCGCCTTGCGCGTGAAATCGGCGCGGCACCGAACGCCGACGCGAAGGACGAGAAATCTCCGGCCGTGCCGAGCGACGACCTGGCGGCTCTCCTCGAATTGCGCGAGAGTCGCGCAACGTGGCGCTGGGATCCCGCCATTCTCTCCGATCCCCAAGTCCAGGCTCGAGCGGCAGGCGACTTTTTCCGGCCGGGTCCCATTCGCAGCACCGAACAATTGTCTTTGGGCGATCACCTCGGTCTTCCTCTTTACCGTATCGGCGACGCCGCACCCGAGTATGAAGGCCAGTACGTCCTGGAGACCCAGGCCCAGAGTCGGACCCTCGTCATCGGCCCACCCGAAGGACTGGCACGAAACCACGCCCTACTGAATCAGATCGAATGGCTCGACTCTTCGCTTCGCCCTATCTATGGCGAGCGCCTCGTCCAGGTGGAGGTCCTCGATCTTCTCGAAGCGGCGAAATCGAGCGGCCGTGCGAGACGGACGAACGCTCGGCTGCATGAATTTCCGGATCGGATCGGCGAACTCCTGCTGGACGCCCCCCTCTATTTTTCGCCGGGCCATCGCCTCCTTTTTCTCGAAGAATCCCGGCTGCTTGGCAGCGCACGGGTGGTGGAGATTCGAAATGGCGATTGAAAAGGCGGCCTTTCCCGCATAGATCCAGGGCCGTGGAAACGAAGCGCTATTCCGTGAAGACGCTGGGCTGCAAGGCGAACCTTTACGACAGTCAGCTGATCGAAGCCGAACTCCAGAAGCGGGGTTGGGTTCCGGCGCGCGAAGACGAAGAGCCCGAGCTCTGCGTGGTCAACTCCTGTACGGTGACCGACGAGGCTGATCGACAGAGCCGAAAGCTCGCGCAACGAGCGGGGAAGGGAACGCGCACGCGCGTCGTCATGACCGGATGCGGGGCCGAAGTCGAGCCGGAGAAGTACGCATCGGGCGCCGGAATCGACTACGTCGTGGGCAACCAGAACAAAGATCGCCTGATCGACCTCGTGCTCCGAGCGATCGACGCGGAATCCGCGCAGAGCCCGGCGATCGAAGCGGATCGACGCGGAATCCTGCTGGGCGGGGTTTCGACCTACGGCGAAATCCTTTCGCGGCACCCGATGGACCGTGAATGGGCCCTGCCCGAGAGTACTTTCGCCCTTCCTCCCGTTCATCTTCGGGGAGATTCCGGGCGAACGCGCACGTTCATCAAGATCCAGGAGGGCTGCAACGCTTTCTGCACCTATTGCATCATTCCCTACGGACGTGGACCGAGTCGTAGCCTCCCGATTCCGGCGATCGTCGAACAGGTTCGCACCCTCGTCGGCCAAGGCGTACGCGAGATCGTGATCACCGGAACGAATATCGGAGATTATGGCGCGGATCTATCCGCGGACGGAAAGCCGCAGCTCGAAAACCTGGTGCGCGCGATTCTGGCCGATACCGAACTTCCACGTCTCCGGATCAGCTCACTCGATCCGACGGAAATAACGGAAGAACTTCGGTCGATCTACGCCGCCGAGCCCCGGCTCTGCGCGCACTTCCACGTTTCGCTGCAGAGCCCGCACTCGAAGGTCCTGCGGCTGATGAAACGAAAGTACGGAGCCGAAGAAGTTTCGCAGTGCCTGGCTTCGCTGGGGGAAATGCCGGCGCCGGTCGGGGGAGTATTCGCGGGCATGGACGTCATCACGGGATTCCCCGGGGAAACGGACGAGGACTTCGCGTGGGGAGTGGAGCGGCTGCGTTCCTTGCCGTGGTCCCGACTCCACGTCTTCCCCTATAGCGAGCGCACGGGTACGCCGGCGACCCGCCTTCCGAACGTGGTTCCCCCCACGGAGCGGGCGCGCAGAGCGAAGGTCCTTCGTGAACTCAGCCTCGAACGGTTGCGTGAACTCCACCACCGAGTGCTCGAAGATCATCGGCGGCATGGACGGCTCCTCGACCAAGTCCTGATCGAAGGGCAGGTGAAGGGCCCCGCCCCCGACCGAATTTACGTCGGCGGCTATACGACGAACTATCTCCGAGTGGTCCTCCCCGTGGCCTCGGCGGAAGCGGGAGAGAGGTTACGCAACCAGGTCCACTCCCTGCGGCCGGAATCGATTCTCATCGATGCAAACCAAGGCGACGCCGCTTTCCTCGTCGCGCCGATCGATTAGACTCTCTGCAACTAGGCTTTCTGGGGCACGGGGGCGTGATCTTTTTTCAGCTCGTCACCCCGCGATTCCGTCCTCGGCTCGTCCATGTCCGGAACCGGCTTTGCGTTCTTCAGTCCAAGCGACACGGCAAACGGTGGCCAGATCTCCAGAAGTTCGATCAAAAACCCGGCGAGCACCGGTCCGACCAGAACTCCAAGGATCCCGAAAAAGTGGATGGCGCCGAAAATCGCGACCAGACTGATCAGGGGATGGATATCGCTCCGGTCCTTGATCACCCACGGACGACTGATGTTGTCCGAGAGACTCGCAAGAAGTCCGACGCCGATCATGCCGACGGCGGCACCCGTGCGATCGACGGCGAAGAGATAGATCGTCGCGGCGGCCCAGACGGGGGTCACTCCGAAGATCGGAAACCAAGCGAAGATGAACGCCAATCCGAAAGCGAGCGCGGCCATCGGAACTTTTAAGACGAGAAACCCGATCAGAACGATGATCGCCTGGACCACCGAGGCCACGAGCATCGAGATGAAGCTGGAATAGGCGATATCGGTCAGGGATTTACCCAGATGCACGCGAACTTCCTGGGTCAGCGGAATTCGCGGCGAGACCCAGTCGCGGAGTTTTTTTCCATCCCGGAGAATGAAGTAACAGGTGAGTAGCGCCAGCGTCAGCTGGAGAACGAGTTCGGGCGCCGCGGAGAGGACGCTGGAAAGGATTCCGCTGAGTTTTCCGACGATGTCCTTCGAGAGTTCGTTCAGCATCGTGCGAAGCTCTTCCGGATCGTCCACCAGCTTATTCACGAGCGAGATATTCTGGATTCGGGCGACGACCGTCTCCACCTCGAACCCTCTTTCGGCGATCGGCCCGAGAATCTTGGTCAGCTGTTTTACGGTGAGAAATCCGAACCCGGCGATCGGCAGAATGATCGTGAAGGTCGCGATCAACGTCGAGATCAGGGGAGCAAAACCCCGGTGCTTGAGCTTGAAAAATTTTCGGAGACGAACGTCGACCGGGTCGAGGATCAGGGCCAACAGCCAGCCGAGGAAGACCGCCAGGAGGTACGGCGCCACCATCGTGAAGTTCGCGAAGAAGACGAAAAGCAGAAGGATCAGAAACGCCTTCGGAATATGGTCACCCGACGGAGGTAGTTCAGCTTCTTGCATGGAATGGGTCCGATCCGGATAGGGCGAGGGAGGGTGGTTTAGCTTGCTCATATTTGGCCTATTAGGTGCTCGAAATGATTACCGAATCGCTGGACCGACTTAAAGGAGATTTATCTGCGATTTCTGTGCCCGCAGCGCCGAGGTAAAAGGCCACTCACGGCGGTCCGGGATGCTTGACTTCGGTATCCGGAAAGCCTAATTTCGCGCATCGTGTTAGAGCGGGACGGAGTGTCTCCCATCCCGGGTCTAGCCTATGACAATCAGTAGGTGATTATGAAAGAGCTTGAAGCCCTCCAAGCGGCCCTAGGGTACACCTTTTCGGACCGCGGGATTCTTCTGCAAGCGCTCACGCATACCTCGTATGGGCATGAGCACTTCCCGAAGCGTCCCTTGGCACTCAAAGACAATGAACGACTGGAATTTCTCGGAGACGCGATTCTCGATGCGATCGTTTCCGATATTCTTTTGGAGTGTTATCCCAACGACCACGAGGGTCGGTTGTCGAAGATCCGCGCCGCGGTTGTGAATGAGAAAACGCTCTACCAAGTCGCCGTGAAGCTCGGGCTGGATTTGAACGTAAGACTCGGCAAAGGCGAGGCCCTTAGCGGCGGGACGCGCAAGCCGTCCATTCTCTCGAGTACCTTCGAGGCCATCGTCGCGGCAATTTATTTGGACGGAGGATTCAACGCCGTGTACCCGGTCGTTCGGCATCTTTTTCAGCCGTTCTTCAAGTCCGACGCGCGTATCCTCCACACGGCGGACCCAAAAACACGGCTCCAGGAAAAAATTCAAGCCGACCGAAAAGTCACGCCGACCTACCATCTCATCGATTCAGAAGGTCCGGACCACGCGAAGACTTTTACCGTCGAGGTCCGCGTCGCCGAGGAAGCCATCGCACGTGCGCAAGGCAGCTCGAAAAAGGATGCTGAACAGAACGCCGCTCGGAACGCCCTTGAAGAACTCGGACTTTCTAAAACGACGGAACAACTCGTCAAATTAGGCGCGGAGATCGGCCATGTCTAAAATCGCACCGGAGCGCAAATCAGGATACGTAGCGATCGCGGGCCGGCCGAACGCGGGCAAGAGCACGTTGATGAACGCTCTGCTCGGAACGGAGCTATCAATCGTCACGCCGAAGGCCCAGACGACCCGGGACCGGGTCCACGGAATCCTTACTGAGAAGGAAGGCCAGATCGTTTTCGTCGATACGCCGGGTATTCACCGCGCCCGCGAAGGTGGAATCAATGCGTATATGATGTCGGAAGTGAAGAACGCGCTCGAGGAGCCCGATTTGATTTGGTATTTGGTCGACCCCGATAGCGCGCCTAAACACGAAGAAGCCGTGCTCGAGATCCTCGAGCGGACGAAGGCCCCGGTGTACCTGATTTTCAACAAAACGGACATCAAGCGCAGCCTAGAGAGTTTACGAACCTTCGAGCCGGAGCTTCTCGAAATCGCGCGCGCGCGCGGCATCGAAATCCGCGAGGTCTTCAAG
>CAZIAL010000056.1:0-19951 GCA_964536965.1 uncultured Bacteriovoracaceae bacterium
GATCTTCGGGCCCGAAGATCCTTTCGAATGGCACCCGTATCCGCTCGATCGGCACCCGGTCCATTACCTCGAAGGACTTCGCTGCCGAAACGACCAGCTGCCCGGATTCCGCCCTTGGTGCGGTCTCCATGTCTGCATTAAAGAGGAACATCGCTGCATGCGCGAACTGAGCGAGGACGAAGTCTTCCGCACCGTCGAGCGCATGGCCGGAATGGGACCAACTCCCCTTCCCCAACGACATGAATAATCGGAAAAAAATCTCCGCAGTCCTGATCGTCTCGAACGAAGAAAAATACATCGCGCGAGCGCTGGAATCGTTGTCCTGGTGCGACGAGATCGTGGTGGTCGACGCGAAAAGCCGCGATCGCACGCAGGAAATCGTAAACGATCCCCACGCCTCCTGGCACCCGCGTCTCCGCTGGTTCGAACGTGACTGGGACGGATTTCGAAACCAGCGCAACTTCGCTCTCGACCAGGCCAGCTGCGAGTGGGTTCTCTGCGTCGACGCCGACGAAGAATGTTCTCCCGAACTACGACAGCGGATCGAACTACTCCTGGCCGAAATCGATCCCTATCCCTACTGGAAGATTCGGCGGCAAGAGTACTTTCTCGGAAAGGCGATTCACTACGGCGTCTGGAATCCAAGTTTCCAGGACCGTCTATTTCGAAAGTCCGGAATCCGCTTCGTAAACGAGATCCACGAATATGCGAAATACCCGCAAGAGCCGAAGCGAATGGAAGAGCCCCTCCATCACGCTCCGGATTTCAACCCGGACCAGTTTCTCGCGAAGATGAATAAATACACGACGATCGAAGCCAGGGATCGGGTCCGGAACGGCCAGCGAACGAATCTTTTTCGCATCGTCACCGCCGGACCGGCGATGTTTCTGAAGAACTATTTCTACTATAAATCCTATCGTGACGGAGTCCACGGACTCGCCATCTCGGTCCTGGAAGGCATCTCTCGATCCGTCCGACATGTGAAAATCTGGTGGTTCCAGAACGAAGCGACGTGGAAAGCGGGACCCGCGAGATGAAGATCTCGGGCTTCACGATCGTTCGCCATGGCAGTCGCTTCGACTACCCTTATCTCGAGTCCTTGCGATCCTTGCTTCCGCTCGTCGACGAACTCGTCGTGAACGTCGGAATCGGCGAAGACGAAACCCTGTCTACGCTCCAGAAGTTCGCGAAAGACGAAGGCTCCGGAAAGGTCGTCCTTTTCGAAAGCCACTGGCCGCTGGACGATCCCGAGAAAAAAAAGGGAGGCCAGATCCTCGCCGACCAGACGAACCTGGCGCTGGATCGATGTACGCATGACTGGTGTTTCTACCTCCAGGCGGACGAGGTTCTCCACGAAGCGGACCTTCCGAGAATCCGCGCGGCGATGGAAAAATTCGCCGCCGATTCCAGGATCCATGCGCTCCTCTTTCGCTATGTGCATTTCTACGGCTCGTTCGACGTCGTTCGGAACTCGCGCGGCGCCTATCGTCGCGAAGTTCGGGCGGTGAAGAAGGGTTCCGGGGCTCGGAGCGTCGGCGATGCCCAGAGCTTTAGACTCGCGGACGGAGAAAAGCCGACGGCCGCGCTGATCGACGCCGCGATCTATCACTATGGCTGGGTACGTCCACCCGAAGTGATGAAGGAAAAGACCGCGTTCATGGACAGTCTCTATCATGGCACCACCTCCGGCTCTGGCGCCGACGACAAGTCGGCGACGCCGGCTACCGGCGACAACTACCGCTATAAGAGAATCTGGGGGCTCTTTCCGTTTCGCGGTACCCATCCGCGAGTCATGAAAGACCGTATTGCCCAGAAGAACTGGACCTGGGACTTAGCCCGTTCCCCCTTCGAATGGACCTGGGGCGACGGAAAGAAGATCGTCCTCGATCTCTTCGAACGCGCGACCGGAGTCCGACTTTTCGAGTATCGAAGTTACCGGATCCGGAAGGATGCAAAATGAGTTCGCACGGCCCCGGCGTAACTTTGATCGCGACGACCTATAACCAACCCGTGGATCTCGACCTCTACCTCGAGACCGTCGCCCGCCAGACGACCGCTGACTTCGAAGTGATCATCGCCGACGACGGCAGCGGACCGGAGACCAAGGCGGTGATCGAACGTCATCGGGAACGATTCGGAGACCGCCTCGTTCATGTTTGGCACGACGACCTGGGATACCGGAAAACCAAGATTCTGAACCTCGCCATTCGCCGCGCCCGTGGAAATCTCCTGATTTTCACGGACTCCGACCTGATCCTTCACCCCGCTTTCGTCTCGGATCACGTCGCGGTCCGCAGCGACCGTGGCCTCTTTATGGGCCGGAGAATCGATCTCGCTCCGAAAGTTTCCGCCTGGATCCGCGCCCACCGCGACCGACTCTTCACCCCCGCCTTTTACGCGAAAATTTTCTGGAATGCCTGGATCGACCGAGAAACACGAAACGCCAATCGGGCCGTCCGCTTCGCGCCGGGTTTCGTGGCAAACTTCCTCGGCATGGACCGAGTCCCTGATCTGCTCGGATCGAACTTTTCCATCGACCGGAAGTTGATCGAGGAACTGAACGGATTCAACGAAGCGCTCGACCATTACTGGGGCGAAGACGGCGACCTGTTCGTTCGCGCGCGAAATGCCGGCGCTCGCATCACCGGTCGGAAGAGCTATGCCGTCCAGTTCCACCTGTGGCACGAGTTTCGGAAGCCGAAGCCCGATGCCGAAGCCTGGTACCGGAATCTGCTCGAAGATCGGAACTACGTCCGCTGCGAACGGGGCCTGAACTAAGTCCCTTCCCCGCCCGAATCAGATCTTCCTCGCGACGACGATAAGGCCGTTCGTCGAATCTTTGCCTTTTTTCTTCCAGCTTCGGGTCTTCTTCTCCGCCCAGCGAAGGAGTGAAATGGGAAAGAGATAACGAAGGCCCTTCATTTGTGAGAGATAGGCGCTGTTAAACTTGGTCACTTCGACCGTTTCGAATCCGCACTCCGAAAGAAGCGAACGAAGCTCGTTCTCGGTGTAAAGGAAAAGATGGTCTCCGAAATGGAACTGGCGCGGAATCAGCGCCGAAACATCTTCGATTTCGGAATAGGTCTTCAGCGGAGATCCCCATTCGTTTCCGTTCGGAGTGGTCAGGATCAGGTGACCGCCGGTCTTCAGGTTTCGCGAAGCCGCCGCGAGAAGGTCCTTCGGATACGCGACATGCTCGATGACCTCTCCGCAGATGACGGTGTCGAACGGCTGTCCGGACTGGTAGTCCATGACGTTCGCATGGATGAATTCGATCTTCCCATGCGAGTATTTCTTCTTCGCGTATGCGAGGAACTCTTCGCTGAGATCGAGCGCCGTCACGTCGAAGCCTGCCTCGGCGAGGAGAAGCGCGAAATTCCCCTGCGCGCAGGCGACGTCGAGAACGCGGGGGCCGGTCGAAAAACGGCGGACGAGATCGATCACGGCCTCGAGTCGAATGAAGTAGGAGAAGACCGACGCCTTCTTTTTCTTCGGGTGATAGTAATGCCGTTCGTCGTCGCCCCAGGGGATTTCCCGTTCGAAATCAGAAGCGAGTTCGGACTCGCTGACCCTACGCATTCGTCGCGCGACCCTCGAACGGCACCCGGTATTTACCGCGCCCGATTCCGTAGTATTCGAATCCCATCGCCGTCATCTTCTTCGGGTCATAGATGTTGCGACCGTCGAAGAGCACCGACTTACGCATGCCCATGCGTACTCGTGTCCAGTCCGGATCGCGGAAGGCGTTCCACTCGGTCGCGAGAATAAGGGCGTCCACTCCGTCGGCCGCATCGTACGCGGTCTTGGTGAAAGTCAGCTTCTCCTTAGGCAGGTCCTTTACGAGCGCGGACGCGAGTTCCGTCGCGATCGGATCGAAAGCCTTCACATGCGCGCCCGCCGCGACGAGTGCGCGCAAGATTTCCAGCGCCGGAGCTTCGCGAAGATCATCGGTATTCGGTTTGAACGCGAGTCCCCAGATTCCGAAGGTTTTTCCCGCCAGGCTCTTTCCGTAGAAGCGATGGATGGCTTCGACGAGATGGAGCTTCTGCTTCACGTTCGCGGACTCGACCGAAGCGACGATTCCGAGATCCGTGCCGTAACGTTTGCCCGTCGAAATCAGCGCTTTCACGTCTTTCGGGAAGCAGGAGCCGCCGTACCCGATTCCGGCGTAGAGGAAATGTTTCCCGATGCGTACGTCGGTCGCCATTCCGCGACGGACTTCCTCGATATCTCCGCCCGTGAGTTCGCAGAGGCGGGAAAGTTCGTTCATGAAGCTGATTCGCGTGGCGAGGAATGCGTTACAGGCGTATTTCGTGATCTCCGCGGAGACCGTATCCATCTGCAGGATGGGGTTCCCCTGGCGCACGAACGGTGCGTAAAGTTCCTGCATTCGTTCGAAGACATCGGCGCGCTCGGTACCGATCACGACGCGGTCCGGTCGAAGGAAGTCTTCGACGGCGGAACCTTCCTTCAGGAATTCAGGGTTGCTGACGACTTCGAAGGGAACTTTCGTCTCGGCGCCGATCCAGTCTCCGACGACGCGATGGGATCCGATCGGCACAGTGGATTTATTGACGACGATCACCGGGTCGGTCTTTCCGGACTTCGCCGTCATCGCTTTTCCGATCGAGCGCGAGGCGGCTTCGAGGTACTGGGTATCCGGCGATCCATCGGGTTTCGGCGGAGTTCCCACCGCGAGGAAAAGCACGTCCGCACCCGGAATCGCTTCCGAATAAGAGGTCGTGAACAGGAGGCGACCTTCGCGAATCCCGCGCTTCACCAGATCTTCGAGCCCGGGTTCGTAGATCGGAATTTCACCCCGCTTGAGGCGGGCAATTTTCTCGGGATCGACATCGAGACAAACGACCGTCCGCCCGCTGTCCGCGAAACACGCACCCGCCACCAAACCCACATAACCCGTACCAATTACCGCAACGCGCATATGGCCTTTATTCCCAAAAACCGGCCTTTTATGCTAGCGTTTTTCCATGCCGCGTCCACCCCTGAGCGTGACCATCATCACGCTCAACGAGGAAAATCACATCGCCCGGGCGATCGAGAGCGTGCGGGGATTCGCGCAAGAAATCCTCGTCATCGATTCCGGCTCGTCCGACCGCACGGTCGAGATTGCGCGTCATCTCGGCGCGAAAGTCGTCACGAATCCCTGGCGAGGGTATGGCCAGCAGAAGAACTTCGCCCAGACGCAGGCCGCCTACCCATGGGTTCTGAACCTCGACGCCGATGAGGAGGTCAGCCCCGAACTCGCGATCGAAATCCAGCAGACGCTCGAGCGCGACGAGCACCAGAATATATCCGGTTACAGCATTCCCCGCCTCAGCAAGTACCTCGGACGGTGGATCCGGCATGGCGGATGGTACCCGAATCGGCTGGTTCGACTCGTCGATCGCCGGCAGGCCGAGTGGACGGAGCCCGATGTCCACGAAGAGTGCATCGTGCATGGAGCGGTCCTCCCCCTCCGTTACGACCTTCTCCACTATCCATTTCGCGATATCGGCGATCAGATCCTGACCAACCTGCGTTTTTCTCGCCTCGGTTCGAACGCCCTTCGCCGCAAAGGCCAGGTTCGCAGCCTCGTGCGGTTGATCGCGAAGCCGATCGGAAAGTTTTTAGAGACCTACATCATCAAGCGGGGGTTCCGGGATGGAATCCCCGGATTCATCATTTCGGTCAACGCCGCCCACAGCATTTTTCTGAAATACGCCTACCTTTTCGAAGAAGAAACGGGAAAGAAGCATGAAAGTTCTCATCATTGATAACACCCTCGATCCAGACTCCTGGGGTTGCAGCAACCTGAGGAAATACGTCATCCGGTCCAACGATCGCACGGCTTTCGTACGTCGAGCGCCGAACGAGGATCTTCCCACGACGATTCGCGGTTATGATCGCGTGATCCTCTCGGGTTCGCGGACGAGTTGCCTGGACCAAACCGAGTGGACGAGTAAACTCGACGCTCTGGTACGCGAGGCGCTCGATACGAACCGGCCGGTGCTCGGCGTATGTTATGGTCATCAGACATTGAACCGCGTCCTCGGCGGAAGGCAGCTGCTCCGGAAGGCCCCGAAGTCTGAGTTCGGCTGGACGGAGATCGAGGTCGTCGAGCGGGCGCCCCTCTTCGAAGGTTTACCCGATAAATTTTGGACGTTCTCCTCGCATTATGAAGAAGTGATCGAACTTCCGAAAGGAATGCGCCTGCTGGCGCGTTCGGCGGACTGCGGGATCCAGGCCTGCCGACTCGAAGACCTCCCCGTTTACGGGATCCAGTTCCACCCGGAAAAAAGCCTCGAAGAATCCAAGCGCTCGATCGCGAGCTGGAAGAAAGACGAGCGCCGCTCGCAGATTCGCTTTCCTGAACAGAGCGAAAAGAAGTACGACGAGAAGGTCGGTGACCGGATTTTCGAAAACTTCCTGCTCGAGAATAAGGCCTGAAACGCCCGAAAAGACAAAGATGCCCACTTTCGTAAAAACTCTTCTGAAGATCGCCTTCGTCGCCCTGGTCTTCTGGTGGCTCGGGAAGAAAAATCTCATTTCGATCGACGCTTTCATCGGTGGTCTGAAAAACTGGCCGCAGATCGTGCTCGGCTTCGCGGCGCTCGCGACCGCGACTCTGATCGCGGCCGCGCGTTGGGGAATTTTGCTGCGCGCCCAGGGCATCTCCATTCCCGCATCCAGACTTCTGCAGCTTCACTTCGTCGGAAACTTCTTTAACGTCGCGCTCCCCGGCGCGGTCAGCGGTGACTTCGTAAAGGCTTTCTACATCGCCAAGGAAGTTCCGGGCGCGCGCGCCCGCGCTTTCGGTAGCATTCTTTTCGATCGAATTCTGGGTCTTTCGGCGCTCGCATTCGTCTCCCTCGTTGCCCTGCTGATCGACCTACGCCATTTCATCGGCTCGCCGGTGCTTTCGGGGGTAAAGGCGTTCGTCATCCTCGCGGGTACGTCTGTCTTCGCCTTCTACACCTACCTTTTTCTCGTGCGCGAAGACCACGATCCGGTCCTGCGCGCCTTCCAGGCACTGGAGCGAAAACATCCGAAATTCGGTTCCGCGGTCCGGATTTATCTGGGTGTTCGTGTCTATCATTCCGAGCACGGACTCGTGCTCAGAACTTTCGTTCTCGCCTGTCTTATCCATCTTCTGGCCGGTTTCGCCTGCCTTTGTTTCGCGCAAGCGCTGGGAGAATCACAGATTCCGGCGAACGGACTCTTCGTCGTCGTTCCGCTGGGTTTGCTCGTCACCGCGATTCCCATCCTTCCGGGCGGCGTGGGCACCGGACACGCGGCGTTCAGCTTCTTTTTCCAACTTCTCGGATCGGCGCGTGGCGCGGATATTTTCACTTACTACGTCCTCGTCCAGCTCTTCCTGGGAGCGCTCGGTGGCCTGGTTTATCTGCGCTTTAAAGCCGCCTCCCCCGAACTCATGCGCGAACTCGAAACTTCGACGACCTGACCCTTCGTCCGTTTCTTGAATGACCGCCGAGATGGCGATTGAATCCGGCGCTACCCTCCCTTTTCTCCATCCTTTCCAGGCCGAGGCCCTCGTCGCGCTCGCCTCGCACTCGGTCCATCTGGCGCTGACGTCCCCGACCGGTTCGGGAAAAGGAGTGATCCTCGAATCTCTGGCGCGAAATCCGGACGAGCGAATTCTTCTGATCACCCCGCTGATCGCCCTCGGTCGACAGCAGGCGGAGCGCTTTCGCTCGCGCGGAGTCCCAGGATTCTCGGGAATGGGACTATCCAGTTTCGGCGACGAGCCGAGCTCGGGGGCTCGTCGCCCGGAGAACGCTCGCGTTTGGATTCTGAGCCCCGAGTCCGCCTTGCATCCGTCTCGGGTTCGCGAAATCCTCGAATGGAGACCGACTCTGCTCGCGGTGGACGAAGCCCACTGCCTCTGCGAATGGGGGGACGAGTTTCGGCCGGCGTACGGCTTACTCCCCGAACTCGTCGAGCGCCTCGACGCAAGGCGGACCCTCTGGATGAGTGCCACCTTTCCGCGAAGACTCTTTTCGGAACTCGAATCGCGAATCTCGGGAAAGTGGATTTACCAGGGTCGATTCTCGTTACCCGATGGACTCGCGATCCGGGAAGAGCGGATCGCCTCTTCCGAACGGATCGAGCGCGTTCGCCGTGCGGTTTCTGAAAAGCAGGCTCCCGGTCTGGTCTTCGCCGGCACCCGAAAGAATGTGGGACGTTACCTCAACCTCCTCACGCCCCTCCGACCGTTTCTTCCGTATCACGCCGGAATGAGCGACGAAGAACGCCGAAATGTCGAACGCCGACTCTCCGAAGACGCGCGGGAGGTTCGGAATCCGCTTTCTTCGCCACGCACCTCGATCGTCGCCACGAATGCCTTTGGTATGGGGATGGATTTTCCCCAGTTCGAATGGGTTACGCTCGCACAAGCCCCCTTCTCGCTTCTGGGACTCATGCAGGCCCTGGGCAGGGTCGGACGGGGCGGACGGAGGGGAAATGCGGAACTGTTCTGGGCCGAGGAAGACTTCCGTATCGCGGGTTTCCTCGTCGGCGCGAATGACCGGGAACGACGGGCCGTTCGGGATCTCGCCACGCTCCGAAACTATCTCGAAAGCGCCGACGACGAACGCGCGGCGATTCTTAGAGCTGAATTCCTCTAACGAACCGCTTAGAGCCCGGCGACGGTGTCGGCCGCCAGCGTAGCGACGATGGCGTCGAGCCACTGGGTATCGCGGTTAAAGGTGAGTGCGCCGTACCGCGTCCGGTAGGAACCGAGCTGCCAACTCGAATCCGGAAACCAGATCGCGACCCCTTGCGAACGAGAATAGGAAGAGGAGGTGCGGTTCGCCACGACGAAGGCACGAAGTGCCGCCTTAACACCCGTCAGAAGTTCGGGACGCAAACCGAGACCCGTCTCATTGGCGATCTGGTCGACGAGATCTCCCAGGTCTTTGTAGTCGTCGTTTAAATAAGACTGCGTACGGCGAACCGCCGCGAGAATTTTCTTTCGGTTGGCGACCGTTTCGCCACGGATACCCAGCCCAAGTGCACGCACACTCGCCGCGAGTTCGGCGTAGCCAGCCATACTCAGACCCGAGAGTGTCAGCTGCCCCTGACCTCGATAGGACTCATGATATGCATCGGTGAGGATCTTCGCGACGTCGGTCGGTGATTTTGCTCCCCCCCGCTTCATCGCGCCGAGAAAGGTGTGGTAAGGCCAACCATCCGCTGGCTCGACCTCCTCGGAGCCGATGAAATGGTCGATATTCTCCTTCATCTGACCGACCACTTCCGCCATCGCCATCAGGCAAGAGTCGCTGGCCATGATGTCGATTTTTTGGCCGAGTTCGCGCGAAATCTCGGCGGAAGCCAGACCGAGCTGCTCCGTGGTGATGCGATTACCGGAGAGATCGTCGTAGGAGACGTCCCGCGCGGACGGCGGTCCGCCCGCGATACGATGCCATCCGTTTCCATGGTTCCAGATATTCACGAAATAGCGCTCGGCCGGATAGTTTCGGGCGGCCCATTTCACGAAATCGACCAGGTTACGGTAGTCGCCCATGTCGACCTGGCCGAGATTCTCGACGACCGGGCTGGTGACGGTGGAGGAGTTATTGTCTTTATTCACATAGACGCGCTTCGCCTGCCGCGTCTTCAGGCTCGCCCACTGCACCACCACATGGAATCGATCGGTAGAACCGACCTTCTCCATCTCGTTCATGTCGAGGTCGCCGTAAGGGTCGAGGTTGTTGAACCCGTTCAGAAAAGTGAGGATCGCCCATTCCTTCTTTTCGACCGCGGCGGACGCCGAGGAGATCGTCATCACGAAGACAAAAACAAAACTCGAGATCGTGGCAAAGCCGGTCGGTGCTCTCATCGTTCGCTCTCCTCAGGGTATCTCTCCAGTCTACCGAGGAAGGTGGCCCGAACAATGGGCGATTATTACCGCAGCTGGCGCGGGAAGTCGGGAGGAATATACCCAGTAGGCGCGTATTTGCTAAACGGCTATTTCGCGAAAGTCGTCGGAAAGAGATCGACTTGGGCCGCTGGCCAGGAAGACCCGGAGGTATTGCGCTTCAGATCGATCGGAGACGAGAGAAGTGCGACGACGTTGTAGAGATCGTTCCGATCCGCGACGACGTTCGTAAAAGGCAACACTGCGATCCAGGCCAGAAGCTTAACGGTACTCGGCGGCACTTCTCCATGATGGATGATGTAGGTTAAGATTCCGCGCAGAAGAACATTCGACCTCTGATTCGCCGCTTTCGCGAGCGTCTCACGAAAAATGGGGTAGGCACGGTCGAGGATCTCGCGTTTATCGAGGACCTCGTCGTCGTTCACGTCGAATCGCTCCATGATGTCTTCCACATAGTGCGGGAGCGCGGCATACGAATCGATGTCGAACGGACCGATCGGCGATTCGTTCTTGCCGCCTCGGCGGGCGGCCGTCTCCATCGAATCGGCGAGTCGGAGGCGTTCAGCCGGATTCATCTTCTCGAAGGCCGCCTGGAGGCCGGGAAAACTCGTCCAGAAATGGCGGGTGTTTCCGAAATAAGCTCTGCGGAAACACTCGGCCGAAAAAGCGTCCTGTCCGAGCTCGTCCACTCCTACGATCGGACAGAGTTTCCACTCGTGCGCGATCTGGCGAAAAATCCTGCGCGAGAACGAACTCGAGGAGAAGAGAAACGCGAGGTAATATGTGGCTTCGACGTCGTCCATGATCACGTCGCCGTTCGAAATCGGCATGAAAAGATTCGCTTCCCGAAATCGTTTCGTCGCCATCTCCATAATCGTCAGCTCCGGATGAGCGAGCTTCCACGCTTTCAGGATTTTATGGAAATCCGCGGTGAGCGCGGCCAGATCCTCCACTTTTCCTGACTTTCTCCCGGGAGCGGTCTCCGCTCCGGTGCCGTACACCGCGAGGGCGCGTCGCATGGCGATCTTAAACCAGCTCATGCGGATCATATGATTTCGAGACCTCGTCTCGCGCATGGCGTTCGTGAACTGCATTTCCCCCGAATCTTCGCTGAACAGCCCTACATAAGTTTTGGAGATCTCGATCAGACTCGCGACTTCGTCGCGATCTCGCGAAGATCGAGTGCCGAAGCTGTCGTGGTATCGGCGCGCGGCGATCTCGAAATCACGTTTCTGCGGATGGTCGCCCAGATCGCGATAGATTTTCTTCAGGTGGATCTGCGAACGCATCCCCGCTTCGTAAATATCGACGACCGTGGCAACCGCCTTCGACGTCAGCCAGTTGGGCACTCCGCTCCCCAGAGCACGCTCTACGATTGGACGAAGATCGCTCTTCAGCGCCGCGCGTTTCTCTGGATTCAGTCCGTCCCATGGGAGCGTGTCGATCACCGGATCGAAAACTTCGAGCGGGATACCCACCCCGTGCAGACGAATGATCCGGTTTAGATTCGTTTCCATCCGGCGAGCGAGCTCGACCATGAACTGATCGCGTTCCTCGGGCTGCGCGAAAGACTGGTCTTCCATGTCGCGGTAAGCGAGCAGTAGACCTCCGATCGCGGTTCCTTCCTGGACGATCGTCGGCCAGGCGCGAGCCTCGATGGCGTCGGCGCTTCCGGCCGCGATCACGACCTTCAGATTCCGGGCGAAATCTCCGTACTGATCGAGGATCGATTCGTTTCCACCGTGGATCTTAATGAGTTCTCGAATGAACGGAAGGTAGGATTCTTTGGCGACGGAGTGCGTTCCTTTCAGTCCCCGGAGATAGCGGGCCAACCTTTCTCCGAACCGCCCGATCCCATCGGAGAGCTGCAGAAGACTCTCGGATGAGCGCGAGGCTCGTCGTGCCCGAAGGACGGGCAGCAACGCGAGCGTCTCCTTGCGAAGGACCTCACTCATTCGCAGGAACTCGTCCACTTCCTGGGGGCTGATGACCGTCGCAGATCCCCCGAAAGCGGACGCCTTAATATCGAAGATCGAAGAGATGAACTGATCCGAGACCGGCCGCTCGACGATCAGAAACTTACGGACCATCGCGGCGATATCCGCGCGGTTATAGCCGTCCGGGTCCGCTCCCCGGACGTACTTCTTAAAGAAGGTGATCTGATCCTTCACACACTCGAAGGTTGCTTCCCATTCCGCTACCTCGATATTTCCATCGAAGTACCTGGAGACGCGATCCCCAAGCTTGTCGTAACAGCCCGCATCGGGGTTCGGGAGAATCCGGTCTACGGGTGGCTTTTCGTCGAGACGCCCGCACGCGGCGAGTGCGCCGAGGGAGACGAATGCGGCGGCGATGAAGGCCGTCTTCGGGAATTTAAAATGCATAGGCGATGCCTCCCCGGAAGCGATCGTTGCCTTTGTATTGGCCTAAGTAGCCTTTACTCGTCGCCGAGGCAAAGAAGTCGCTGCCCAGGGACAGGGTCAACGCATGATCCTTTTTAGGAATCGTATAGTTCAAGTCAAAGCTCATCAGCTCAGACTGCATTTCGAGATCGGCGATCATCGAGAGTTCGTAGGTCATCCGGTCGCTTGCGCGATACTCGATGCCTCCCCTCGCTGCCCGCTGAAATGGAAAACGGCCGGGAAGATCGACCGTGAAATCTTGTTCGACCTGGACCGGGGTCTGCTCTTCGTCGACGTAAAGGAACGTCGACTTCACCTTCCAATGTCGCGCAAACCGAACCTCGCCGCCGAAGGAAGCGAGAAATGCCGGCTCGGACTTCGTAGTCACCCAGTTCGTGGGGACATTACGCTGGGTCGGCACCTCTTCGGTGACGGATGCCCAGAGGGCATACCGCGGTTTCTCGATACCCATCTCGAAGGAGAGCAGGTGATGTCGCTGGATTTCGGGATGAATATCGACGCGGATCGCGTCGGCCTGGGCGGGATAAGAGATATCGAGGGCGAGATTCGCCTGGTGGACGGGCAGAAATCCGTACAGCCCCTGGGCCCAAACGCCTTTTCCTTTTTCCTGGCTCGACCATCGAACCGAAGTCATCGCGCCGGAGTTCAGGAGAAGCTCGCTCATCGGCGGATAGACGACGTTGTAGTTGATCGGAATGTTGCGATTCGCGATGACCGCGGACTCGTAGTAGCTCGTCTGGAACGGATTCGTGGAAAGGAGTCGTCCTCCCTCGTTCCGGAGGGGATAACCGCGTTCGGGGATCGAAACCGGAGAAGCGTAGGAACTGACTCGCCAATGCCGGCTCTCGTAAGTATGAAAAATTCCCGTAAGTCCGATTTTTTCCGGACGGGTGGGGTCCCAGATAAAACGGGGCGAAACCGCCCCGAACTCCCACTCATCGTCGAATCGCGACCAGTCATTCACCCGGCGCCCCAGCGTGAACTGGTGTTTCGACATCATTATTTTTGACGTGGCGATATAGGCGTTCGCAGCTTCGACGGTGAAAGCGCTTCGATCGACGGTCAGGCTCTGCGTATCGGAAACCTGGACGATGGCTTTCGGGTCGAGCTTTCCTTCGAGAATTTTCCCTTGGCGAGAAATCTCCGGGCCGATCGAAAGCGTAGACGAGCTGTCGGCGCGATCAACGGAGCGGCGTAAGAAACCGTTCGACTCGACTTTGATAATCCCCGTCGCGAAGGCGTTCGTCGTCGCAGCTGCGAAGAGAACTACGCAGATTGTCCGACCGTACTGCTGGTTCTTTTTAATGTTCACCACCGACCTCAACTTTCCCATCCTGGGGGCCACCGAGACGTGCCGCCCCTCGAACGGATCTTCTTGATCCGCTCTCTCAAGGGGTAACTATTAGTCTTACTGAGGAAATCGGGGTTTACAAGCGACGATGCGCTAATGTCCGAGTAACGGAATCCACTTCTCGACAAAGCTTCGAGGCTCTGTAAATAATAGAGAGGCGATGCTCGACCTCCGTCAATCCCTTGTCATTTTTACCGATGGTGCGTGCTCCGGAAACCCGGGGCCAGGAGGGTTCGGCGCCATTCTCGCCTTTCCCGACGGACAGGTCCGCGAAATAGGTAAGTTCCTGCGCAGCGCGACAAATAACCAGATGGAGCTTTTAGCGATCGTCGAGGCGCTGGAAGTCGCGCGCGATTTCGACGGTCCGGTCGCCATTTACACCGATTCCACTTATGTGATTCGGGGAATTACCCAGTGGGTTTGGGGATGGCGAAAGAAGGGCTGGAAGACGGCCGAAGGCAAAGATGTCGCCAACCAGGATTTGTGGAAGGATTTGGTTCGCCTCGTCGCCGCCCGCCCCACGAAGCCGGAGTGGCATTATGTCCGAGGCCATATCGGTACGCCAGGGAATGAACGGGCCGATGCGATCGCGACCGGATTCACGCAGGGGCGGTCCGTGAATCTCTACCAGGGACCCCTTCTGAAATACGATGTGCCGCTTTACGATCTGCCCGAAGATACTTCCCTTCCCGAAATGCGCCCGAAGGAAGAGAAGAAAGCGGCCCACTCCTACTTAAGCCTCGTGAACGGAATCGCCGAGCGACACTCCGACTGGAAAAGCTGCGAAGCGCGCGTGAAAGGAAGATCCGGCGCCAAATTCAAGAAGAGCTCCTCCCCTGCCAACGAACAGGAAATTCTCGCCGAGTGGAAAATCGACCCGGCGAAGCTGAAGTCCTAGCCGCGAAAATAAATCTTCATCGCTCGCGTAGTGGGGTGCGGCGAAAGAACGATGTCCGCTGAAGGATAGAGCTGGCGTAAATTCGTTTCGTTCACGACCTCGGTCGTTGGCCCTTCGGCGACGAGCCTGCCCTCGCGAAGGAGAATGGAGTGATCGGCCCAGTCGGTCGTGAAATTCAGGTCATGAGAGACGAAAAGAAACGAGTACCCGCGGGCAACGTAGCGACGAAGGATCGCCCCAAACTTCGCCTGGTGGTGGAGATCGAGTTTGGAAAAGGATTCGTCGAGGCAGATCCAGTCAGAGCCTTGGACGAGCGCGCGCGCGAAATGGGCGCGTTGCCTTTCACCGCCGGAGAGTTCGGAGAGGGCACGATCTCGATACTCCCAGCACCCGGTCTCTTCCATGACCTCGCGGATCCGCGCCGTGCTTTCGGGCTTCGAACCGAAGCGTTCGATTGAAAATCCTCCGAGTGCGACGAATTCCTCCGTCGCCAGGGGAAACTCCGTCTCGAGATCGGCGCCGACGTAGGTGATCTTACGCGCGCGCGCGGATGCACTCAGGTCCCCGAGCGACGACTCCCCGATCCGGACGACGCCGCTTTCCGATAAGACCAGTCCATTCAGCACGCGCAAGAGCGAGGATTTCCCGGCACCGTTCGGTCCGATGAGTCCGACGATTTTTCCCGGTTGGAGGACGAGACTCAGTCCATCCGTCACGGTTCTCTCTCCATAGCGGACGACCAGGTTTTCGATCGTGATTTTCGACGGATCCTTTTTCATCTCGCATTCCTCTTTCGCAGAAGCAGGAAGACGAAAAACGGCGCGCCGGCCACGACGGTGACGACACCGACCGGGAGTTCGAAAGGGGCGACGACGGTTCGCGCGACCGTGTCGGCCGCTACGAGAACCGCGCCGCCCGCGATCAAGGATAGGGGAAGAACTCGCCGATGGAGGGAACTCCCGCCCGCACGGACGAGTTGGGGAACGATGAGACCGATGAAACCGATCATTCCAGATAGGCTCACCGCGATCGAAACCAAAAGCGAAGTCCAGAGTATGGCACGAAGTCGGAGACGGCGGAGCGAAACCCCGATCGCGTTCGCCTCCTCTTCTCCCAGGAGAAGCGCGTCGTAACTTCGATGGTCTTCGTAGAGGAAACCGAAGATCACGAGAACCAGCACGAGGGTGAGAAGCGAATTCGGGCCTTCGGCGCGAGAAAGGTCGCCGAGAAGCCAGCTCATCGCCGCCTGCACTCCCGACGGATCGCCGAGCGCCATCCATACCGCGACCAGACTTGAACCTAAGAACCCAAGCATGACTCCGACGAGAAGGAGCGTGGCTTGCGAAATGCGGCGGGACTTCGACGCAAGGAGAAGGAGACCCGAGAATACGGTCGCGCCCACGAGCGCCGTCGGGGAGATTCCGAAGAAGAGGGTGTTCATCCCCAGCGTGGATCCGACCACCGCGCCGAGCGTCGCTCCGGAAGAAACGCCGAGCGTGTACGGCTCGCAGAGCGGGTTCTTAAAGTAAGCCTGGAGGACCGCCCCCGAAACCGCCAGCGCTCCCCCGACGGCGAATGCGAGAATCGTCCGAGGAAATCGCAGTTCCCAGATCCATTGCCATTCGAGGTCCTGAGTCGCCCCGAAAGTGAGCGAAGCGACGACGGACAGCAGGAGCATTCCGATCCAGAGAGCGTCTCGAGGAATTCTCACGGTTCCTCTCCGAAAATCGTCTTTTCAAGTTCGGAAAGCCCATCCGGAAATCGAGGACCGGGCCGGACGAGCGCATCCGACCAGAGGAGCGCGATCTTCGTTCCGGGACGACCTTCCTTCGGACGGAGCTGGGGATAGACACCCCATCGATTTCGGGCCCGTTCGAATTTTTCGCGGTCCGCGCCCATTCCGACGAGGATGATCAGGTCGGGTCGGCGCCGGAGAACATCTTCGATCGCCACGCGTGGATAGGTCTTCTTCGCATCGCCGTAGATATTTCGAAGGCCCAGGATGACTAAACCCTCGTGCAGGAAGGTTTTTCCCGCCGCGACGACCGCGGGATCCTCGCCGACCTGGAGCATGATGGTTCTCGGGGCCCTGCCTTTCGCTCGAATTCGAAGGGCGTCGAGCTTCTCGTCGAACTGGGCGAGCCTTCGTTTCGCCACCCCTTCTTTTCCGAGAGCGCTGCCGACGATCGGAAAAGACTCGCGGAGGCCGGAAAGGGACTCGGTCGCGACCGTCACCACGGGAAAACCGAGCTTACGAAGTCGTGCGACGATTTCCTTGGGCGTGCCGTCGCGGCTCGCGAGCACGAGATCGGGCTTGAGCGCGGCGATTCGTTCGAGGTTTGGCTTGGCGTACGGACCGATAGACGGTTTGTCGCGATAGGCGACTGGAAAATCGGTGTATTCGGTTACCCCTACGACCGATGAGGGAGGAACTTCGAGGGCGTCGATAAGTTCGGCGAGGGAAGGCATGAGCGGGAGGATCCGGGTGGGCGAGGCGGATAAAATCGTCTCGTGTCCGAGCCCATCGACGACGCGGATAGAAGTCTCCGCCCTCGCGGCGAAAGTCGCGAAGGAGAGCGGGAGGAGGAGACTAAGACTGGTTCCGCGCAGGATTCGCAAGATCATCGGGAGCGTTCTCCGGCAGCGGCGCGGGTCTGCCCAGGCCGAGTAATCCATCGAGGTTCGGCTCGTGTCGGTAGATCGCCACCAGAACCATGGCGGCGAAAAGCAGGATCGCCGGTTCGAAAGCATAAAAGATCCGATGGACGGAAAGCGCGGCGAGGAGACCCAGGAGACTTCCCGCGGCACCCACCCGCGTAGCGAGATAAGTCAGTCCAAAAACAACTCCGCCGACAAGTCCGCTCCACGGTGCGAGAAAAAGGATCACGCCGAACGTCGTCGCGACGCCCTTTCCCCCGTTAAACCTAAGCCAAGGTGAAAAACAGTGGCCGACGACGGCGGAAAGTCCGATCCCCCAGAGGATCGGCGAGGTACTCGGGAGGATGCCCTCAGGTACCCATCCCAAGCGGATCGGAGCGATAATCAGAAGTCCCTTCAGAGCATCGAGCACGAAAGTGAGGAATCCGGCGGGCCAGAATCCAATCACGCGAGTGACGTTCGTCGCCCCGATGTTCCCGCTTCCTTCGCCGCGCAAATTGCCGACTCCGTAAGCCTTCGCGACGAAAAGTCCGAATGGAACGGAGCCCAGGATAAAGGAGGCGACCAGGAGACCGATCGAAATTCCCCACTCGGTCATCGAACGCCCTGTTTGCCTTGGACTTGTTTCAGTCGCCAGAAGAGGACGATCGTCGCGGCGATGAAGACCAGAATCGAGATGAACTGGGAGGTCGAGAGGATGCCGTCGATGACGAATCCACGAATGGAATCGCCGCGATAGATCTCGATGATGCTTCGGATGATCGGATAGGCCATGAAGTAAACGAGGGCGACCTGGCCGTCGAAGCGTTTTCGTTTAAAGACGAGGAGCAGTCCCGCGAAAAGAATCAGGAGTGAAACCGATTCATAGAGCTGCGTCGGATGGAGCAGGATCCCGCGCGAGGCGGGGTCGACGAGTTCCGAGTCGAGGCGAACGCCCCAGCCGGCATTGGTCGGGCGCCCATAACAACAGCCGGCGGCGAGACAGCCGAAGCGACCGAAAGCGTGCGCGAGTGCCAGACCAGGTCCGATCGCGTCGAAAGTTTTCCAGACCGGGAACTTATGTTTGCGGGTAAACCAGATGATAAACGGAGTGGCCGCCAGTGGGCCGCCGTAGAAAACGAGTCCCCCTTCCCAGACCTTGAAAATATCGATCGGGTTTTCCATGAAATAAGAAAACCGGGTCAGAACGAAGACGAATCGCGCACCCAGGAATCCGACGAGGAGTCCGCCGAAGACGAGGTCCTGCATTTTATCGGCATCGATCCCCGAGCGAATCGCGAGCCGCTGCATAACCTGGACCGCGAGGATGAAACCAAGGGCGATTAGAAATCCGTAGGTGTGGATGGGTACCGGCCCGAGTTGGACGAGAATCGGATGCATGGTTCAAGGCTCGCTTTCAGGCTTCGAAGGCAAAGTTTCCGAGGTCTTTCAGGGTCTCGAGTTGTTCGAGAGTCCAGTCCGCGGTCGGGCTCAGTAACGTCGCCCCGGTGAGCGAAGTGCAGATGACATGGGACTTCCAGGCGAAGCGGACTTCGTGCCGAAACAGCGGGTCCCGGTAATTCATCGAAAGCAGCGCTTTCGCGGGAATCGTCATGAGGGGTTTGGAAGGTTTATCGAAGCCGACCTTCTGCTCCACTTGCGACTGCTTCGATTCCGGAACCACCCAAAGCTCAGTTCCGTCGATCGAAGGAATCTTAATCGTGAACCAGTTCGCATCGTCGACATGGGTGCCTGGAAGTTCGTCGAGCCGATCCCAGGCGCCCTGGGTACGGATGATCGCGCAGACGCGGATGGCACCTGTCGCGCGGACGTAATCCCCGAGGTCCGCGATGGCGGAAATCGAAGTCTTCGTCAGATCGAATTTAAGATAGTGGGAGCGCGCAGGCTTAGGCGCCCAGCCGCCGGAGCTCACCAGCTCGATCCCCAGATCAGAACACCCTGGTTCAGATTCGCCCAGAGTTTCGGGTCTTTCTTAGGCACGGAGTCGAACTGATCCCGCGTCTGCATCGTGAGTAGCGCGAGTTTTCCCATGGGATGCTGTTCGGTGAGCTTGCGAACTTCTTCCGGCTGTTCGGTGACGACGTAAAGGCTGATCTCGCCCGGCGTGGTGCCAAGCAGGACGCCCTTCGACGAAATCGCCTGGAGTTGCTGGTATAGACTCTCGAGTTCGCAAAGTCCCCAGAGGCGGCGGAAAACTTGGTTCCCGGCATGCTCGTCAGAAATCCGAATCGCACGACGGTTGTCGATAAAGTGGATGAGGCCGGCTTCTTCCAGTTCGGTTAGGATCTTTTCGAGTCCCTGGATTCCGCCGAGTCCGCGGACGCCCTTCAGCTTCGAGACGAGGACGCGTAAGGTATAGGTCGTATCGCGCGAGCTCAGCAGATAGCGGAGGACCTTTTGTTCCGGCGTAGAAAAGAAGATCGAATCCCAGGTAGCCGGGGTCTTAGTAGCACGGGCCATTCGTTTGGAGCTCCTAAAGCACAGACTACTGAAATCAGTAGGATTCCGCACCATTTTTGCTTCGCGTTATGTTCTTAAAAATCGTCATTCAGCCATCATCCCGGAAATTTTGCGGGATGTTTCGATCCGAATGGAGGGTCGTTGCGGCGGGAATGAAGATTTGCTATCCCTAAAACTCGTTTCAGCTGATGGGGTATCGTCAAGCGGTAAGACACAGGATTTTGATTCCTGCATTCCTAGGTTCGAATCCTAGTACCCCA
>CAZIAL010000057.1:0-19366 GCA_964536965.1 uncultured Bacteriovoracaceae bacterium
GGTTTACGTGATCAGGCGGACTTCTCCCTGGGGTACGTGCCCCCTAGTTGGTTTTTAGGTTCCGCCGGGAACTCAAAAAAGAAGTCGCATGGTAGAAAAGCGCATTGAGTAGAACAAAGCCCCACTCCGGCGTAGGCGGAGCTTTGTGCGAGCCGCTTTGTACATTCCAGAAATGTAAGAATCAAGAGCTTTATTAAATAAAATTGGTGCAATAAAGCTAATCCAAGGCGGCCACCTCGGTTTTACGCGCTTTAAAGCGAAGGAAATCCTTACTTGCTATTCTTGACTCATTGAGTCATATATAGGGGCGCAAATTTATTGGTCGGTCACCCATCTGCGGTTCCTAGGGTGTACGGATGAACAAAGGAATCGCAAACGGGCTTAGGCTCGATAACTTTTGTCAAAGATCCGACGGCTTTTTTCCCTTACGGGGCGCTAAAAATCGTTACACTAACAAAGATGCGAGCAGACTTGGTGATTTTGCGACCACTCTTTATTTCCGGGAGTATGCTCTCAATACTCCTTGGGTGCTCCAGTATCGCTCCAAAGCGAGATCTGGCGGCGCAAGATCTGATGACAGCCCGTAGCGATTCGCCTTTCGATCGTATGGAAGTCCCAAAAAAATTCGGGAATTTCGATGTACGATTCAGCCGACCCTCGTCAGAGGGTGTGCGTCGATTGGAGATTCGCAAACAGGGTGAAACCGTGTTTCGCACCGCCAACGAGGTCCGGGGTGGTTCACCGTTTTCTTGGAACCAAGTCGCTTACTCTGCGGGTCAGGATCGCCTCGGTTTTCTGATCGACGAGGGCTTCGCCTCGGTTTCTTTCGCATCCGCGACGCGCTCGGATTGCCGCATTTCTGGGACGAGCAGCTTCGACACGGACCTCGTTTTTTTCGATGGAAATTGGCATCGAGCCCTCGGCGATACCGCGTCGGACGACTTAGTCATCGAGCAGATCGAAGCTCCGATCGGCGGAGACGTCGAATGCATTCGGCGCCCCTTTGCCCGTGTCCCTCACATCGAGTTTCCGCGACGAGTCGTCGCGCTCCGCGAGTCACTACTCATTCTTACCGATGAAACCAAATGGGGAGGAGGGCTCGGAGCGGACACTTTGCGTGAAGTTCGAATCAGTCGTGGAGGTTCGATGACTGAGACCAGACCGGTAGACGGTTTTTCCCTGTCCGGGGTTTCTGTCCTCGAGTTTCCGGATCTCCGCGAGGAAAGAATAGTACTTTCATTGGCGGAAAGCCGATTCGAAGACGTAAAGCCTCGCGCGGTCTACCTGCGAACCCCCGATGGCTTCTATCGACGGCTGGCTAGCAATGGCGATTCCCCGGTCTGGCAATCAGATGGGGCGATTCTGTTCCGAAAGGGAAGCCATGCCGGCGGACACTCTTTGTATCGCTGGCACGCAGATGGTTCGATCGTAAGGATTAACCTACCCCAGGGCTACAAAGGGTCAGTGCACGCCTCGACGAGAGGAGCCTGCGTCCTAAACGAGGTAGGCCGGAAAAAATCGGCGGTCTACGAGATTGCGGGTTCGATGGTCGACGGGCCCGTCGATTTGTCAGGGCGCGCCGCTGAGAGTCCGAATGCGGACGACTTGGCTGAAGTCGATTACCCATCACTTGACGGTTCACGCCGAGTTTTGGGCCTTTTGCGTACCCCCGAAGGCAAGAGCTGCCACCAGCTCGGCCGCCGCCCAACGATCATTTATGTGCATGGCGGAAATTTCAATTCATGGGGAGTCGTTCATCGGGTGGAACATGCGCCGGATGATCCGATTCTATTAGCCGCTCGAGGCGCTGTGGTCCTTGAAACAGGATATTTCGGCGACGAGTATTTCGAGACGCGATATCGACCTAGGAATCCGCGGTATTTGGATCGTGAACGATTCCTCCCACAGATCCAAGACGTGCGTGCGGCCATCCGGTATGCGCGCACGCTTCCTTGCGTCGATACCTCGAAGATCGTGTTGTATGGCCACAGTTACGGGGCGATGATCGCAGTCCGACTGCTGACGGACGACGATCAAAGGGACGTTCGCGAACTGAACACCGTTGTATTGCGCGGGGGGCTCTACTCGGAAAAGGAACTCAGGGATTTCTTCGGAGAATATCGACTTGCGGCCCGCGAAGGCGAAGCTGCCTGGCCGAATTCTGGTTCTATTGAACCTGAGAAAATCGATGTGGCGCCGATTCTTTTCCCAAACCCACCGGTATTCAGTTCCGGCGAGGCGTTGCGGCGGCTCACCTCCAGGTATATTGGCGTCGCCTATCGTGTCTCGAGCGATCTGTTGGGAGATATTGGGGGCCTGGCGCGCGCTCACCGCATTCCGCTCGACATCCCTATTCTTGTATCTGCGGGGACTGACGACCGGGGTGGTTATTCTAATGCCGTGGCGCTCGCGGCGCGAATGCGCGAAGTATCACCCTTGGTTATGGACTTTTTTCCGGTAAACGGCGGACACGAATTTACGGGAGAAGCGCAGATTGAATTTCTTAAGCGGATCGAAAATCTAAATATTCCGCACTAACGACGCAAAACCCCTAGATCAGTAGCCGCTCACTGAGCAGATGACCGAAAATATTACAGCGAAGGCCCTGGCCGGATTTAACCGCCAGGGCCTTCGCTTTTTCAGTTTTCAAAGAACGCACAGCCACGCCGCCACGCCCAAAGGCGCGCGGTAGACCTCCACGATAAAGCGCGGATTTTTATTTTTTACGGGTATTGGGCCGGTGCTGCTGCCAGATCGAGGGATTGCCCCAGCTCTGGGTATCGGTCGCTTCTTTCAGCATCCGGTATTGAAGCTTGGCGAGTTCCACCCGCCAGGTAAAAGGATGCGCGATCATGAGGCCTAGGACGACCCCCATGGCGATTTTAATCAGTCCATCAATGGGAAGCTGCATAGAACGACTCTGCCCTTCTCAGGTTGTCGATCAGAGTCGCCCTGGGGATTCCGAGCCTCAGCCCGATTTCCCGGAGCGAGAGGCCCTGATTCACACGTAAATCGTAAAGCTCTGCCAAATCGATTTTACGCTTGCCCCAGGCATTGCGGTATAAACGACTCACAACCCGTGGTTCGAACAGCATCGCTCGGCGGCCACCATTTTTATCCTTCTCCTTGCGACGCGGAGACTCCTTACTTCGGGGTCGTGAGCGCGCTGCAGTTGTTCGTATTCTCGGCGGGCAGCCAGAGATTCATCTGAGTGAGAAACTCCATCCAGGTACCTGCGTTGCAGTTTCCGCAGTGTCCATCCCTCGACTTTGTATAGAGGCGCGAACCTGCCGCATTCGCGATATTCACCAGACCGCGGGCGATCGGGTATGCGGTCGTGATGACCGGACTTCCGAAGCGAGGCCGGTTCCCCGTCGTGTGACAAGTCGCACAGCGATTCTGAGCAAGCGGCCAGACGGTCTGGGCATAAGCGTTTTGGCGCTGAAGACTCGAACAGGGCGTAGGCACGCCCACGGGCGTGGGTGATGGAGGAGCTCCGACCGCGGTCACGGAAAGCTGAATCGCGAAGGAAACCCCATGCCCAGCGATACTGCCGCGCAAGGTGACCTGCGAAGCGACGGGAGCCATGACGTAAAAATCATGGTAGCGCTGGCCGGCGGGCCCGGCCGAGCTCCCCGGACCGAAGATCGGAATGGTCGGCGCGGCCGTTCTACAAGTGCTATCGGAATAGGTGGCGACTCCCGAGAGAGCGACCGCTACATCTCGAGGAGGAACGACGGCGACTCCGTCTCGGACATAAGCGAGTTCGTAAGCGACGCACGCCATGGCCGGCTGCGAAGTGGAGAAGTTTTGCTGGATCAGCGTCCCGTTAGTACGGATCGCGACTCCCGAGTTCGCTAAACTCGGCTCGGATGGCGCGCAGGCCACGCTAGAGCTCTCGGCGGTCGCCCACGTCTGGAGGGTAGCGAGAAACTCTCTCCCCGACTGTCGACATCCCACTTCGCCACAGTGACCGTCGATGGCGCGGCGATATAAGAGCGAGTCGATCGGAACGGCGAAGTTCACATAGGGCCGAGTGGCTTCATAGGCCGCGTTAGCGGCCGTGAGCGCGAAAAGAGGACTCGTCGAAGTCGCGTGGCAACTCGCACAATTCGCTCGCAAATTGACAAAGGTCCCGGCGGTGAATGCGGCCAGCCCCCCGGTCGACCCGCAAGCTGCGACTCCACCACTTCCCTGCGCCAACCCATACTGGGCAAGCGTAGCGTCTTCGGCTTTATCCATGCCGATACAACCCGATAAGACTCCGGCAAAGCCCAGAGCCATCATGAAATTTTTCATCGTTTTTTTCCCCGAAGCGATCCCCAGAGACTAGCTTGCGCCTCTCTCGCCCGGTTGAAATCTGTGTCAAATTTGCGGCAGACAACACGCCCGTTTTTCGGGGTGCGATCGCGCGTAGTGGATGCTGGGCTCCCGCTCCCGAGCCCTCCCTAACCCAACCTCTCTCCCTTCCCATTTCACCCCGGCATAAGAATGGCATCGCTGTCTGCGATGATTGGGTCTGCAATACTTAGCCTGCGATGAAAGGATCTCCCCCATGAATACCCGGACGGTGCTCACGTTTGCTCTCTTTCTCACGATGCTCGGCGCTTCATTTTCGTTCGCGGACGGAATGATCGGCGACTCCGATTCTATCCGCGCGCGTGGCGGAGTCGGCAATTACCTCTTTCATCAGGACTACCTGGAGCCCGGAAAGACGGATGCCATTCTCGCGAAGAAGCTGGCCCGCCGAGGCGACATCGAAGCGGAAAACGTACGCGATGACTCCTTCGACGATGAGCCGACCTATGGCGCCCTGAATGAAGAGGACGCCATTTCGACAAGCGCTTCTTCGACGCGGATCGCGGAAGAAAAAGCGCGAAGCGCCGAGTTCGGCGCCATCCATTTTCCCGCCGCCTCCGCGAAGATTCCGAAAAAAGAGAAGAAGAGGCTCGATCGCATCGCCAATTATCTTAAGGAAGATCCTGCACTTTCCGCCCAGGTCGTGGGATATGCGGATGCTGGCGGCGAAGCCACGGCCAATCGAGATCTCGCGGAATCACGTGCCCAGAATGTCGTGAAACAACTGAGGCGTCGCGGAGTCTCCGAATCCCAGCTCTCCTGGACCGCCCGTGGCGAGTCTGATCCGGCAAATCAGAATGACACGGCGGAAGGCCGGGCGAAAAACCGAAGAGTCGAAATCCTCTTCGAATAGCTCGGGCGGGACTTACCGTTAGCCTTTACCCGAATGCGAATCTCCGCAATACTGATAGGACATGCTCTCCCATCCCGCGAAGATTTTATGGATTCTTGGACTGATCGGAATCGACCAGGCCACAAAATTTCTAGCCCAAGCCTACGTGCGCGACTATCCACCGCGCATTTATCTGGGCGGGATCTTTCGCATCGAATACGCCGAAAATTCAGGCGCATTTCTGAGCTTGGGCGCCGCGCTTTCCCAGGAAACTCGCTTCTGGATCTTCGTCGTCGCCGTCGGAGCGTTCTTAGCCGGCGCGATGTGGGTTCTTTTCCGGGAAAAGAACCTCGACCGGCTCACCGCCTTTTCTCTTTCGGTGATCATTGGAGGCGGAGTCGGCAATCTCATCGACCGAATCTTTCGCCCCAACCACGGAGTCGTCGACTTTTTAAATCTCGGTATCGGAAATATCCGGACCGGCATCTTTAACGTCGCCGATATGGCGATTATGCTCGGCGTGATTCTTCTCGCCGTGAAAAGCTTCGAAAAGCCGGCCCGTCCCGCCTCAAGCCCCGAATCGAATCCCACGTAGGGATCGGTTCGCGCCGCCCGCGACGTCCCAGATCGCAAAGAACCCGTTGTTCTACAAGTCAGTCAGGAATGAGCGAAACGATTTCAGGAAAACTCCCACTGATAAACAAGCCTACGATACTGCGATCCAAATCTTGGCTGATCCCGCCTAGAGTAATCTATCCAGATCACCACAATACCAGACTCACTCCACCGCTCTTTTCGAGCTAGTCCATCCGTAACCCTTGCACTTCGCAAGCGGACCGACTCTAATAAAGAAATTCGAACACACCAAAGTCTTTGACGAGGTGCATTTTGCACCAAAATACAGGTACGAAACCATTTAGAATCAAGAACGGAGCAACTATGAAGCTAAAAATTTTCGTTTTGACGACGGTCGCCTTCATTTTTCACGGATCTGCACACGCATGTGGCCCCGCGGATTTTAGTCGCCCTGAAGTCATGGCTAGACTGAACCCACTCCTCGGTTTAACCAAAGCTGCTCTTGAAATTTCGGAACCACTGGCCAGCGAACAAGTCTCCGTCGTTGACTCGGGAGAAATAGTTATTGAGCAAGGCGATAGTGGGCAATACGGGATTTCGATTGATCACATTCGCCTGAGCAATGGGGTTGAGGCAAAGCTTGGGTACTACCCGACAGACAGTCTGAATCCGCCACTGTTTTGGATCGAGGCCACTCGAGTAGGAGCGGTTTATGACTCCTATGGGCGAATGGTCGACCCGGGAAAGTGTTTCGTGGAAATCGCAAGCTATGCTGACGAAACCATTACAGTTGTAAACCGAACAACCAACTATCCTATCACTTCGATTACGTACGATACGGCAGATTTCGAGTCCTTCTATGCCTACTTTGAACTGAGCAATCTTCCCTAATCCAGCTCAAGCTTTCTCGACATCCATCTGGAATCAGTTGTCTAAGCCCTGGGGAGGACGCACCTTCCCCAGGGCTTCTTCATTCTTGGCTACGAAATCGAACCTAGACTATCACGGGAGCCATTACCCAGCTCCAAAACTCCGCAATCCTGATCGGAGCTGCTCTCCCACCCTGTGAAGGTCTTCTTGATTCTAGGATTCATCGGAGTAGATCAAACGACGAAGCTCCTGGCCCAATCCGATTTTCGCGACTACCTGCCCCGCCTCAAGCCCCGAATCGAATCCCACGTAGCGGATCGGTTCGCGCGGCCCGCAGGGAAGGATAAACGGACGCGAAAAGGACGATGATCAGCGCGGAGATGGCGATCAGCGCGTAATACTGCGGCAAGAAGCTCACGGGGAGCGTCCGGTCGAAGTAAATATCGGGAAGCTGCACGAACTCCCACTTCCGAAGCGCCGCGCATATCCCGAATCCGAGCAGAAGTCCGCTCCCGGTGCCGACGCCGCCGATCAGCAGCCCTTCCGCCAGAAAAATCGCTCCAATGTCCGGATCGCGCGCACCCATGGCTTTCAGAATCGCGATCTCGCGTTTCTTCTCGAGCACCATCAGCGTCAGCGTCGTGATGATGTTGAAGCTCGCGACGATCACGATGAATACAAGACTAATCGCCATCGCCAGACGCTCGAGCCGCAAGGACGCAAAGAGGTGGGCGTTCAGGTCCATCCAGTCCTGGGCTTGATACGGCGCCTTTCGCTTCCGAAGTCGGTCCCGCAGGTCACGCGCGTTTTCGGAGTTCTCCATCAGGACTTCCCACTGGGTGAGCACGCCCGACTTTCGCAGGAAACTGCGAACCGAGCCGAGCTCCGCGAAAACATTCTGCAGCTCCTGCTCCGGAACTCCGGACCGATAGATCCCCGCGACCATAAACCGTTTCAGCCTCGGAATCGTCGAGAACGGCCCGTCGGTCTCGGTTGGAGAAATCAGCGTGACGAGCTCGCCGGGGATCAGGTTCATTTCGTCGGCGAGCGCCTGACCGAGATAGATCTTCGCGAGGTCGGCGGCGGTGTCGCTGCCGCCCTCGGGACCGAGATCCGCGCTCCGCACGGGCGATGAAGCCGTCTCGACCATGATCGAATTCAGTTTTTCGATCCGCGCATCGTCGACGCCCTTGACCACCACGCCGCTGACCTTTCGGCCCCCGCGAAGAATCGCCTCCGTCTGCAGGATGGGATAGATCGCGGCGACGCCTTTTTCGGCCCGAAGCGATTTCGCGTAATCGGAATCTTCGAACGAAGCCGACTGCACTTTACCACCGTCGAAACCGGGCGCTTCCGGGCGCGGAGTGATCAGGAGATGCAGATCCTGATTCATGAGCCGCTTTCGCATCTCGACTTCGAAACCGTCCATGACCGAAAGCACGACGATCAGCGCCGTCACTCCGAGCGCCACCCCGACCATCGAGATCAGCGTGATGAAACTGAGGAAACGGCTATGCTTCTTCGACTTCAGGTAACGAAGACCGACCCAGACCGTCCAGCGCTTCTGCACCAGACTCCGGACGGTTTCGGCGATCAGCCCGCGATTTCGGCCACGCGGGGAAGCGGGTTCGGTCACGGCTGCTTCACAGCTCAGTCACGATGGAAGGTTTCGCCCTTTTCCGCCATGCGGATCAGGGTCGGCGCCGGCTCGTAACGAGCGCCGAAACGCGAGTGGAGCGCCGTTAGCTTCTTCACGATCTCCGCCGCGCCCACGCTATCCGCGTAACGAAGGAGTCCACCGCGAAAAGGAGGGAATCCCGTCCCCATGATCATCCCGAGATCGACTTCCGCGGCGGTCTCGACGATCTTCTCGTCCAGGCAGCGCGAAGCCTCGTTGATCATCGGCAGGATGCAGCGATCGACGATCTCCTGGCGGGAAACTTTTCCCTTCTCCGGAGTCACACCGAGGATCGTATAGATCTCCGGGTTCAGCTCCTTCTTCTTCCCGCTGGAATCGAGGTACTGATAGAGGCCTTTGCCATTCTTTTTACCGAGACGGCCCGCGGCCACGATCTTGGTATTAAAGGGCGCCGGTTCCATCCGCGCGCCGAAGCCCGCGTTCAGGATATGCGCGACCTTCTCTCCGACGTCGACGCCGACTTCGTCGATGAGCTCCATCGGCCCCATCGGCATCCCGAAATCGAGCAGCGTCTCGTCGATTTCTTCGATCGTCGCGCCGTCGGCAAGCAGCCAGGTCGCTTCATTCAGGTAAGGCATGAGCAGGCGGTTCACGAGGAAACCCGGACGGTCTTTCACGACGATCGGAGTTTTGCCCAGTTGCTTCGAGAACTGGTAAATCTTGACGACGGTTTCGTCGTTGGTCTTGTCGCCGCGGATGACTTCCACGAGCGGCATTCGGTGCACGGGATTGAAAAAATGCATCCCTCCGAAACGTTCGGGCTTCGCCATCACCGACTGCATCTCGGATACCGAAAGCGACGAGGTGTTCGAGGCGATCACGCAGTCGTCGCGAACCTGCCCTTCGAGCTCCTTCAGGACGGACTTTTTAATGTCCATCTTCTCGATCACGGCCTCGACGACGAAGTCGACGCCCTGGAAGCCCGAATAATCGAGGACCGGAGCGATGAGATTCACCTTCTGCTGGTATTGGCGCGGGGTGAGCTTCCGCTTCTGGAGATTCCGGTAAAAGATCTTCTGCGCGGATTGCATGCCGAGGGTCAGCGCTTTGGTCGAGATATCCTTCATCCGGGCCGAAACGCCCTTGTCGGCATAAAGCTGCGCGATGCCGCCACCCATGACACCGGCGCCGAGGACGGCGGCCGAGCCGACTTTCTCGACTTTGAAGTCTCCGGCGACGCCTTTGGATTTCTTCACGACTTCGGTGAGGAAGAAGAGGCGGATCAGGTTTTTCGAGATTGACGTCTCCGCCATCTTTCCGAATCCGCGCGCTTCGCGCTCCATGGCCTCGTCGCGTTCGCGGCCGCGAAGTTTCTGCGACGGCTCGCCGACGTACTTCGCGCCGATATCCGAAAGCACTTGGATCGCTTCGATCGGGGCCGGATAATGGCCGCGAGTCTTCGCCAGTACTCCGTCTTTGGCTTTTTTCAGGATGAACATTCGGCCAACCGGCGTTTTTTCGAACGCGGCGCCAACGAGCCCGCCCGCGCCACCGAGCTTCGGCTCTTTCGCGATCCGCTCGCCCGAACGGAGGCGCTTCAGATTCGACTTCACCCAGTTCTCGACGTTTAGGTCGAAGTTCTCTTTCGGCAGACAGGCTTCGGCGATCCCCGCTTTCACCGCGCGTTCCCCCGTCAGGGTCTTGCCCGTGAGAATCATGTCGAGCCCGGTCGCCAGCCCCACTTTCCGGGACATCCGCACGCAGCCGCCCATCCCCGGGATGACGCCGATATTCACTTCGGGGAGTCCGATTCGCGCGGATGGATCGTTCGACATCACGATCGCGGTCGAGGCGAGCGAAAGTTCGCAGCCGCCGCCCATGGCGGTGCCGTTCACCGCCGCGATGATCGGGAACGGGAGATCCTCCCAGCGATCGAGCAGCTTCTGTCCCTTACGGGCCAGCGTATAAGCTTCCTCCGCGGTTTTCGTCGCGGCGATCATGTTGATGTCGGCGCCGGCGATGAAATTGCCTGGCTTGCCCGAGCGGAAAATCAGCGCTTCGATCTCGCCGGCTTTTCCCCGGGCCTCGAGATCGGCGATGAGTTTCTCGAATTCCTCGATGACGGAGGCCGAGAACTTGTTCACCTTCTCGCCCGGCAGATCGAAGGTGATGCGAAACAGCTTCAGCCCGGCCGAAGGGATCGATTCGATCTGAAATGCGGGTCCGCTCATTTTGTTCCCATCCTGCCCGCGAGTCGACGCCGGGGCCTCTCGATTTTCTTTAGAAATTTCCATGATTTCGAGAGTGTAAAAGGAAAAAGGCCGCGGCTCAAGGCTCGAGTCTCCTCGAACCGAACCGCGGCCTCATGACCGGCGAATATTCCCGTTTGTCTCTAGGTTTTTAGGTCGCCGATCTCTATCGGGTGCGTCGAACTCCGGATCGATGACCCGGCTCACTCTGCCCTAAGCAGGCTAACTCCCCGCTTAGAACTTAATGGAGGCGTTCACGAGGAACATCTGCATGTTGGAGTCCCGAAGCGATCGGCTAACGCCGATGATATTCGGATCCACCACGGCGAACGGCGAGAAGAAGGCGCCGTTATAGAACTGCTGGTTCTCGTTCGAGGAGATCGGACGGAAGAATTTATACCCCGCGCCAATCGCTACATTTTTCGCGATCTGGAAATCGAGACCCGCTTGAAGCATTCCTTGGAATTGGTTCAGGCGGTAGTCTTGCGTATTCCACGCCGGCATTCCCACGAAATTACCCAGCGTGCGCTGGTCGTAGTTCACATAGCCGACGGAGTAGGCCATCCCGCCTCCGACATACGGACGAACCTTAGCATCGAGTCCCGTCAGGTAGAGACGGAGACCGAAATCGAACGTATTCGTTTTATAGGTAAGTGGATTCACTCCGAAACCGTTGAAACCAAAAAAGTTCCGGGGAGCGACTTGGTAGTCGGCATAGGTGTAACCCAGGTCGACCGACACATGGTCAGAAACATCAAATCCCAGGGCGGCGCCTAAGACGTACTGATTCTGGAAGTCATAGAAGTCGTTCGAAATGGTGGAAAGCCCGGCTTTCGGAGTGATCGAAACGCCGCTTTTAAACGCTTTCTCACCTTCGGGCTTTCCCGAGACAGGTGCCACCGACATGTTCGTCGAAGACTGATACATGTTCACTTCGTCGGTCACGATTGCATTCGCGGCCGCCGCGTTGCCCTTGGGGGCCGCCGACATTTCGTAGGAAGCATTCGCGCTTGCGATCGGCTTCACGACGACTTCTTCCTTCATGACGGGCGCCGCAGTTCCGGCCGGGGCGTCGTCTTCGAGCGTAAACTTTTTGTTGATCTCCGCCGTGAGTTTTTCTTCCTGCTTAAGCCGGCGATCTTCGAGCTTCTGGATGACGAGCTCGTTATTGACGCTTTCCTGGAAGCCACGCTTCTCGCGGGAGCGTTCCGAAACTTTCTGAACCTGGATCGTTTCCGACGAGGAGACGATGACTGGCTGGGTCGATGCGACTTCAGCGTTCTGGCTGATGACGTTCCTCACTTCGACGCTCGCGGGCGAGGTCGGAGCTGGACTCATCGAGCGCTCATCGTCATAGACCATGTCTGCGAATGAGGTGGCCGCGAAGGCCGTTGCCATAACGCTGGCCGCGATTACGCGAGCAGCAGAGTTTACTTTGAACATTGGAAATACCCCCTAAAAACCGAATTCGCCGAGCCCCCGCCCGAATCGAACTCTTGCAACGGTCAGCTTACGCCTTCCGTTGGATTGAAAATCACCGAGACAAACGGTGTCTTTACCCAAGACCATGCCTTTCGCGCTCTATAAGAGAATAAAAGGCACTCTGTAACGTCGGTCGTTTTAGTCCCGAATGATGCACTTTGGCAAGGTTATTTTTAAATGAATGTTTTCCGGCGCTTAATGCGGCGAACTTCATGAAAAAGATGAGTTATTTCAAGCCCCTGCTCGATGGGTGCCCGAACTCTATTTTTTAAACGGAAGGCGATGCATGGAATCTGGGTTGAACATCCCATTCTCGATCGCATCCGATATCGAGTCCGTAAAGGTGGCCAGAATCGGTCGGATGAGATCGCGAACGAGCAGCAGGGCGATCGATACCAAAACCGCGAGGATTAGAACGTACTCCGTCGTCGCCTGGGCGGATTCTTCCGCTGCGAAATCTCGAATCCGCGCTCTGATCTCGGAGTGTCGCCTTAACATCGGCTCCTCACTTCCGGCGCTTCGTCGCCACGTCGCGGTAGATCGCGTCCGCGGCTTGAACAATCCGCTTCTCCGAGAGGAGCGCCGTCACTTCGCTGCGCGAGAGATATTCTTTTACCTGCGGATCTTGGAAGAGGAGGTCGATCCACTTCCCCTTTCCATCCAATGCCTGGTGACTCGCGCGCTGGACCCAGCGGTACGCGTCTTCCCTGACAGCGCCCGCGCGCACGAGTCCGAGAAGGACGTGCCCGGAGAGCGGAACGCCGCCCGAAGCACGGAGGTTTTCGCGCACTCGGTCCTCGATCACGACGAGATCGGCCAGCACTTTGGCCAGACGGTCGAATGCATAATCGGCGAGAATCAGCGCATCCGGCAGAATCACCCGCTCGACCGCACTGTGGCTGATATCTCGCTCATGCCAGAGACTGACGTTCTCAAGCGCCGGAATCAGGTACGAGCGCAGTATCCGCGCGCAGCCCGTCAGGTTTTCGGAGGAGACGGGATTCCGCTTATGGGGCATCGCACTCGAGCCTTTTTGGTTTTTCGAGAAGCCCTCCCGCACTTCGCCGACTTCGGAGCGCGAGAGATGACGGATCTCGGTGGCGATCCGTTCCATCGAAGCACCCAGAATCGCAATCGCCGCGAAGAGCTCCGCCAGCCGATCGCGAGGGAGAGTTTGCGTGCTGACCGGTTCGCGAGCGAGATCCAGGAGGGATAAAATCTTCCGCTCAAGCTCCGGCGAGAAATGCACATTCGCGCCCACCGCTCCGCTCAGTTTTCCCGTCCGGTTCGCCTCGAGCGCCCGCTCTAGCCGAATGCGACCCCGCTCGATCTCCTGCGCGTAGCCCAGAAAACGAAGCCCGAACACGGTCGGCTCCGCATGCATGCCATGCGTCCGCCCGATGGCGACGAGCTTGCGGTGTTTCTGAGCCAGGGAGCGAAGCTGTTTCAACACCCGATCGACACTGCCGAGAAGAATCTCTCCCGACGACTGGATCGCGAGCGACATCGCCGTATCGACGACATCCGTCGAGGTGAGGCCGTAATGGAAATAACGGCCGCCGTCACCGAGCTTTCCCGCGCAATAGGTCGTAAAGGCGAGCACATCGTGGCGGAGCTCCGCCTCGAGCGCGAGGATGGATTCGACCGATTTTTCCGCGGCCTTTCCCCGAAATTCTTTCACGAGGACGCTTTCTCCGCGCTGCAGAAGTTGCCGACCCTCTTTGCGGGGAATGATTCCGGAACGAAGCTGAACTCGGGCGACGGCGAGCTCGACCTCGACCCAGCGACCGAATTTCGCGGCCTCCGTCCAGATCGCGGCCATTTCGGGACGAGAGTAACGGGCGATCATAAGGAGTCTCCTCGGATGACTTTCTTGTACACGGCGACGTAGGATTCCGCCATCTGACGATGCGAGAAGCGACGAAGCGCAAGGGCGCGCAAGGCTTCCGGTTCGAAACGCCGCAGCTTTTCGTAGCTCGCGCGCCAGTTCGCGAACGCCGGCTCGTCGCCAGGGCCGGAAGGAAGAGGAAGCGCGATTCCTCCGCCCTCGGCGAGAACTTCGGGAATGCTCCCCCGATCCGCGCCGAGGACGGGAGTTCCCGAGAACATCGCCTCCGCCATCACGAGACCGAAGGGCTCGTCCCAGACGACGGGGAAAAGAAGCGCGGAGGCATCGGCGAGGATTTTCGCCTTTCGCTCCCCCGATACCGGCCCGATCCACTTCTGCCCACTCAGGGCGGCGCGCGCGCGCAACCCGAACGGTCGGTTGCCACCCGCAATCGTCAGTCCACTCCCGATTCGTCGCGCGATTTCAATCGCTCCGCGGAGATTTTTCGTACGGAGAGTCGTCTTCGAGAGGAAAAGCGGAGCCGCTCCGGAATCTTTCGCGCGAAGCGAGAATTCGCTCGCGTCGAGGCCGTTGTAAATGAACGCTGCGCGTCCGTGCCGACGAGCATGGTCGGCCGAAAGAAAGACCGAATCTTTCGGAAAAACTTCGCCGGGCTTACCGTTCCCGTGGATGGTCGTCACATGCGCGACCGAAGCCGCCGCGACGAACCCTGCCTCCGGTGGCGCGTGAAAGTGCACGATTTCCACGCCGGCAGGTAGCCGCCCGAGCAGCGACTGCGCGCTCCGATCCGCGCGAGGAATCGGGATGAGGCCGATTCCCACAGGCATTTGGCTTCCCTCGAGGGCGGCGATCCAGACCTCGTGCCCGAGATCGCGTAGCCCCGTCGCGAGCCATAGGACGACGCGCTCGACTCCACCATAATCTTTCGGCGGCAAAGGCACTGGGTGGAACAGAACGATTTTCAAGCGTGGACTCCGAACTTGGTCAGGTTAAATCGGCAAAACCCGTTTCTTCTTCCGGGCCCGGCGGCGTGCGATCTCGATCGCCGCGAGAATCGGTCCGTATTCGCCCATCTGCGGATAACTCTGATGATGGGCGTGCAAAACGCGGGCGGCGTGCCCGCGGACTCCGATCCCTGACTTGAAGCGCCGTTCGCGATGAATTTCCGTCGTGATCTCGGAATGCTCGGAATCGATCGAAAGTCCGGGCAAACTTTCACGAATTTCGCGAAGGAGGCGCCGTTCAGCCACGATCTTCGAGTCACCCTTGGTCTTCACTCCATCGACCGGAACCCAGGCCCCGACTCGCACGCTCGCCTTCGGCTCCTGGTAGACGGAGAGCCTGACCCAGCCTCCCGATGGGGAACGCGAGACGAGCTCGGCCGGCTCCGCGAAGGGAAATGGATTCTGCTTGAAGCGGACTTCGAGTTCGAACCGATCGTACTCCTGCGGGTCCAGGTCGTTCTCGATATTCTTGCGCGCTGAATCTTCGAAGCGTGCGAGCATATCGGGTTCGAGCTGACGAGTCAGGATCAGATGATCGAAACGAAAGAGCGAAAGCTCTTTTCGTTCGGAGTCGTAAAACCCTTCCCAGCTTCCAGAAGAATCGCGCTTGAAATGCGGCACGGCGTGCTCAGGCAGAAAATCGACCCCCGCCGCGCGAAGAATCCGACGGAATTCTTCGCGCAGGGAGCCCAGGATTTCGTCGGAGAAATAGGCGTTCCGTAACGCAAAAAGATCGGAAGCGATTTGGATTGGATTCGGGCTCCGGCGGATTCTCGCTTCATCACGCGAAAGCAGGTGTCCGATTCCGCGCAGAAGGCGGCCGGTTCCCTCACCTGTCGAAGCCTCTTTCGGCAAGGAGATCCCGCGGGAACGCGCATGCACGACTTTTCGGACGATATGCTTCCACGACCTCGCCGTGTCCGGAAGAAACGGGATCCAGCGCAATCTTTTATCGGTCGTCATCTGGACTCGAGCGAGAAACTCGGACTCGAATGCCTCCTTCCAGTCCGTCTTGCTCTCCATCGACTCGACGACCTGCAGGAGCTTTTCGTAGGCGGGCCCGGCCAACTCGAAGCCAGGTGTTCCTAGGCCTTTTTCGATCAGCGCGCCCTGTAGCCAGAGCGAGGTTTCCGGGGTGAGGCATTCCATGCGGGCCTTCGCATGCCCGCGCAGACTTTCTTTGGGGAGTCCCCAACGCTCGAGCATGCGGAGAAGAATTCCATTCGGCTCGAGGCCGAACAGAATCCGACCGATGAATTCAGGTCCTTCTCGGGATTCCGGAATGACGATGACGCGATCGCCTTGGCGCGAAAGAAGCAGGGCCGCGATCCACGCAGAGATCCCCTCTCCGAAAATGGCGTAGTCGTATTTCCCGGAAGATTCCATTCTTGGGGACCGTCCTTAGACGGTGATTCCTCTCTGGAGCTCGAGCGGAGTCACGCAAGTTCCGATCGCTCGGCAAACCACGATCGGCACCTCGAGATAGTTGGCCGAAGAAACCGCTTTTCCGCCGCTCTCCATCGGGGTGGGAGTGATCACCTTTCGAGCGACAAACTCGATTCTCCGCGAAGTGCGACCGATATTGAGGATGCGGCCGACGGCTTCGATGTAGTCGCCGACGAAGACGGGCGCTAGAAATTCGATTTTCTCATAGGCTCGGAAGAGGCCTTCGTCCCCATCGAGACGGATCAGGAGTTCCGTCGCGACGTCACCGAAAAGCTGGGTCATCCGCGCTCCGTCAACCAGACCGCCCGCGTAATGTCCGTCATGCCCGCTCATGCGGAGCCGAATCATCGCCTCGCCCACGGCCTGAATCCGCGGATCGATTTCATTCTCGGAACTCGAAGACAGAGGATGATCAGCCATTTCGAAAGCGGCTCCTTTCGGGATAACCGAGAGACGGGATTACCTGAGTTGAACAATCCTCGATAGAATCTCGCTTTTTATCGATGCTGTAAACCGACTTAACCGCGGGGGGACCGCTCGGCCCGTTCGTTAAGGATGGACCAAATTCGATCTGACGCACCTCGGTGCGCTTCGTTGAGACGTCTCCATCGACTGGAGACAGTGTCGGCGCTCGGGGACGATTCCAAGGACTCCTCTCCCTCCCGCTTGGATCCGGAGGTCTCCGCATGAAGCCACTGAGTGAAGTCGAGCGACGCCCGCGAGGTCAATCCTTTCGTCTTTTGATCGCCAAATAGCTTTAGCTGCCCCTGCTTTCGCAGAATCGAAATCTCATCGAACTTCTCCTGACCGCGGGCACCGCCGTAAATAGGTAGGCCATAAATGGCCGGCTCGATGGTGCTGTGGATACTCGAGCCAAAACCGCCCCCGATGAAGGCCCAGTCCATAATCTGGTAAAGTTCCGCAAGAAAGCCCATCTCATCGACGAGGACGGCGAGCTTCCCTGCCGGGCGGACGAGGTCGGGCGTCGCCGTGCGAATGGGAGTGTATCCGCGGTCGCGTAGAAGAATCTCGATTTCTGAAACGGAGCGCGCATCGGTCTTATGCGGGACGACCCACAAGGTGCCCGGAACCGCTTCGCTCGCGTTCGAGGGCAGCGCCGCGATATCCGTCGCCCATGCGCTTCCCACGACTCCCCAAGGTCGGGGCAGATCTCTAAATTCCTCGCGAAGTTCGAAGACGCGCTTCGGCGACACTTCCCTCCGCTGAAAAACACGATCCCAACGTGGATCCGAGCCGAGATGAATCTGCGCATGGGGAAATTGTCGACGGAGTCCCGGAGAGTTCTCGGCATCGAAACTGAAGAAAAGTATTTCCGGGATCCTTCCCGAGAAAAGACGGAGAATTCGGCGCGCCCAGATGAGGGAGCTTCGAGGCTTCGCGCCGATGATCGCGAGTGGAATTCCCTGACGGGCGAGCGCGTCCCACATTTCTGGCCATGCTTCGTATTTCGCGGTCACGAAGAGGTCCGGGCGCGTATCGGAGAGGGCCTTGGCCCACTGCCCTTCCAGCGGCGAATAACCGACGAATAACGGGGGCGCGCCCTCTAGCTTACGGGCGCTTCGATGAAGATGATCGAACGCGGAAGAGGAAAATACGGTGAGCACGAGTCGCGTCTGCGGACTCTTTGCGGCGCGCTCGACTAACGGCCAGAGCGATTCCAGCTCCCCGACGCTTGCTGCGTGGAACCAGTAGGTCGCGCCGAGGGCGGCTCTCCCGGGCGCTTGAGCGAAAGCTTGCATGGCTCGTTCGGTCGACTCCATTCGGGCGCGCCCCACGAAGACACCCCCCAGGAACCGCAAAAGAAACGAACAAATCGCCCGATAGAAAGTCATTCCCGAAACCTGAACTTTTCCGACTTTGCCAAAACGATCCTAGGATCGAGCTCCCGCAAGCATGCGTAGCGGCGGGTGGTGCGGAAACAGAGAGTTCCGTCTTTACTGCAGGGAGAACACCAGATTTGCGGGCTGATGGCGAGTGAGCGTTCGTCTTGCACGCCAAAGCCGAAATCCGGCTGAGTCGGGCCATAGAGACTGATCACGGGAGTGCCGACCGCTTCGGAAAGGTGAAGCAGGCCCGTATCCCCGCCGAGTGCGAGGTCACATTGCGAAAGCGCGGCCGCAACTTGGGGTAGATTCCATCTTCCTACCGCATCGAAAAAAGAAAGCCTTTTGGATTGGAGAAGGGTCTTCAATTCCTGAGCCGCGTGGTCTCTTGCGGCTCCGAGCACGATGAACCGAGCGTTTTCGAACCGACCTCGGAAGCCGACGATCCAGTCCGCATATTTTTCAGCCGGCCATTCTTTTCCCGGCCATGCCGACCCCGGCACGATGGCGACGATCGGACCGGCGGAGTCGCTCTCGGGTTGGCTAAACCCCTCTGCCACTTTTTCCGCGTGGGCACGCGCCAACCACCGAAGATTCGGCCGTTCATTTCCATAACCTCCAGCAAGCTGGGCGCATCGCTTGGATTGGTGGGTCGGCCGCCAGGAAATAGGCCAAGCTTTCTTCGCGACAACATATCCGAGCCGTCGCAAGCGCTCTTTCGAGAGCGTTTTCCATTTCGTCGAAGGCGAGCCAAAGCTGAAGTAAATTCGAGCGATCCAGGTTCGAAGCGTTGCGTGCGCGTCCAAAACTTCGGTGTAGTTCTGGGCTCGGAGGTCGCGCAGAAATCGCATCCAGTGGATCAGACGACGACCTTGGCTTTTATCGAACACCCAAACACGAGTGATGGACGGAGAGCCGGCGATGAGCGACTCGAATTCTTTCGCGACTACCCAGTGAGTTTCTCCGGAGTACGGAGGCTCGAGGATGGACTGAGAGAGAACGACATCTCCCAGACTGCTCAAGCGAAAGATTAAGCGTTTCATGAACGGCCTCAGTGTGCCGCCATTCAGCACAAAATGCAAAAAGGCCCGAAGAATTGCTTCTTCGGGCCTCTGCGCTCACGCCCGAGGGCGGAGCAAATTACCGACCTACCGGTCGGTCTAAAAAAATGGGGGCATCGTGCTATGTTAACGCCGAGCTACCTCGGTACTATTGT
>CAZIAL010000058.1:0-18761 GCA_964536965.1 uncultured Bacteriovoracaceae bacterium
CGACGCTCCCGCGAGAACCCATGGCTCGGAATTGAACGAGCTCGTCCGTCGCGCGGATAATGGTGCTCGCGATCCGTTTCGGAATCGTCTTTTTTTCGAGGATGATCGACAGCGCTTCGAGCGTCGCTTTTTTTCGCGCGGAGTTCGTCACGCGACTTTTCTGGATCTGGAGATCGTCGATTCCGGCGGCGTGGGTTTCGAACGGGTTCGAAAGCAGGATGTTATGGATGATGTAGGAATACACCTTCGTCGCTTCCAGGCTGAAATTTCGCAGGAGGTACTTCGAAAAAAGGTGGAAATTTCCGGGGATGATCGAATCGCGGAGCGGATGGCTCGATATGGAGAAGACCCGGTGCCAGACCCGGTGCTTTTCGAAGTATTCGAGAAGGTCTTTGTTCAGTCGGGCGTCTTCCGCGCGCTTTTCGAGCACGGAATCGTAATCCCAAAGGATGAAGCAGCCCATGTTCGCGCAGAGAATTTCGTGGAGCTGATCCTTCGAATCGGCCTGCGCGAATCGGACCCCGAGATTTTTAGCGACCTGTTCGGCGAAGAGATAATCGACCGCGTTTCTCGAGATCAGGACGATGGTGTTTTGGCTCACTTCGGATCGCTCTTCTTTCGTTTCGCCGCGAACTTCGCCATCTGGGAAATGGTGTCTTTCAGGGCGTCGATTTGCCCCGGTTCGCGCAGGTCGCCGAGGCCGATTTCATGGAGCGCCAGTCCCGAGAGTGGAGTCCCGTAACGGGTCAGGAAATAGTGGGCGGCGAGGACGGCGGTGCGCCGGTTCGCATCCTTGAAGACGTGCGAGAGCACGAGCTTCACATAGATCGTCACCGCGGCATCGATCGGGTGGCCGTTCTCCGCCAGCTCGGTCGCCTCGTGGAGATGTTCGCGGGCCGTCAGCTTCGGATCCCTTAAGATCGAAAGCGTCTCGATCTTTCCGCTTGGTAAGGAGAGCGTCACGGGGGAGTCCCGCCACATTTCCGAAATCTGGTTCGCCGTTTCAAGCCCGGTGCTCGCGGTTTTCTTTCCGATCAGAATTCCGTTCAGTCGTTCAAGCTCGGCCGTGGTGAGGAGAGACCGATTCCCGGCCAATGATTCGGTCGCTGCGAGCGCGCGGTCGAAACGGGTAATTTCGAGCTGCTTAAAGAGCGATAACGAATTGCCATCGGTTTCGGGTGACATATCCCTTAAGAATGTACGATGGCGCTGCCCACGGCAAGTACCGGACGCTTATCGTCGAGAAAGAAAAGCCGTCAATCCAATGTCTGGCGCGGACTCGCCGCGGCTTAAATTCGATTTCATGTGTTTGACTTAGCTCAGGATGCGACCATCTTTAACTCATGAGCGGGGCGAGCCCTCGCCCCGAACGGGTGTATGATCTGGGTATGACGACCCGTAAGCCGAAAGAGTCCGGCGGTGCTGCCGTCGACGAGAAAATAGAAGTGAAGGAGCCGCCGAAAATGGCGGTGCTCCTGCATAACGATGACTACTCGACGATGGAGTTCGTGATCGAAGTTTTAATCCGTTTTTTCAAGCGGACGCCCGAAGAAGCCGTAAAAATCATGCTTTCCGTCCATGAACGCGGAAGCGGGGTCGCCGGAATCTATCCGGCGGAAATCGCAGAAACCAAAGTAGAGCAAGTTGCAGAGTACTCCAAGGCCAATGGCTTCCCCCTCCGTGCAACCGCCGAACCGGCGTAAAACGAGAGGTGGTGAAAGGAAAAGTATGATCGGTAAAAAAGCTGAGCTCGTTATGAATCGCGCGATCGGACATGCCGTCAGCCAGGCGCACGAGTATTTTACGCTCGAGCACGTCCTCTGGAGCTTGCTCGAAGAAACCGATGTCGCCGAAACGGTACGCGCCTGCGGCGGGGACCCGCTGGGGTTGCGGGCCGACCTGGATGCTTATTTGAAGCGCGAAATTCCCCATATGAAAGACGCCAGCGCCGCCGAACAGGGTGAGCAGCCGGTGGCCACGTTGGCCGTCCAGCGGATGATCCAGCGCGCCCTTTTCCAGGTCCAGTCTTCGGGTAAGGACGAGATCCGTCCGACGGACCTTTTTGTCGCGATCTTTCAGGCGAAAGATTCCCACGCGCTCTATCTCCTGCTGAAACAGGGGATCCAGCGGCTCGATGTCCTGAACTTCGTTTCGCATGGCCTGAAGCGCGACGGGGATCGCGACGCAGGTCGCGACGGCGAGGAAGGGGAAGAGGGCTCCGAAGGCAGTGAGGGCAGTCGAATCACGCCTCGCAGCGAAGGGAATTCCGATCCGCTGAAGGAGTACACGGAAAATCTGAACCAAAAAGCGAAGGCCGGGAAGATCGATCCGATCATGGGTCGCGAACTCGAAATCGAGCGCATGATCCAGACTCTCTGCCGTCGACGGAAAAACAATCCGCTTCTCGTCGGTGAAGCCGGCGTGGGTAAAACGGCGCTCGCCGAAGGGCTCGCGCTCCGGATTTCCGAGGGGAACGTCCCGGACCTGCTGGCGAACGCGGTCATTTACTCGCTCGATCTCGGTCATCTGATCGCGGGAGCCAAGTTTCGGGGTGATTTCGAGCAGCGCCTGAAAAAAATCCTGGATCGTCTGAAAAAGAAGGGTGAACAGGGGGAAATTCCGGTTCTCTTCATCGACGAGATCCACACCATCATCGGTGCGGGGTCGGTGAACGGCTCCGCGCTCGATGCGGCGAATCTCCTGAAGCCGATGCTTTCCAGCGGTGAACTCCGCTGCGTGGGTTCGACGACTTACGCCGAGTTTCGGAATGTCTTCGAAAAGGACACCGCGCTGAATCGGCGTTTCCAGAAGATCGACGTCGTCGAGCCGTCCACGGACGAAGCCACGAAGATTCTCCATGGTTTGAAACCGAAGTTCGAGGCCTTTCATGGCGTGAAATACTCGAATGACGCCATTACGGCGGCGGTCGATCTGTCTTCGAAATACATCACCGATCGTTTCCTTCCCGACAAGGCGATCGACGTCATCGACGAGGCGGGCGCGAAAATGCGCCTCAAGCGGAAGAAGGCCGAGCCGGGGGCGGATGCGTCCGCAACGGAAAAAGCTCCGACCGAAATCATCGATCAGAGCTTTATCGAAGAGATCATCGCCCAGATCGCGCGGATTCCGCCGCGATCCGTTTCGACCTCCCAGAAGGCGAGGCTCCAGAGCCTGGACCGCGATCTGAAACTCGCGATCTTCGGTCAGGATTCGTCGATCGATGCGCTGGCGACTTCGATTCGCCTGGCTCGGTCGGGCTTGCGCGGCGGGGACAAACCGATCGGATCTTTCCTCCTCTGCGGCCCGACGGGAACCGGGAAGACGGAACTTTCGAAACAGCTCGCGCTTTCGCTCGGCGTCCAGTTCCTGCGCTTCGACATGTCGGAATACTCGGAACGTCACACGGTCAGTCGGCTGATCGGCGCCCCTCCGGGATATGTCGGATTCGACCAACAGGGTCTGCTTACCGGCGCGGTGTTGAAGCACCCGCACGCGGTCGTCCTGCTCGACGAAGTGGAGAAGGCGCACCCGGAGGTCTGGAATATTCTCCTCCAGGTGATGGACCACGGGACGCTTACGGATAATAACGGCCGCAAGGTCGACTTCCGAAATACGATCATCCTCATGACCTCGAACGTCGGTTCGCGGGATATCGAGAAACGTTCGGTGGGATTCGGGGGACTCGACTTCGTGGACGGGAAAGCCGCGGCGAAGGCCGTGGAGCAGACCTTCACGCCGGAATTCCGAAATCGACTCGACGCGATTCTGTACTTCAATCCGCTCGGTCCGGTCACCGTGGCCAACATCGTCGGCAAGCAGCTCGTCGAGCTCGAATCCCAGCTTCTCGCTCGTCATGTCGAGATCGAAATCGACGCCGACGTGCGCGAATATCTGGCGCTAAAAGGATACGACCGACAGCTCGGCGCGCGTCCGATGCAGCGGCTCATCCAGGACCAGATTAAGAAACCGCTCTCCGAGCAGATTCTATTCGGAGACCTGGAGAACGGCGGGACGGTCCATGTCGTCATGAAGGACGGGAAAATCGCGTTTGAGATTAAAAAAGTTTCCCGCCCGAAAGAGTCTGCCGCTGCGACAGTAGGCGAAGATAATCCCGACGCTTAATTTCGCGGGCCCCGAGTTTCTCGAGATGGGGAGTGAGTTGCTGGATGTCCAGCCACTCGCTCCCTTTCGCCTTTAGGCGATCGATCAGCTCCAGAAGCGCGAGCTTCGACGCGTTGGGTTCACGATGGAACATGCTCTCCGCCGAGAACGCGCCCCCCGAATCCACTCCGTAGATTCCCGCGATCAGCTTTCCTCGGGACGCCACACCCCGGTCGGAGGTGTCCGCGGAGGCATCGCCTTCGCCGGACACTGGACGCCAGACCTCGACGGAATGCGCGCGCCCCGCGGCCGCAAGCTCCGTATACGCCGCGATCATTTCGTCGGTGATCCAGGTGCCGGCCTGCCCCGGTCGGGCCGCCTCCGCGCAGGCGCGGATCACGTCCGCGAACGCTTCGTCGCGGGTGAAAATCAGGCCTTCCTGGGCGGCTTTTCTGCGCGCTTTCTCGAGCGAGCGCGGAATTTTCAGCTCGGAAAAATGGAGAAGGGCGCGTTTCCTCGGACTGCACCAGGGGATGGATTCGTCGCGACTCGTCGGCCACGGAAAAATTCCGTGTTCATAAGCATCGATCAGAAGTTCGGGCCAGACGCGGTCACTCACCGCGACGACGTCGCCGACTTTTCCGGAGACGAGCTGTTCAATGGGGAATCGCGAAGGGGAGTCGAAAGACATCGGTGCCTTCAGAATGGCTCTTTGAAGGCGCTAAAAAAAGCGCGTTTTACGACGGGGTGCGCGGTGACAAACCTTTGACACCCCCTTACCGTTCTCGAAAGAAACCTTTAGGGGGGGAACCAACATGAAGAAGAGAATTGCTGTGCTTGGAGCTACGCTGTTCACCGTGATCGCATCGTCCTCGATCGTCGCTTCGACGATCGATACGGAAAAGTATCTGACCGTCGCTACGGTGGAGACTTACGAAATCATCGACGGCCGTGAAGTGCTCGTCGAGCAACGCGCGCTGGACGAGTCCGCGCCGATCGCCGCGCCGAAGAAATCGGAAGCGGCGAAGATTTCGATCTGGCCCAAGAAAAAAGAAGAACCACCGCGTCCTCCTTCCGAGATCGAAACGATCATTATCCTGGGAGAGAAGATCTGGAACTTCATCGAGAAGAACAAGCCGGTCGTCAACGGCCGCTACGCCGCCATCTCGGCCGTTCCGATGGGAATCAAGAGCTGGGAAGAACTCGAAGGCTGGTCCGATCCGCAGATCCGCATGTTTAAGAACGTTTACAAGAACGTCTATAAAATGAAGGTCGTCGAATTCGATTACCGCGTGGCCTACGCGCACGGGGGTTCCTACAAAGGCGTCGGAAAGTATCTTTCCCGCGTGGAAATCGACCCATCCTTGGTGGATGTTGCATGGGGCTATAAATTTAACGCGAACGGACAAGTTTTGGCGACGACCAACGCCGGCACGACGGAAAACCCGATTGCCGCGATGGAATTGCGTCTGAACTGGTCGGTCGCTACGGTGATCAAACACACCGAACAATCCATTCGCCTCTACATCCGTGGAGATGGGTTGTTTAAGGATGTGTCTGATGGCACTATCCCGTCCGGAACGGTCTCCCTGAAGTGAGACGTTTCGAACGATAACTTTAAACGAAAACGATAGGTTCTTTACGACATGACTACTGAGAAAACGAAGCCATCGCGCAAGACGCTCCGGAAAAAAGGACGCGTGAAGCGCAAAACCAAGCTGGTTGCTGACCCTGAGTTCCGGAAGGCGTACTTCGAAGGTAAATCGAAGCGCTCCACCGATAAAAAAGCGGCTTTCCGTAAGAAGAAAAAAGGTAAGTAAGCTTCGTTCGGTAGACGAACGTTATTCGAATCACGGCCCGGGAGAGTTTCTCCCGGGCGTTTTCGTTTCATCCCCCGCGAGGCGTCCCGACGATGTCCGATCGAAAATTCAAAGGCTGGACGAAGCCTGGCCCCATGCTCGAATCCGTTTCACAGGTCGAAGAGGGCGAGACGCTGGATGCCCTTTCCGGGGCCTACCGGATCTACCAGTACGCCGACGGACATCGGTTCTCGACCGACGATTTACTCGTCGCTTGGTACGCCACTTCGCACGGAATTCGGGCGGAGCGCGTCCTCGACCTCGGCTCGGGGATCGGGTCGGTGGCGATGACGGCCGCCTGGCGCCTGCCTTTCGCGAAGTTTACGACCGTCGAGGCGCAGACGCGTTCGATCCGGCTCGCGAAGAAGTCCGTTCGCTATAACGGGCTCGAGGATCGCTTCGAACTCCGCGAAGGGGACTTCCGCGACGATTCCGTCTTCGGGGAGAGCGACCGTTTCGATCTGATCATGGGCAGCCCCCCGTATTTTCCTCTGACCGATGGCGTGCTCTCCGAGCACCCCCAGAAAGTCGAATGCCGATTCGAAGCGCGTGGCGACGTCGCGGATTACTGCGCCCGCGCGGCGCGCCAGCTGGCCCCGGGGGGGATGTTCTTCGTGGTCTTTCCGAAGAACCAGGAAAGCCGCGTCGTCGCTGGCGCCGCGGGCGCGGAGATGGAAATCCTGCGCTCACGCGACGTCATCTTCAAGGAAGGGGAACCTCCGCTCCTCGCGCTTTACCAGATGGGTTTAGCGTCTGACTTTCCGCCCGCACTTTTCCAGAAGCTCGAGCGGGCGAACTCGCGTAAGATCGGATGGGTAGAACCCCCGCTCGTCATTCGCATGAAGAATGGAGAGGTTTCTCCCGAGTATTCGGTGGCGAAGTTATCCATCGGATTTCCGCCCTGAGGATTTTATGGACATGACCTTGCTGAAAGAGACTTGGAAACTTCGAGCGTTCGGATTCGTGAAGATTCCGCTCATCTTTTTCTGTTCGCCCCGGCTCGTGGAAATGACCGACGAGGCGGTCGAGATGGTGATTCCGCTCTCGTACCGGACCAAGAACCATCTGGGCTCGATGTACTTCGGCGCGCTGGCCGTGGGCGCGGATGTCGCGGGCGGATTGATCGCCATGCGCCTGATCCAAAAATCCGGCGAACGGATCAATCTCATCTTCAAGGACTTTCGCGCCGAGTTTCTGAAGCGCCCGGAGGCCGATGTCCATTTCCGCTCCGTCGACGGGGCGAAGATGAAAGCACTGGTCGCCCGGACGATCGCCTCGGGGGAGCGGGAGAACGAAACGGTCGAGATCATCGCGACTTGTCCTTCGAAGTTCGGAAATGAACCGGTCGCAAAGCTCTATTTAACGATCAGTCTCAAGCGAAAATCCGATCGGACCTAGGCGGCGAAAACTAAAATTTTCTTCCTTTTGGCGCTAACCGCCTGTTTTTATTTAAAAACTTAATTGCCCAAGCGCCTTGCCAGATTGCAACACGGTGCGATATAAATCGCGCGAATGGAATTGGGCCCCGCTTTCGCCCGCATGTCCCGGTACACGGCTTCGACCACCCTCGCCTTGGGCGTAGGGCTTGGCGCTATTTCGGCATCCGAGGCGAAGTTCGACCTCGGCGTAAGCTCGACGAATTACCTGGGCCAAGGTTCGGAAGGTCGTCAGGACAGTTTCTCATCCCTCGATCTCGAGCTCGACTCGAAAACCAAGGGCGACGAGATCGATTCGCGTGCCCACGTCCAAGGCCAGATCGGGCTGAGTGACTCCGATTACCGCTTCGTGGAGTTTCCGGAAGCATACCTTGCGACCTCGAAGAAACTGACGGGTCCGTTCCAGTTCACGGCCGGGAGAAAACTCGTCCACTGGAGCGCCGCGGACGAGCTCTGGGGAAGTGGCGCGTTCCAGCCGCGGTTCCGCTGGGACTATCTTCGTCCCCAGCAGGTCGGCCTGCTCGGTCTCTTCACCGAGGTCGCGCGGGGTCCGGTAAAATTCACGGCTTTTTATTCGCCGATCTTCATCCCGGATCGCGGCGCACCGCTGGACTTCGCGGATGGAAGGATTCGCTCGATTTCCCCCTGGGTCGTCAACCCGCCTTACGAGACCGAGATTCTTAAAAGACGCGTCCCGGTTCGGTATGAGGCGCGGATGCCGAAAACGAGCGAGATCATTCGCCAGGACTCGATCGGCGGCCAGCTCGCGGTCGGAAAGTCGCGCGGGGTCTGGGCTTCTTCGAGTTACGCCTATAAGCCGATGAACCAGCTCCTGATGAGTTACGATGCGAACCTTTCCGTCGGGCCGGCCGACGAGGCGAACGTCGCGCTCTTTCCGCGCGTCGCCTACCACCATTTGGCGGCTTTCGACGTCGGCTACCGCGGGAAGCAGATGGAAGGATCGCTTTCGCTCATAGCGGATATCCCCCGCGATTTCACGCCGCCACTGACTCGGACCTCCCAGCAGGTGGCGCCGTTTTACGTCGTGAGCCCGACCTTGCGACTGAATCCGTTTGGACGCCGGGACGCCGGGTCCATGACCCTGAGTTACCTCCGGGTGATCGGCGAAGATCCCGCCGACACCGGGATTTTGGCCGACGGAGTGACGAGCGAGTTCGATTCGCGTTACCCCTTTAAAAGCGCGTTTCTCTTTTCCACTCAGCTTCCTACCTGGAGACGCCTGAGTGCCGACCTGAAACTCCTGGTCGACCTCCGGAATCCGGGAACGATCGTTTCGTGGTACTTCACTTACGCCGCGAATCGGGACTGGCGTCTCTTCCTCGCCACCGACGTCCTCTCTTCCTTTTCGGACGAAGAAAGTTCCGACGGGACGGACTTCATCCGGCGCTATCGCGAGAACGATCGCGTGACCGGGGGGGTGACGTATGTCTTCTAAGTTTTCGACCCTCCTCCTCTCGCTTGGACTCGGGCTCGCCGGATGCTCCCTCTATGAGGGCCCGCCGCCGCAGAAGAAGAAAGAAATGGGACAGGGCCGCCTCGGCTGTCTGAAAGACTTCCGTGCGAAGCTGATCCGCTATACCGAGGGAAAGACCGATGTCTCGGAAGTTTCCCGGCTCGCCGAATGTTCGATCACCGCGCTCCGCACTTTCGGCGACCTGGCCCGCGGAGAGAACAAGGATCGTTTCACGGCCGCGGAAATCCGGAATTTCTTTCAGCGATATTTCCTCGACGATGTGACGATCACGGACGAACTCCTGCGCGAGATGATGCGGGTCAAGCAAGCGATTGTCGGAGGCCAGGCGACCGATTTTACCCAGGCCGACCTTAAATTCGCGGAGTCTCTCATCGAGACGATCCGCGACGTTTTTATCCGGCTCCACCCGATGATGCCGATCACGCTCGAGCGGATCGATGGTCCGGACATGAAATATGTCGACGAAGTCGCCCGCGCCTTCATCGATGCCGGCGATATTCTGGGGAAGAAAATCGTCGAACAGAATTCGACCTATACTTTCGAGGAAATGCAGCGTCTCTGTGACGAGATCATGCGTGTTTTCAAGGATACCGCGCCTTCGATGGTCGGCATCCGGGACAATCTCCAGCTCGCCGGCCTGCTGAAGGAAATGGTCATCTCGCCCTATCGCCCGCGCGAAACGATCACGACGGACGAATGGCGCATCATTTTCCAAGATGGCAGCCGCTGGGCCGGGAATCTCGTTAAGTTCCGGAATCTGAACGCCCAGTTCAAGGATTTTACCCGCGGGGCGGGACGCGACCGGCTTTCCGTGCTCGTGCACGAGTCCTTCGATCTGATGGATCGCGCGATCGCCCGCCATTGTCCGCTGGACAAGACCGACTCACGCGGACATTGCCGGATCGTGGCCGGCGTACCGATCGCTTCGCTCACGAAGATGCTCGACGAGATCGAATGGGACGGGAAGATCGGCGAGACCCAGTTCGAAAAATCAACTTTGAAAATGATCCTTCCCCCGTTCATCCGGCGGATCCTCGGCGGGACGGACGTCTCCGAGAGTGGCCGCGGGGCGGACCGGTTCACGCATTCGCATCTGTCCCGGCTGCGAAACATCTTCCGCGAATGGGTGGATGGCGCGCGCTATATCGAAGGAGCCTACGCGCAGCTGGCGAAAAATAGACAGTTTGGCACGAAGACGGCGGCGCGCACCGACGCCCTGCTCGCGCTGGACCCGCGAGTGATCTTAAAGGCGAACGGAGGCAGTACCGAAGCGGCGGTCGAAGTCGCCGAAGGTCTGCGGACCAGTATCGGCCGCACGGTCGCGCTCCTCGAGCGGAATACGCGCGGAATTCTTTTCGACGGAAAGAACGATAAGCGTTTTCGCATGTACGAGGAAACCGCCCGTTACGCTTGGATGCGTCCCGTTTTCAAGAGCGCCGTGCTCGGCTACATCAGCGGTAGCCAGATGACCGCGCGGGCGAAGGACTATGCCAGTGACGGACTGACGGTCGAAGAATTCGAGACGATGATCGTCGATTACTGGCAGGTGCTGAGGGACTTCCATTTTTCCGGTCCGAAAAATTCGCCGAAGGCGGACGCCCAAAAGCGCTTCCGGGAGGCCGCGCTCTTTACCCGCGTTTCCGACGGGAACCGAGTCGTCTCGATCGACGAGGGGATGCAGCTGATCCATATGATGCTTTCGACGGACCCGCTCTCGATCGAAACGCACGATCGCCTGGAGGCGATCTGCGGACGCGGGGAGATCGACGACTATAACCAGCCGAAGATTAAACCCGATTGTTATCGCCGAACCCTTTACGATTTCACGCGGGCGAACCAAAAGATGGCTGATCTGTGGAAGCCCTTTCCGATTCTCGTGAAATTTTACGAAGATCTTTCGCCGAAGCGGAAACGGGAATTCGGCGCCTATCTCGAACTCGCTTCGCGGAAACCGGGTTTTACCGCCGAAACGTGGTTCGGTTCGGACGATACGCAGGCGACGACGATGATGTTCCACTATATCGAGACCGTTTTTTTCCGGTTCGACAGGAATCAGGACGGCGTGATCGATCAGGACGAGGCTGAGGCCGCGCTCCCGATTTTTCGGAATACTCTGGCCGACTACGCGAACTTGGAGCCCGATGATCCGAAGGTGGAGAGCGTCTTTTCTTATCTCCTCGCGAAGGGTGAGCCTCCCGTGCACGAAGGGATGAACGGCTGGAACTACTTCTGGCGGAGCGTCGGTTTCGTGACCGCTTGGCATTGGTTCGACCGCGATTTCCGAGCGGACCGCCTCAGCCTCGTGAAGGTCTTCTCGGCGCTCGCTTCGACGCCGACGAAGGCGGAAGAATAGCCGTCGCTCGCCTAGGGCAAGAGTTCGCGGGCGCGGGCGAATATCGCGTCGAACATCGGTTCGGTCAGTTTTTTCGTGAAGGTATTCTGCTGGCTCGGGTGGAACGAAGCGAGAACCCTTCGGCCGTCCCGCAGCGTAAACTCCGCCCCATGCCGAAACTTCCATTTCGTCTTCAGTTCGACGAGGTCACGACCGCGAAATTCCCTTTCGAGGGCACCGAGCGCGATCGAACCGAGGGCGATATAGACCTCCGCGGAAGGGAGAAGATCGAGTTCTTCCGCGAGAAAGGGACGGCATCGCGCATATTCGTCCGGAAGGGGCTTGTTTCCGGGCGGGGCGCAGCGTACCGCGCAGCCGATCCAGGCGTCGGTCAGGCGCAAGGAATCGTCCCGGGAAACGCTAACGGGCTGGGACGCGAAGCCCGCTTTGTGGAGGGCGCGGTACAGCCACTTTCCGCTCTCATCGCCGGTAAAGAGCCGACCGGTCCGGTTCGCGCCGTGGGCGGCCGGAGCCAGACCCAGAAGAAAGAGGCGCGCGCGGGGGTCGCCGAACCCCTCTACGGGCTTTCCCCAGTACTCCCATTCCGCGAAGGCGCGCCGCTTTTCGCGGGCCACGGTTTCGCAATGAGTGCGGAGACGCGGGCACGCTTCGCAACTCTGAATCGCCCGGGCCAGACTACGGAGGGCGGACTCGTTCGAAGCCGGCCCGCGGACGGACGAGCCGCCTGGAGGCGCCAGGTGAGCGGGTTTCGCCGACGGGGGCGATGGTTTTACGGGATCTGACATGGAGATTTGCCTACTATTCGATCTGGGTCCTTGATTCAACCTCGCCCTCTGGCTAGAACGGGGACATGTCGAAAAATATCGAGAAAGTCCGTCGGGAATGGATCGAATCCTGCGAGTTTCACCCGCATTCGAATACGGAAGTGCTGAACGAAGTCCATGCCTGGGTCGCCCGCGAGCGCGGGGCGAACCAGACTCCGGTGCTGCTCCTCGACCTCGATTCGACCCTTTACGAAGTGGAGCCTCGGTCGCAGCAGATCCTGAAGGAATGGGCCCACTCCGAGGAGAGTCGCGGGTTTAAACTCCGCGAGCGAATCGCGAACCTGGAACGCGAACATATGGGCTATGCGCTCATGGATACGTTTTCGAAGCTCGGACTGACCGCCCATGACGAAGGCGTGGAGGAGCTCCTGAAGTCGACGAAAAAGTTCTGGGCCAGCCGGTTCTTCACGAATGAATATCTCGCCTTCGATCGCGCCTATCCGGGCGCGGCCGAGTTCGTGCAGAAAGCCTATGAGTCCGGCGCTGAAATCATCTATTTGACCGGTCGAGACGAGCCGGGGATGGGCAAAGGGACCCGAGCTCGACTTCTCGAAGACCGTTTTCCTTTCGATCTGCCGCGGACCCATCTTCTGCTGAAAAAGGCGTTCGAGTTGGACGACCTTGAGCATAAATCGGCGGCGGCGCACTATGTGAAAAACGTCGGCCATCTGGTCGCGTCCTTCGAGAACGAGCCGCCGAATCTGATCGCGCTTTCGAATATTTTTCCTTCCGCGATGCATGTCTTCGTCGATACGGTCTATAGCGAGCGTCCGGCGATGCCGAAAGCGGGCCTGTATCGCATTACCGGATTCCAGGACTGATCGTGATCGAATCCCCGTTCCTCCTTGTTCTTTCGCACGAGGGCCAGGACGAACTCGTGAAGAACGAGTTCGGGATCCGCTTCCTGGGCGCGAAGTTTTCGTTTTCCCGGCCCGGTTTCCTGTCGTTTAAGCAGTCCGAAGCGATGACCGGCCAGGCGGCGAACTGGAAATGGGAAGCGACGAATACCCTCGTTTATCCGCTGCGTACCGCGCTTTTTGCAGGTAAGTGGATTGCGGGAAAAGGACTGACGTTCACCCCCGGGTGGGAGGTCGGTGCTCCGCTCGTGGTTTCGCATCTCCATGCCATCGACGTCCATACGCGCAAGGCCCCCCAGGAAGAGGGCATCACCCGCACTCTGACTCCATCGGAACTAGGAGAGAAGTTTCCGGACTTTCTCGCCGCGCTGGAGCCCGGGTTGGCGGAGCGAGGAGCGAAACTCGGAGCGCTGCCGTGGAACGAAGAGGCGCAGGTTGGCGACGTCATCCTCCAGGCATTCGTCGTATCCGAAACCGAGGTTTGGCTCGGGCTGACCGAACTTCGCGATACGGAGTTCGGCTGGCCAGGAGGCGAAAGCCATATCGAAAAAGCGGAGGGATCTCCGTCGCGTGCTTCGGTGAAAATCGAGGAAGCGATCGCACTCCTCGAACGCAGGATCGGCGCCCCGTTTTTCAAGCCGAACGAGATCGCGATCGAAGTCGGCTCGGCGCCCGGCGGAGCCGTTTTTTCCCTTCTCGAGCGTGGTCTTCGCGTGACGGGGGTCGATCGGTCGGTGATGGCTCCCGAAGTGGACCGCCATCCGAAATTCACGCGCGTCGAATCGAGCATCGGCGACTGGATGTTTCCCGAGGAAGTGACGGCTGACTGGCTCCTCCTCGATATGAACGCCGAACCCAAGATCGCGCTTCGGGAGATCAAACCCCTGCTGGACTATATTCGACGGGGGCTGAAGGGAATCTTTTTCACTTTAAAGCTGAACCAGACGGATTTCGCGCTGGTGGCGGAACGGCTCGCGAAAACGACCGCGAAGGACATCGGGCTCACGACTTATTTCTTTAAGCGGCTTCCCTCGAACCATCAGGAAGTCGCATTCTTCGGCCTGACTTCGCGCGCTACCGCCAAGGTTTTCGTCAAATCTCAGTCGAAGTAGGAAATCTTTACGCGTGGGCAACCCAGCGCGCGGGCGGATACTATAGGGGACATGCACCCCTTTCCCCTTCGCGCGCTCCGTATGGTCCTCGCACTCGCGGTCGGCCTTCCAGGTGTCTCCGGCTGTGCTTCGTTGCAGAAAGTCTTTCGTAAGGATCCTCCGGTGGCGCCGGAACATTTAACGAAGATGCGCGCGCTCCAAGCGAAGATCCTCGACCGCGAGGCGGTGTGTACGAAGTGGGGCTTGGACTATCGTTCGCTCGATGCGGCGATCAACCGTACTTCCAGCCACAAACTCACGAAGGCGCAGATCGGCCGCGTCCATCACGCGCTTCGAAACTATCCGGGCACGGGCCCGGAAGGGATGGAGCTCGGTCTCTTCTTCGTCAGCGCGCCCGATACGCCGGGATTCCCGAAAGACTATCGGTGGAACTGGACGACCGAGATCCCGACGAGCGCGCAGCACTGCCGGATGATGCTCTGGTTCAGCCTGACGAAAGGGGCGATCGCGAACCGGCGTAACGGGTCCACCGCGATCGATCGGCTGATCCTGCGGCAGATGATCGACGAGTCGCGAAGGAACCTCCATCTTTCCCGCCATGCCGTCCACGTCGCGGTGGCGAAGCATATGCTTGAGAAAAAGCGGCTGACGATGAAAGCGAAAGTCCGTGCCGAGTTTGACGCCCTCGAAGCGGCGACCGTGGAGCTGAAGAATCGGATTCGCGCCCAGGATCCCGCGCGGGACAAACAGCTGATGGCCCAGTGTAAGTCGACCGGCGAAACGGATTTGCGAAAACTCGATTGCCCCGCGGAAGTCGAGGCGCAGATCTACGATCTCTACGGCGGACTTTTCCAGACCGAGTTTCGCGAATCGGCCGGACTCTCGGAGCGGCTCGCGAATATTCTCGCGCAGGCGAAGATTAAGCCTTAGTCCCCTAAAATTCGGGGCAATCCTCGGATTCCTCGCTTCAGGGTTGCGACGATGGCCTTGGGTCAAGTCCCTATTTTACTAGGTAGAGAAACGAATCTTCTTTCCCGATGACCTCGTGTTCGACCTTGGCGGGGATTTCAAAATAATCACCCGCTTTTAGCTCGTAGGTCGTGCCCGACATTTTAAAATCGACCGAGCCCGACTGGACGATCAGAACCGCTGGCGTCGGCGTCTGGTGCCTTTCGAGCCGTTGGTCTTTTCGGAAGCCAAGGCCGATCAGCTTAAAAGAGGGGCTACTTAAAACCTTCACGGTCTTGGCTTCGGTCGTCAGTTTGATTTCTTCCTGGATGTTATGTTTCATCGTTTTTTCATTCGCGGTGGTGGAGGGTGACGAAAACGAAAAAAGCAGGACGAGAGTGGATAAAAGAATAGGTTTCATTTTTGTTTCCTTTGGATGGGCTACCGTAAGTCCACGAGCGTAAAATGGCTAGATCTCCCGCGTGACGACCGTCCGCGGGATGACCCATTCGTGGATTCCGTAAGTGCCCAGCTCGCGTCCGTATCCGGAATTCTTCATGCCGCCGAACGGTACTCCCGGATCGCTCGCGACGATTCCATTCACAAAGAGCTGGCCGCTTTCAATCCGACGTGCACAGAGTTCGATCTCATGCTTTTCCTTCGTCCAGATCGAAGCGCCGAGTCCGTAGGGAGTCGCGTTCGCGATGGCGAGCATTTCTTCATGGGTCTGGAAACGATAGAGGGCGGCGAGCGGTCCGAATGCTTCCTCGCGATAGAGTTTCGCGCTCTCGGGAATGCCTTCGATCACGGTGGCGGGGTAGAAGTATCCATCTCCCTGCGGGACTTCGCCGCCGAGGGTAATGCGCGCACCTTTTTTCCGTGCGTCTTCGACGAGCAAATGCAGTTCTTCCCGGATTTGCGCGGTCGCGAGCGGCCCGAGAGTCGTCGCGGATTCCAGCGGATCTCCGGATCGCAGGGCGGAAAACTTCGCCATCAGTCCTACCCGAAACTCCTCGTACATCGATTCGTGGACGAGAAATCGTTTGGCGGCGATGCAGGACTGCCCGTTCGCGAGCATCCGCGACTCGGCGGCCGCGGCGATCGCGGCATCGAGATCCGCCGTGGGAAACACCACGAATGGATCGCTGCCACCGAGTTCGAGGACCGTCTTTTTCAGAGCGGCGCCCGCGACGGCGGCGACTTTTCGTCCGGCGCTCTCGCTGCCGGTCAGGGTCACGCCCCGTATCCGCGGATCGGCGATGAGTTTTTCGACGCGCGAGGCGGGTACCAGCAGCGAAGCGAACATCCCGAGTTCGAGTCGCTCGCGGCGACAGGCTTCATGGAAGATGCTTTCGATCGCCAGCGATGATTCCGGAACATTCGAAGCATGTTTCAGAATCATCGAGTTTCCCGAGAGGAGCATCGGCGCGGCACAGCGGAAGACCTGCCAGAACGGGAAATTCCACGGCATGACCGCGAGGATCGTTCCGAGGGGTTCAAAACGAATCTCGGCTTGAGCCGGAGGTTTTCCATCGGTCCCCGGAGCCGCGAGAAACTCCGCGGGATTGGGTTTCAGCATCCACGGTCCGTGTTCGGCGTAGTAGCGACAGACCTTCGCGCATTTTAAGACTTCGGCGCGGGAGGAGGCGAGGGTTTTACCCATTTCGAGCGTCATGATGCGGGAGAATTCTTCGGCGCGGGCCTCGAGAATCGCCGCCGCGTGCCGAAGCATTCGGGTGCGTGCCGCAATCACGTCCGCAGGCTCGTGCCGGAGGGCTTCGCGATAGGTATGATCCGCTGCAGCGAGACGCGCTTCGACGGCATTTTCCGGGGTTTCTGGGAAGTTTTGGATCGTTTTTCCGGTCGCGGGGTTTCTCGAGATCATCCCCGAAGGGGTTGCAGTACTCATGCCGCCCAGGATAGGAAAGTGTGCATGGGTGCACAATGGAAACATGCAGGTCAGCAAGCGAACGCGTCCAAACGCGGGGCCATTTTCGGCAAGCTTGCTAAAGAAATCATCGTCTCGGCAAAGATCGGTGATCCTAACCCCGACAACAACGCGCGCCTCCGCGCCGCCGTAGAAAACGCGCGGAAACAGTCCATGCCGCGCGATACGATCGAGCGCGCGATTAAAAAGGGAGCCGGGCTCCTCGAGCCGGTCATTTACGAGACCGTCGTTTACGAAGGATTCGCTCCGCACCGGGTGCCGGTGATCGTGGAATGCCTGACGGATAATAAGAACCGCACGGCTTCCGATATTCGCGTGCTCTTCCGCAAGGGCCAGCTCGGGAATCAGGGCGCGGTCGCGTGGATGTTCGACCGCCTCGGCGTGATCGAAGCGACGACGACGCATGCGGGAGTCGATATCGAAGGAGTCGCGATCGAGGCGGGCGCGCAGAACGTCGAGCCTCTCGAGCCCGAAGATGTTCCGGCCGGATCGACCGGCGCGCGGTTCTTCTGCGAGACGACCGATCTCGACGCCGTGAACAAGGCGCTGACGAGTCAGGGCTGGATCATTACTCTTTCGGAAATGAGCTATCTTGCGAAAAATAAAGTCGAACTGACCGACGCCGAGAAGAAGGAAGTTTCCGATTTCCTGAGCGCCATCGACGATTCAGACGACGTCCACCGGATCTATACGGCGCTCTAAACGGCATTGACGTCGCGCGAAAAGCCTGTAGAACGATAGCACCACCTCGGTTTTTTTACCGCCGGAATTCAGCAGGGTTTCCCTCGGGGTGTGGGCTTGAACGGCGATAGCGAAAGCAGTTTCCATGACCCCTTCCACGACGCGTAAGAACCTCGGTCCCGTATCCCAGTTCATGAAGCACCATTATCGGCACTTTAATGCGGCTGCGATGATGGATGCCGTGGATGGTTACCAGCGACACCTCGATGGCGGCGGCAAGATGATGGTCACCCTCGCGGGCGCGATGTCGACGGCCGAACTCGGATTGTCGCTGGCCGAGATGATCCGCCAGGATAAGGTCCATGCGATCTCCTGCACCGGCGCGAACCTGGAAGAAGACGTCTATAATCTCGTTGCGCACGACCATTACGAGCGCGTGCCGAATTACCGCGACCTGACGAAGGAAGACGAACAGAAACTGTACGACAAGCATCTGAACCGCGTGACCGATACCTGCATTCCCGAAGAAGCGGCGATGCGAAAAATCTGGGCGATCATGGAAGGCGAATGGCTCGAAGCCGAGAAAAAAGGCGAGCGCTGTTTTCCGCATGAATTTTTCTATCGCGCGCTCCTGAAGGGGAGCTTCAAGCAGCATTACCAAATCGATCCGAAGGACTCGTGGCTTCTCGCCGCGGCCGAGAAGAACCTGCCGATGGTCGTTCCCGGCTGGGAAGATTCGACGCTCGGGAATATGTACGCTTCGTACTGCCTGAAAGGGATCGTGAAAAACGTGCACACCGTCCGTTCCGGCATCGAGTACATGACTTCGCTCGCCGAATGGTACCTCGGCGTCTCGAAAACCCACTCGATCGGTTTTTTCCAGATCGGCGGCGGAATCGCCGGCGACTTCCCGATCTGCGTGGTTCCGATGATCCGTCAGGATCTCGAGAAGGACGATGTCCGGCTCTGGGGTTATTTCTGCCAGATCTCGGATTCGACGACCTCTTACGGATCTTACTCGGGCGCCGTACCGAACGAGAAGATCACCTGGGGTAAGCTCTCGGTGACGACGCCGAGCTACATCGTCGAGAGCGACGCGACGATCGTGGCTCCGCTGATGTTTGCGTATCTGCTGAATCAGTAACCA
>CAZIAL010000059.1:0-18006 GCA_964536965.1 uncultured Bacteriovoracaceae bacterium
CGTACCCGTAGAGATTCGTGTCGCCCCCAGCGAAGCCAATGGGATCTTTGGTCAACCACCGACCCGTGCTCGCATCGTATTCCCGAGCCCCAAAGTGACACAGCTTCGTATCGATGTCGTAAAGACACCCCGCAAACCCAAAGGGCTGGAACCCCGGGCTTGTATCATTAATCACCCGACCGAACTCATCGTAGTCCATTCGCTGGGAAACGACTCCGGTAGAGGCGTTCACGATAAGCCTGACACTTCCTCTCTCGTCGCTTAAAATCCGGTATGTAGTTCCAGATTTCACCATGTAATCTGGCACGTTCGATTTCGAACCATAAACAAACCGATGAGTCAGTTGGCGTGAAGAATTGAGCACGGCGCTGATCTTAAGCTGATCCTCATAGAGGTAGTACTCGTTAACTGTCGTGCCTGTAAGCCGGGCTACCCGGCGATTTAGGCCGTCCACTTTATAATTCAGGGTCTTCGCTGGCAGAACAGCCTGTTTAAGATTCCCGAATGAATCGTAACTATAATCAATTGTCGTCGAGGTGGAGGAGTCTGTCCGTGAAGTCATTTCGCCGTTTAGATTATAAGTAAATGATTCGGTCCCATATGTGGCCATACGGTCTTGTGAGTCATAGGTCGCGGCGAAGGTCACTCCACCGACACTACCACCCGTTCGGTTACTGTTCGAGTCGTAATCATAGTGGCTAAAAGCAAGTCCACCCTTCGTTACGTCAGTCAAACGTCCTGCGCTGTCATACGTATAAGTATATGCGGTACTCGTGCCCTGTACCCCCTCCGTCTTGCCGCTAATTCTACCGAGGGCGTCGCGCGTGTACGACTCGGTCAGTAGAACTGTCGGAGTGCCCGACGTCGGATTGTACTGAGAACTATAAGTCGCCAATTCTCCGTACGTCGAATTATAGGTGAGTGTGTCTGCGATCCGCGATAGCGTAGTCCCCGTCAGTAAGCCCGTAGTCGTATTACGAGTCATATTCTCCGATCCTGCCTTCGTCATGAGGAGGTCGATATCGTAAGTAAAAGTAACGGTGCTTGCGGATCCAGATCCGGGAGTAACCGTCTGGGATGTAACTTGGAAGTTACTACTGTAGGCCCTAGACACCGACCCGATCGTCGACGAGGTCGAAGTTAGAGTGAGAGTGTCTGTGCCGGGCAAGCTCCCCTCATAGGTTCTTCCCACTTGGAACGAGTCCGGGGATTCCGCCGTCGTAAAAAGTCCGCCTTGGGATGCAAAAGCGTAATTACCGTGAACCGTCGTGATCGAGGTCAGCTGGCCACCGGTCGAGTGGTAACCAAGGCTGATCGAAGTAGTATCAGGACGAACGATCTCAGTTATTTGGCGGTCATCATTATAAGAGTAAGTGGTCGGTGTCGCCGTAGGGCCGGCGAGTGGTGGCGGCACAAAAGATGAAAGCAGACCGAAGAGGTTGAAGGTCGAATCGTGCGCGGATTTCCCAGGTGGAGTGATACTCGTTACGTTCCCGCTTGAGTCATATGTGTAATTAATTACCCGATTATCGGGGAGCGTCTGCGTGAGAACACGTCCCGCGTTGTCGTAAGTATACGAGGTCACTCCAGAAACGGCGTCTGTAATCGAACTCAAAAGACCCTTAGATGCGCCCGAGGTATAGTACGCCATTGTGGACTGACGCGTACCCTGGGTTATTTGGTTCACTCGCCCATTTGAGTCATACGAGAGATCTACTGGCGAATAAGTCGCATGCTGGAACTTCGTTGGACTCCCGTAAAGATTCGTCGTTACATAAGTCTTTCGGTTCTTAGGCGACGTGATCGTTCTTTTTTTCGTCGCGGAATCGTATTCACTGGTCCAAGTGTTGCCATTAGCTTGGGCGGTTTCCGTACTCTTCGTATATTGGAAAATCGCCGGCGTCGTCAGCGGATGGGCATTTGCCGTCCCTGATATCACGGTCTTTGCGTAATTCGTCGTCGAGCTGAGAGAGCCTTCGTTTAGAACGTCGGACTGGGGCATCCAATCGAGAGCGCCGAGCCAAGGGTCGGCGGTTTTGTACGATACATAGGAAGACGAGGAAGAATTCCGACTAAGTACGGTCGCCGTATCTTTGCTATTAACCATCGCCTCGTCTTGGTACTGGGATCCGTCTGGAAATGCGATTCCGCTTTTCATCGCACCCCCCGTCGACCGTGCGTAACCATAGGTAGTCACCCGGCCCTCGGTGCTTGTCGTCGTCAGATTAGTTCCGGTCGCCGCTCCGCCTGGGATAAGACCACTCGTTTCCGTTGAGAGTGTAACGGAGTTACCCGCGGAGCTCGAGTCCGATAGGAGCAACCCGGAGCTAGAGTAAGTCATCGTACTCACTGCCCCATTGGGCTTTTCGAAAGTGAGTAGAAGTCCTCCCGACGAATATGTCATCTCGTAGGTTTCGCTATTTGGATTAGTAATAGTAGCTAGGTATCCATTACTATCGAGGGTTACCGACGTGACTTGTCCATCGTGGCTCGTAATACCGGTCATATTACCGTTTCCATCGCGATTTACCGCGACGACTTTTCCGTAAGCATCGGTGATGGAGCTAAGCTTTCCAGAGGTATAGGCGAACAAATAGAGCGCTGCACCGGTTGCCTTATGTAGAGTTTTCAAGTGGTGGCCGCTGGAATCGAAAATGTAAATCTCAGGTATGCCCATCGCCGCGACCGCTAGGTAGGAAGTGGAATCGCCGTCAAATAGAAATGGCTGAGCTTCGGATTCTAAAGTAGTTCCGTCGCCGAAATGGACTTTCTTCCTCGGCACATCGTAATAGTGGTGCACGGAAAACGTCCACGCGCCCATACCCCAGGCTAACGGACGGTAGTTTCCGACGTACAAATCCCTGGACGGCCGAGCAACTGGGTAGGGGTAAACATCGCCGACCATCTCTTGCCAGTGGGCAGCGTAATATCCGAAAAGGTCATACGAGGTCTCGAACTTTACCTTAAGCTTCGTACTTCCGATGGGGGCGGCGATCGAAGGACTTAGGTTATAATTCGCGGTTTGGCCGGGGGTAATGGACCCACCCGTATCCGTCTGGGTGAAGAGGTTAGTACCGAATTCATCCTCGACATCGAGTTTCTGGATTGCAATGAGCGAGTCAGAGCTTCCCGAGGATGTATCGAGTGGTATCTTGAGAGCGTAGTCGGCCGTGCGCCCCACCACCCGATCGCTGAAGTACACTAACTCGAATGGCGTACCTACTACTGCTACGTTTTCTCCGACCGAGCGCTCATGGATTCTGACCACGGAACCTTCTGTGCAAGCCCCGCGATCATCGCGCGCAGGCTCGTGCACTTCGGGAAATCCCGCAGTAGGTACGGTTGCGGAACATCCGCCTTCTGGAACGTTTTGACAATACATAGGATAGTCGCGACAGCTGGTATTAGGGTCGGTCTTGGACATGACCACTGCCGAAGCCACTACACCTCCTGTGATTGTAAAAATGGTGTCCACAACTTCGCAGATCAGGCTATTTGCGGAACAGTAATCTAATGCGTCTGATACACAGGTTGCGTGCGCAGTCCTCGATGCACTTCCAAAGACAAATGCGAGGGTTATTAACACGCGGATAGATCCGACTCGAAGAATTTGCATGGAAGGCTCTCTGGGGGTTCACGGCATTAATGGCGTAAAATAATCCTAATGATCCAACTCGTCTCCACAATCTAATTCTGTTTAGAATTTACAGAAACATCGAGGGGTATACTTTGGATGAAACTTTCACAAATATTGTGAGCTTTTTTTGGAGTCGAAGAAATCTCTGCCAGACTGAATCTTTAGCAATTATTCCGAACTATCATATCTATCTCCGCGCAAAAGCCCCCGGAGCATCCGGAATCCGCACCTGAGTCATCGACCCTGCACCCGGTTCGAAACTCGGCGACATCTCCCCTGCCGTCGCCGGAAGAAACGGCCGTACTTCGTGCACGATCATATTCACGGCGAGTCCATCCCGCTGGATCGTCCCCTTCACGATCACGAACGGTTCTTCGAGCATCGTCTGGCGGACCGCCTGGAAAACTTCGCGGTGGAGAACGAGATCGAGAAGTCCGAACTCGTCTTCGAGCGTGGCGAAGGCCGTTCCCTTCGCGGTCGGCGGGCGCTGGAGAACGAGCGAAAGTCCGGGAATCGTGATCACTCTCCCGTTCGGTAAAGCGCGCGCACGTGCCGAATCCATATCCGGAATTTTTCCGGCGACTTTCTTCCGCACCCACTCCATCGGATGTCCGCGCGCGCTTAATCCGGTCGCGCGGTAATCGGAGAGCACCTCTTCGTACCCATCCATCGGTGCGAACGCGGTCTCCGAGAAAAGTTCGGCCTGGACCACCTCCGTGCGAAAGAGCGGAGCCGCGACCATCGTTTCGAAGGCGAGCGCTTTCCAGAGCGCCTGGCGCTGATTAATCCCGAAATCCCGGAACGCGTCTCCGACCGCGAGCATCCGCAGGACCTGGCGCCGAAACGGCGAGCGGCCGCGAACTTCGTCGGAGACCCGCGTGACGAAATCCTGGAAGCCCAGAAACGGCGCCTCCGCGCGCGCCTCGACGATCCTTCGACCTTCGGCTTCGGAAATCCCGTGCACCTGGTGGAAACCCAGACGCACGGCCTTACCCGGCGCCCCCCCCGCGCCCGGCGCGGAAACAAGTTTCGTCTCCCAGTCCGACTCCACGATCGAAACCGGAAGCACGGCGACCCCGTGTCTTTTCGCATCCCCCACCAGAGTATGGGGCGCATAAAATCCCAGCGGCTGCGAGTTCAGCATCGCGACCAGAAACTCCGCCGGATGGTGTTCCTTCAGCCAGCACGAAGCGTAAGCGAGCAGCGCGAAACTCGCGGCATGAGACTCCGGGAATCCGTATTCGGCGAAGCCATGGATCTGCTCGAAGATGCGCTGGGAGAATTCCTCGGGAATCCCCTTTCGCATGAGCCCGTCTTTTAGCTTCCTCCCCATCGCATCGATTGAACCGGACGAGCGCCACGCGCCGATGGCTTTCCGAAGCTGATCGGCTTCTCCCGGCGTAAAGTCCGCAAGCGCGATCGCCATCTTCATCACCTGCTCCTGGAAAATCGGCACTCCGAAAGTGCGCGCCAGGATCGGCTCGAGCGCGGGATGCGGAAGCTTCCACTCTTCCTGTCCACGCCGCCGCTTTAGATAGGGATGCACCATCTTCCCGACGATCGGTCCGGGCCGGACGATCGCGACCTGGATGACGAGATCATATAAATTCCGTGGCCGGAGCCTCGGCAGCATCGCCATCTGCGCGCGCGACTCGACCTGGAAGGTCCCGATCGTATCCGCGCGGCAGATCATGTCGTAGGTTCGCGGATCGTTCTGCGGAATCTGGTAGAGCTCGCGTCCGACGAGTTTTAATCCGCGCTGGAGCGCCGAAAGCATTCCGAGCGCAAGCACGTCGATCTTTAAGAGTCCTAAGATATCGAGATCGTATTTATCCCACTGGACGATCGTCCGGTCCTCCATCGTCGCGGGCTCGATCGGCACGATCTCGATCAGCGGATCCGCGGAGAGGGTAAATCCTCCGGAATGGATCGAGAGGTGCCGCGGAAAATCCTCGATCTCGCCTGCGATTCTTCGGATCTTCGCCGCGAGTCGCGGCTCGACGATCGCCGGATCCTCGACCATCTTCTCGACCTTCCGCGCGGAGACGGTCCCGACCGGGACTCCGAAAACCTTCGCCGTCTCGCGAATGGCGGAGCGCGAGCGGTACATGCTCACGGCCGAAACCATCGCCGCGCGCTCGCGTCCATACTTCTGGTAAATATACTGGATCACTTCCTCGCGCCGATCGTGCTCGAAATCGACGTCGATGTCGGGCGGCTCCCCTCGCTCGGCCGAGATGAACCGCTCGAAAAGAAGATTCATCTCCACCGGGTCGATCGCGGTCACGCCCGTGACGTAACAGACGACGCTATTCGCGGCCGAGCCCCGACCCTGGCAGAGAATCCCCTCGCGCCGGGCGAAGTCGACGATGTCGTAGACGGTGAGAAAATAATCGGCGTATCCGAGCGAATCGATGAGCGCGAGTTCATGCCGAAGCTGGGTCTCGACCGCCGGGGGAATTCCGCGTGGATAGCGCGTGGCTTTCCCCGCCTCGCAGAGCGAAGCGAGATAGGTCTGCGCGGTATGGCCCGCGGGAATCCACTCCGAGGGATAACGGTAGCGAAGTTCCGAAGGGACAAAAGTACAGCTCCGCGCGATCGAAAGCCCGCACTCGATCAGCTCCGGACGATCATGAAAGAGCGCTCGCATGACCGATGGAGGTTTCAGGTACGCTTCTTCATTCCGTTTCAGCAGCGTTCCACTCTCCTTTAAAGTCTTTCCCTCCCGGATGCAGGAAAGCGTGTCGAGCACGCGTCTGCGTTCCGGATGGTGGTAAAGCACCCGGTTATGCGCGACGAGGGGGATCCCGAAATGCGCCGAAAGCCGATCGGCCATCGCCGTCCGCGGAACATCGCGCCCATCGATCATCCGCGATAAAGGGAGAAAAACATTCTCCTTCTTCCACGACGAAATCCACGAAAGCTCCGCCACGAGCGGCTCGAAGACGTCCTCCGGGAACCGGTCGAAGGTTTCCTCCCACTGCGGAAAAAGAAGAAGCCCGTCCGCTCCCGGAACCGTGCGCAGAAGATCCAGGAACTGCGAAGCCGAAAGCAGCGACTGCCCCTTCGGCTGGAAACGATGGGCTTCGGTAAAAATCCGGCAGAGCGCACCGTACGCCGCGCGGTCACGCGCGATCAGGTTTACGTTCGGAGTCTCCGGCCCATAGACATCGTTCTCCCGAATGGCGAGAGGGAGCTGCCCCCCGACGAGGAGTTTCGTCGAAGTACCCGACTCGCGAAGCTTCCCCCACATCTTCGGCATCCCGTAAACGCCGTGGCGATCCGTGATCGCGATGGCCGCGTGTCCATGCTCGATGGCCGCTTCGGCCATCTCTTCGGGCGCGGATCCGCCGTGCAGGAACGAATAGTTCGTAAACGCCGAAAGCTCGGCGTATTCCACCGGCCGGTCGGCATTGCCCGCTTCGCGATCGGAATTACCCATGCGGCGATCCCCTAGAAGATCCCATGCAGAAAGAGCCCCCCCTCCCCGGCCTCGTTTCGCTGCTCGCGGAAGATCCAGAACTCCCGGTCGGGTTCGCCCTCGCGAGACGCCTCGACCCGCACGCGGTAGTAGGTGCGCGTGAACCCGCCGTCGTCCTCCCACCACTCGCCCGAGAGCCGCTCGATCTGCGCGAATTCGCGGATGCGGTACCGCTCGTCGTTCCGGAAAAAATAGCGGCCGAGACGCCGAAGCGGCTCGGGTGGCGTCAGCATCGTGAGCGGCCGCTCGGGAATCGGCATTCGCAGATCGACGAGGGCCGAGGCATCCTTCATCGTCTTCCGCCAGCTCCGCTCCGGCCGCCACACCGCCGCGAGCTCCGCCTGGTAGACTTCGCCTCCGAGCGAGAGCTTCGTCCCGAGTTCCGAGACGAGCTCCCGAAACGCCTCGGTCGTGAGCGCGTTCTCGCCTCCGTCCATGAACGAGTCCTGGATCCCCGTACGCGGCGAAAGCTCCGTCACTTCGAGTTCGTAGGCCATGATCGGCGCTTCGAGTTCGCGACGACCGAACTCGAAGGAAAGTTTTTCGCGCAGAGTGCGCAGGATGATCGAAGCCGAAGTCTGCGGAAACGTGAACCGGATCGGCACCCGGAGCGCGACTTCGAGCGCCTGCCGCCGACGCTCGCACTCGATGCGAAACTCGATCGCGACGAGCGCCTTGCCCCGGCCGAACGCTCGCTTTAGGACGCGGTCGATCAGACGTTTGGCATGAAACAGGGTCGGCTCCAGATCCCAGATCGAATCGTCGGGCAGAAGATCGATCCGCTCGATAAAGCGTTCCGTGGGACGAAACCGCTCCCAGGTGAACTCGGTCGCCGTCGTTTCGCGCAGGGCGGAGAGCAAAGTTTCGTAGAGCGTCCCGAAACGGCTGACCGCGGAATCCGGGGGAAGCTTCCGGAGCGCGCCGATACTCCGCACACCGAGCGCGAAGAGAATTTCGACCATCGCGCCGATGCGGCGCTTCTCTTCGGGCTGGCGAGCGAGCGGATCGATCAGATCCTCGATCGTCGTGATCGGGAGATTCGTGAACGCCGATTCCGCCACGCCCCGGTTCGCGCAGAGCCACGCCTTCGGCAGGGTTCCGGCGCGCGCGATCCGGTAATCCTCGGGCCGCATTCCGAAGTCGCGGAGTAAAACCCGGAGCCGCGCCTCGAGCGACTCCGGGGAGTAGAGAGCGCGGCAGCGGGAGGCTTCGAGAAAAATCGCGGGCCGCGCGTCCTTGCGCACGGTCAGATCGGGAGTAAACCGCAGACAGGCTTCGGCGAGCGCCGCCACTTCGGAAGGCGCATGGAAGCGGGAATCGCGAAGCGCGATGCAGAAATAGAGCGGAGCCGCGCGCGGGGTCGCCATCGCCTACCCCCGCTTCCGCTTTAAGATTTCGGGAGTCGCTCCCGCGCCATCGATCCGCAGGCGATAAGTAATGCCGAAGAAGGGCGTATCCACCTCGGAGAGAAAAAACAGCGTCGTCCCCGCACGCTCCGCCTGGATCTGGAGCTTCCGCAGGAACACATCGCTCCCCTTCGCGGGCACGAGTCCGATCGGCGTCGTCGCGAAATGGAAAAGTTTCGAGCGCAGCACCTGGAGCAGCGCCCAGTTCCCTTCCTTCGCCGTTTCTAGAAAGAGCATTCGCGAAAGCGCCACGCCCCGCTGCGCGACGGCGGGAGGAAAGAGGGAGAGGTTCGGTTCGAGCCACGCGATTCGCGTCTCCGCGTGGTGGTTGAAAATACGGAAGAGCCATTCGCGCGATCCGGGGCCGAGGAGCTCGACGAGCGATCCGCGCGGGAGTGTGAGTCCGCATCCGGGGAGCTCCCAGCCCGCCGGCGGATTCAGACGGGTGATCGCCCCCATCTTTTCGCGAAGTTCAGAGAGAGTGAGGCGTTTCGGGGGACATGGCGACAACTGATCCATCTTTTTAGGGTAAGCGTAAGTTATGCGTAAGTGAAGGGATAGTCCGGGGTTTTCGCGTGGTTTTTTTAAAAGGCAGGAAGTCCGGCGGCTTAACGCGGCAAGAAGCGACCGAGCGTCATGAAAAACCCCAATGGTTCTGGTTTTCGCCCCGCGAAAATCGGTAGGCTCGAAGACCGGAAGGTTGGCCGCGTATGAAAGTCCAGACGATCCTCGAACTCATCGGAAACACCCCGCATCTGCGCATCCAGCGCCTCTACCCGAAGGACGCGGAAGTCTATGTAAAGCTCGAACGGCAGAACCCGGGCGCAAGCATTAAGGACCGCATCGCGCTTGCCATGATCGAAGACGCGGAAAAAAGCGGCCGCCTCAAGCCCGGCATGCGGATCATCGAACCGACCTCGGGCAACACCGGCATCGGGCTGGCGATGGTCGGCGCCGTGAAAGGTTATAAAGTCACGCTCTGCATGCCCGAAACGGCGAGCATCGAGCGCAGGAAAGTCATGGCCGCTTACGGCGCCGAACTCGTGATCACGCCGAAAGAAGGCGGAATAAAGACCTCGATCGCGAAGGCGGAGGAGCTCTTGGCCTCCGATAAAAACGCGTGGATGCCCGCGCAGTTCGATAACCCGGCGAATACGCGCGTGCACGAGCAGACGACCGCGCAGGAAATTCTCGCCGATTTCCCGCATGGATTCGACGCCCTCATCACCGGGGTCGGCACGGGCGGACACCTCACCGGCGTGGCGAAAGTTCTGAAGAGAAAATTCCCGAACCTAAAAGTCTACGCCGTCGAGCCCGACGTCTCGACGATGCTCGCGGGAGGCACCCATACCCCGCACCCGATCCAGGGGATCGCGCCCGGCTTCATCGCGTCGATCGTCGATCGCTCGCTCATCGACGGCACGATCGCCGTCTCGAAGGACGAAGCCTTCGAGTACGCCCGCCGCGCCGCCCGCGAGGAAGGGATTCTCTGCGGAGCGTCCTCGGGCGCGACGCTGGCTGCGATCGCGAAAAAACTTCCGGAGCTCCCGAAAGGGGCGAAGGTCTTAGGATTTAACTACGACACCGGAGAGCGCTACCTCTCGGTCGAGGGACTGCTCACGCCCGCGAACGGAACGTAAAGCGCTTGAAGTTTCGGCGGAAAACGAGGAGTTTAAACCTATGAATCCCATGAGCCCTCCCCGCACGGTCATCCATAACGGCATTACTTATAAGGTCGTTCGCCTTTACAGCTCGGGCCTCGGCGTCCAGTACGCCTGCACGACGAAGTCGACGGACGATAAAGAGACGACCACGCTGATTTCGGAGAGCATGACGAACCTGACGCCGGACCAAATCGGACTGCTCCAGGCCTGCGCTCGCCGGTACGACGACGCGCTCACTTTCGCGAAGTACCTCGGGTCGAGCACCTTCTGGCAGTCGCAGCTTCCGCCGGACGGCATCACGAAGCCGGATCCGAAGCTGAACTAGTCGAGCGCGCGCGCGAGGGACGGTCGGCGCGGGACTATCGACGGCCGATCGGTTTTTTCCCCGCGGGCGACCGACGGAGTTTCTTCTTTTCGAGTTTTACCGGTTTCGCCGCCTGGACCACGCGTTTCGCCGCGGCCGGGATTCGGCGATCGAAATGCTTCAGCTCGGTGTCGACCTGGAGACGCTTGATTTCGTCGAGATCCGCATACATCGCGCCATGGAGGAGAAAGGCGAGATTATCCTGGGAGCTTTCCGAGAAGGTCGAGCGCAGGGAGAGCGGCGGCAGTTTTTCCTCCGCCGCGGGTTTCGCACCGACCGACATGGCCGCCGCGAATACCGAAGTGCGCGACTTCTGACCGAAATCGAGCGTGAAAAGATGTTTTCCGATCATCGCGGTTCCGCGCAGAAGTGTTCCGTTCGAGCGAGCCCGTTCGTCGACGGTCGCGAAGCGAAACGGCGTCGAGCCGAGGACGAAGCCACCGCGTACGTCGACCTGGCCCGCGAGAATCGCCATGAACGGAGCTTCGTTCACTTCGAGGTTTAAATGAGTGATCGGCAGCGGTTCGCTGTAAAGTTCGCGCACCGTCAGATCGCTGATCGAAAAAGAAGCCATGCCTCCGGCGCCGATACGAACGCGGACCTTCCCGCCGAGCGCCTGGAGGGATCCCGTCATCTTCCCGATCTCCTTGAAGGAGCCTTCGGTCTTCAGCGAGAAATCGAGGTCTTGTTTTAGCCGGTCGGGATCGTAGCCGACCTTTAATCGGCCGTCGATGCCGTCGAGCTTCGCGATCTTCCGGTCGAAGGTAAAACCGCGGGCGCGGAATTCGTACTTGCCCGTCGAAACGAAAAGTTCGCCGAGCGAAAATCCGGGGCCGACCGCCAGATTCTTATATTGCACCTGTTGGAATTCGAAATTCTCGGTACCGAGTTCGACCCGTGTATTCGAGATGCGCAGGTCGCCGATGCCGACTCCGCGCAGCAGCGGGTCTTCCCCGGTGAAAGCGTATTGCATAACCTTCTCGAGCATCTCCTCGGTCGGAGTTTTCGCGATCGGCTTCTTCGCGCCCGAGTCGGCCGCCGGCTTCGCGCCGCCGCCCATCGCCTCGTACGCCATCGCTTTAGGATCGGCGGCCGGAAGTTTCAGCGCGACCTTGTCGATCGTGTAGTGATCGATCTCGATGCGGCGGGTTTTAAAGATCTCGAAGACTCGGCTGTAGCGAAACTGAATGCCCTCGACCGTGCTCGAGATTCCCTTCGCGGGATCCGACCATTCGATCTTGCCGATCGAGACGCCGGTGTAGAGGGTGCCGCGCGCATCGGTAACTTTCGCGCCGGTGCCTTCGAGAAGCGAGACGTATACGCTCATCGGGAAGGGAGTGAAGAAAAGGACGCCGAATCCGCCGACGAGAACCAGCAGATTAAGTCCGATATAGAGGAGGAGGATTCGGCGGAACATGCTTGCCTATCGGCAAGTGGCCGGGCCCGGGCGTAGGATCTAAACAATTCCAGGTGGAACGGCTCCGTCTCCGCCGAAAATATGGCATATCTACCTTAGTGACTCCTAAAGCGAAGGATCTCTCATGAACTCCGGTTCCCCCTCTTTTCGCGACCGCGCGCGAACGGAAATCTTCCGACTGATTCTGAACCTCTGGCCATGCATCCGCGGCGCCGGCGGACGCGTTTCGCATCTTTCCCCCGACTACCACGAGCTCGACGTCACCCTGCCGCTTACCTGGCGAACGCGAAATCGCGTCGGCACCATTTTCGGCGGCAGTCTCTACGCTTCGACCGATCCGTTCTACATGATCATGCTCATGCAGATTCTCGGGAAGGACTACGTCGTCTGGGACAAAGGGGCGCAGATCCGTTTCAAGCGCCCCGGAACGCGCACTCTCTACGCGAAGTTTCGTCTGACCCCGGAGTTCGTGGCCGACGTGCGGACGAAAGTGGCCGTCCAGGGTGAGATCAGCTTCGATCTGCCGCTCGAATTCCGGGATGCGGACGGGGTGGTCCACACGGAGATCACGAAAACGCTTTATGTGGCGACCAAGGATTTTTACCGGGAAAAACTCGCGAATCGCGAAAAGAATCGTGAAAAAAAGATAGGCTGAATCCGAATCGGATCCAGCCTATCCCAGTCGAGCAAGAAGCGGGGGTTGCTCTAGCAGTTTTGGCACTGGTTCTCCTTATGAATGTCCTCGCGCTCGCGCTCCATTTTTTCGAGCTTGATGCGTTCAGCTTCGGCTTCGTCGACCTTTTGCTGACGGGCAGCTTCGAGTCGAGACGATTGGCGCTGGATGATCCATTCCGTACGGGGACTATCCCCGCGTCCGGAATCCACCTCGGCGTAAACCAACGCCGGCGCGAAACCCGAGACCAGACTTAAAGCTCCAGCAAACAACACGGCCCGAAGGAATGATCGGTTTTTCATCTTCAGTCTCCTTTCCATGAGATTGAACTCGGTTACGAGTCGGCGGGGGCCCCTCTTGGGCTACTCATTATAGCATTACGGCCGGAGAGGCCCGATGGTGACGGTTCTTCGGGTGCGTCGGTCGATTTTTTTCCCACCGGAAACTGACGGTCCGCGTGTCAATTTTCCGCCGATTGGCAAAGCGCGTTTAGAACGCGTATTCTAATCGTATTCCGCAGTTTAATTCTCGTTAACGATTCTTAGGAGTCTTTCGCCATGAATAGAAGGCCTTGGCCCATTTTAGTTTTGGCGGTGCTGCAGTTTCTTTCGCCGCTGATCTATATCGTCGTCGCATCGTATTTTTACGGTCTCACCGTCCAGCAGACGACGAACGAAATTCTCGCGCTGACTCCTGAGCTGCGCAAATTCGAGATCTTCGTCCTCCCCGTCCTGCTCGGCGGACTGATCCTGATGACCCGGCGGATGGGATACTACTTCGTGATCGTCGGCTCGGTCTATCTGATCATCCGCGGAGTGATCGAGTTCGTCGCTTCGAACCAGACCGACCCCGTTTTCCCGCTCGTGCTGACGAACCTCCTCTGCGCGGCCGTGATCGCTTATCTCGTCCGCCCACGGACGCGGATGATCTATTTCAACCCCCGGATGCGCTGGTGGGAAACCGAGGCTCGTTACGTCGTCGGGTTCCCCGCCTCGATCGTGCGGGTCGGCGGCAAGGCCTGCAAGGCGAAGATCCAGAACATCGCGGTCGGCGGCGCCGGAGTCGATACCGTCGAGCAAGGTTTTCTGAAAGACGAGATCGTCGACCTCGAGTTCCAGTACGAGGGAGAGACGTACCAGATGAAGTCGAAGATCGTCTGGGAGCAGAATATCGCGGGCTCGCAGCAGTTCATCGGGATCCAGTGGGCGGAGTCGAACGCCAACTCCGATCGCTCGAAGATGCGACGACTGACGCGCGAGCTGAAGAAGAAGAATTTCCCGACGACGCGGAAGAATATTCCGTGGTGGTCGGATCTGAAGTCCCGGCTGCTGAATTCATAGCCTTGGAAAGGGCGGTATGAGCGAAACGAAGGCGACCGACTGGAAGAAGTGCAGCAGCTGCAAGAAGCCGATCGCGTTTAAGTCGCTCTACTGGGTCTGCAACGTCTCGACCTGCAACCGGAAACGCACGGGCCTCGCCTTCTGCACGGTCTCGTGCTGGGATGCGCACGCGCCGATGATGAATCATCGGGAGAGCTGGGCCGAGGAGCGGAAAGCGCCGAGCGTCGAGGAATGGGCGGAGATCCTGGCGAAAGAGGCCGAGCCGGTTAAGCGCACGCGCAAAACCGAAGCTCCCGAGGCGCCGCCCGCGCAGGTGGTTGAAAAAAAGGCCGCCCCCGTCCTCATCCGCCGCGCGAAACGCGACGAAATCTAGGACCGAGGCGGCTCTTCGTCTATGGCGAGAGGCGGACTACCAGGTTCGCGAGTTCGTCACGTCCCGTTCGTTCAGCTTCGCGTCCGTCACTTTCGTTTCGGTTTCGCGGCGAAGCGAGGTCGGAATCGAAGTCCCCGGAATCGAATCGGTCGTCACATGGCCGGCGCGAACACCGGGGCGAGGTTCGAGTTCCGTGACCTTATGGACGGACGGGTAACGGGCGTCGACGCTGTACGGACCCGAGCCGAAGTAGGCGAAGACGAAGGCACCGCCGAGCATCGCGAGATTCTTAAAGAACGCCTGCTGCTGGATCATCGAGATCGCCGGATCGGCGATGTTCCAGAAGTCGTGCATCATCACCGTCACGGGCACGAGGAAGAGTGCGATCATCCACCCCCCGATGCGAGCGCGAAATCCGAGGAGGATACTGAGACCTCCGGCGATGGCGAGCGCTCCGGAGAGCGGTACCAGCAGTCCCGCGTACGGAACTCCCTGGCTCATGGCGTAGTCGATCGTTCCTTGGGAGAAGTGTCCGAAGCCCGCGACGATAAAGATCAGCGAGAAGAGAATCCGGCCTAAAAGTAAGATTTCGCGCATAAAAGTCTCCTTCGTTGCCTCTAAAGTGCATACGAGGTGCCACCCGGAATCGCGCGAACTCGGGGTATCTCGGGACTTCTGGGCGCGGGTAAGGGTGCAAAATCTAACGACCACGCGCCGCGTTGCCACTGGGCACGGTGGATTCCCAGGAATCCCTATGCTAATTCCGAGACTCCTACGCAGCATGTGTGGAGAGGTGGCCGAGTGGTCGAAGGCGCACGCTTGGAAAGCGTGTAATGGGTAACACCATTCGAGGGTTCGAATCCCTCTCTCTCCTCCATTCATTTCCCTGCCGTATCCCCTCTTCACTCCCTTAAAAATTTCCCAAAGACGGTTCGCGGGCATCCTGCCCTATGTGCCCGCACGCGCTTCCAGCGCTGGCACACTCACATCTTTGGAAAATTTTTAAGAGAGTGAAGAGTGCGTTCGGTACGAATGGAGGGGTTCGCGATCTCCGTGTTTGGGCGACATCCAAATGAATGGAGGAGAGAGAGGGATTCGAACGGCGGAGGGAGCGGCCGCGGGGGACAGCGAAGCTGTCTCGCGCGGAAAGGCGGCCACGATGGCCGGCTTAGCTCCCGGAGGTGGGGCTGCGCAGCTGACTCGCTGGAGGCGAGTCGGCGTAGTAGCCGAATCCCTCTCTCTCCTCCATTTTCTCTCCTGCCTCATCCCCTCTTCTCCCTCTCTAAAAAATTCCAAAAGACGGTTCGCGGGCATCCTGCCCTAGGTGCCCGCTCGCCCTTCCAGGGCTGGCACACTCACATCTTTTGAAATTTTTTAGAGAGGGAGAAGAGTGCGTTGGAAAGAAATGGTGGAGTTCGACTTCAACGCTCGGGTGAGGGATTCTTTGATCGACCGTACTCAATACTCCAACCAAGCTACCGCTCAAACTAATAGGGCGAGAATCACGATAGTCGCCACAATATTTTTCGGTTCGACGCGAAAGCACTTCCGATACGGGGTGCTGCTAACCAAATCGAGACTACGTCAGTTCAATAGTTAATTCAGAAAACTAATAGCGGAAAACTGCCGACCCGCATTCTGTTACGAATACCCAAATCGAGGTTTCCAAATGGAAGAAAAACTCGCCGTAGTGACAGCTGCACTAACAAGTTATCAAACGCTGCTAGGAAATCTGACACTCGCGGTACTAACCGCTACTGGCGTGCTTTTCTTCTCCAACCGAAAGCAAAAGAAGCTCGGTGCAATTCTTCCAATTGCTTTAGGGGGAACATTTGCGGCACTCGCAGCGTACCTGGGCTTAGAATTCAGCGGTCAAGTGATTGATAATGCACTCACAGTTACAGTGAAAGATCCCTACCTGAACAGAATCGCTCAGTGGCAATTCTTCCTACTGATCGCCTCTACAATCTGTTTAATTATTGGCTCGGCCAACTCGGAATCAGATGCGTAGATTTCAAACCATAATCATAGCTGGCGTCTTAATCCCGATACTACAGTCCTGCGCTCACACTGCCGAATCAAAACAAAGGGTCCGACTTAGCAGTGGCGCCGTCGTACCTCTAAGTAGGTTCGTCGAACACAAAAATGCAGTAAGTAAGATTGAAAGCGGCACCACGTATATTTATAAAGCGGACTCCTCTAAAATACGCATGCGTTATTCCGCGGGTGCGTATGAACCGAGCGTATCGGAAGCTACCGGTTTTTTCGATATTCCAACCGTCGAACTCGTCGTGACCAATTCTAGCCCTAACGCGACCATTACTATTAGCTGCTCTGGCGATCAATTTACACTCAATGAACTTGGAAGCGGATCGAAAATTTTCTTCGCCAAAAAAGGCACTACCTCGGCAGATATTTATCTAACTGGAACCCAGGGCGAAAAAGCAGACTATACCGTAAGTATCAGCTCAGATTCGAAGGTAAACTGTAGCGGAAGTTTTGATAACTTCTCGTGTGAGAGCGATTCCAGTTAGAAGGGGGCCTCCATTCCAAATGAGTGATCAAGAACGGAAATTGCTCGACATCTTCTTTCCAAACTTAGCGCGCAGGGAATCCGAAATAATATCCACGAAAAGACGCTTTGTGCATTACACAAATGCGGAAGCGGCAGCCGGAATCCTTAGAACACGGCGTTTCTGGTTAAGAGATACTTCGTGCATGAATGACATTTCCGAGATTCATCACGGCCTTCAATGTGTTCAAACTGCCTACTCGACCAAAGTAAACGACATCTCCTTCAGAGATTTTATCGAAAGGGAATTTCCAGGAATTACCGAAGATGTCGAAAAAAATTTAATTCGATCCAAGATATACTTCGGTACGACACCTTTATCGGGTGTTTTTCCGAACATCGGAACCATGAAGACGAACACGGGCGTCTATCCATGTGGCGCGCCTACTCAAAAAACTCAGGCGTTGCGATTGTGTTCAATAGCCAGAATTTTTTTTAGCGAGTCTGACGCCTTAAATTCGTACTTTCTGCCGGTAGAATATCGCCAGGAAGATCATTTTTTGAATCATCTCGCCGAAATTACTGAACTCATGCGCTCAAGCGCTAAGTTTTTATTAGAACTGCCAACTGCTACACTCACTGCTTTAATCGTAAATCTTTTCAGATTTTCGGCCATTTCTACCAAGCATGTGGGTTTTCAAGAAGAGCTGGAGTGGAGAATCGTCCACTCACCATCACTCGGGGTCTCAGAAATTTTAGAGAAGGAAATCGAAACCATTAGCGGGACGCCGCAAACTATCTATAAAATTCCGCTAACGGATGTGCCATCCAAAAACTTAACTGGGATCGAGCTTCCAGAAATAGTCGAAAGAATTATTATAGGGCCGACTCAGTATCCCGCTGCAATTAGAAAAGCGTTTATCGGGCTACTAACCCAAGCGGGCGACGCGAACGCAGAGAAAAAAGTAATAGTTTCGGGATTACCACTTCGCACCTAGTGATATACTTTGAATAAGTTACTTGAATTCGCGTCAGCAACTATCTCGTCGCTTTCCAAATCCAACCGATAGACATATCCCGAATCCGGCCCCGGCCGTCCCTCATAATTCGAGGTAGAGAAGTGAAACAGAAACTCCCCC
>CAZIAL010000060.1:0-15587 GCA_964536965.1 uncultured Bacteriovoracaceae bacterium
CGGGTGCTCGACATCGGGGTGGCCGACATCCCGGCGTACATCCGGTCGTTGATCGATCCCCAGCCGAGCTTGAGCAGTTCGGCCCAGTGATCGATGAACGCACCCATGTTTCCTTTCATATCCATTTTTCCGTGGAACCATCCTTCGCAGCCGGGAGCATCGCGAGGCGCTTCGTAGGGAAGGAAAAAACCGGCCGAAACGAGTTTATTCGCGACCGTGCGGGAATCGGTGGTGACCTCCTCCGCGCGTTTCTGCATCCGCGTAATGAACTCGTAGAGAAACTCGGCGGAATCGGCGACCGGACTCAGGAGGGAGTGCTCCTTCTCGGATTCGAGCATGAGGACACCGATCAGTCCGGCGGAGAGCGCCGCGACTCGACCGGGCAGGCGAAACGGCTTCTTCATCAGATGATGGCAGGCGCGCGAGCCCGCGACATAGGGCACGACCTTCTCGACGACCCGACGCAGATATGCGCTCATGCCGGGAGAAAGCAGGCGCTGGATTCGGGCGATGACCTGGGTCTCGAGGCCGACATTTTTTAGAAGCGGCGGATTCGCCGCGACGCTCGTCCGAAGCACTTCGCGTACGACGTCGTCGCTCGTGGTGGGAGACATGGTACGCAACTGGTCCATCGCGGCGATGGCCTCTCTTTCCCCGGGGTCGGCGACGATCTGGACGGGATACTCCGACCGGACGAATCCGGGCCGCAGAATGGAGATGGAAACTTTTCCGCGGACATCAGGAAGATTCTCGATTTCGTCGGCGAGGGCGATGAAAACCTGTTCGCCGGCGGCTTTGGTTCCCGAATAGATTCCTGCTTTTTCCTTCGCGACGACCGCGCCGAGCGAAGACAAGTAGATCACCCGCAGTTTCGCCGCCGCGCTTCGCGTGGCGAGCGCTTCCTGGGTCAGCAGGAACGGTCCGGTAAAATTCGTCGCGACGGACTTTGCGATATCGGCCGCGTTCGTCTGTAAGGCCGAACGAACGAGGGTCATGCCCGCGTTGTGCACGAGGACGTCGACGCGGCCAAATCTCTGGATGACCTCGGCCATCGCCGCATGGATCGATTCGGGACGGTTTAGATCGAGGCCGACGAAGTGGACGCCGGGGGCGAGCTGGGCGGGCGGCGTACGCGCGAGGATCACGACCTGGTCGCCGGCGTCGCTAAAACCTTTCACCAGCTCCGCGCCGAGACCGCGGCTCCCGCCGGTGACGAGAACGATTCGTTCGGCGTGCGCGGCCCCGGAATAGAGAAAGCTCCCGAATCCAAGCAAGGCAATCATGAGGAAGCGCGACTTCATCACCTGACGGTTCTCTCCTTATTATAGTGTCGGCGGTCGAGGCCTGCCCCATGAGGGAGAGTTTACGAGGACCGGCCTTTTACGGGCCCGCGGAGCGCCAGAAAGGAGACGCCGGCGTCGAACTTCCGGCCTATTGGCGTACGCTGCCCATGATTTTGGCGAGCTGCTTTCGGGTGACTACCCGAGCGAGCAGTGCCGCGAGCTGATTTTTCCAGCCACTGATAATCGTCGGGCCCGCCTTGCGATCGACCGCGCGGAGCGCACGGCTTGCGACTTCGTCCGCCGTTTCGAGGACGAACGACGGAATCGCGCCGTTCTTCCCCCCCGACCGAACCTGGAAATTCGTGATCGTAGCGCCGGGGCAAAGATTGACGATCGAAATGCCTTTCGTGCGGCATTGGTACCAGAGGGATTCCGAAAACGAGGTCACGAAAGCCTTCGTCGCCGAGTAGACCGCCTGGGCGGGCATCGGCAGGAAGGAGAGGGTGGAAGAAACCTGGATGATGGCGCTTCCTCGCTCGGCTCGCTGGAGAAACGCGTGCGATAGCTCGACGAGAGCGAGAATGTTCACGCCGATCATCTCGCGATTTTTCTCCATCGGGATTTTGGCGAAATCGCCGAGGGCCCCGAATCCGGCGTTGTTCACGAGCAGCTGATATCGAGCGGCTCCGTACGCGAGCTCGGTCGCGACCCGAGAAATCCCTTCGGACCTCGAAAGATCCGCGACCATCTTCGTATGCCCCATTCCGTGGAGTTCCGAGAGAAGCGCATCGAGACGGGCTTCGTTTCGCGCCACGAGCGTGACCGCGTAACCCTTCCGCGCGAGCTGGAGCGCGAAGGCCCGACCGATGCCTTCGCTCGCTCCCGTCACGAGTGCGTGAGCCTGGGAGAGAGCGGTAACGGAGAATGCGGGTCGGGTATCGGCCATGGGATGAGAGTAATGATTCCCGAGTAAAATCGCTAGACGTCCCGCGAAAGCCCGATCCTTTCGCAATGTCATAGATCTGGCGCAGTAACATTTTAATGAAGAAGTGTTACCCGAATGTCGATCCGTAGAGCGTGAAAACCTCGGTTAAGGCACATCTCGCTCGCATCCGGAACACTTCGGTCGTCCTCGCGTGTCTGGGCACCACCGTCTCGTCGATGACGAGCTGTGGGATTCTCGGCGACAAGAAGAGCGCGGAAAAAACTCTCGCCCAAGACACGGGCGCCTGTCTCGACGAACTCGGACCTCTCGCGGAAGAGTACCTCGCGGGCAGCGTGAACGAGGGCAAATGGCGAGCCACCTGGGATTGCGTCGACGAGACGATCGACATGTTCAAGAAGTTCGTGAAAGGTTCGGAAGCCGCGGGCTACAGCTCCGAAGACATTCGTTTCCTCATGCAGAAGTTCCTCTTCTCGAGGAACAAAGTCACTTCCGCTTTCGTGAACGGGGCGCTCGCCGTGAAAGCTTCGCTCTTCGGCGGCAAAGGTGAAAACGTGACGAACGTGGAGCTCGATCGCTTCCGCGAACTGGCGCGATTCCTGAAGGAAGAAACCACGGCACTGATCCCGCATCTTCGCAACCGCAAGACGAATCCGACTCCCGAGAACATGCGCTCTTTCGCGGACGCGGTCGATTCGTTCGGCACGCATCTGGCGGACTATCTGAATACGTCCGGAAATCCGAAACTGACCACCGAAATGGCGATCCAGTTCCTCACCGAACTTTCCGCCGTTTCACTGAAATCCGATCCGAAAGGCGTCCAGCAGTGGACTCGCTTCCTCGTCGAGCTGAAGGTCCTCCTTCTCTCGGGAGCGACCGACGGCATTTCGGGAGCCGACTGGGCGAAGATTCTGAAATTCGGATTCCGCACTGGCGGCGCAATCATCGCCTATCTCGACATGGGCGGCGACGATCCCCTCTTCCAGCTCGAGATGATCGAGCGGATCCAGAATATCCTGAAGACGAGCCTGAACGAGCAGAACGGGATGCTTCCCTTCGCGCAAATCGAGCGGGTTCTCGACCATGCTCCGAACTCCCTCCTGCCGACGCTCGCTGACGATTTCCGTATCGGCGCCAAGGCTCTGCTGAAGCCGCGCCGAAAGCGTCAGTCGAACGGGACCGACCAGGTCTTTCGTCCGGCGATGGCCCGCCTCCTCCAGTCGCGCACCGATCATGGACTTGATACTCACGCGCTCGATCGCATCGTCGCGGTTTTCCGAAAAGCGCTCTACGCGAACTATCATCTAAACGAAATTTATGCGGGTGGACGCGAAGATCTGAGTAAATCCGAATTCGCCGCTCGCGCCGCGAACTATCGCCCGGCCCGCGGGTCGATGGCGGAAGTAAATCGCCTGATCACGATCGCGAATCGCTATCCGGGGATGCATCCCTCCGACTCGAAGGAAATCCTCTTCGGGCCGCAGGATAAACACTCGCTCACGAACCTGAATAAGATGAGCTGGTACGAAACCGCCGCCGAAGTCCTTCTCGAAGCCTACGGAACCGGGCATAACGCGTACGGCAGGGCCGGTTACCTCGAAGATCTCACCCAGCTCATCGAGGACCTGAACCCCGTGCTGTTTTCGATCAACATGGTGCATCCGAATAAGATCGGCATCGATAAAAAACGTTTTCGCGAAGCCAACCTCTTCATGCCGTCCGGCGACGGGAACGACCTGATGGACTTGCCGGAGACGGCCGTCTATTTCGCCTACCTCTTTTCCGCCAGTAGCCAGGCCCTGCGAATCACGGACTCCGCGATGCTCGGAAAAGAGCCCTGCAAGTTCGTCGGCTGGAACATCCCGCTCAAGCTGCCGATGTACGAAGTCCACTGTTTCCGCGATCGGTTTAAGAACTCCCTCACGGAAAACTTCAAGAACATGCCGCTGCTGCGCGACGAGTTCGCCCGGATGAACGACGAAGAGCGCGACGTCTGGTACTACACTCTCGAGTACGCGTCGAAAATCACGGGTTATGACGACGAGCCGGTCAGCACCTTCGACGTGACGAGTTTCTCCGGACTTCCCCATTTCGCGGAAGGCGTCATGCATAAGTTCGACATGAATCGAGATGGGGCACTCGATCGCAGCGAGACCTTGAACCATGTGTTCCCGGTCTTTAAGCGCGAGCTGGCTACGATCTCGAAGATCAAGATCGACTTCGTGAACAAAGCCGTACTCCTCTATCTTATGCAGTACGGCAAGGAACCGAAGGTCGGAAACCTCCTGACCTGGGCGCTCGGATTCGAATTCCTGAAGAAATTCCAGGCGCGGCGAATCCGCGTTTACCAGATTTTCGCGGCGCTGAGCCCTCCCGGGGCGGCGGATCCGATTTCGCAGGATCCTCCTCCGGGTTCCGGCGGCGGCTCCGCCCTGGCCTTCACGGGTCAGTCGCTGATTCGCGGTCTGACGACGGTGGACCGCGCACCGGCGACCGTCGCGCCGTTCAACACCGGCAGTGGATTCGATCTCGGCTCGGTGGATCCGGTGCAATTCCAAGGGTATCCGTCCGGCGGACCGATCATCGATCCGTCCTCGCCTTACCAGGAAGCGCTGGAAGTTTTGCCGCAAGACCTCTAGACTCGGGGCCATGAAGCCCGTCCTGAAGAGCACCCCGAAAGGCGGGCTCCCCGCGGAGTCCATCCATACTTTCCGAATCCTGAATGAAAAGGATCTCGCACGCATCCGTGCCGGAACGGAATATCCGAAGAAACTTTTCTCCGACGTCGAACTCACCGAACGCGAGCCCGTGAAGTGCGTCGAGATCCCTTCCGCCTATGACCGCATCGAGACTCTCGTTTTCGTCCGTGCCGGGACGAAAACGTTCGCCTTCCATGACGCTCTTCGTAAGGGTTTCGGGTTCGATTCCGAACGAACGTCGAATCTGTCCCTCGAAGTGTCCACTTTACCGTCCGCCGAGCAAGAGCGGGCTCTCGCGGCGATCGCCCAGCTGATCGTACTCGGAAGTTACGAACCGACGACCTTCGGGGAGAAGGCGAAGAAGAAATCGAAAACTAAGACCGGGACGATCGTTTACCTTCGCTCGTCGATCGCGAACCCGCGGGCGGCCGAGGTCTTCTCGAGCGCCGTCTCCGCCGCCGAATCGGCGAACCTCGTCCGGACGCTGGCGGAACTTCCGGCGAACGAACTTCGTCCCGCGAACTACCTCGAGCGCATCCGTAAACTCGGTCGCGAATGGGGCGCACGCGTCGAATTCTTCGACCAGAAGGCGCTCGCCAAGCGGGGCGCGAACGCCTTCCTCGCGGTAGTGCGCGCGGAACCGAATCAGACTTACGGGATCGCGAAACTCGTCCATAAGCCGAAAGGAAAATCGAGCGGACGGAAGATCGCGCTCGTCGGCAAGGGACTTTGCTTCGATACCGGCGGCTACAACATCAAGGGTGGCGAGTACATGCTCGACATGCATCGGGACATGACGGGTTCGGCGGTCGCGCTCGGACTCTTCGGACACCTCGTCCGTTCGGGATCGAAGGACGAGATCGAGTGCTATCTCGCGCTCGCCGAAAACCTGATCAGCGCCTCGGCCTATAAGCCGAACGAAGTCGTCATCGCCTCGAACGGAGTTTCGATCGAGGTGGTGGACACGGATGCCGAGGGTCGCATGGTCCTCTCCGATACGCTCGTCCTGGCTTGCGAAGGAAAGCCCGATCTCTTGATTGACTACGCGACGCTAACCGGCGCGGTGATTCGCGCGATCGATACCCGGCGCTCCGGAGTTTTTTCGAATTCGGACGAATTGCGGGAACTCGCGCTCGCCGCGGGCGAGGCGACCGGCGAGCGGGTCTGGGGATTCCCGATCGGCGAGGATTACTGGGAGGGAATCCAGTCCGAGATCGCGGACCTGCGCCAGTGCGCGACCTCGAATAACTCCGACCACATCTATGCGGCGACCTTCCTCTCGCGCTTCGTGAAGCCGGAAATTCCCTGGCTGCACTTCGACCTCGCGTCGGAAACCCATAAAGGCGGCCTCGGGCTTTCGGCGAAGGATATCACCGGTTTCGGAATTCGGCTGAGCGAAGAAATCCTTCGCCGCTTTTCCGCGAAGAAGCCGGCCAAGGGAGCGAAGAAGAAATGAGAATTCGCGCCACGGCGTTCTTCGGTATCGCCACCGCGGCCGCCCTGATGACGGGCGACTGGGAGAATACGCGCGCCTGCCGAAAGCCATGGGTCTTCTTCGATCTCGGAAATACGGTCGTAATCCATCGCGCCGGCGAGCCCTCGACTTATGCTCCGGGCGCACGCGAGTACATCGACGAGCTGAAGCATCGCGGTTATCGCATCGGCCTGATCACGAACGTCCCCGCGGAGTGGGGGCCGACTCCGCAAGCGAAGTTGCGGGAGCTGAAAAAACTGATCGCCGAGACCTGGACGCTCGACCCGAACGCCGCGAAAATGGACTGGAAAGAATTTCGCCCTGAGTTCACCTTCATGCCTTCGCGAGAAAAAGAGCGAAAACCCGCTCCTTACTTATTTCGCTCCGCGTTATCGCGGGTTTCGCTCGAAGAGGGAAAACGGGGCTGCAAAGTCGTATTCCAGGGCGAAGACCCGCGTGAGGTCGAAGCTGCGCGCCAGGAGGGCATGGTCGCCTACCTCGTAGGCGCAGATCCCGCGGCACCTTTCTTATCGATCGACGAGCTTGAACGCCTCGCCCGGCACTGAGCTTCGTGGTATCCACCGCCGTATGATGGCGGACCCGAATTCGAACGAAAATCCAGGCCCGATCCCGGCGAAGGAAGCGACGGTTCTCGACGCGGAAGGCAACGTGATTTATCAGCCCTCCCCGACGGCCGACGCCCAGTCCGGAACCAGCGGCTTTAAGGTCGCGTGGGGCAGTACGACCGGCTCGCGCGGCGTCGGGCTTTTTCCGAAACTCGCGCTCGGCGGGATTTTCGCCGTGATGCTGGTTCTGGGCCTGACCGTCGCGGGAATCGCGCTGGCGATCCTCTTCGTCGGTTTTCTCGCCAAGGCGATTTTTAGACCGAGGAGATAATCAGGTATTCGCGCAGCTGCCCGCGCACTTCGACCTGTACCTTGTCCCCTGTTTTTTTTCCGAGCAACGCCTCGCCGAGCGGCGACTGGGGAGTGAGAACCTGCAAAGGCTTCCCGTCGACGGTGGTGATGAACCCGCCGCCCCGGGGAACCAGGAAGGTATGCGTCGTCGCGGCACCGATCTGGAGCGAGACGAGCGAAGAAGGAATGATCGGTTCCTGCGGCAGATATTCCCGCGAAGGCAGAAAGCGATACATCGTCAGCAGAGTCTCGAGCTCCGCCCGATTCTCGGGGTTCGCGCGCAGTTCTTCTTCCAGAAATTCGAGCAGGTGCTGGATCACGGCCTTCTTGTTCATCTGCTTCCGGAGTATGGCGGGTTCCGCTTGTTTCTGTAAAGGATTTCGGGTTTGGTCTTAGATAACATGAAGCAGCGAGGCTGGTTTTGGCTCCTTTTTCTCATTCTCATCGTCGGCCTGCTCGCCGTCCTTGCCACGCGATTTAACGTCGCGCTCTTAAACCTCTCGGGCCGTAAAGATCTCTGGGAACCGATTCTCGGGACCCTCGGATTCATCGTCATTCTCGCCGGCATCATCATCTTGTTCGCGCGACTGGCCCAGGAGATGAGGCTGAACCAGCTTCAATCCGAATTCCTCGCGGCCGTGACCCACGAGCTGAAGACTCCGATCGCGACCCTCGAATTATCCTCGTCTCTCCTTCGCCAAACCGATCTGCTTCCGAAGGAGCGCGATCAGCTCTGGCGCTCACACGAAGCGGAACTGCGCCGGCTGCGAGCGGAGGTCGAAGACCTGCTCGAGGCCGCCCGCTGGGATGCGAAAGCCGTGCGCTCGAAACGAGTCGATCTCGATCTCGAGCGATGGGTGGTGGACCACCTCCAACCCTGGCGCGATCTTCTCGGACCCGACGCCGAGTTCGAACGGACCGGCGATCTCCTGCCGAAACGAATTCATGCGGACCCGAAGATGCTCGAAATCGTGTGCACGAACCTGATCGAAAATGCGAAAAAGTTCGCCATGGGAAAACCCGATCTGACCTTACGTACGATTTGCGTCCGTGGACACTGGGCGATGGAATTCGTCGACAAGGGTTACGGATTCGAGCCCGGCGAATCGAAGAAAATTTTTCGCCGCTTCTATCGCGCGCGCCACTCGGCACCCTACTCGATCGCCGGCACCGGACTCGGACTCTATCTCGCGCGCGAGGCGGGTCGCCGCATGGGAATTAAGATCACGGCTACGAGCGAGGGCCCCGGGAAGGGCGCGACGTTTCGGCTCGCCGGCAAAGGCAGCACGAAATGACCGACGAGAAACCCGCCGGTCATTCGTTTCGAAGCGTCCTGCTCGTGGAGGACGAAACGGCGCTGGCCCAGACCCTGAAAATCGCGCTCTCCCGCCTCCAGATTCCGGAGATTCGGCATTCGACGACGCTGAAGGAGGCGCGCAGCCTCTTTACGAAGAGCCGGCCGGATCTCCTCATCCTCGATCGCAACCTCCCCGACGGAGACGGGCTCGATCTTTGCCGAAAACTTCGCGCGGAAAAATATGACGGCACGATTCTCTGCCTGACCGCGAAGGGCGAGATGGAGGATCGCGTGGCCGGACTCGACTCCGGCGCGGACGACTATCTTGCGAAGCCTTTCCACTGGGAAGAACTCGCGGCCCGCATTCGCGCCCTTGGTCGAAGACGGGAGACGAAGCCGGCGCCACCGCCGGCGGAAGTCGTCGAACTCTGGAAGACGGAGCCCGATCGGTTGCGGATTCACGGCCCGAAGGGCTGGGTGGAACTCACGCCTCTCGAGTTTAAACTCGCCACCCACCTGATCACCGCCGCGGGATCGATCGTCAGCCGCGAAGAGCTCCTGAAAGAGGTTTGGGGATTTCGATTCCTGCCGAAAACTCGGACGACCGACTACTTTCTCGGAAGACTTCGCAAGTATTTCGAACTCGATCCGGACGCGCCGAAACACTTCGTCACCGTCCGCGGCGCGGGCTACCGATTCATCGCAGCACCCGAACCAGGTCCTGCGGGTTGAATTTCTGCCGCATCAGCACCGCTCCCCAGTGAAGATGCGGGCCGCTGATTCGCCCGGTGGCCCCGCTCAGTCCGAGGACTTTCCCCTTCTCGAGGCGATCGCCTTTTTTCACGTCGATTTTGCTCATATGCGCGTAGATCGTGAAAAGCCCGTGACCATGGTCGAGAATGACGGTGCCGCCGGTAAAGTAGAGATCCTTCGCCAGCGCGACGCGCGCTCCTTCGGGAGCGCGGATCGGAACGGGCGTTCGGGCGCGGAGATCGAGCCCCTGATGGAAGCCGTTCATCTTCCCGTTGTAGACCCGCTTATTCCCGAACGGCGAGGTGATCTCGCTTTCGATCGGAAGCTCGAACGGACCGCTCCAGAGTTTTTGTTTACCGACCTTCCGATAGAGTGCGCCGATTTCCCTCTGTTCGCTCAGGATCCGCTTCAGCACTTTCTTCGGCGGGTCGATCTTTTTGCCGTCCACGGTCAGCTTCTCGGAACGGTAGTTCCCGTCGATGATTTCCACGGGAACGGACGTCTGCTTCTCTTTACGAAGTCCCCCGTCCGTTTCGCTCCACTTGATCTCGACGACGGATTGGCGCGGCTTCGAATTGAACGGAATGACGACATAGGCGTCATACTGATCGTTCTCCGCGCTCTGTTCGAACGGCAGCACGGGAAAGATCACGCCCTCGAAAACCGCTTTCATCGCGGAAAACTCACGCTTCGACTTGGCTTTCAGCGAGATCCGGAGCAGAGATCCGTCGACCGCTTTCGCCGCCGAGACCGTGATATCGAAGGTCGCATCTTCCACCGTTTTCGGCGTCGGAGCTTCGAGCACGTTCTCGAGCTCCTGGGATTCCGCCTTCGGACTGCTTTGGCAGGCGAACACCAGCAAGGTCGCGATCGCGGTCGAGACGACCGCGCCGGAATTACGGAATAAACTGTGCTTTCGCTTCTCCATCCTGGAAAACCACCGCAAATTTTTCGCCGGCTCGGGCATCGGATCGTTTTCGCAGAACGTGGCCATCCTCGTTCCGGGCGATCGCGTATCCTCGGTCGAGGACTTTGAGCGGCGACAGTGCCTCCAGTTTACCTGTCGTCTGGCCGAAAGCCAACTTTCGACGCTCGACCGCGGAACGGATCGCGCGTTCGAGGCGAAGCGACCAATCGTCAATTCTTTGCATCTGTTCCCGAAGGCGATCCAGCGGACTCACCACGCGGGCCGCGAGATGCGTCAGGAGATTTCTCCGGTTCACGAGATCGCGAGTGATCACCGACTTCAGCCGTTCGGAACCTTGCTGGATCTGGCGGGCGACATCCACCCAGTGCCCGGAGACGATTTCCGCCGCCGCCGACGGGGTCGGCGCGCGCAGATCGGCGACGAAATCCGCGATCGTAAAATCGATCTCGTGGCCGACGGCCGAGATCACCGGAAGATTCGAGGCCGCGATCGCACGGGCGAGGGTCTCGTCGTTAAATCCCCAGAGATCTTCGATGCTGCCTCCGCCGCGGGCGAGGACGATGATTTCTCCGAGTCCGTACTTATTCGCGGCTTCGAGGCCGCGCAGAATCTGCTTCGGCGCCTCGTCGCCCTGGACCAGCGCGGGCACGACCAGCACTTCGATATTCGGCGCTCGGCGTTTCAGGATACTGACCATGTCCCGGATCGCCGCGCCGCCCGGGGAGGTCACGATCGCGATCTTCTTCGGAAACGGCGGGAGCGGTCGACGCCGTTTCGCGTCGAAGAGACCTTCGGCCGCGAGCTTCTGTTTCAGCTGCTCGAACGCCACCTGGAGCGCTCCCGCGCCGAGCGGTTCGATCTGGTCGATGATGAACTGGTAATTTCCACGGGGAGCGTAAACCGAGACCTTCCCCCGGCAGAGAACCTGGAGGCCGTCCTTCACTTCGAAGAGCGGGCGCTTCTTCGCGCCCCATCCGAAGAGCGCGGCGGAAATCGTCGCCCCGGAATCCTTCAGCGAGAAATAAAGATGGCCCGAAGCGGCCGGCCGATAATTCGAGATTTCTCCCTGGACCCAGACTTCCGAAAACGTCGGCTCGAGGACGCCTTTGATCTTCGAAGTGAGTTCGGTGACCGTAAGATGCTTCGGACCGGCGGGCTCGCGGGGTTTGCGATCGGACGATTCGTCCGACGCGTTCGTCATCAAACCGCGAAAAAGAGGCAGGTCATCCCGATCCATTCTGGGCCCCAGCTTGGCCCACCTTCTTGAAGAATTCAAACGACTTCAGGTAATTGACGGCCTGCTTCACCTGATGATCTTCCTTCGCGTTGAATCGCGTCGGTTCATCGTCCTTATCTTCGTCTTTCGCGTCGGAGGCAGCGTCCTTATTCCCTGGATTCTTCAGGTGACGACGCAAGTCACGCTCGCGAAACGCTTCCCGTTTCAAACGCGCGGCCGCCAGGACTTTCGCGTCGAAATCGTCGAGCACGATGTCGGGTTGGATCCCGAGCTCCTGGATGCTTCGACCGCTCGGAGTGTAATATCTGGCGATCGTCAGCTTCAGCCCCAGATCGTTTCCGAGATCCACTACCGTCTGGACGGAGCCCTTTCCGAACGTATTCTGGCCCATGACGATCGCCCGCTTGCTGTCCTGGAGCGCGCCCGCCACGATTTCCGAGGCCGACGCCGAACCAGAGTCCACGAGGATCGCGACCGGGAGGTCCTTCCGGGCCCAGCCCTTTTTCGCGTAACGAACTTCCTTTTGGTTCGGATCCCGACCGATCGTCGATACGACCACGCCTTCGTCCATGAAAAGCGAGCTGACGTCTACCGCCTGGTCGAGCAACCCGCCCGGGTTTCGGCGAAGATCGAAGACCAGACCTTTCAGCTTTTGTTTCTTTTCGAGTTTCTCGAGCGCGCGCCGAATATCGCGCGCGGCATCTTCGTTGAAGTTCGCGAGGCGAATATAACCGAATCCGTCGGTGAGATGTTCCGAACGAACGCTCTGGATCTTGATCGTCTCGCGATTCAGCTTCACGTCGATCGCCTTTTCACTTCCGTCGCGACCCAGGGAAAGCGAGATGGGACTCCCCTTTTTTCCGCGCATCTTCGCCACGGCCTCGACGAGCGAAAGGCCCTTCGTCGACTCTCCGTTGATCTTCAGGATACGATCTCCGGACTTTACGCCCGCGCGCCACGCCGGCGTATCTTCCATCGGAGCGACGACCACGATGGCGTCGTTTTTCATGCCGATTTCGATTCCGAGTCCGCCGAAGCGTCCGCTCGTGTCGTTCTTCATCTCTCGGTAGATTTCGCTCGTCAGAAAGGCCGAGTGCGGATCCAGCGTCTCCAGCATCCCCTTGATCGCGCCTTCGATCAGCTGCTTGTCGCCGACCTGGTCCACATAGTTCGTCTGCACGAACTGATAGATCTTCTGGAAGAGCTCGAGATTCTCGTACTTCTCGCGCGAAAGATTCTTCCCCGCTTTCACTTCGGCGGCGTGGGCCGGAAGCGCGAACGCGAGAGCGAGAGCAGTCGATAGAATTCCGGTACGTGCCGAAGCGAGAAGGGTCATATTTTTAGGATAAGGGAGTTAGAGGGAGGCCGCAATCCATTGCAGCGGATCGACCGGAATGTTTCGCGACCGAATCTCGAAGTACACGGGATTGCCGGCGGAATCGGCGGCGCCAATTTTTTCACCGAGCGCCACCGCATCGCCGACTTTCTTGTCGAGCTCTCCGAGCTGCCCGCAAATGGAATAAAAGTGGTCGCCGTGATCGATGATCGCGAGTCGACCGTAATTCGGCAGTTCTCCGGCATAGACAATTTTACCGGGTGAAATCGCTCGGATATCGGCCGACGCGGCCGACGCGATCTGGATGCCCTTTTTAAAAACGTGCAAACCGGATCCCTTATCGAAGGTTTTTCCGAAACGCCCGACGACGCTGCCCACGACGGGATAAGGCAGGCGCCCCTTGGCTTTCGCGAAGACCGAGTCCGCCATGACCGCCATCGCTTTGTGCGCGGCGCGCTCCGCGCGGGTGGCCTCCTGGAGTTCCATGCGTGCGTTGAATTGCCCGATGAGCCCGGAAACCTGGGCTTCCGCATTCTTCAGGTTCCTCCAGCGCTCGAGCTGGGCGACGCGATCGTTTCGATTTCGCTCGATGAGGTCGATTTGCAGCTGGCGGTTCAGTTCGAGGATTTCTTCGCTTTCCGCGAGCTCGTGCGCCGTGGCCTCGAGCTCCGCTTTCTCCGCCGCGATCCGCGATTCGAGGCGATCGGCGTCTTCGAGATCCGCGCGAAGGGCGTCGATCTCGCGGACCCCTTGCTGGACCATTCGCCCGATGAGTTGCCGTCGGGGCTGCTCGATCTTTTCTCGGTCGAGAGCGTCTCGAGACTGTGGCATCTCTCCCTCGGCGGCATAAAGATTCCGAAGCGCCTGACGGATGGCATCGCGTTCGATTTTCACCCTCTCGCGGATCACTCCGCGACGCGACTCGAGATCCCTTACGGTTTCTTCGAGTTCATGCACGCGAGTCCGACCCAGCGTGGCCTCCTCTTTCTGGAGCCGAATCAGCTGCTGGATCTTCCCCAGATTTTCCTTGGCCTGCTTATTCTGGCGAAGCGCGGTGATCAGCCCTTGTTCGAGCTGGACGACGTTCGCGCGCACGCGTCCGAGCCGATCGCTGAGGGTGGACGAGGGGGTAAACGTCTTCTTCGGTACGGCGGCGAATGCGGTCGAGCCGCAGGCCGGAACGAAGGCCAGCACGACGAAACCCGCGACTCCTGCCGCCATGGAAGCGGTACCGCAGAGTCGAATCATCGAAGAACCGTTTCCGACCGGGGGGAAAGCAGAAAGGCGACGCCACCGACCGCCACTCCCAGGAGGAGGAGCGCCGGCGCGGAGACATAGGGCGTCGCTTTTTCGATCCCGCTAAAGAACGGCGAAAGCGTCGCCATCTTCGACGTGAACCAGGGATTCAGTTTCAGGAAGAGCAAGGCGGCGATCGAACCGGCCGCGGTCGCGAGCAGGATCGGATTCAGCCGGGCCGGAAAGCGCGCCTGCCACGAGCTCCCGCCCATCTGGGATACGATGGCTTCCGCTTCGGCGAAAATCGAGGCGTTCAGGCGGCCAAGCAAGGCGAGAACCGCGACCATGGCGAGGCCGATCGCGGCGAAAAGCACGCGAGAGAGCCATTCTATCGCGGCGATGTTCTCGACGATGGGTTTAAACCGCCGCGCGGAATACGCGACCGACTCCACTCCGGAGATTCCACGGACGCGTTCGATGATTCGTTCGCCGATCGTCCCGCGAAGCGAAAAATGCTTCGGGACGATCCATTCCTTTTCGGTACCCAGCGCGGCGATTTCCTTCGCAAGCTCGGGCTGATCTTTCTGCATGGTCGCGAGGAAGGCGTCGGAGTCGATGTACTCGACCCGAATGGGACTGGAGCCGACGGAAAGTCGGATCTGATCGCGGATCGACTCGAGATTCGCGGGTTCGGCCGCCGGATCGATGAAAACGCTGGCGATCTGGTCGCCTTCGAGATTTTTTCGCACCGAAGGCAATGAATACGCGAGGGAAGCGAAGAAGCCGGCGAGCAGGAGCAGAATACTCAGCGTCGCGAAGCTGAGGATCTGGCTGATCGGCTGGAGTTTCCACGGACGAAGCGCGAGTTTTAGAGAGAACATAACGCCTCCTCGATCATGATCTTGCCGTGACTGAGAATCGCGCAGCGTTTCCGAAGTTTCCGCACGATTTCTCGATCATGGGTCGCAAGCACCAGAGTGGTTCCCGATATATTCGCGCGATGGAGCAGATCCATGACGTTCCAGGTGTTCTGGAAATCTTGGGCCCCGGTCGGCTCGTCGGCGATCAGGAGTTCGGGCTGACGCGCGAGCGCGCGGGCGATGGCGACTCGCTGGGCTTCGCCACCCGAGAGTTTCGCGGCGGGCGAGTCCCGGAGGCTCATGAGCTGGAGCCGGTCGAGAAGCTCGTAGATTTTCGCGCGGGTTTCGGCCCGAAGGACGCGCGATCCGGCGAGGGATACCCCGAGCGCGACGTTCTCGAAAACCGTGAAATCCGAGATCAGGCGCACGTTCTGCGGAATGTATCCGATCGATCGGCGAATCGCCTGGAGCGTCGTTGCGTTCGCGCGCGAGAGATCGTAACCAAAGAGCGACAGTCCGCCCTGGAAATTTTCTTCTTCGGTCGCGAGCAATCGCAAGAGCGTCGACTTGCCGGCTCCCGTGCCGCCGAGGACATAAATGAATTCACCCTTCTTCAGTTCGAGT
>CAZIAL010000061.1:0-14499 GCA_964536965.1 uncultured Bacteriovoracaceae bacterium
CTCGGCACACGCCCCTCAAACGTGCGTGTCTACCAATTCCACCACCCGAGCACACGAGACGAACAAAAACTGAGGGAGATTAGGAATTAGACGATCCTCGAAATCGGGTCAAGGCGGATCGATTTACGAAATGAAGAATCTGGGACGGGGACGATTCGGGGGCGCTAACAATCCGCGTTAGTACTCGACCCGAAGTCCGAAATAGATCGCCGACCCATCGACCGAAAGCGCGGGCTCGCCCGCCGTCATCGTCTTCACTTCGCCGACGAGATAGGAGCGCTTGATTCCAGTCTCGGACCAGAGGCTATGCGCGGACGAAGGCTCCATCCAGTTCAGAAGCAACATCCCTCCGAAAGTCATGCCCGTCGAGGTCGTCCACCCCGAAGGGAATCCCTCGACGACGAAGCGGTACTTGATCATCTGGTACTCGAAGCCGACGAAGGGAACGAAGGGTTGCGCGCGGAAATAACGAAACTGGTACTTCGCGCTGCCGCCGAACGACATGATCGAAAACGGCCCGCTCGTGAGACTGCCCATCGGTTCGAGGATGTAGAGATTCACCGAAGGCCCGATCGAAACGACGCCGAGCGACTGCAGAAACTGCGGTTGGTATTCGAAACCGATCCCGAAATTTCGCGTACTGTATTCGACGTCCTCGGCCGTATTCGTCGGTGAGGTCGCTCCGAGCGCGTTCAGCGATCCGTGGATGTCCACGCCCCAGCTCGGATTTTCGCGGTCGTAGAAAGGGATTTTGCGATCGTGGCGCGCGACGCTCGCGCCCGAGGATTCCGAAGGAATCATAGGCTCTTCCGCCATCGCTTCGCCTTCGGCCGGAATGAGCACTTCATCGAGTGTTTCGGACGGAGCTTCGGCGATATCGGTGGGAACTTCGTCGGGAAGGGATTCGACCGACGGATCGGCATCCGACATCGTCTCTTCGTAGGCCGGCTCTTCGAGCGCGGAGGGCTGGGCGGCTTCCTTCGCATCCATGGGCAGCGCCTTCGGGAGCTCGGCCGTCTTCTGGCCTTTCTTGGCGGATGGAACCGTCATCGGAGAGGAGCGTAGCAGGTCCTCGGGATTTTCATTTCCCGTCTGGGGGACCGCCGCATCGTCGCCGTAAACCATTCGTTCTTCTTCCGACGCGCCCATGTCGAGGATCGACATATCGATCTCTTCGGGCGGTGGCGGCGGAGGCGCCGAAAGCACGGAGGGCGCCGAAACCAGGGCGGCGAAAACGGCGAAGCGGACCTGCGTTTTCAATCTCAGACCACTTTTCATAGCTTCGCATATCCTTTGCGGCGCGCCCGCTCTCGCGGATGGTAAAACGTCTGGTGCTTCCTTGCTCGTTCAGTATGATGGACCCATGAAAAAACGTCAACGCAAGGCAGCGCCGCGAGCGGAAGGCAAACCCGCGAAGTCGACGCGCCGCATGGCGAAATCGGAGAGAACGGCGGCGGCGAAAAAACCGGCCAAGCTCGTCCGCACTTCCTTCGGCTCGGCGACTAAAAGTTTCATCGGACATCTCGAAGGCACGAGTAAATCCACCCACACGATCGATGCGTATCGATTCGACCTGAACGACTTCGCGACGTTCCTCCAAGGTCAGCGCGGAAGTTCGCCGCGCACGATCCCCGATCCGCGGTCCCTCTCGCGCAAGGACTTGGAGCGGTACCACGATTGGTTGCGAACGCAGGGTCAGAAAGCGAATACTCGCCGTCGCAAACTTATGACCGTACGCAAGTTCATGCATTATCTGACCGCGCGAAAAAAGATCGACCTCGATATCGGCCGGAGACTTCCCGCGCCCGAGAAGAGCGAACGAGTTCCGGAAACGATCGATCTTTCCCAGCTGGTGGTCGCACTCGAGAAACAGCCGCGCTCGACTCCGCTCGGGATCCGGAACTTCGCGCTCCTTTCGGTTCTGATCGATACGGGCGCCGGGGTGAGCGAAGTGGCGAAGCTCCGGTGGTCGATGGTGGATCTGGCGGCCGGAACGATCCGATTCGTCGGTAAAGCCGAGCGCGACCTGAAACTTCGTCCCGCGACGGTGAGCGCGCTCACCCAGCTGCAGCAGGCGGCGGGCGACGCGGATTCGGAGCTCTGTTTCGTGGGGTATAATCGTTACGGTCCGATTCGGATCGGAAAGCGTCCGCTCGGAATCACTTCGCGTGGAATCGAGTTGCTCGTGAAAAGTCTCGCGGGCGAACTCGGATTCGGCGGCGTCACTCCGCGGGTCCTTCGTCATTCGGCGGTGGTCGAATGGTACCTGAACGGGGCCGACGAATCCGAGATCCAGCGACGGCTGGGGTTGAAAACGGCCTATAGCTTCCGGATTTACGCGCCCCTCTTTGCCAAGATCGACGCGAAGGCTAAATCCAGGTCCGGAGCCACATCCACCGCATAAAACTGTCGGACGGAATCGGAAGCGCGGCGAGGATCGGGAAGAAGTAGGCGAAAACCCCGAACGTCGCGCCGAGCGCGACGAACGTGAGCCAGTCGCGTTTCGCTTTCACGAGCCAGTAGGTGACCGCGAGCCCCAGGAACATTCCGGCCGGATAATAATAGTAATAAAAGGCGACCTTCCGCGGGATGACGATCCAGCAGAAGGCGAACCCCAGGTAGAAGTAGAGAATGAGAAAGGCCGCCGTCGAGACGCGTTTCTGGAAGAAGCTCACGAACAGCCGGATGGCGAGGCCCGCGGTCGCGACGAGCCCGCCCCACATGATCAGGGGATTTCCCAGGAGCAGAACGCCGCGCACGGATTCCTGGGCCGGGCCCTCCTTGTCGAAGGCGTACCAGATCGGACGCCTCATCCAGATCCAGTCCCAGTACTGACTCATGTAAGGATGCGAGTTCACGACTCGTTTCTGGCCGTCGAGCATGCGGGCCTGGGCACTCGTCATCAGTTCCCAGAGCGTGTAGGCCGGCTCGCGCCGGACGAAAAGGTAGGGTAGGAACGTCGCGAAGTAGATCAGGGCCGGATAGAAAATCCAGTAGACCAGAATATCCTGGAATCGTTCGCGGGAACGCAGTCGTAGGGCCTGGAGGAAAAGAAGGAGTCCGCACATGGCCCAAGGGACGAGCGCAAACCATTTACAAGCGACCGCGAGTCCCATCGCGATTCCGGCGCGCCAAATCCAGCGCGGGTGGAATACGTTTTCGTTCAGGGCGCGCACGAAGTAGGCGAGCGACCAGACGAGAAATCCCATCATGAACGTATCCAGCATTGCGATTCGGGCCTGGACGTAGAGGAGCTGGTTGAAAAGGGTGATCAGCGCGCAGATCCATGCGGCCTTTCGATTGCCGTGGAAAATCTCCATCGCAAGCCGGTACATGCCGACGAGGGTCAGCGCTCCGAAAACCACGCTCATGAAGCGCCAGCCGAAGGGCTCGTCGCCGAACCAGCGTATCCCGAGGCTGATCAGAAGTTTCGCGAGCGGCGGATGCTCCCAGTTCTGATTCTCGGTCAGGCCGATCCATTGGAGAGCGGACGGGATGTAATGGAATTCGTCGAAGTTCTTGGTCGCCGGAAAACGCAGGTTGTAGAGAAAGAAAACGAAGGAGGCGAGGAAGAGTAGGATCGAGTCGAGAAAGGCGGCTCGTTGCTTCGGGAAATCGCTCTGGTAGGAGATCGTCGCGGTAAAATGTTCGGAGGTCATCCGACCCGCGCCGGCGCCAAAGGTCGGATTCTCTCGTTTACCGGACTTTGCCGGAGATTTCGGGCCCTTAGGCGGCATAAGTCCAGGCTAAGGGGGGGGCCGAGCGGCGTCAATCTGCATCTCAGGGAAGCGGGAGTCTCCGGAGTGCGAAATCCCCTGGCAAACCGCCCCCTCTTTCGCATAAAACGACCGTACTTATGAGCGATACGCCGACCCATTCCCCGACCTCCGATTCCTCTTCTTCTGCGTCCGCGCCCGCCGATCTGGGCCGGAACGAGCCTTGCCATTGCGGGAGTGGAAAGAAGTACAAACGTTGCCATGGCGTCGGTGCCGCCCCGAAACTCAGCGCGCCGGCAGCTCCGGTCGCGGCGGCGGGTGGTCCCGGCGCGATGGGCGGCTTCGATCCGTCGCAGATGGACCCCGCGATGATGCAGCAGATGACGAAAGCGCTCCAACGCCTCCCGCGGCCGCAGCTCATGCGTCTCCAGAGCATCATGCAGCGGGCGATGGCCGGCCAGGACGTCGCGAAGGAAGCGGCCGAGTTCGAGAGAATCCTTCCGCCCGAGTTCTCCCAGATGGCCATGCAAATGATGATGGCCCAGGGAATGGTCGGCGGAGCGGCGGCCGGCGGACCGACGGAAATGAATGCCGACGAAGCGAAGCAGATCGTCGCCAAAGCGGTGGCCGAAGGTAAAATGACCGCTGAACAGGCGAAAGAGCTCCTGGGTGGCGAAGATCCGCAGGCGATCCTCGAGCGGAGCGAAAAGAAGGGGCTATCCGGCCTCTTCAAGAAATTCACCGGTAAATAAATCGAGTGAGAAGCCTCGCGGCCCGGCTCATTCCGACTTACCTCGCTCTGGTTTTACTCGCGGTCAGCACCGATGCGCGCGCCGCGCTTTCGATGCGATGGACGTCGGTCGCGGGAATCATCATCCAGGACGACGAAACGAGCCTCGGCTTCGACTTGGTCTTCACCCGTCCGGGCCTCGCCCAGTGGGCGAACTTCCGGAAGCTCCAGCCGATTCCGTCGGCCATCGAAGAGAATCTCGCCGCTCTCCAGCTCGCGAAGCTCGACGCGCTTTTCGTAAGCCATAGCCACTTCGACCATGTGCTCGACGCTCCCTGGATCGCGCACCGCTTCGGCGCGCGCCTCTTCGGCGGGATCTCCATCGAAAGAATCGCCATGGCCAATGCGAAACGATTCGGTTGGTCGGATCTCCAGTTCGAGCCCATCGTGGATCGCCAGACGGTGACCGTCGGAAAATTCACGATTCGCGGATATAAACGGACGCATGCCGCGATCTTTCCGGGAATCGGTTTCCACTTTCTGGGTGGAGAGGTCCTCGCCGATTTTCGATTTGGATTCGATCAGTACCGGGCGGGTGAAACCTGGTGTTATGTGATCGAGCATCCCGAAGGAAAAATCTTCGTCGATCAGGGAGCGCAGTTTTTCGATGGCGTGGCCGCGGATCTGAAGGGCGTGCACTTCATGGCCATCGGAGTCTCGAATAAGAAAAGCGTCGAGGACTGGATCGCGCGATTCGTGCAGCCGTATCTGCCCAAAGTTCTCGTCCCGCTCCACTTCGACTGGTTTTTCTCCGCTCCCCGCCGAGATGCCACTCGGATGCTGCCCGGAACGAACCTCGACGAGCTTCGGCGCGAAACGGCGCGTGTTTCGCCGGAAACTCTGTTTCCGGTCCCGAAGTTCGGCGAGACGATCGCTCTGCCGTCGATCCTGCCTTCCGTGGTGGTGCCGGCCGCATCCAGCACGCCCGCCGCGCCGGTTCCGGTTAAAAAGGTCGAACCCGAGCCCGAAGCCGAAGTCGTCAGTGAGCCCGTAGTCGAGCCCATGGGCGAAGGCGCCGAGTAACGGATCGCCATTTCGGCAGTCGGGCTATCGGCTCAGGATCACCAGTCCGCGTTTTTTCGACTTGCTGGGATCGGTCGTGTTGATCGCATCGAAAACCTTCGCGACGGGTACCCAGTATGGCTGGTAGTACTTGCGATCCGGATCCATGATGAGGGCCCGTTTCTTCTTCGCATCATAGGCCCCGATCGGCGCGATGTGCCCGACGGAGCCCTGTGGATCGCCGGTCAGCACGCTCTGGAGAAAGTTGATCAGAATGAAATCGTTCGGGTTTTTCTCGTTCGCGGCTAGGAGTTTTTCGAGCCGCTTCAGTTCGGCCCGACTGTCTTTCCCGTCGAAACGATCGACGGTGACGGTGTAGGGCCCAGCTTCGGCATTTTCCAGCGCTTTCGTCAGCGTCTCGCCGAGTTCGTCGAGCTGGAATCCTTTTCCGTTCGGTCCGACGTTCTTCTTAAATTTAGGGTCCATCTTCGAAATCTCTTCGACGTCCACGTTCTTACCGTCCGCGGTATTGCGCGAAGGGGCGAATAAGGCGTTCAGGACCATGATCGACGAAGCGACTCCGCACGCTTTGTCGTTATGCTGGGGAACGTAGTAGGGAATGATTTTCCAGAAATCGGTTTTCGAAGCCGTCTTGAAGTACGCCGAATCTTCGGAAAGAGGTTTCGCGAGTTTGCCGTATTTCGGCTTCCCTTCCGCAAAGCCTTCCGAGGCGAATCCGACGGACAGGAGCACGGCGAGACCACACCTGGAGAAGACGGTCGTAAATGGGGTTCGGGTCATATAGAAAGAGTTTAAAATGAACGCTTCGTTTGGTCCATTCTTAGTGATCGCCATCGGGCTGCTCGCCGGCTGGGGTCTGCGTCGCACCGGACGATTCTCCGCGACGGCGCCGGCGGCGCTGAATACTTACGTCATCTCCGTGGCTCTTCCCGCGCTCGTCCTGTCGCAGCTCCCTCCTTTTTTGCGCGAGCTTGCGAGTCGCGAGGGGAGCTTCGGAGCGGGCCTGCTTTTCCTGCCGCTGATTCCATGGATACTTTTCGGCCTCTCCATTCCGTGTTTCGTACTCCTGTATCGGATCGGATGGATCGATCGCGGCCAGCTCGGGCAGCTCGTACTCTCGGCGGGGCTCGGAAATACCTCTTTCGTGGGTCTGCCGCTGATCGAGGCTCTCCTGGGCCCGGGACAAGTTCCGCGCGTCATTTTGCTCGATCAGCTTGGCACTTTCTTGGCGCTCTCGCTGGGAGGCACGCTTTGGATTTCGTGGATGAAGTCAGGCGAGTCGGGGCAACCTAAGTTCAGCGGAAAAAGATTCGCGCGTGACTTGAGTCGTTTTCCTCCCTTTGTTTCGGTCGTCCTGGCCGTTCTGATCGTGCCCATGGGGGGGCTACCCGAAGCCTGGCAAACCGCGCTCGCACGAATCGGCGAGACACTCGTCCCCGTCGCGATGGTCGCGGTGGGATCGCAGATAGGCGTCGGTTTCGCCACCTTTCGCAGCGAGGGGAGGGCGCTCGCCTTCGGACTGGGGTATAAACTCGTGCTCGCGCCGCTCGTGATCTTCGGGTTGATGGGAAAGGGACTCGGAATCACCGGCTCTGATTTCGAAGTCGGAGTGCTGGAGGCCGCCATGGCGCCGATGATCACTTCGACGGTGCTGGCGATGGAAGCGGGCTTCGCGCCTTCCCTCGGCGCGCTCATGCTCGGGATCGGCATTCCGCTCTCGCTCGTCACGGTTCCCCTGTGGTCGCGGCTTCTCTAGACGCGATCGAGCCTCGGCGTTGTACCGAACTCGGCCGGCTTCGCATGCTTCCAGCGGCGATGCGACCAGAGCCAGTAGGGCGGCACGCGGCGAATTTCGGTCTCAAGCCAGCGACTCGCCTCTTCGAGAATCCACCCGTGCTTCGTCTCGGTCGGGGTTTCGGTCAGTGGGCGGGTTTCGAACGTATAGTAGCCCCGGCGAACTTTATGGATGACGCCAAAGCATACGGGGATTCCGTACTCTTTGGCGTACTTTTCCGCGCCGAAAGGGACGCCCGTGTCTTGGTGGAGGAACTTCGTCCAGTGGGCTTTTCTCGGATCCCCTGGAGACTGGTCGATTCCGAAAATGATCGTGAAAGGTTCGGTCGAACGGTCGGCGGCGGCGGCGCGGAAAAACCCGGGAACTTCCTTGATGGGCAACATCTCGAGGCCGTATTGGCTTCGCGTTTCGCGCATCCGGGTGTCGAGAAAGCGATTGCTCAGAGGTTTGTAGATGCCGATACAGCGATGTTTCATCTGCTGTTTCAGCGCCACGGCAAGCCACTCCCAGTTGTTGAAATGACCACCGACCAGGATGACGGATTTACCCGCGAGATAAAAATCGTCGAGAACCTGCGGATTCGTGAAAACGAAACGTTTCTGGATCTCCGGGCTTGAGATGGTGAACGCTTTGATGCTTTCGACGATCAGATCGCAGAAGTGGGCATAGAACTCGTCGACGATGGCCTTCCGTTCGGCTTCGCTCTTTTCGGGAAACGATCGCGCTACGTTCTCGCGTACGACGCGCAATCGATAGCCAAAGACCCTCTGGACGAAGAAACGGAGAACATTCGAAATGCCGTACAACGCCCAGAGCGGGAGACGGGAAATCGGCAGGAGGAAGCAGGCGTAGACGAAGCGGGTCATCGAGAATCTGCGAGGAGCGATTAGCGGAGGTCGCCCAGGATTCTGACGAGTTCCACATACCTTTGGGAGCTGGCGGGCGCAAAGGTGTGAAACGAAGCACAGTGGCCGATCGTCTCCCCCTCGAGGGAGATCTGGCCGTGATCGCCGAGAGTCGTAATGTAGGCGAGGCGAGTGTTCGATGGAAGCGAAACGTCCATACCCGGGCAGCTCGTCCGGCCGTCGGAAAGGCGCCCGCGGAAGAAGCCGATCTGGCCTTCAGCGACCTGGGCGGCCAAGATTTCTTTCGCCGATTCCGAAACCCGTTCGGAGACGCGGACCAACCGATCGAAGCGAACGGCGCTAAAATTATTCAGACCCTCGGAGTGGCTCCAGAGGACCGATCCCGCGACGATCGCGTCGGACGCGGAGATCACCTCGGGAGTCGTGGGAATGGCGCAGCGACAAGCCTGGGCCGACGAGGAGGTGAGGACGAAACCGGCGAGCACAAAGAGGCCAGAGAGAGTTTTCATCGGCTGAATCAATCAAGCCCCGGCCGCGAACGCAAGCGAGGAAGCGCTGTCTGCACGACTCCGTTCTTGGCGACTCCCGCAGGATGGCATAGTTTAGGCCCATGGCCCGAAAAGGTGCGACGCGTTCCGTAAATTCCGCGAAGAAGCCTGGTAAATCCGCAGTCAGGGGTGGGGGACGGACCGTTTTGCCTCCCTCCCACTCGCTGATCGGTTCCCTCGTCGGCGTGATCCATCTCCCCCCACTTCCCGGCTCTCCGGGAGCCATGCGGTTCCACCCTGCCGACGCGCTGGCGGATGCCGGACAAGCCGCTCTCGCGGAGGCGATCGCTCTGACGAAAGCAGGTTTTAGCGCCCTCATCCTCGAAAATTTCGGGGACGTCCCTTTTTATAAAAATACGGTTCCACCCGAGACGATCGCGAGTATGGCCGTGATCGCCGCGGCGGTGCGCGAGACGACCGGCGCTCGCATCGGTATCAACGTCCTTCGCAACGACGCTCGGGCCGCGCTCGCGATCGCCGCGGTCACGGGCTGCGACTTCGTGCGGGTCAACGTACTGGCGGGGGTGAGCGCTACGGACCAGGGACTGGTCGAGGGCCATGCCGCCGAATGGATTCGCGAGCGCGATCGGCTCGGGGCGAGCATCGCCATTCTCGCCGATGCGGACGTGAAACACGCGCGCTCGCTTTCCATGAAAAATCTGGCCACGGAAATCGAGGATCTCGGACTCCGTGCCGGCGCCGACGGGGTGATCATCACGGGTTCGACCACGGGCCGTGAACCCGATGTGGAAACCCTGGAAGCCGGGATCGCGGCGATGAAGAACTTAGGGATCTCGATCTGGATCGGTAGCGGTTCGACGCCGGAGAATGTCGGCGCGCTTCGGAAGGCCGGATTCGGGGTCATCGTGGGCTCCGCGCTTCGGCGCGGAGGTCGCGCCGGCGCGCCCCTCGACGGGGCCCGGATACGGAAGTTTCTCGAGGCGGCGAAACGCGGAAATTCTCCCGCGCGCCGACGAAAGAAGTGAAGCTCGGCGGGCTGATCCGCCGTGGACTCGCGAAGCGGCGCTACGGACGTCTGCGAAACCCACCCTTACGATGCGGTAAAGCGAAGCGCGGGTTGGGCCTCTTCGCGCGCAAAGAGAGTCGACGCTCGAATCGTTCGCTCCCGACTCCACCGGTCCCTGCGGAATCGGCAAGGGAGGCCGTCGTGCCGCTCATCGCGACTGCGCCGGCGATTTCACCTCCATCCGCGGTGATTCCCCAGCCGAGCGAGATCGGCGGGTCCAAGCTTTTATCTGCCGATCTTTTGCGTCCGGATGAACGGCTCCGGAAGTGCATCGAAAGTTTCCTGCTCGACCAGCGTTCCCCGCATACGCGCCGAGCCTACGGCAAAGACCTGAAACGATTCGTGGGGTACCTGATCGGACGACGCAGTCGCATCGGCGACCGATTCGCGGTCGAGCGTCTCGATCGGTCCGTGATCGTCGGTTATAAGGACGCGCTCCTCGAGGAAAAACTCGAGCACACGACCGTGGATCGTCATCTATCGACGCTCCGGAGCTTCTTTCGTTGGCTCGTCGAAGAGGAGATGATCGCGAAGAATCCCGCCGAGACGGTTCGATTTCTGAATCCGAAACGACTCTCGCGCACGAACGGCTTTTCGGACGAGGAAGTGATTCGCATCCTCCGAAAGCCGAATCTCCATACTCGAACCGGATCGCAGCATTACGCGATCCTGATGGTGCTTTTTTACTGCGGATTGCGGCGCGCGGAACTCTGCGAGCTTCGTACGACGAACCTGGGCGTGGAGCGCGGCCAGCGAGTGTTGCGCCTGCGGGGGAAGGGGAATGCCGAGCGCGTGATCGCGGTCATTCCCGCGGTCGAACAGGCGCTCTTTCATTACTTCCGGATCACGGGCCGTCGCCCGGGGGAGGATACTCCGCTCTTTGCTCCGATCCGCAACAACCGGACCGGCGAAAAGGGGAAGGCGCTCGATCCGTCGATGACTTTCTATATCGTGACGAAGTACTCGCGAATGGCCGGAGTGGCGAATCGGGTCTCTCCGCATTCCTGCCGGGCGACCGCGATTTCGAATGCCCGGGACCACGACGTTCCCGATCGCGTGATCCAGGAATTCGCGGGATGGGCGAACCCCGACATGATCACGCGTTACGATAAACGAAAGGCGGCGATCGAGGATTCGGCCGCCCACGCGATTCGCTACGGCAAATCTGAACGAGATTTTCCAGGCTAAGGCATGGGGGATCCCGTTGGACCGTGTCGGCTTTGACCCACTTACGAAAGTTTCGCGGGAATGAGATCATTGTGAGTAGCCTTTAACTGTACGTTAGCGCCTGAAGGACTCGTCAAAAATGGTGTTCCGATTATTCGACGCGCGACTCGCCGTGCAGGGGATCTCTACGATCCTCGTCGTGACCGTTCTGAGCGGTTGTGGGGTTCGAATACGGCCACTGAAACGTTATGGGATCGATGGGATTGATTTCGGCAGCACCCTCGTCGTTCAGCCGAGGTTTCCGCTGAATGGCGCGAACTGGAATGACTACGTCGATGACCCCTCTCCCGACACGCCCTTCGATGGCGACGACACGGCCTGTAGCGCAGTCACGGCTGGGTATCGGCACTGCCTCCACGGAGGAGAAAAGAGAATCGTAGAAATACCCGGCGTCGCCACTTGCGATGGTTTGAGCCTGCGGGATGTCCGCGGTGTATTCGAGTGGGTCTGTGACGATTCGAGCGGGGAGGCACGATTTTACTCGCTCGGAGTGAATCCCGAGAAGGGACTGCGTGATCTGATCGATCCCGACGCGAATAGCGGAGCGGGCGGCTGGCACACAAACTCCGTGATTCTGAGTGGGCGGGTGAGCGGAACCAGTCAGAGCGCTCAGTGGTGGACCAATCCGGTCCAGCCGCTGCCGGACAACAGCGCGGGGCCCGTCGAATCGCTGGACGACGCATCGACCATTTACTTCCTGGCCAACACGCGGGAATCGTACGGATACAATATTAACGCCGAGAAAATCGCGATCGTGACGTTAGGTGACTCGGTCCTGCGTTGGAGCGGGGACGTGGCGGATAACTGCTCGTGGGCGAGTACGGGGGAGATCGCGGCGGCGGACCAGGTGATCTTCCTTTGTGCGGGTTCCGAATCGAATCTTTGGGTGGAGGTTTCCTTGGATGGCTACCACGCGGGGGGAAGTCCCGCGCTGGGTATCTTCTTTAGCGTCGGGGTCACCCGTTCCCGAGTACATCGGACGAGCATTGCCAATATGCTCGGCGGTTATCACGGGCTAGAGTTCCGGGGGGCGACGAATCACAGCAATCTGATTACCGAGCTCCGTAGCCAAAACAACTCGGTCAACGGGATCGAGTTCTGGAATAACAGTCACACCCACACGGTGCTGGGCGCGGTCCTCGCGAATAACGGGGCGGAAGGCATGCGGATGAATCAGACGGCGGATAACGTCGTTCAGCGTGTGGTCGCTTTTAATAATCAGACGAACGGACTGGAATATGGCGCCCAACGCGACAAAATTTCGCTCGTAACCTCGGTCCAAAACAATTACGGGTTTCGAGCCACGGGCAATGACAAGACCCTGCATCTCGCATTCACCGGGAACAATGTCATATCGGGTATCGTATCGTTTTCGGGAAGTAATCTTCAGCTCTCGCAGATCGCAACCCTCGACAATGCGACCGACGGAATCCATATCGCGAACATCTCCAATTATCAGGGTGGAGGAGCGCTGATCGTTGGAAATAACGGTTCGCAAGATTGCCGCGTGACCCTGGGGACGGGGGTGAATCCAGGCCTTACGGACACCACCTGCACCACCACGGGGATCGACGGCAGCAATACCTATGCAGGCGGTTCGCTCTTTACGAGCACACTTCGGACTTCACGGACCGCCGCTACGTCGTTTATCGGGAAAATCAGCGCCGATAGCGAAAACACGCTAGCCCCCGCGGGTACGAGTTCTTATTCCGCGGATCCTCTGAGCATGGATTGGTTTCGCTTCGAGAGTATGTTCCGCGGATGGGGAATCGACGGTTCGGCGTTTCCGAACGTGGACCATGGGCGGCGATGCTCGGCGGGCGTCTGTCGCATTTGGGATTGGACGCTTGCCCTGAGCGATACGGTCCTCCGTGGGGTGAGTGGCGATGGCGCGACCCAGTCCACGGCGCCGACTTCGGTCGCGTGTCCCCCCGCGGTCTATGGCGACCAGGCGACTTCGAACAGCGGGGGAGAGACTTACCTGCTGTCGGCGTTTGAAATAATCGGCGATGAAAGCGGAGACGACGATGGACTGTGCGAGTCTTCGGAGGCCTGCATTTACGCCCCTCATATTGGCGCATACCAAGGGTCGGGAACCTTTCGCCCCTCCGTGTGCCCGTTTGACGATGCCGGCGGAACGACCGCGGTCGTCGGCGTGACGATGCACTACTACCCAGATCCTTAGCGGATTTCGGGTTCGATCGTGGACCGGCGTTTCGCGTGCTTTTTTCCATTCGCGATAACTTTTATTATCGCGAATAAGGGAGGGGCGTTGTTCGCTCTTAGAATCCGGATTGCGATCTGGCGATTTGGTCTCTCAGCGCGACTAAAGGTTTAAAAAAAACGGAAATTTTTAGGAATGCAGTCTCCAGCGGTTAGATTTAGATGGGTACTCTAAACCATTGGTATTGCTAGTTTTTTTGCTCTTTCGACCAACGAGTGAAAACCTGATCTTTGCGAAAGACGTTTATGAACGGCCCTCTCGACCGTGCTCGATGGGGCTGTCCATTTCGACACATATTTTCTTTCGGAAGCGGATCGGCGATTCTGTTTATAGGGAATTCGGTCCATAAAACTAAAAGCGAAGTAAGAGGTACGTTTGTTGATTCGCATCGCAGGGGGAAGATTTCCCCTCACCCTATTGTTAGCGTTAGCAATCTCGGGATGTGGCTCCCAGATTAATACGCTTCGTCGCGCGACGACGGGATTTGGTGCAGGCGGGGTTCCACCCGCGATGACTTCGCTGACGATTCTGAATGCGACGCCCACCCGCGGCAACCCGCTTACGCTCGACTGGGGCATTCCCGTCGGACAGCCGACGCAGTACTGCATTCTCGAGAACTCGACCGACAGCGCCACCTGTATCTGGAAGTCGGGCGCGCTCCCGTCGACCTATATCGATTCTTCTCCCGACGGTCTGCTCACGCTCACGGCGTTTCTCAAGAACTCTTTCGGAACCTCGGATGGCGTCTCTTCCAACCTTGTCGAACTCGACCGGACGCCGCCAACGTTGGCGTCCGTTACGGTGGGCAACGGCAGTCCGACGAACACCAATGTTTTTTCGCTCAGCTACGGCCCCGTGACTGATGGCTCCTACGCGGACTATTGTATTCAAGCTAATGACACGAGTGTCTCGAACTGTACTTGGGTGAATGGCACGCTGCCGGCCTCGACGACGGTTAGTGCTGTCGATGGGGCGAAGGAGATTTCCGCCTGGCTCCGGGACGCGGCGGGAAATGTTTCGGGTCGGGTTTTTTCGGCCGGCGTCACCCTCGATATGACGCTGCCGACGGTGGCGTTTTCCCTGCCGGCGGCAGGAACACTGCTTGGATCGGCGGGGATTGGCGCGGTCGCCGTCAGTGGGACGTGTTCGGAAAATGCCCGCAACGTCGTGATCACGGGGGCGGCTTCGGCGACGGTCGCGTGCGTGGGCGGGGCGTGGAGTGCGAACTTAGATTTTAGCGGAGCGGCGGATGGCGCGGTGACGGTGTATGCCGATCACACGGA
>CAZIAL010000062.1:0-14342 GCA_964536965.1 uncultured Bacteriovoracaceae bacterium
TCCACAGCTCTCGGCGCTTTCGAAGGGCGTCCACGTCGTGGTGGGAACCCCCGGACGCGTGATCGATCATCTCGAGCGGGGATCGCTTGATCTGCGCGGAATCACGATGGCGGTACTCGACGAGGCCGATCGCATGCTCGATATGGGATTCGAAGAAGACATGGAGCGAATTCTTTCCCAGACTCCGCTCGCGCGCCAAACGGCGCTTTTTTCGGCGACGTTTCCTCCTTCGATCGAAGAAATGAGCCGCCGATATCAGCGCTCCCCCCTTCGGGTCACGATTCGCGATGCCGAAGGTTCGGAAGCGAAGATTCGCCAGCTCGCGCTCTCGGCCGAAGCGGAGACAAAAACGAAGTCCCTGCTCTGGGCGCTCGGCGAATACCCGGCCGAAACCACGATCATTTTCTGCAACCTGAAAGCGACCGTCGCGGACGTGGCCCGCACACTCACCCGTTCCGGCATTCGCGCGGGCGCGATTCACGGCGATCTCGAGCAGCGGGAGCGGGACGAAGTCATGGCGAAGTTTCGGAATCGCACCCTGCCGATTCTCGTCGCGACCGACGTCGCCGCCCGCGGCATCGATGTGGCGAATCTCGACGTGGTTTACAATTACGATCTACCTTCGACTCCCGAAGTCTACGTCCACCGGATCGGGCGCACGGGGCGCGCCGGCCGCGAAGGCCTCGCGATTTCGTTTTTCACCGAGAAGCAGGCGAATCGACTCGAAAACATCGAAGATCACGTCGGCGGGAAAATCGAACGGATTCGCGCCCCGGACTTCCGCGAGATCGCCTTCGAGGGACTCGCGCAGGATCTGGCGAGGAGTTCCGCCGCCCAGTCGGCGACCGCGATGGAAACGCTCTACCTCTCCGCCGGGCGGAAGGATAAAATGCGTCCCGGAGATATTCTCGGCGCACTCACCGGCGAAGCAGGCGGATTAAAGGCGTCGGATATCGGAAAAATCGAGATTCACGACCGCTTTTCTTATGTGGCGGTTTCGAAGTCGATCGCCGCAACGGCCGTGGAGCGGTTGACCGCCGGGCGCGTGAAGGGTCGAAAAGTACGGGTGGAAATCGTTCGTTAGGCGCCTTAGAATCGGAAGATGAGCTCGGCCCGGACTCCGCTTCCGAAAGACCTCCCTCGCCTCCTCGCTCGACGAATCGACGCCGCCCTGGGAAAAATTCCGTGCGACCTCGTCCTCCGAGAAGTGACCTATCTCGACGTCTTCTCCTGCCGCTGGGCGACGGGTGACGTCGGCGTGATCGACGGCGTGATCGTGGGAACCGATCCCGGATATCGCGGTGATCGCGAAATCACCGCGCGCGGAAAGTTTCTCGTTCCCGGTTTCATCGACGCGCACGTCCACCTCGAAAGCTCGCTCATGATGCCCGGCGAGTTCGAACGCGCGGTTCTCGCGAAGGGGACGACCGCCGCGATCTGCGATCCACACGAGCTTGCGAACGTGATGGGCATTCCGGGTATCCAGAATTTTCTGAAGGCTTCCGAGTCGATGCGACTCGACCTGCGGGTCATGCTCAGCTCGTGCGTCCCGGCCACTCACCTCGAGACCAACGGTGGCGGAATCCTGGGCGCCCGCGATCTCCTCCCGCTTCGTTCGCACCCGCAGGCTCTGGGGCTCGCGGAGATGATGAATTTCCCAGGTCTACTCGCCGGAGACTCGGCGGTCCTGGAAAAGGTCGCGATGTTCTCCGACGGACCGATGGACGGCCACGCTCCCCTGCTGCGCGGGAACGCGCTTTCGGCCTATGCCGCCTGCGGAATCTCTTCCTGTCACGAGTCCTCGGAACAGGAAGAAGCGGCCGAGAAAATCGCGAAGGGAATCGCCGTCTGGATTCGCGAAGGCAGCGTGGCAAAGGATCTCGAAGCGCTCGTGCCGCTTCTGACCGTCGCCACGTCGACGACGCTGGGATTCTGCACCGACGACCGAAATCCGCTCGATATCCTCGAAGAAGGCCACGTCGACTACCTGATTCGGGAATCGATCCGGAGAGGGGTCGCTCCCGAAGTCGCTTTTCGCGCTTCCTCGTGGAGCGTGGCTCGGCATTACGGACTCGATCGGGGGCCCACGCGTTTCGGGGCGATCGCACCTGGATATCGCGCCGACTTCGTCGTGCTCGAGGACGTGCGCGCGGTCGGCATTCTCAACACCTTTCGCGGCGGCGTTTCCGTCGATGAACTCTCCTACGCGGGGGCGGTCCCTCTTTCGGCCTACGGGGGCAACTCCATTCGTTCCGGAGAAATTTCGCCGGAGTCGCTGCGCGGAGTATCCGGACACGTCCACGTCATCGAAGTCGAACACGGCAAGATCCTCACCGGTCGATCGACCTCCGCGCACGACGCGCGGGGGGTGGCACGGCTCGCCGTGAAGGAGCGTTATGGAAAACAGATGGCCCCGGCCACCGGTTATGTTCGGGGATTCGGCGACGATCTGAACGGCGCGATCGCTTCTTCGGTGGGGCACGACAGCCACAACCTCATCGCGGTGGGTTCGAACGAACGCGACATGGCCGTGGCGATGAATTCGCTTCGCCAGAGTGGCGGCGGATTCTGCGTCGCGAAGGACGGGGCGGTGACCGCGCAGCTCGATCTTCCGCTCGGCGGACTGATGAGCGCGAAATCGGCGCCGGAAATCCGCACTTCCCTTAAGCAGCTGAAAGCCGCGAGCCGCGCGGTCGGATGCGTCCTCCCGGAACCGTTTCTCCAACTCGCGTTTCTCAGTTTACCCGTGATTCCGAGCCTGAAGCTGACGGATCGAGGACTGGTGGACGTCGACCGATTCGAAATCATCGGCATCCGGGCGAGCTAAACCCGCCGTATCCGGGCGGGCTAGGCCCGCGGACCGACCTTGAATCCATCGGGATTCGTCTTGTTGGCGAACGGCAGGAGGTGCCGCGGACGGGCGGCCATGAGATTCGAGAGGGCGAACGTTTTCGTATTGCTCTCGAGAAACGTCTTCACGAGCGCGGTCATGGGAATCGCGAGCAGAAATCCGATCGCGCCCCAGAGCCATCCCCAGAAAAGGAGCCCGAAAAGCAGGGTCACCGAATTTACGTTCACGCGCGCGCCGATCAGGGACGGCAGCAGCCAGTTGTTGGACACGATATGAAACGCGACGATCGAAACCCCCATCAGAACAAAGGGGTAAAGATCGTGAAACTGCATCACCCCCTGCCCGAACGGCAGCAGGATCGCGAGCGGAGCTCCGAGGAGCGGAATGAGATTCAGAAAACCCGAAATCAGCGCGAGCTCGACCCAGTTCTCGAGCCCCAGCAATGTAAAGATCGCGCCATGGGCGAAGGACAGGATGATGCCGACTGCGAAATTCCCTACGATGAAGGCGCGAATGATCTTCGGGAGCTCCGAATTCAGTTTCGGCAGGTAGCTGTATTTACCCGCGATGGCGTTGAAGCTCTCGAGCAGGTTATTTCGGTCGAAAAGGAAATACATCAGGAGAAGCGGCACGAAAATCGCCACGGTCGCGATGTCGTAGAGCGACCCCACCCAGCGAACCAGATACTGCACCCACATCGGGTAATTTTCGACGACCTGGACCTGCGGGATATCGCTCTCCTCGCGCGGTGACCCCATCATGAGCGAGCGGGTCGATTCTTCGATCCGATCGGAAGTCGACTGCATTCCCGAAAAAATATGTTTTACCCGCTCGGAATACTTCGGGATCTCCATCGCGATACCGGTCACCGTTCGATAACCGACCCAGCCCACACCAGCAGTCGCGAGGATGAACGTCGTCACCACGAGAACGGTCGCCGGCTCCCGCCCGATTCGAAGGGTTCCGAGCTTCCGTACCACCGGGTCGAGCAAAATCGCCAGGAAGAGCGCGAGAAAGAAAGGCACGAAGACCGCGCTCGCGAAATAGGCCAGCGCGAGGACTGAAAAACAAACGATCGCTTTCTGCGCACCCATCCGGAAAACCTTCCTAGCTTACTCCGAGCTTAGATTAGCGGCGAGTTTCCGAGGACCAGGCGGCACTCGGCGCATGCGTCGCCCCCGGAGGAGGCCCGCAGAATTCGGCAACCTTTTCCCAAAGCAGTCCCAGCGAGAACGGCTTCTGGATATTTCCGGCCGTCTTCAGCGGAGTCGTATCCTCGAGGCTCTGCGTCGGGCTCACGGCCGAGATCGTGACGACCTGGTGCGAAATCAGTTTCGCATCCTGCTTCTGGGCATCCAGAAATTCCCAGCCGTTCATGACCGGCATCATCAGGTCGAGTAAAACCAGCGTCGGGCCCGGAATCTCCTTCAGAAGATTCAGCGCTTCTTTGCCGTTGCGCGCGGAGAATACGGGATAACCTTCGCTCTCGAGAGCATCGACAATCGCTTCCCGGATGTCATCGTTATCGTCCGCGACGAGAATCGTTTTACACTTCTGCATAGTTCGAAAATTCCTGTGGTGTGGGGGTTGAAACGGGCCTTCATTCTTTCTTTCGGGTCAATTTGGGACATCGCCCTCGCTCTGTCCGACCTTACCCCAGATTAAGCAACCTTTAGGCCAAGGCTTGATGGGCCCGTTAGTACTAGTTTGTCCCGCTATTCTGCAAGATAGTAAGGTCCAAATTTTGAATGCAATGCATGCATATCTAACGCGGGAGTGGTACTTCGGAGTCCCATCACCCCTTCGAACTGAGAGAGGATTTCCTTTTGAAAACTCAGGTGGTTGACGCGTCGACATTTAAAAAAGTGCTCGCCCGAAACGTGGCGTTTCCGCTCTTCCTGATGGCGCTCCTTTGCGCGATTTTCGTCGGCCTGGTGATGAATATGATTCGAGCGAACGACGACCTCGTTCGCTCGTCGGTTCATCTCGACACGATAGCGACAACCTACCGGCGCATCGTCGATTCCGAAACGGGATTGCGCGGGTTTCTCATCCAGGGCGAAGACCTGTACCTGGAACCCTTCGAAAACGCCGGGCGCGAACTTCCGCGACTCTTCAACCAGCTGAGGACCCAGGCGGCGGATTCGGGCGACCACCTCGCGCGAATCGAAAGGATCGCTTCGACCTACGAAAACTGGAGGGGTTTCGCGATGGAGGCGATCGGCGAGCGAAGCCAGCTGGGAAAACCTTACCTGGGAAATTTCCCCAAGCGTAAGGAACAGATGGACCGGCTTCGCGAAGACCTTCGCGAAGCGCGGGTCGTCTCCGAACGACAGCGCGACTTGCGAAATGAAAGCGCGGCCGCTCGCACGCGAATCACGGTACTCGTCATCGTCCTCATCAGCGCGATTTTCGGCGGCCTCATCGCCTATCTCGGGCGACGACAGCTCATGACGCTATCCCAGCGTTTCGAATCGACACTGAAAGAACAAAACGAACAGGCGGAGGAGCTCACTCGCCAAGCCTGGATTCGCGAAGGGCAGATGCAACTCGTGGCGAAACTTCGCGGCGAACTCGCTCCGAGCCGAATCGCGCGCGAGATTCTTCATTTCGTCTCCGAATACCTCGGCGCCAAAGTCGGAGCGGTCTTCGTTCCCGGCGAGAACGGGGTCCTCAACCGGATGGGCGCGCTGGCCCTGCCGAGCGACGCTCCGGAGCGTTTCGCGCGCGGAGAAGGCCTGGTGGGCCGCGTCGCTGAACAGATGAAAATTCTCGAACTCGAGGACCTCCCGGTGGACTACCTCCGGCTCACCTCCGGCATCGGCGAAACGCCCCCCCGTCATGTCGTCCTCGCTCCTTTCACGGCCGACGGGACTCTCGAAGGTATTCTCGAACTCGGATTCTCCGAGGCTCCGCTTCGGAAACATATCGATTTCCTGGCCGGACTCCAGGAGGTCGCCGGAGTCTCCCTGCGTTCCGCGTCGTTTCGCGTGCGCCTCCAGGATCTTCTCCACGAATCCCAGCAGCTCACCGAGGAACTCCAGACCCAGCAAGAAGAGCTTCGCGTCTCGAACGAAGAGCTGGCCGAGCGTACGAACGCCCTGCAGGAGAGCCAGGCCCGGATGGAAACTCAGCAAGCAGAGCTCGAACAGACGAACGAGCAGCTCGAAGAACAAGCGCAGATCCTCGAGAGCCAGCGCTCGGATCTCGACGAACGAAACTCCGCGCTCGAATCGGCGCGTACGAACCTGGAGCGAAAGGCGCAGGAGCTGGAACTCGCCGGAAAATACAAATCCGAGTTCATGGCGAACATGTCGCACGAGCTCCGCACACCACTGAACAGTTCCCTCATTCTCGCGAAGCTCCTGCAGGACAACGCCCAGGGCAACCTCACCGAGGAACAGGTCCATTTCGCTTCGACGATCTACGAAGCTGGAAACGATCTCCTAAACCTGATCAACGATATTCTCGACCTCTCTAAAGTCGAGGCGGGCAAGCTCGAGATCCACCCCGAGCCTCTCAGCGTCCCCAAAGTGGTGCACGGACTGGAAAACCTTTTTCGTCCGACCGCGGACGAACGTCGAGTCGGTTTCGAAGTGAAGATCGACCCGACGGCAGCGTCCATCGTCACCGATCGCCAGCGCCTGGATCAGATCCTCCGGAATCTGCTTTCGAATGCCTTTAAGTTCACGACCCAGGGTTCGGTCACGTTCGTTGCTCGCTCCTCCGAGGACGGCGGTATCGTCTTCGAAGTGACGGATACCGGGATCGGCATCGATCCGGCCCAACACGACCGGATCTTCGAAGCCTTCCACCAGGCCGATGGGACGATCAGCCGAAAGTTCGGCGGGACCGGACTCGGACTCTCCATCTCCCGCAGCCTGACTCGTCTCCTCGGCGGAACTCTGACTCTGCGAAGCACGGTAGGCAAAGGCAGTACTTTTTCGCTCCATCTCCCGCGCACTCCGGCCGAAGCCATTCGAGCGCCGGAAGCAGCTGCGGCGGCCCGGCCCTACGAAGGCCGAAGCCTTGGGCAAAACCTTCCCAAATCGCCAGGCCCGGCGGATCGAGATGGAAAAGTCCCCGTCGAATGGAAAGACCTCATGGACGATCGGGAGTCGATCGGCGCGGGAGACAAGCGCGTGCTCCTCGTCGTGGAAGACGAGCGGGAGTTCGCGAAAATTCTGCTCGATCTCGGTCACGAACTCGGGTTTAAGGTCCTCCTCGCGGCGACCACGAGCGCCGGATACGAACTCGCCCTCGCCCACGATCCGAGCGCCATTATCCTCGACATCAAACTCCCCGATGCTTCGGGACTCACCCTGCTGAACCAGCTGAAGGACAACCCGAAAACGCGGCATATCCCGGTGCATGGGGTTTCGAGCACGGATTATACCCGCACGGCGATGCAGCTCGGCGCGGTCGGCCACTTGGTGAAACCGGTCAACCGCGAAGAACTGAAACTCGCCCTGGGGAAACTCGAAGCGAAGGCCAAGCAACGGACGAAACGCGTGCTTATCGTCGAAGACGATACCGTACAACGCGAGAGCATCGAAAAGCTGATCGGCGGAAACGGGATCGAACTCCTGGGGGTGGATACCGGCGAAAGCGCGATGAAGGCGCTTCGGTCGTCCACCTTCGACTGCATGATCGTGGATATGAAGCTGCCCGATATGTCAGGCCTCGAACTCCTCGAGTCCATGGCCGAGGCCCAGCTCACGTCCCAGCCGCCCGTCATCGTCTATACCGGTCGCGACCTGTCGCGGTCCGAGGAAGATCGGCTCCAGCTCTTTTCCAAGAGCATCATCATCAAGGGCGCGCGCTCTCCGGAGAGACTGCTGGACGAGGTCTCCGTCTTCCTCCACCGGAACGAGTCCAGCATGAATCCGGATGCCCAAAAAATGCTTCGCACTTCGCGAAATCGCGAACGCAGTTTCGACTCCCGGACGATTATGATCGTCGATGACGACGTCCGCAATATCTTCGCCCTCCGAAGCGCTCTCGAAACGAAAGGAGCGAAGACCCTGATCGCGCGGAATGGGCGGGAGGCGCTCGAGAGGCTTCAAGATCTTCCGAAGGACGCGGCCCGGCCCGACCTGGTCCTCATGGATATCATGATGCCGGAGATGGATGGTTACGAAACCATCCGCCGGATTCGCGAGGATCCGTCCCATGCCGAAATTCCGATTATCGCGGTGACCGCCAAAGCGATGCGGGACGATTACGAACGCTGCCTCCAGGCGGGCGCCAACGACTATCTCGCCAAGCCGATCGACCTCGACAAACTCATTTCCCTCATGCGGGTCTGGTTACCCCGCGAAATCGGCGGGATGAGAAGTTGAGCGCGGAAGTCGACACCACCGACATCGAGATCGGGCTTCTTCTCGAGGGCGTTTTCCGGAAGTACGGAAGCGATTTCCGAGAGTATAGCCCTTCCTCCGTCCGGAGGCGCATCGGACTGACCCTCCAGAGACTCGAACTTCCGAGCGTGAGTCGGCTCCAGGAAAAGGTCTTGGGCGATCCCGCGGCGTACGACGCGCTCCTCCAGTTCCTCACCGTTCCCACGAGCGAAATGTTCCGCGACCCGTCTTACTATCGGGCATTGCGCGAGCACGTCGTTCCGATCTTGAAAACATACTCCTCCCTAAAAATCTGGATCGCGGGCTGCAGCACGGGCGAGGAGGTTTACTCGATGGCGATTCTTCTCCGCGAGGAGGGTCTGCTCGAACGCTCCCTGATCTACGCGACGGACATCAACCCGGCCTACCTCCGCGCGGCGCAGACGGGAATCTATCCGGTCGACAGCGTTCGCCGCTATACGGCCAACTATCAGAAATTCGGCGGGAAGGCGGCGTTCTCCGACTATTACCAGGCGGGACTCGGATCGGCGATCTTCGACTCGTCCCTACGCGAACGCGTGGTCTTTTCTGACCATAGCCTCGCCACGGACAGTGTTTTCGCGGAGGTGCAGTTCATTTCCTGTCGAAACGTTCTGATCTACTTTAATCGCTCCCTCCAGGACCGCGCGTTCCGCCTTTTTTCCGACTCCCTTTCCATCCGCGGATTTCTGGGGCTCGGCTCGAAGGAGACGCTTCGCTTCTCCAACGTGAATTTCGAATTCGAAGAGCTCGTCCGCGAGGAAAAAATCTATCGGAAACGGAGGTCGCCATGACGATCGCTGAAGGCCTGAACGTCCGCGACTATGACCTGATTCTGATGGGGTGCTCCGCCGGCGGGTTGACGGTGCTGAATGCGCTTCTGCCGGAACTCCCGGCGGATTTCCGTCCGACCGTCGTCGTAGGGATTCATCTCTCCTCCGATAGCCGGAGCATGCTCTCGGAGATCCTGGCACCGAAATGCCGTATTCCGGTGCGCGAACCCGAGGACAAGGAAACGATCGCTCCAGGAACGATCTATTTCAGCTCCGCCGGCTATCACCTGTTAGTCGAACCGAATCACTCCTTTTCATTCTCCGTCGAGGAGCCGGTTCATTTCTCGCGCCCTTCGATCGATGTCCTGTTCGAAAGCGCGGCGATCGCCTACGGCGAACGAGCGCTCGGAATCCTCCTCACGGGGGCGAGCCACGACGGTGCCCACGGTCTGCGCCAGATTCATGACCGAGGCGGAGGAACGATTGTCCAAGATCCCAGCACCGCGGAATCGGAAACGATGCCGCGAAGTGCGCTGGAACTTTTCCAGCCAAAGGCTATTCTAACCGTGCCTGAAATCGGGCGTTTTCTGAAAGGAGAGTCGCATGGAAAAAGTGAAAATCCTTCTCGTCGATGACCTCCCGGAAAACCTCCTCGCGCTCGAAGCGCTCCTTCGCGCTCCGAATATCGAGTTTCTCCGGGCGACGTCGGGGCTCCAGGCGCTCGAACTCCTGCTCGATCATGATTTCGCGCTCGCGATTCTCGACGTCCAGATGCCCGAAATGGATGGATTCGAGCTGGCCGAGCTCATGCGCGGCACCGAGCAAACCCGCGCCGTTCCGATCATCTTCGTGACCGCGGGAGCGCGCGATCGCGTCACCACCTTTCGCGGTTACGATCGGGGCGCCGTCGACTTCCTCTACAAGCCACTCGATCCCCACATCGTAAAGAGCAAGGTGAATGTCTTCATCGAGCTCTCCGTCCAGCGCCGGCTGCTCCAGGCACAGCTGGGAGAAACCCAAAAGCTCCTGAAGGAAAGAAACGAAGCACTCCAAACCCGGGATGAATTTCTTTCGATCGCGTCGCACGAACTGAAGACGCCGCTGACGAGCCTCCACCTCCAGCTCCAGCTCGTTTCCCGAATCATCACGCGACCCGATCTTTCGGCCGATCAGAAGATCGAAAAAATCACCCGCGGCTTCGGTGTTTGCGAGCGACAAAGTGGGAAGCTCGCGCAGCTGCTCGACGAACTTCTCGACCTGACCCGTATTCGGCTCGGAAGACTTCAGCTGAGCAAGGCCGAAGTCGATCTGGCGAGCGTGGGGCGCGACGTGGTCGATCGCTTCAAGGACGCCGCGAACGGCGCGGAAATTCGTTTCCAGGCCGAAGGCGCCGTCATCGGTCAGTGGGATCCGACTCGCGTCGAGCAGATCGTCACCAACCTGCTGTCGAACGCCATCAAGTACGGCGATGGCCGTCCGGTGGAAATCCGCGTGCAGACGACGAAGGATCGCCGCCGGGCGCGCTTCGAAATCCAGGACCAGGGGATCGGAATTCCCGATACCATGATCGACAAAATTTTCGAGCGTTTCGAGCGTGCTGTGAAAGGCGACTCCATCTCCGGTTTAGGGCTCGGACTCTACATCACCCGGCAGATCGTCCATGCCCACGAAGGAACGATCGATGTCGAAAGCAAGCCGGGCCAGGGCACGCGATTTACGGTTGAGCTCCCGTTAGCGCGCTAGTCCCGATTCGGATTTGAAGCAGCGATCGCGGACAGCCGTATAGAGCTCCTCGAGCTCCATGGGTTTTTGGATGCGCTGAACGCCATAAGGAATTTTCAACGCCTGCACATTCGTGCCGACCGCCGTCGCGACCAGAATGGGAATCTTCGCCATTTCCGGATGGCTCGAGTGGAGAATCCGCAGAAACTCCTGGCCGTCCATTTCCGGCATCATGAGGTCGAGAATGATGCACGAGATCGGTCCCTCGTTCTCTTTGCGCCCGAGCAGCAGATCGAGACCCTGTCGCCCGTTGCACGCCACGAGGGTGGAGTAACCTTCTGCTTGCAGCGCAAGCGCGATCGTATCGCGGAGATCAGGATCGTCTTCGATGATGAGAATGGTTTTCTGAATCACGTTTGGACAGCCTGCGCGTTTCTCTCTAAAAATCCTAGACCTTAGTTAATCTGGGCGGAATTTTCTTTCACAATCCTTAGGAAGTCTTGGAGCTCCGGGGGCTTGCGGAGAAAAGTCGCGCCCTGGAGGCGATCGAGTCGCTGCTGCGCGAGCACATCCGCCGACATCACCACCACAGGGATTTTTGCCCAGTCCGGATGGGCCATCTGGCGATCGCGAAATTCGAATCCGTTCATCACTGGCATCATGAGATCCAGCAGGATCAGGCTCGGAGCCGACTGCGCGCCAAGAAACGCGAGAGCCTGTTCGCCGTTTTCAGCCGAAGAGACGGTGTACCCCTCGTGCTCAAGCACGTCCTGCAGAACGAAGCGGATGTCCGCGTCGTCGTCTACGAGCAAGATGTGGGGTGCGGGGGCAGACATCGGTAAAACTCCTTCGGCGGCGAGGCCGACTCCAAGCTTAAGAAAAGACAGATTAAAGGACAACTCATTATTCTTTACTAACGTAGTCAGGTTTCGCTGGCGGACTCGATTCGGCTAACGACTCGCTCGGTTCTTATCCCAAACCCCAGCTAGAATCGTCAGAAACGCCGCTAATCGGATGAGGTACACCTGCGGAGTGTTCTCCGATACGGGGTCCTGGAAAGCCAAAATAAGTCTTTCAAGGGCGAGCAGCCAGAATGCCCCCCCGAAAATCAGAAAGAGTCGATCCGAAGTCCGGCGCCAGAAGCGAAAGAAAAACGCTCCGCAAACCCAGGCACCCATCGCTGCCGCTCCCGAAATGAATTGGTAGAGATTCATACGGTGTCCCAGATAAGGCCGAAGATCAGCACCCCGAAACCGGCGGCCGCGGGAATGACCCGCAAGGTCGCAAGACTCGTATCCTGGATCACGAACTTGTCGAGAATCAGGACGAAGTTACTGAGAGCCAGCCCCAGAAAACAGATCGACATCCAGAGCAGGAGACGGACCCTATTCTTCCGGTATTCGCGCGCTAGAAAACCCATACAACTCGCGCTCGTGAGGAAACATAAAGCATAAACAGCAATCGCTAACATCAGTCGTCCTTCCTGAACCGGAATGCATCGGCGATCGACTGGATGGCATTCGTCGGCTTCGAGAATATGAGGTCAATAATTCGATAAGAGTGGGCCTTGTAGTAGCTGAGGGAACGATCCACGAGCGCATCCATCGTCGGATCATGCGGCAGATATCGCGCGCTCCCCCCGCCGACGGATTCCGGATGGAGAAGTTTCCGCTGGACCAGGGCCTGGAGGCGCTTCGTGACGGAGCTTTCGGAACTTCTCAGTTCTTCGCTGATCCCCGTGATCGTCCAACGACGTTCCCTTTCCCCTTGGAGCAGCATCAGGACATGGAGAAGCTCCACCGAGTCGATGTACTGCTCGTAGAATTGCTGAACGTCTGCGGGGAGGTCTCTAGGTCCCAAAGCGGCGTCCTGACGTTTCTAGAATCATTTAGCGCTCGACCTCCGAGAGGCCGGGAGGCGATCTTTCAACCAAAGATGAATGACCGAAAGCAGGGTCTTCGGATCGACGGGTTTGGTCAAATAGTCCGACGCGCCGGCATCCAGCGCCTTCTCCCGATCTCCCTTCATCGCCTTTGCGGTCAGCGAGATGATCGGCAGATCCACGAAGTAAGGCTTCTTCCGAATTTCCTGGGTCGCCGTGAGTCCGTCCATCTCGGGCATCATCGTATCCATCAGGATCAGATCGACGTCCGGATTTTCTTCCAGAAGCTTCAACCCCGCCTTACCGTTCTCCGCATGGATGACCCGAATCGCCCTCGACTCGAGCACGCTGTTGATCGCGAAGATGTTCCTTACATCGTCATCCATGACGAGGATTTTACGGCCGGTGAAATCCGCATCCTCCGGGAGCTCGGGAATGGAGGCGTTGATTTCGGCGCCAAGCGATGACTGGCCCATACGGACACCGCCCGCTTCGGAGCCGAGATAGTTCTGGGGCAAGGTGAGCGTGAAGGTACTTCCCTTTCCGGGCGTGCTTTCCACCTCGATCTTCCCGCCCAGCAAACGAGCGATCTCGCGACTGATCGTGAGACCCAGTCCGGTTCCGCCATATTTCCGACTCGTCGTACCGTCCGCCTGCTGGAAGGCTTCGAAGATCAGGCCCAGCTTGTCTTTCGCGATCCCGATGCCGGTGTCGGTCACGGTAAACGCGATCGAGTTCGCCTGGGTCGCTTCGTCGATCATCGAGCGGATCACGAAAGAAACCTTGCCGTGGTCCGTGAACTTGAAGGCATTCGACAGCAGGTTCTTTAAAATCTGATTCAGTCGATTCGAGTCCGTGAACATCTGGCGAGGAACGCCCTTTTCGATCCGAATCTCGAAACCGACGCCTTTCTGATCGGCGAGGTGACGGAAGGTCTGGTCGAAGTATTCCTGGACTTCTTCGAGCTGGATCTCCTTCGGATCGATCATCATCTTTCCGGCCTCCACTTTCGAGAGGTCGAGGATTTCGTTGATGAGTCCGAGGAGATCGTTGCCCGAAGCGAAGACGGTACGAGCGAACTTGACCTGCTCCTCGGTGAGATTTCCGGCCTTGTTCTCGGCTAGCATCTTCGAAAGAATCAGGAGCGAGTTCAGCGGCGTCCGGAGTTCGTGCGACATGTTCGCGAGGAACTCGGACTTGTACTTCGAAATCAGCTGCAACTGCTCGGCCTTTTCTTCGACCGACCGCGAAGCGAGCTCGACTTCCTGGTTTTTCACTTCGAGCAGTTTCGCTTTTTCGTTCAGCTCGCCGGCCTGGGCTTCCAGTTCCGCGTTCGAACGCTTCAGCTCCTGGAGGAGCTCTTCCGTCCGCATGGAAGAAGAGATCATGTTCAGGATCACGCCGATGGAATCCATCAGCTGATCGAGGAAGGTCAGCTGGTTGTGGCTGAATTGCTTCAGAGAAGCGAGCTCGATAACCGCCTTCACTTCGCCTTCGAAAAGAACCGGCATGACGACCACGTTCTGCGGAGTCGCCTTCCCGAGTCCCGTTTCGATGCGGATGAAATCCGGCGGAACGTCCGTAAGCAGAATCCGCTTTTTCTCGAACGCGCACTGGCCGACCAGGCTTTCCTTCAGACGGAAGGAGGAGGAAACCGTCCGGCGATGGGTGAATCCATAGCTTGCGATCAGATTCAGCGTCGACTCCATCGACTTCTCGGACGGCTCCATCATGAA
>CAZIAL010000063.1:0-14336 GCA_964536965.1 uncultured Bacteriovoracaceae bacterium
GGTAGCCTTCCATCGCCGCCTGGAGCGCGCAGATCGGATCGACTTCGGTCACCCAGACCTGGGCGGAAAGGGCGCGGAGGGCCTGCGCGGATCCTTTTCCGACGTCTCCGTATCCGCAGACGACCGCGACTTTGCCCGCGATCATTACGTCGGTCGCGCGTTTAATCGCGTCGACGAGGGATTCACGGCAACCATAGAGGTTGTCGAACTTCGATTTCGTGACCGAGTCGTTCACGTTGATCGCCGGGAACTTCAGCTCGCCGCGCTCGTGCATCTGGATCAGACGGTGCACGCCCGTCGTGGTTTCTTCCGTCACGCCCTGGATCTTCGAAAGACGAGTCGAATACCAGTTCGGATCCGTCTGGAGCTTCTTCTTGATCGAAGCGTAAAGGATCGTTTCTTCCTCGGAAGTCGGCTTCGCGAGAACCGTCAGGTCCTTCTCGGCGCGCGCGCCGAGGTGGAGGAGGAGGGTCGCATCGCCCCCGTCGTCCAGAATCATGTTCGAGAACTTGCCGTTCGGCCATTCGAAGATCCGATGGGTGTAGTCCCAGTACTGCTCGAGCGTCTCGCCTTTCACGGCGAAAACCGGAGTGCCGTTCGCCGCGATCGCCGCGGCCGCATGGTCTTGGGTCGAGAAGATGTTGCACGAGGCCCAGCGAACCTGGGCGCCCAGGGCTTCGAGGGTCTCGATCAGCACGGCGGTCTGGATCGTCATATGGAGCGATCCGGTGATGAGTGCTCCTTTCAGCGGCTGTTTCTTCGCGAACTCTTCGCGAATGGCCATCAGGCCGGGCATTTCGGTTTCCGCGATCTTAATTTCGCGGCGACCGAAATCGGCGAGTTTAATATCTGCAATGACGTAATCAGGGCTTCCCATGGGACTCCTTCAGTGGCCGAAAGCCGGCTGGGGTGAAGGGTCTCACCGCCATCGTGCCTAGGGCCGAATGGATAGGTGAGCGCCGTTGGGTAACTGGAACTCGAGCCTAGGGCATATCGCCTCGCAACGCTCCTCGAGTTCGTCTTCGAGTATAGCCGAATTCGCGGAATAGGGCAGCCCCAAAATCGGCGGAAATTGCGCTGAAAAATCCGGGGGATCGGCGAGTTTACGAGAAACGGCGATCAGCGATTCGACGGAAGGAGGTGCGCCGTGGCCGCCAGGCACTTCTGGATCGCTTCGAATTCCGGCGGTTTTTCCGCTGGATAGGCGATCTCGAGACAGTTTTTCCATTCGTCGATCGCGACGTCCAGCCGGGTGTCGCTAAAGTTCCGAAGCTCTGACGCGCACTTGGTCAGCGCGGGCCGGCCCGGAAAATCCCGGGGCAGGAGCCAAGGATTCAAGGCGCGGATCCAGTTCAGCTCCGCGAGATCCGTGCCTTCCTTCTGTTCTTGTTCGAGCAACGCCTTCAGTCGGGCCTTCATTTCCTCGGTCGAAGCATACTGCTTCCGAAACTTACCGATTTCCACGCGCAGCGGCTGGAGCGGGTCCACGAGACCGTTTTTGCACAGCTCCGGCGTGAGGATTTTCCCCAGTTCACGCAAGTCTGCCGTCGCGATCGAAGGCGAGGGGGAGGGCGCCGGGGTGGGACTCGCTTTCGTATTGGCCGAGGCCGCGGACGTGAGCGCGGCAGGGAGGAGGAGCAGAAAAGGAATGGAGTGGAGTCTTTTCATCCCTGGCATCCCTTCGTCGGGGACTGGTTCAGCTTGTTTTTCCAGTTCTCATGTTCGGAGCAATTCTTAATTCCTCGCATATGATCGCTCGTTTGGTAATCTTCAGGTTTCGATTCGTAGGCGACCTTCTGTTTCGCAGCTCTTTTTTTGGCTCTGCTGATTTCTTGCATTCGAGTGATCTCGATGCACTGGTCGGCACTCATGTTCTCGGAGCACTTAATCCCGGCCGGGCCAATGTTATAACCTCCGGCCGCGATGACCCAGCGGTCGTGCGAGCCGTGGAGGAAGTCCTGGCCGAAGATGCCCTGGAAAACATTCACCTTCAGCGTCAGGGCCCCCATGATGATGGCGGCCTCCGGAGAGAAGGGGTCCATGGTCAGCTTCGATTTACCGAGCGCTTTCTTATAACGATCGAAAATCTCGCGCATTTCGTATTTATCCAGCGCAGCCTCGACGTTGCTCCGATACTCGTCGACCGAGCCAGCCTCGGCGAAGGCCGGATACTTTTCGAGGGCCTTCAGGGCCACGCGGAGGGCCGTGAGATTCCCTTTCCCGCTCAGTCGACCCCCCACATATTTTTCGGCGTAGAGTCTTTTTACTTTCGCGACGAGGGCTCGAATCGCGTCGCGCTCGCTCGCTTTCATGGGCGTATTTTTCAGAGCATTTTCCAGATTCGAGACGACGTAGGGGTTCGTCACCATCGCTTTTCCCGTGTCGAGGTTGGCGACCATCGCTTTCCAGGTTCCTGGCATGATCTGGGCGAGGCCCTTGGCCCCGACCGGGCTGACGACGTTCTTGTCGAATTTCGACTCGTAGAAATAGAGGCAGGCGAGGATCGAGAAGGGGATGGAGGAAGCCTCGGCCGCGGCTTGAATCATTTTCTTATACTTCGACTTATACGCGACGAAGTTCGCGTCGGATTCCTTCCAGCAACCGAGGTATCGATCGACCTCCGCTTCGGTTTTATAGCCGGCGAGTTTCCACGCGGGAATCCAGTAGTTCGTCTGGAAATAGTCCAGCTCGAAAGGCTGATAGGGATCTTGGGGGCCGCGGAGAATACAGGCCTGCCCTTCGTCCGGGTCGATGGCCCAGGCCGCGGGCGCAAGGGACACCCAGCTCATCCCGCTTAAGACTACAGCGACGCGCAGATTCATCCCTGAATGATCGCATGATTTTAGGGGTCGCTCGCCCGGCAGAAAATGCCGGCTACTCCATCATGGAAGTGCCGCGTCCGAGGGCGACGCAGTCGGCATAGACCTCGGGCGCGACGTAGAGCCGCATGATCGAGCGTTTCTCCGCATAACGTTCGAAAAGATCGGTGCATTTCTCGAGCGGAATGTAGTTCGGGTCGGAAAAGAGGTTGTCGTAACGCACGAAGATCGGGTCGCCGGGCTTGCGGAAATATTTCGAGAGCTCGCCCGAAACGTTCGCTTCGATAAAGTGGATCTTCTTCGCGGTCAGCTTCGCTTTCAGCTCGGTGAGCAGCTTGTCTTGGCGTTCCCGAGCCGCTTTTCCCGGAGGAATTCCACTGTGGAGTTCGACGAGCATCCGGTAGGGACGTTTCTCGGCGATCCGGCGGGCCCATTCGTTCCTGGATTTCGCCAGATGGTTGTAGAGCTGCGCATCGTTCGCCTCGCAGTAGGCTTCGATATCCGATGGCAAGGTGTACTCGCCGGGAGCGGTCGTAAAATACTGGGAGAGCATCTCGTCGAAGACGATGCTTTTATAATGGAGGTAAACCATCAGAAACATGTGGAAGCGCGAGATCAGGAAGTCCTCGAAAGCGTAAAGCGCGCGGTGCTGGAGCGCGAGGTAACATCGTCCCTGATGGACGTGCGCGGTCAGGTTTCCCACCAGCCAGTCGAAGTCGAACTGGCCGTAGCTGACGCCCGCGAAAAGGCTGTCGCGCCGAAGGTAATCCATGCGGTCGGCGTCGAGTTCGCTCGAAATGATCTGCTGGAGGATCGGCCGGAAGTCGACGCGCTTTCCGTCGATGACTTCGCAAAAGAAGCTGTCGTCGATCGGCAGCTTCGGTTCGATCAGGGCGGCGACGTGTTTGGAGCCGAAACCGAACTTCTCGGCGGCCTGATCGAGGATTTTCGTCAGACCCGAGTCGAGCAGGATCTTGAGCGTGTAGTCTTCATGGTTCGCCTTTCGATTCTGCGACGAGATTCCGGTCCAGGGGGGAAGGGCGAGTTTCGCGACATCCGGCATGGCAAACTCGGTGGTATGCGAGAGGGGGCCGTGCCCCACGTCGTGGAGGAGGGCCGCTAACCGAGTGACCGCACGGAATCGGACGAAGGCGTCGGGGTTGGTGCGGGCGAGCAAGAGCCGATCGGAGGCATTTTGCGACGGGCGGGATTCGGGGCCGTCGAAGATCGTTTCGAAAGCCTGGGTGGCGACTCGCATAGCGCCGAGGCTGTGGACGTAGCGATTATGGGTCGCGCTCGGGTACGAGAACTCCGCGAAGCCGAGTTGCTTGATGGCGCGCAGCCGCTGGAAATAGCGGGAATCGAGAATCGCTCTTTCATGCGCTTCGATCGAAACGGAGCCGTGGAGGACGTCGCGAATTTCCATATGCCGATGCCTAAAAATGCAGCGGCGGTCACGATGGCTTCCCGCAGGAGCCGCCGTGACCGCCGCTAGAAAATCGAATTACTCTTCGCCGTCATCTCGCGAGGCGTCGTGACCGAAGCTCGAGTAGGCGGCCGAAGCGCCGGCTCCGGTGGCCAGACCCGACATGAAAGAGGACGAGGCGCTGACGGGCTCCCGCTGGGACATCGTCGGCTTCATCGGCGCGGCCATGGTTTTTGGGGCGGCTTTAGGCGCGGATTTTTTCGCGGCGGATTTTTTCGGAGCGGCCTTCTTTGCGGCTTTCTTCGCGGGCTTCGCCGCTTTCTTCGCGGGCTTCGCCGCTTTCTTCGCCGGCTTGGCTTTTTTGGCCGCTTTCTTGGCCGGCTTTTTCGCGGATTTTTTCGCCGCTTTCTTCGCGGCCTTTTTCTTCGCAGGTTTTTTCTTCGGGGCTTTCTTCGCCGCTTTCTTTTTCTTCGCCATGATCGTGTAGGTCCTTATGGGTTGGTGGAAACCAGCTGAATTTAGCGAAGGTCGAAAGCAGTTGGCAATGAGTGTTTCGGATAAAATGGGGGGAGAGGGTTTAGTGCTTCATCTCGACGATGTCCGGACCGACCCCGCCGGTCGCGGGGAGACGATTCTGGAAGCTGTCGATTGCGTTGGTCGTCACGCCGGATGCGGTGCGCAAAAGATTCAGCGGGACGAATTTCACACTGTAACCCGTCCGCCCCCTTTGCTGATAGTCGTACGGCGGGGTGCGGCTGAGTACATCGTTCCAGCCGGTCTTCAGCCGCTTCGGGTCGCGCATGTGGATGGTGTCCGGGATGGCGGGCGCGAGGGGGAGGCGATTTCCCGAAAGATCCGTCCGGGTGCTGATCGGATCGAAAATTCGAATGACATTCAATCCTTCGCCATCCTCGCCACGGCCGTCCCGGAGAAAGCCGTTCACATAGGCGTTAATCTGCGTAATGAGCGCGGCTTGGGCGGCGGGGCTGAAAATGCTTTTCGCGGCCGTCGTCTGGGTCGTGTAACCCGAGGCCATGCGGTTGATGTAGTCGATGATTTCGGCGGCCGGGTTGGCGTTCGCCGCGGTCGAGCTTCCGGTAAACAGTGGGGCCCAGATGGCGCGCACCCCCTTCGCATCGAAAGATTCCAGAAAGGGATCTTCGTTCGAATCGTTCGGAATGTTGTAACGTCCCATCTCCCAGGGGTTCGGGGCCATCGCGACATGATACGCGCGGCTCAGATCCTGGTTCGTAATCGTCTGGGAGACGCTCCCCGTGCCCGTGGGGATGAGTCCACCGCGGTAAAGATGGTAAAGAACGTCGTTCTGTCCCCAGCCCGAATCGCGGGTCGGGTTCGGCGAATCACCCTCCTTCATCGGCATATTCGGAATCATGCCGACGCAGGTTCCGACCGTGCATCGATTCATGATGGCCGGAGCGCCGGGAGTCGAGTAAATCGCCTCGGCGAGCGGCGGACCGATTCGGGAGCCGAAGGGCTGGGCGGCCGCGTAGGCGGTCAACGTGAGATCCCCCCACGGGCTGAACAGGATTTTCGCTTTCGCCGAAAGGCGAATCGCGTAGTACGTCATCACCGTCGGATCCTTCGCGACGCCGACGATCGGGTCGAATCCGCCGAGGTCCTGCGACTGGGGAAACGAGACGAGGCACTGGGTGCAGTCGTCGTTTCGGGCCGCGGTCACGGGGTCGCTGACCCCGGTCGAGGAACAAGTCGCGCCGACGGAGAAGTCCGTGGCGAAGGCGTCGAAGCGCGTTTTGATGTCGGTCAGGGCGAGGAGGTTCGCGCCGCTGGAGCTTCCGGGCAGGATTTCGTCCATGCGGATCTCGGTCGCGTCGGCGAAGGTGTTGTTTCCGAGCGTGTGGTACGCGGAAAGATAGGCTTGGATCGTGCGTTCGTGCATCGCCCAGTCGGAGCCGCCTTTCAGGGCATTGGTCGCCCGAAGGTCGACGGCGGTCTGGGGCGCGAAGTTCACATAACGGTTCAAGGTATCGATCCGCTTCCGAAGAAAAATTTCCCTGGGCATCAGACCCAGGCCCGCGGCCAGCGAGCGAAGCACGCGAAGCCGCGCCACATAGTTCGCGTCGCCGCCGGCTCCCGCCAGGGCCGTCGCGACGGCGTCCAGGCTCGGATCGGTATTCCAGAGCCAGTAGAGCATGAGCTGCTGGTTCATCTGTCCGATGCCGACACAGCCCGCTTTACGAATCGATTCGATCTGGTCGAACTTCTCTTTCAGGGCGCCCATAATGGCGTCGAGATTGTTGATCCCGCCGCCCACGGTCGGCAGGGAGGGGAGTTTCGCCATCCCGCAGAAGTTCTCGTTCGGAAGGAAGGTCACACAAGTGCTGGGTACGCCGAGATCCACCGGGCGTGATGCCTGGCCGGAGTTAAACTCCGTCACGCCGAACCGGGCCGCGCCGCCGGCGTTCGCGTTCTTCGGAAATGTCGGCAGGTTCACGTTTCCGAGCACATAGTAACGATAGAGGAATTTTTTATACGTCCTCCGCATCTCGTAGTTCAGATAGCCGATATCGTTCAGCTGGCGAGCCTGCACCGCGGCTCCCGCATAGGCGGCGAGATCGGCGGCGTTCTGGAGGTTGATCTTCGCGTTCACGAGCATGCCCGTGTTCAGGACGAACGTCAGGAAGAGAAAGAACGTCAGCAGCATCGAGCCGATAAAAATCGACACCTGCCCCTTTTCATCCGAAATGCGAAGCGGGCGGGAGAGCCGCCGCCAAAACCCCTTTTTTTTCACCCTAGGATGATTTTACCGAAGGCGGAGACTTACGCCAGCGGCGATTGGCGGGGGTGGCCGCGGGGGGCTTTCCAGGGTTCGCCGCCTGTCAATTTCATGGACAGCGAAGGGGGCGGTTCCGCCGGGATCCCATGGTAAAGACTCAGGATTTTTTTCGGAGTTTTTCGGGAAAAGCGGCACTCGCCTTGCTCTAGTAGGTTTGCGCGGATGATGGAATGTCGTCGCGATTGAAAATGAAATAGTTCCGAAGAGAGAGGCGAACCCCGCGATAGTGGATGCAGGTTCTCACGTGGTTTTCTCCCGGTCCCGGTCATCGAGTTGCGAACCGGGACTTTTTCATAGGCAACTCATACAACTCCTCTCTCTCGAAAAACGGCGATTGATCATGGGTGATCGATCGCCGTTTTTTTTGTTAAAATTGACATTGCCCCACGAGGAATTTGGGGGTCTACTGGATCTAGAAGTCTGGTAGTCAGAGTCAGTCAGGAAGTCGGTCAGTAAACTTGAGCAGTAAATCGAGTAGTCGCAGTAGAAGTGATTCCAGTACCACTCGCGCGAGGAAGGCTTCTCGACCGAATCGAAAAAAACGCCCGCCGGAACGGCTCCCAACGGAACGAGCGGTGCGGAAAGGTTCGGGGTCCCACGGATGGGACGCGAGTCCCCCTAGAAATCAGCCCGCGACTTCCCCTAGTCATCCGCGCGCGCTTCCCCCTGATGACCGGGACGCAGGTTCCCCGTGGTTTGGCCCGCAGCCGGCCGGGCGACGGAAAAGGGCCCGCCCGTTCTATCCCGGCCGGCTCATCGAGGCTCGCTGGACCTCGCGCCGGGCGCATGGGCGCTGGTCCATGGATCTTCCGAATCATCGACGTGCGATCCGCCGACTGGTGGCGCGCGAAGCCGCGCGGGAAAGGATCTCCGTTCGCGGGGTTTATCTCGAAGCGGGGGAGCTCCGGCTTGCTCTCGTGGCGGGAAACGCGGCTGAACTTGCCCGTTTTTTTCGCGGCGTCGGGGGCCAGGTTCCCCGGGTGCTGACCGGAACGCAGCGAGGGCGTCCGCTCGCACCCCAGTCCACCGGAGCTTCTTCCCGAAAATTTTGGGATGGCTTGGTGGCGACTCGAATGGCGATCGAGACTTAAGCTTGCCGAGCGGGATTCGCGAGAATTTCGGCCGCCAGGCCGCGTTTTACGCTTCGGTCGTGTCCCGGCAATACCCGTCCGCGAAGTAAACTCCGATCGCACCGAAGCAATGCCAAAGAGCGTGGCCTTGGATGAAGTGGTTTTCCGGCTCACACATCGTTCGAGTCACGTCGAGGGCACTAAACGTTGCGGCGACCGCGAATGCACCCAGGGTCGCGAAGAAATTTCGGTAACTGCGAGCCGGGGCGCGACTCCTCAGGAGCGCTTCCATGAGGGCCGTTCCCCCGAAGAAAAATGCGAAAATGATCTGGATCGGAAAGTGCGCGTAGTAACCGATCGCGGTCGCGACGACGCCGAAAATATTGGTCAGGATGTAGCACTTTCGCGTTCCCGCGTTCTTGACTCCGAGGCGCTCCAAATTGATCAGGAACGGAATCGCCGCGACGAGATACATCCCGAGGAAATCTCCGAGCTGCGTGATCCAGGCGTTGGTCGCGTGATAAAAGCCCGAGAGTAATCCAAGTCCTACGAGGGCCATCGGCATCAGCTTGACCAGCGGATGTCGGGGAACGGGCTTTCGGAATACGATCGCGACCGCGGCGAGGATCCAAGCGAGGTTCGACCAGGTGTTCGCCGGCTCGGTGACCCAACCCATGAGAGTCTCTTCGCACCATTTCACATTCGCCCAGCCCCATCGGCCGAGTGGGTGCCAAACATGTTCGGGGGGGAGTCCTGGAAATGCCATCGCGCTTTCTCCTTCTTCGTTCCTATTCTTTCGCCAATCGGCGAATTGGGGTACTCGCTTTGGGGACGGGCGGGAAATTCATGGCGAAAATCAAGTTTGACCCTAGAAATGAAGGGCTCCAGAGCCGGGCCAAGGAAACGATCAAAACGATCATCGAAGCCGCTACTCAGCTTTTGGAGGAGAAGGGTGCCCCGGGCTTCTCCACCAACAAGATCGTGGAGCGAGCCGGGGTCAGCATCGGGACGCTTTACCAATATTTTCCCAATAAGGAGGCGATTCTCCAGTTTCTGGTCGAACGTCTTTTTAACCGCGCGGCCGAGAATATGGTCCGGACCATCGAGGCTTTAGACACGGATGGAGCGGACCTCGAGCAAGTGGTCGCCCGACTGGTGGAGCAGTTTTTCAAAAACTTCGACCAGGAAAAGAATGTTTACCGACAGTTTCTGATGTCCGTTGTTTCGGTGAACCATCTTAAGTTCATGCTGAAGAACGACGAGAAAGTCGCCGCCGCACTGAAAGCGAAATTTTCCCCGCTCCAAAGCGAGATGCGTGAAATCGACTGGAATCATTCCATTTTTCTGGTGCTTTACGCGCTGAAGGGAATCCAGTTCGGGACCCTTTTTAGCGAAGTCAGTTTCGACCGAGCGCAAACGCGGCGGGAAGTGGCCATGATGATCTGTCGGTATCTCAAGGTTTACCCCGACAGTGCGCCGCGTTGCGCACCGTCTTGAGCCCATTCCTCGATTGAATCTGGCGCACCGCTCTCATATACCTAAGTCCCCATGGCTATCTTCAAAGAACTCCCCGTTCTTGCCACATATGACGTCGCGCCCGCCGACGAAGCCCGTCCGATCAACCCGGCGATGGCGCGCACGATTCTCGCGGCGAAAAAACCCGAGTGGCTGAAGATCCGTCCGCCGGCCGGCGAGAAGTACACCCAGATTAAAGGCATGCTCCGCGAGCGGAAGCTCCACACCGTCTGCGAAGAGGCGCATTGCCCGAACGTTGCTGAATGCTGGGCGGGCGGCACCGCGACTTTCATGATCGGCGGCGATACCTGCACGCGCGCTTGCCGCTTCTGCGCGATCAAGACCGCGCGCCTTCCGCCGCCGCTCGATGCGGATGAGCCCCGACACGTAGCCGAGAGTGTCGCCACCTTAGGCTTGAAATACGTCGTTCTCACTTCGGTCGATCGCGACGATATGAAAGACGGGGGGGCGAACCACTTCGCGGAAACGATTCGGGGAATTAAACGTCTCAACCCAGCGATCATCGTCGAAGCTCTCGTCCCCGATTTCCAAGGCGACGTCGACGCCATTCGCACGATCGTGGAGAGCGGACTCGATGTGTACGCCCATAACGTCGAAACGACGAAACGCCTCCAGTACCGCGTCCGCGATCCGCGTGCGGGATACCTCCAGTCGCTTTCCACTCTCCGCGCCGCCAAGAACATCGCGCGCGAGATGAACCAGCCGCTTTTCACGAAAACTTCGATCATGCTCGGACTCGGCGAGACGAAGGACGAGCTTCGCGAAGCGTTCGCGGATTTGCGTGAATTCGACGTGGACGTGCTCACGCTCGGGCAGTACCTGCGCCCGTCGATGAATCATCTTCCGGTCGACAGCTTTTATACGCCGGAAGAGTATGCGGAGCTCGGTCGCGAAGCCGAGTCGCATGGATTTCTTTACGTCGCGAGCGGCGCGATGGTGCGGTCGAGTTACAAGGCCGGAGAATTCTTCATCGAAGGCGTGATCGAGAAGCGCCGGAAACTTGCGGCGGAAGCGGCGGCCGCCGCTGGAAACATCGTCTGATTTTTAGTCTTTGACCGAAGTAAACTGGATCTGAACTGTTTTTGAACTACTCCTGAAATGCATCTACCGAGAGGAAACCCCACCATGGAACTGAAACTCCCCGAACTTGGCGAAGGCGTACACGAAGGCGAGCTCGTAAAATGGTTGGTGAAGCCGGGTGACGAAGTGAAGCACGATCATGTGCTCGCGGAGATCATGACGGATAAAGCCACCGTGGAACTCCCTTCTCCGTTCTCCGGAAAAGTGACGGAAGTTTTGGCGAAAGAAGGCCAGACGGTCCATGTCGGCCAGGTACTCCTGAAGTTCGAAGGCGCCGGCGGCGCGAAGACCGCGGCGGCACCTGCCTCTGCTTCCCAGAAGAACGAAGCCCCGAAGCCGTCGGCTCCGGCGAAAGCTCCGACTTCGCACGATCCTGCGATGTCGGCGAAGCCGACCTCCGGCAACGGCGGCGGCTCCGCTCCAATGCTCGCCCTCGGCGGCGCGGTGACGGCGGCCCCGGCGGCGCGTGCGTTTGCGCGCGAAGCGGGGATCGATATCACGCAGGTTTCGGGCACGGGCCCGAGCGGTCGCGTGATGAAGGAAGATATCGAAAAATTCATTAGCGGAGGAGGCAAGTCCTCAGGTGGCGGCGCCACTTCCGCCGGCGCTCCGAAGTTCGTCAGTGGCTACGCGACGCGCGCGGGCAACCAGGCGCCGACCGAGCTCGAAACGCGCATCCCGTTCAAGGGTCTGCGCAAGAAGATCTCCGAGAAGATGCGCCAGTCGAAGGACCACGCCGCGCATTTCACCTACGTCGAAGAGTGCGACATCACGAATCTCGTCGAACTCCGCGCGAAAGCGAAGGAAGTCGGCGCGGCCGCGGGCGTGAAGGTGACCTATCTGCCGTTCATCATGAAGGCGATGGTCGCGGCCTTGAAGCGATATCCGATCCTGAATTCGGAGCTCGACGAGGCCGCAGGCGTGATCATCCAGAAGAACTACTACAACATCGCGCTCTCCGTGCAGACGGACGACGGCCTGATGGCTCCGGTGGTGAAGGACGTCGGCAACAAGACGATCCTCGAGATCGCGGCCGACATCGAAGGGCTTGCTGCGCGCGCGCGCACGAAGAAGCTCACGATGGACGACAACACCGGCGGTACGATCACGCTCACGAACGCGGGTACGATCGGCGGACTCTTCGCCACTCCGGTGATCAACTATCCGGAAGTCGCCATCCTCGGATTTAACAAGATCTTCCGCAAACCCGTCGTGAAAACGATCGGTGGCAAGGAAGAGATCGTGATCCGCGACTGGACCTACTTCTCGATCTCGCTCGACCACCGTATCGTGGACGGCGCCGTCGGAGCCGAGTTCATGAAGCTGTTTATTTCCTACATCGAAAACCCAGCCCTGCTGGTCATGGAGTCCCTGTAATGGCCCAAAAACAAGCCGATGTCGTCGTTCTCGGAGCCGGACCCGCAGGTTACGTCGCGGCCATTCGCCTCGCCCAGCTCGGAAAGAAAGTCACGGTCATCGACCGCGACGTCGTGGGCGGCGTTTGTCTGAACCGCGGCTGCATTCCTTCGAAAGCGCTCATCTACGCGGGCACGATGTACGAGAAGATGCAGAATATGGATACGATGGGGATCACCGTGAAGGGCGTCGCGCTCGACATGAAGAAGCTCGTCGCCTGGAAGCAAACCGTCGTGAAGCAGCTCACGGGCGGTGTGGCCGGACTCCTGAAGGCGAACGGCTGCGAGACGATTTCGGGGGACGCGAAGTTCACCGGACCGAAAACCCTCGAAGTGAAGTCGAAGTCGGAGACGGATACGATCACCTTCAACACCTGCGTGATCGCGACGGGCTCTCGCCCGGCCCGGCTCCCGGGATTCGACATCGATCACGAGTCGATCCTCGATTCGACGAGCGCGCTCGACCAGGAAAAACTCCCGGAGACGATGCTTTGCATCGGTGGCGGGTACATCGGCCTCGAACTCGGAACGTTTTACGCGAAGGTCGGGACGAAAGTCACCGTCGTGGAAGCCGCGCCGAACCTGCTCTCCGGCGTGGATCCGGAGCTGGCGAATGTCGTGAAAAAACACCTCGAAAAACGTGGGGTCGAGCTGAAGATCGGCGTCGGCGTGAAGTCGCAAACGAAAACGAAAAAAGGCGTGGAAGTCACGTTCGCCGACGGTACGAAGGGAACTTACGAAAAAGTCCTCGTCACCATCGGCCGCACTCCGAACTCGAACGACATCGGTCTCGAGAAGACCGGCGTGAAGATCGACGCGAAGGGTTTCGTGGTCGTCGATGCCCAGCGGAAAACGAACGTGCCGAGCCTGTACGCGATCGGCGATATCGCCGGCCAGCCATTGCTCGCCCATAAAGGTTCGAAGGAAGGTCTCGTCGCGGCCGACGCGATCGCGGGTAAGAAAACCGCGTTCGACGTGCTCGGCATGCCGGCCGTGATTTTTACGGACCCGGAAATCGCGACGGTCGGACTGACCGAAGCGGAAGCGAAGGAAAAAGGCTTCAAGACCAAGATCGGGAAGTTTCCGTTCGCGGCGAACGGTCGCGCGCTTTCGGTCGCGGAGCCGGATGGCTTCGTGAAGATGATCGGCGACGCAAGCACGGGCCGCCTGCTCGGCGTGCACATCGTCGGCTGCGAAGCCTCGAACCTGATCGCCGAAGCGACGCTCGCCATCGAAATGGGCGCGCAGGTCGAAGATCTCGCGCTGACGGTGCATGCGCACCCGACGCTTCCGGAGACGCTGATGGAGGCGGCCGAAGCGACGCTGGGGCACGCAATCCATATTTTCCAGCGCAAAGCGCCGGCTTCGCCGGGTGCGTCCGCACACGCTTAATCCCGAACGGGAGCGGGAGGCGCGCGCGTGGAGAAGTCAGCGGCAAAGACCGAATTTATCTCTCTGCCGGGTCTCTCTCCGTACGCCGAAGTCTGGGAGTACCAAAAATCACTCGTCGAGAAACGTGCCCGGGATGACATTCCGGATACGTTTCTCTTCGTGGAGCATCCACCGACGATCACGCGCGGACGCGGCCTCCAGCGCCGAGTGGGGGAGGAGGCGTCCGCCGTGCGCGCGATGCCGCTGGGTCCGCTTCCCGCCGACACCGAGTATTTCGAAATCGAACGCGGGGGCGATCTGACTTGGCACGGACCGGGCCAACTCGTGATCTATCCCATCGTGAAACTCGACGGACGGGGATTCGGTCCGGATCACGACGTGACGGGGTTTCTGCGAAAACTCGAGCGCACGGTCGGCGGGTGGCTCGAGAGTTATGGACTGGAACGCGAAGCGCGTGGGGAGGCGACCGGAATCTGGGTGCGTCCCGCGGGTTCGACGCGCGAGTTTCGGAAGATCGCTTCTATCGGGATCGCCGTGCGGAAGTGGGTCACCTACCACGGAGTAGGACTGAATCTCACCAACTCGCTCGCGGGCTTCCAGATGATCTCTCCCTGCGGGTTTTCGCCTGAAGTCATGACGACGCTTGAAAGGGTCGCCGACTTGAATCCGCCCCTGCAATCTCTTCGTTCGCAAGTCGAGGCGAGTCTCATTCAGCAGTGGTCGACCTGGAATTCGGACCTCTAGGCGCGCGATGCTTTCCATTTTCCACTGAGCAATTGTGCG
>CAZIAL010000064.1:0-14161 GCA_964536965.1 uncultured Bacteriovoracaceae bacterium
CATCGCCGCCGCGGGATTTCGAGTCTACACGACGCTCGACCCGGAGATCGCCGAACTCGCCCAGACTTCGGTCGCCCGCGGAGTCGAGGCGCTCGAGAAAAAACTCAATCTGAATTCCGCGGAGAATCCCGAGGAACGAATCGAAGGCGCGATGGCGGTCGTCGACCATCGCACGGGCCATATTCGCGCGCTCGTCGGAGGAAAAAACTACGGCGAAAGCACGTTCAACCGGATTCTGAACATGAAACGTCAGGTCGGATCGACGTTCAAACCCTTCGTCTTTCTGACCGCATTCCTCCAGGGAACCGATCCGGCCGGCCTACCTTATTCCACCGGGTATCCGGTGGAAGACGCGAAGTGGACGCTCAGCTACGATCAGGGGCGCCAGCAATGGACGCCCCGAAATTACGACAAGGACTTCCTCGGCTGGATTCCGCTGCGGCTCGCGCTCGCGAAATCCATCAACACGGTCGCCGCAAAACTCGGCATCCAGGTCGGCATTCCCGAAGTGATCGAAACGGCGCGCGCGTTGGGTATTCAGTCCGAACTCCCGGACGTGCCCTCCCTTTCGCTCGGCGTTTCCGAACTTTCGCCGGTGGAACTCCTGACCGCGTACGCGACGATTGCGAACCACGGCGTCCAGGACGAGCTCACGGTCATCCGCGCGATCACCCAGGATGACGGGACGGTCTTCGCGCGATTCGTCTTCAATGCGAAACAAGTTTTTCCTCCCGCGCCGATCGACCTCCTGATCGAATCCATGAAGGGCGTATTCACCGAAGGATCCGCCGTCGCCGCGTCGGCTTACGGTTTCACCCGCCCCGCCGCGGGCAAGACGGGAACCACCTCGAGTTATCGCGATGCTTGGTTCGCGGGCTTTACGCCGGAGCTCACGACCGTAGTCTGGGTCGGAGCGGACCAGAACCAATCGCTCACCGAAAAGACCGCGGAAGAAACTCCGGGCACGGATCCAAAGGCGAAGAAGAAGAAAAAGAAGAAGCCGATCCAGCTTACCGGTGCGAGCGGGGCCCTGCCGATCTGGGCGGATTTCATGAAGCGCGTGGAAACTCCGGCGACCCCGTTCCCCGAAAGCGCCGAACTAAAGAAGATAAAGCTCGATCGTTATACCGGACGAGAAGCGCAGCTCTTTTGCCCCGACGATCAGCTGATCGAAGAGTGGATCATGCGGGATCACGAGCCGAAGGGGTTCACCTGCGGATCGAGCTATCCGGAGTCGGTCACCCAGACCGAGATCTAAAGCCGCGGCTCTTCGCTCGGCATCATCCGGGGTCGCGCCGCCGCTTCCACTCGGTCATACCAGTTCCAGACGAGATCGAATCGTTCGGGATAATCCCCCGGAAATCCCGCGTTCCGCAGGAGCTTGAGCATGCTGTAAGCCGCGAGGTCCGCGCGCGTAAGGGCATCGATCACGAGAAACTCCCGGCTACGCTGGAGGGGCGTCTTTAAGCGATAGAGATGCTTCTCCAGCCGGATCTCGAGCGCTCGCCGCGAATCCGGCGTTAAGTTTTCACGCTCGTCGAGCCATGTTTTCACGTCCGGCCCGAAGATCGAGTCCGCCCAGTCGATCCAGATCCGCGCGCGGGCACGTCGCTCGGCCGACACCGGGAACAACGAAAGCGTCTCGGGATAGTTTTCGTCGAGATAAGCGAGAATAGTTTCCGATCCGTAAATCGTGAGGTCTCCGTGCTGGAGCACCGGAACTTCGCCATGCGGGTTCAGCGCGGAGAGTTCGCGCACGCGTTCGGGGGTCGGCTGGGCGAGATCGAAGTCGAGGACTTCCACCGGAAGATTTTTCGCTTGAAGAGCCATGAGCACGCGAATGCAAAACGGACAGTCAGGCGAAGCGTGCAGGCGCAGGCCCACCGCCTTCTCCTTCAGCGTCCTCTCCTTGAGCGGCTCGAGACGAGCGTCGACGTTCGTCCGATGGTCGAAAACAAAACAGTCGCCCCGGTAGTGAGCGTGACCGACCTCTTCGAAATACTTCAGAATGCCGCCTTCAAGCTGGTAGACGTCCTTGATGCCGAGGTCCATGGCGAGCGCGGTCGCCTTCTCGCAGCGAATTCCACCCGTGCAGAACATGACCACCGTTTTGTCTTTGAGCGTTTTCGCCTGGGCTTCGAGCTTTTCCGGGAATTCACGAAAAGTTTCGATTCCGTAATCGATCGCGCCCTTGAAAGTGCCTTGCGCGATTTCGTAGTCGTTCCGCGTATCGAGAATGACAAAGTCTTTTTTCTCGTCGTACCAGCGCTTCAGTTCCGCGGGCCTCAGATTTTTTCCCGTCTTTTCCGAGGGACGAATTTCGGGCCGTCCCATCGTGATGATTTCGTTTTTCACTTTCACGAGCATGCGTCGAAAAGGCACCTTGGTGGAGAAGGACTCCTTGGGCGCGAGGTCGCGGAACTCCTCGTACTCCGCCATCATCCAGGCAAGGTATTCCCGGACCACGGCTTCAGGTCCGGCGAGAAACCCGTTAATCCCCTCTTCACTCAGAAGAATCGAACCGCGGAGGCCCATTCTGCTCGCCCGCGACTTCATCGCATCCTTGCGCGCCCCCGGATTCCGGATCGACGTAAACCGGTAGAAGGAGACGTTTAAGATGGTACCCCGCTCATGGAGGGTCGAGACCAGGCGCTGCATGGGCGCCTAAATAGCCTAATCGACGCGCGGAAACCAGGCCTTGCTTAGGGCTTGGAATGGCGCATCAGCCAATCTTCGATCGTCGGGATCGGCACGCCGGCGGCACCGGAAAGAACGGACAGTTCGGTCGCGAGTCTCGGTTCGATGGGGACTCGTCCGACGGCCGTGGGATCGAGCGCGGCGGGAGACGGCGGGTAACGCACCCACTGAGAATTCACGACGTATTCGATCGTAAAATGATTGTTTTCAGTGGCCGTGAAAACGGTTCCCGGCAGTCCGAGGTACCTCGCGGTCTGGGTTACGGAAGCGCAGTTGTTCCAGGCCGTAACCGCATTCGTGCTCGAATTCGGGGTCACCAAGCTGTCGTTCGTATTATGAATCGCCCAGACGGCGACGTTCGAAGCCGAAGCGGCACAAAGCGTACCCGCGCCCCCCCGTGTAGCTGAAACTCGTCGCCGCGACGGGAACGGCGGCCGCGATTTTTTCGGGGTGTGCGATCAGGTAATTCCAGACGCCCCAAGCGCGATGTTCGCGGGATACGGAGTTTTGTTGATGCGATACTGACCGGCGGTAAAAATCGTTTCGGGATTCGCGGCATCGCTCGGAATTTCCCCGGCTCCGCCGAGAAAGATGAGCAGCGGGTACTCGGCATCCGGATCATCGTAGTATCCGTCGGGAAAATAGATGCTGTAGCGGATCGTCTTTCCGTTTCCCGCTCCTATGATCGCAGATGCGTAATTCTGCAAAAAGAGTCGTCGGGGAATCACTTTCTCGAATTTCTTTACTCCGCTATCCGCCGCGAGACCTTGCGAACCCTCGGCGACGGCGAAAACCGTATAGAGGGACTTATCGGGCAGCGAAGAAATCTGCGTTTCAATCTCGGCGCCGACCTCGCCCGCACTCACGGCGATTTCTCCCGCGGCCGCGGGCACCGAATTCGTCGACGGTTTAGCCTGCCCTTGGATGCCCTGGAGGGCGCTTCCCGGCATCGTTAGGCAGGCGCTGGTCGCGACTCCGATGCTTCCGGCGACGATGAAAAGGTAGAGGTTTGAATGAGGGTCTTTCATGGGAGGTCAGCCGAAAAATCCATTGCCGCTTCTCACTTCAGAATCTAACGATTAAGAATCCTAAACAATCTGAGTCATCCGTGACTGTTCGCATTGCACTTCCGGTGGAAAGAGCCTCGTCAAAACCAATATATCTTTGCCCTGAGATGGGCGTAATTAAATCAACCTTTCAAAGAGTTATCGATGGTGCTTTTTGGCACCATGTGTTAAAAACCACCCTGGCAAATTCATGCACTGAGTAAACTTTACGCGTTAGAAACTGAGACCCCGGGAAATGTCGAAACGGCACCTCTTCAAAACTTTCATCGACAGGTACGAGCGTGCACTCGTTATCGGTACGGGTGCGCTTTTGCTGACCGCCTTTCTGATGAATCTCGAGTTCAACTGGATCGAATCGACGCTGTACGATTTTCGCATGCGCCTTGGCGCGCAGCCGGCTCCTTCTTCGGAAATCGCGCTCGTAACGGTGGACGACCATACGCTCACGAGCCTCGACGAAATCTCTCCTCTTCCGCTGGAACATCATGTGCAACTGCTCGAGCTGCTCGAGAGCGCGCGACCTCGGTCGATTGGTTATCTGGTCGATATGAATAAAGTCGCCCAAGCCCACGCCGAGCAGGTGAAGAGCGAATGGGGCGGTCGCTTCGTCGGCGTCGCTTCGCGCCTGGAGAACCAGGGCGTCCCATTCCTTCTCGGCACTCCCTTCGACATCAACGGCGAAGTCGTCCCTCCATTTCCGCTCTCCGCCGTTCCTCACGCCGTCTCCGTCATCCATAAGGACGGAAATGTTTTCGGAGAAGACAAGATCACTCGTCGGGCGCTGCTCAATCTTTACGGTAAACCCACGTTTCACCTCGAACTCGCCCATCGCCTCACGGGTCGCGGGCTCGAGACTCCGATTCGCGGACAGTTCGTCGATCCGACCATCGACGCCTCTTACTTCTTTTTCCGCTACTTCGGCGGAACGGGTTACGGCCCGCGCGCACCGAGCAAGACGGGTTATCCGATTTACTCCATGATCGACCTCATGGAAGGCCGGGTCCCTCTCGATAACCTTGCCGGAAAAATCGTCCTCGTGGGTTCGATGAGCCGGACGGATTCGGATGACTTCGCGTTCACCCCTTATTCTAAGCGCGCTTATACCAATCCCAAGCTCGCGCTTCACGCGAACATCCTCGACGCGGTCATTCGGAATCGCGGAATCGTGCGTTCGCCCGACTGGCTGAACTGGGTCACCACGCTCCTGGTCACCGCGTTCGTCATCTGGTCGGTATTCACCTACACCCCACTTTATGGAGTGTTCAACACCCTCGTCCTGGCGGTGGGCTTTCTTCTCGTCGGACAGATTCTGTTTTCCGTGCGCGGCCTGTGGATCCGCGAAGCCCAGCCCATTGTCGGCATCTTCCTCTCCTATTACTTGGCTGTGCCGTACCGGCTGATCCAGGAGTACAAGCGACGCTGGGACTACCAGCGGAAGAATGAAATCCTCCTCCAGGTCGAGGAACTGAAGACCAACTTTTTACGGCTGGTGACGCACGACCTGAAAACCCCCGTGGCTCGAATTCAGGGACTCGCGGAGATGGTTCTGCGGAAAACAGGTGGAAAACTGAATCCAGCCGAACGTGAGAACCTCGAGCACATCATGTCCTCGACGGAAGAACTGAATCATTTCATCTCTTCGGTACTCGAGCTCACCAAGGTGGAAGCCAATCGAATCACCCTGAATCTAGAATCGAAGGACATCAATCAAGTCATCGAAAAGCTGATCGAGCGATTCGACGCCCAGTCTAAAACGATGGACATCAACCTCGTGTCCGAACTCGAGCCCCTCTTTCCGATCCGCTTCGACGTGTCGCTGATCACCAAAGTTCTCGCGAACCTTCTCGACAACGCGATGAAGTACAGCCCTCCCGGTTCGACCGTTACGATTCGAACCGTGGATCGCGGCGATACGGTAGAAGTCGCGGTTCTCGACCAGGGCATCGGACTTTCGGTCGAAGAGCTCCAGAGCCTCTTCACCCGCTTCTATCGCGCGAAAAACGACCAGACGACGAAAGTCTCCGGTACGGGTCTCGGGCTCTACCTCACGAAGTACTTCGTCGAAGCCCATCAGGGAACCGTCGAAGTCCGGAGCGAGCCGGGAGTCGGCAGTGAATTTCGGATCGTTCTTCCCACTAACCTTCCCGCAGCGGTCGGAGTCCAACCTGGCTTGACGGTTCAGGACCCTTTCGGCTTAAACCCTTCGAATTCCGTTTCGTCCAAAAAAAGGAGCTAAGTATGTACAAAGTACTCGTAGTTGATGATGATGCTGACCTTCGCCTGACCGTCGCGTCGGCCCTGTCGGAGAGCCATTTCCAGGTCGATCAGGCCGTCGATGGCGAAGAGGCCGTGAACCGCGTCCGCGCCGGGAAGTATGACCTCGTCCTTCTCGACGTGAACATGCCGCGCTTGTCGGGTCTCGAAGCCCTGAAAGAGATCAAGGCCCACGATCCTTCGATCATCGCACTCGTGCTGACCGCGTTCGCGAATATTCGCGACGCCGTCGAAGCGACCAAAGAAGGCGCTTACAACTATCTCGAAAAGCCGATCAAGGCCGACAATCTCGTCTACATGGTCGAAAAGGCGCTTCGCGCGAACAAGATGGTGAAAGACATCGCGCTTTCCTCCCCGATCATCAAGATGCCGGGCGGAACCGAATTCGTCGGCCAGAGCGTCGAGATGAAGAAGGTATTCTCCGTCATCGACAAGCTGTCGAGAGTCGAGACCGCGGTGCTGATCCGCGGAGAAAGCGGCACGGGCAAGGAACTGGTCGCCCAAGCCCTCCACTGCAACTCTCCCCGCAAAGACAACCGGTTCGTCACCATCAACTGTTCGGCGATTCCGGAGACCCTGATCGAGTCCGAATTTTTCGGCCACGAGAAAGGGGCCTTTACCGGGGCCGACTCGCGTAAGATCGGGAAATTCCAGTATGCCGACGGTGGCACGCTTTTCCTCGACGAAATGGGCGACGTTTCCCTGGGAATGCAGGTTAAACTCCTGCGTGCGCTCCAGGAAAAGAAATTCACTCCGATCGGATCCAACCGCGAGATCGAGGTGAACGTCCGAATCATCGCCGCGACCAATCGAAATCTCGAAGAGATGATCAAGAAGGGTGAGTTCCGAGAGGACCTATTCTATCGCTTGAACGTCCTTCCGATCCAGCTTCCACCGCTGCGCGACCGGAAGAGCGATATCGAGCACCTGGCGAAATACTTCATCGATAAGTTCAACCAGGAACATAAGAAGAACATTACCGGGATTTCCGCCGAAGCGATGGATGCCATGCGCTCCCACCAGTGGCCGGGCAATATTCGCGAGCTCGAAAACGTGATCGAACACGCGTTCGTGATCGAGACTTCCTCGGAAATCACCCCCGACTCCCTGCCGGAAACGGTTCTGGGCTCCGCACGGGCGAAGGGTCTTACCCTCGGTAAGGTGGTCTCCGCCGGCTCCGTCGCCGCGGACGAATCGGACGAAGATGAGGCGGAAATCCGCCTCCAGGTGTCGGGCGGCGCTCTGTCGCTCGATGGAGTCGAAGGACTCGACGAATCGGGCTTCAAGCTCGATTTCACCAAGCTCGATTTCCAGGCCAACAAAGAGGAGTTCGAAAAACGATTCCTAATTTCGGCCCTAAAAGCGTTCAACGGCCGCATTAACCAAACCGCGTTGCACGCGAACATTCCGAAAAAGACACTGCTGCGAAAGCTGGAGAAGTACGGAATCGTCGCCAAGGATTTCACCGAATAGCTTCGAAACGAAATCCTCAAGTTCAACGAAAAGGGCCGCCCGGAATCGTTCCGGGCGGCCCTTTTCAATCTGAAAGCGCGATCGACTACTGGATCGAGCTGATGCCTTTGTCGTTGAAGCTGATGTTCGCACCTTTTTTCAGCTGGCCGACGTAATTTCCAACCATTTCCTTCTGGAGATCGGCTTTCACCCGCATCTCGACTTCGTCGTAACCCATGACTTTTCCCGGACGTTTATCGATCACCTTGATCAGGTGGTAGCCGAACGAGGTTTTCACCGGACCGACGATCTGGCCGACCGATCCGCCGAAGGCAGCGTCCTTAAATTCGGCTACGAACGGAGCATCCCGCGTGACCACGCCGATGTCGCCGCGATTATTTTTCGCCGAAGGATCCTTGGAATGGGTCTCGGCAAGTTTCTGGAAATCCGCGCCGGCCGCCTTTGCCTGCTTCAGCACTTCCCGAGCCGTCTTTTCATCCGAGAGAAGGATGTGCTGGACCTGGACCTTGTCCGTCGAATAATTCCGTCGATTCACCTGGTAGTACTTCTTTGCGGCCGCCTCGCTCAGCTTCGGCTTCACGTTTTTGGCCAAAACACGGTCGGTGAGAAACTGGCGACGAAAGTTCCGCAAAGCCGCTTCATATTCGGCGTCTTTATCGAGCTTTTGCTTCTCGGCTTCCTGGATCAACAGCTCTTGGTCAACCAAGTTGCTGACGATCTCGCGACGCGTATTCTGGTCGGTCAGGATCTGGCGGCGCTGGCCTTCGTTGAAATTCCCCAGGGCCTTCTTCACATCGGCATCCGTGATCACTTTGTTATTCACCTTGGCGACATCGACGGCGAGCGCCGTTCCAAAGGTGAGCGTGACTCCTACAGAAAGCGTCATTAATTTGACGAAGCGATTCATATTCATTCTCCCGTTCGAGCTATCTATTCCGAGTGTACCCCTAGAGATGCAAATTGAACAACCGGTCGTAATGCTCCTGGACCTTCTTTAAATTCACGACGTTCAGAAAGTTGGAAAAACTCATCCAGACCGACAGGCCACTTAAGTCCTGAAAAAGCGGGGGCAGGTACTTCGGAGGATCGATGATTCCTTCTTCGTACTTCTGGTAGAGCAGCGGGACGTCGTCCACATGGATCTTTCCGACGAATAGGAAAGGCAGAAGCTTCGGCTTTCCGGCCCGAATCGCGGATCGCATGAAGTTGTAGTTCTCGATGAATCCTTTGCAGTAGGAAATATCCTTCGTGAACGGGGCGCCACCGTCGAGCGTTCCGCCGCGAAAGATGCGTTTAGCGCTCTGGAGGCAATCTTCTTCCGAATAGCCCTCGGTCCGATAGTACTCGATCAAATCAAGAAGATTCGCGCCGTCTTCGGCCTTCTCGATGGCGATGATTCGGTCGTTGATGTGCTTCGCGCGTTTCGGATAGGAGCGGAAACTGAAGATCTCCATGATGACCGCGAGCCCTTCCTGCGTGGAAGCGCAGCGCGGCGGGCCCTTGGATAACCATTTGGCGAGGTGCTGGTTGTTTCCATTCTGGGTGGTCCCGACGTGGACCCATCCTTCGTGAACTTCGAGAATATCCACGTCTCTGTTCGAAAACATCGAATCTGACCGGATTTTTACCGTATCCCCGCCCGCTGCGGCGTCCGCGATGATTCCATCGGAAACTTTGGCCGTGACTGAACCGTCGGGGAAATAGGACTGGAATCGTCCGTTCAGCCGATCCACCACGTCTTCGGCCGTGAGATCCTCCTTGGGCTGGGGGAGATCGAACGCGGTGATGTTGGAAAGAATCGAATACATCATGCGCCCCAGATCGCTGATCTTGTTCGTATCGCCGTAGATATGATCTCGCGGGCTACCGTAGAGTTTGCGGCTGTGAATCCAGAATTCTTTGGTCCCGCGGCTGCGGAGTAGGTCGATGACGGTGAGATATTCCTCCGCGACCGTCGTCAGCAGGCGACCGATGGCATCCTCCGAACCGAGATGGGTGGTGATGTCGGTGATGATTTCACGAATTTCGGTTTCCTTCGCGTCCGGGTCGAAACCGAGTTCGTTGCTCTTCAGGTAATGCTCGGGTCCGAGCGTCGGGAGTTCCTTGAAGTTCGATTTGCGCAGCTCCTGGGTCACATGCGGTGGGAGCTTTACCGAATCGAGAATGCGAATCGGCTTCTGCGCATCGACGATTCGCGCGGAGAGCTTCTTGATCTTTTCTTTATAGGTCAGCATGAGCGGAGACATGGATAGTCAGATTATCCGCGACAATCCGCGCCGGAACGATAGGTAGAAATCGCCTAATTCCGGACCACGAGTCAGTCTCCGAACATTTCCCGAAGCCGAACGTAGCTGCGTTCGAGGACCAGGATCTGGATCGCTTCCACCGTGTCCTGGGGCAAGCCCACGAACCGAATTCCCAGCCGAACGACCAGTGGATCCGCGGCGGCGGCATCACCCCGCTTTAGGTACCTGACCTCGCCTTCGGCGACGAAAGAAAAGACCTCGAGATCCAGTCGAAAGTGGATCCGAGTTCCTCCGACGAGCATAAACCCCGCGGCAGCATCGGCCGTGGCAAACCGAATCTGGACGGCGAACCCCCCGGAACTGATATCGAGAATCTCCAGTTCGTCGAGCCAAGCGGAAAAAACGTCCGACTCCAGCACGAAACGGTCCTCCGCATTCACGCGATAACGGAGCTGGGCCCTTCGCTGAACTTCGTAAATCATCTTGGGAACCCGGACCAGAAGCAGCCCTTCCCGGCTACTCACCGCGCGCCGAGGCAAGTGAAAGAAAAGCGTGGATTCCTCGCAGCGAATATTGAAGAAAATGTCGTTCGAACCGGCTAAATCGAGCTCTTTATCCACTTCTCCGAGCACGCGGGAAGCGCGATCGGCGAATTCGCATTCGAACTGGTCCTGGTATTCGAGAAACCGGCGAACGAAGAACTTCTTCTTCAGTTTGCGATCCTTCGTCCAGAGCTGACTCGGCTGCCGCGCATACGGAGCGGCACGGAATAGAATCTGTCTTCGCTCCGCGGAAGTGATCAACGTGAAATCGGATCCGACCTGCCGATTCACCGCCGGCGACGCCTTCTTCAGGATCTCTTTCTGCTCTTCCGTGAGATTTTCGACGATCTTCTTCTTCATCTCGGATCCATTATGCCCGAAATGCGTCGGCAAAATAGCGTACTGAATGCGTCAGTCCATTGGCGGAATACGAAAAAGGCCCGATTCCAATCAGGAATCGGGCCTCTGAATTTTCGAATTTCCGGCGTTGCCCCGAAACGATTAACGTTTCGAGTACTGGAACCGGCGGCGAGCGCCAGCCAGGCCGTACTTTTTACGTTCGACTTCGCGGCTATCGCGAGTGAGGTGCCCGGCTTTTTTCAGCGGAGCGCGGAAAGTCGGATCCACGTTCAGAAGCGCGCGGGAAATCGCATGCTTCACGGCGCCGGCTTGGCCCGAAAGGCCTCCACCCATCACGTTCACCATGATGTCGAAGCGACCGACTGCCTGGGTCAGCTCGAGTGGCTGCATGATGATCAGGCGCGAGCTCGGACGTGGGAAGTAATCTTCGAAAGAACGGCCGTTAACGCGGATCGCGCCGGTTTCGCTTGCACGCGGACGGAGGTAAACGCGGGCGATTGCCGATTTCCGCTTACCTACTCTGTGGATCTGTTTTTCCATTTAACAATTAACTCCTAAGAACTTCGAAGGAAACGTTAGGCCTTCTTCTTCGTCAGAACCGTCTTACGGGTCGCCGACATTGGAAGTGGCTGAGGGTTTTGCGCGCCGTGGGTGTGTTCGGTCCCCACGATGAGTTTCAGTTTTTTAATTTGGTGACGAGCAAGGCTCGTTTTACCCGTCATGCCCCAAACCGCGCGACGAAGAATTTCGGTCGGGTGACGAGCATGCATCTCTTTCGCCGACTTGATCTTCAGACCGCCGACGAAGTCGGTGTGGTCGTAGTAATTTTTATCGTTCCACTTATTTCGGGTGAGTTGGATCTTGTCGGCATTCAACACAATCAGGAAATCACCTGAGTCAGCGTGACGGGTGAAAGTCGCCTTATGTTTACCGGTGATCACTCGCGCGATGACCGTAGCGATCCGACCGACGACTTCGTCTTTCGCATCGACAACGTACCATTTCGGCGCGTTTGGGCCTTTCGGCTCGAAAAAATGGGCTCCAACTTGTTTGGCCTGATAGGACTTCTGCTGCAACATAGGAACGAGGATATATCGAAGCACACTCCGTCCCGTCAACGAAGTTTCATCATCGTTTTTAGATTTACCAAGTCCCGGAGAAACCCGGAATAACGCAATGCGTCTTGTGAGTGTTTTCTCGGTTTCGCCTGCCATCTAGGCTTAAATACGCATATGCGACACTTGAGGGCCCTTCGCCCGACCGTTCCCCCCGCTGGAAACGTCGACCCCCGTCGTTCCTCGTTCGCGTGGCGCCTCTTTTGGTGGGTGCTGGGCCTCTCCCTTTTCGTTTTATTCCTCTTTCGAGCGTGGAAAGCCGGAAATAACGATTTCATCGCGTACTGCGAAGCCGGCGCGCGCGCGCTGAGGGGCGAATCGCTCTACCGAATCGAGGAAACACCTTTCCGATATTTACCGATCACCGCATTTTTCTTTGCGCCTCTTTCATGGCTTGATTTCAAATCCGCTCGCATTCTTTTTTTCGTTCTGAACTTCGCGGCGGTCGTCGCAGTTTACCGACGCATTCACGCCCGACTGGGTGACCTCGCGACTCTCGCGATCGCGATTTTCTTCTTCCGGTTTCACAACCACGATTTCCAAAACGCGCAGGTGAACTCCCTCCTTCTACTTCTATTTTTCTCCTGGTGGAGCGCGCGTTCACATCGTTTGTCGAGCGCGACCCTCGCATTCGCGGTATTCGGGAGCTTTAAGCTCGTCCCTTTCGCGCTCGGACTCCCCCTTCTCCTCCTCCGCCGGGGAAAAGAAATCGCCTGGATCGCCGCCTGGACGCTCGGTTTGAACCTGCTGCCCGTTCTATTTTTCGACTCGGGTTTCGGCATCTTCGCCGAGTGGTTCTCGCACTCGAAAAACATCGGATATCCCGCGGCCATGATGTCGAATATCCAATCCCTGCAGAGCGCGCTCTGGTGGAATCTCCAGGACCGAATTCCGAAAGACGCGTTCGCCTTGGGCATGCATGTCCTCCAGCTCGGCCTCGTCTTCGCCACCTGGGCGATCTGCCCGAAACCCCGACTCCCGCGTGAAGACTGGATTCTATCGGCCGCGCTCGCCACCACGGTTCTGATCTCGCCGCTCGCGTGGAAGCACAATTATCTCCAGTTCCTCCCGCTGATCTTTCTCGTGGTGCGGTCCGATCCCCGCATCCGGAGCGCTTCGACGCGCGCGTACTTAGCCGTCGGATTTCTGGGTATGGTCGCGATTCCGAGTCTGGCCGCGAAAGTGAACCGCGAACTCTCGGACCGAATGTACTTGATGGTCTGGACCGGCCTCGTTCTGGTTTTTTGGGCGTTTAAATATTCCCGATCGAGAAATGCAGCTTGAAGTTATCTTCGCCGATTCGGGGCGCGGGGTTGACTCCGAGGTCGAAATTCACGGGTCCAACCGGCGATTTGTAGTGGAAGCCGGCGCCGACTCCGTATCGCTGCGGGCGAAGGGAATAGGTATCGAGTTTTAGATTGGCCGCATCGACGAACGGACCGAACTTCATGCTGCCCGCGAAAGGCAGATCGACCTGGGCACGATAGTTCACATACGTCAGACTTCCGCGAATGGCGATGTTCGGATCGATGAAGATCGATTGTTCGCCGAACCCCCGGACGCTCCCCACTCCGCCGAGCGCGAACTGTTTGATGAGCGGAATGCCGTAACGTTCGTTATCCGGATCCTCGGGAGGCGGTTTGGCCAGGTTATAGGACAGTCCCGTTCGCACGCTGAGAAACAGCTCGACGCCGCGCGGAAGCGGAACGAAGAGATCGTTTCGGAACTGCAGCCGTGAATACGCGACCGGCGGGTCTTCGGGCGGTGAATTTTGGGAAAGAAACTCGGGACGGGCGAGCTCCCAGGAGAGGGTCGTGTAAGTCCCCTTCGTCGGGGCCAACGGATTGTTTCTGCGATCGAGAATAAGCGCCGGTGTGATCGCGCCGATCCGCAACCGCTGGTTATCGGAGTCGACGTTCGCATTGTATTGCTCGATCAGTTCGAAGGAATACGAAAAGATTCCGGTCAATCCCCAACTCCGGACGACTGAACGCTCCCAGCTCGCTTGCAAGGAAGCCGTATTGGCATCGAAGTTCTTAAACTGGGTTCGCTCGAGCGAGACCCGGGGGCGGAAAGTCGTTTCGCCCAGACCGAACCACGGCCAAACATAACCGAGGGTCGTGTTGTATTCGATGAAGCAGTGATCGGTGGTCCCGTCTTCCCCCACCTGGCGCGCGCTCGGACAGAAACTCGCGCCGAAGCGTTTAAAACGGCGATTCGCGGCCGCGGAGAGGAGAACCGTGTGGTTGCGTCCCCATAAATTGGCGTACTGGATCTGGCCGAACATCCGTCCGCCGATATCGTTTCGAAGACCGACCCCACCCGCGACAAGGCCAGGCGATCCCTCTTCGAGAGTGACCTTCATGATCTTGCCGTCTTTCCGCGCG
>CAZIAL010000065.1:0-13990 GCA_964536965.1 uncultured Bacteriovoracaceae bacterium
TAGGCACTGTCGCCGCTCGACAACGTATCCTGGACCAAGTCCCCGATCAGACCTGGAACGATGTGGTGGATGCCGTCCAGAAGCAGCTCGAAGGTCTCGATTTCAGTAAGTTCGAAGCGATCCAAAGGCTCAGCTCGATCGAACTGGAGATTCCGAACGCCGAGATGAAAAAATTGGCGCAGACGGCGTTAGGTTCCTACTTTGATGCCCGGATGCCGTACGAACAGAAGCGCCAAATCCTCGAAGCCGTCTTACGTCTAGCCCCCGACCAGCAGGCGACCCGGCTCGTGGGGACGGTCTTCGCCAATACGAAGATTCTTTTCCAGAAGGCCCTCCAGTTCTTTGCCGATCGTTCGACCAACGAAGAGTTTAAGAAGGCGGCGGATTCTGTGAAGTCCGAACTTCCGGGCCTGAAGGATGCGGACTATTTACATGGGATGAGTGAGGTCGTGGGACCCGAGGAGTTCAGAAAGTTTTCGGCCATTAAGCAGGTCGCCGCGGGAACCACGGCGGTAGGGGCGATCTTCAAACATAGTGAACATTCCCAGCTTTTCACGAAATTGCTCCGTCCCGGAATTCATCGGGACCTAGAATCCGATTACCAAAGATTTCGCACGCTCATGGGGAACGACCCAGGTGCGATCGAAATGGTGGACTCCATCGCGGAGGGGGTTCGGCTTGAATTATCGATTCGCCGAGAGACCTTTAATTTTGTCGTCGCAGAGGCCATTTTTAATTCATCGGATGGTGTCGCGCCACGCGTCCGCATCCCCAAGGTTTTTCGGGAGATCGCTCCGGCGAACGATCGACTCATCGTCCTTGAAATCGCGCCCGGCAAGCCCGTGGCCCGAATCGATATGGCCGCGCTCTCGAACCGGGACTTAGCCCAGATCGCTCGGGGTTATGAACAGATGCTAGAAATCTGGTTCTCCAATACCTATGGGCTCGAAAAGGCGGATGACCTGCTGAGTCCAGGAGAAATCGACACCATCCAGCGGGCGTCCACGGAGTATCTCGGCCGCAAACTCTCGAAGAAAGAAGTGGAGGGAATGAGCCACCTCTTCCACGGGGATCTCCACGGCGGAAACGTCTTCATGAATCCGCTCGATTTCGCGAGAGGGGGAGTGCCAGGCGGATACTGGATCGACTGGGGAAATGCGCACTTCCTGACTCGGCAGCAGCGTGCCGGGCAGCTCAAGTCGGTTTTAGGGTCGGCGCTTCGGGACCTCGACATGATCCAGGATGGCCTCGAAGCCGTCGTGCGTTTCAAAGCGCCGAGTCGCGCTCTGTTTCGCAAAGAAATGATGAAGTATTTCGCCGGCGCGGGCGCGACGGCGCCTCCCGACCAAGTGCTGAATCGAGCCATCTCGGTTGCGCTCCAGAGCGGCGTCGGGCTTCCCGAAGCTATCGTGAACGCCGGGCGGGGCCAGGGTATGCTCATCAACCAGCTGAACACGGTTCGTACCGAACTCGCGCGCCGGAGGGTTTTGGGTCGCTATGGACTTCGGCCGCCGGCAAAGGTCCTGATCGAAACGATCCAGACCCACTTGCAACGAGATCTACCCACGCAGGTTTTTTCGGCAGGGGCGCGAAGGGACGCGGCGATCTCGTTGGCCACAGTCTGGGAGGTGGCCACGACCTATTTGGGAAGGTTCGCGCGGCAGGTCTGTCCCACTTGGATGTTGCCTGATGAAAAGTCAGTTCTGGATTCGAAGGAATGGGTAAAGCCCGTTCGTTAGGTTCTAGATCTTCTGAATTGAATAAATGATGCGCGATCGACCCTGGTCCTTTCACCTAATTCTCGGACTCATTTTTTTTAACATGAGCTTTGGCGATTTTGCCGGAGCGGAAGAGCCGCGCCCCCGCCCTATCTTTTCAAGTCCGCCCTTGAAACACGCATTTCTCCAGAATCCAGGCGAAGAGTACCTGATCACCGGACTGTCGGAAATCGAATGGGACGAAAAGTTTTATATCGTGGCGGACGTAGCGAAACGCTCGCTTTATCCCACGGTTGCGCTTGCGCGGGCGGCGACTCGGGGTTGCCCGGAGAGCCTGCGGGAAGAGGACCAACCGCTTCACCCGAAGCGCCACGGATTTATCTCCGTGCTCGCTTGGTCGGGCTTTCTCGCCACCTCGGCGCTGGTCGTAAAGTCGGAACTCCCCACGGACAAAAAGTATCATTACGTCGCCGGAGTCGTCGCCGCGGCCGCGGGCAACGGATTGGCGCGTCTCATCTTACCTCGGGACACGCCCCACTATGCTCTGAAGGCGGCTCTGATCGGTCTTGGCACCGCAGTATTCGTTGGAGCAGGAAAGGAAGTTTACGATAAGCGATCGGGCACGGGGACCTATGATCTGAAGGGAGACGGGCTGGCTACCGCGGGAGGAGGGCTAACGGTCTCGATCGCGTTCGTTATCTCGGACTTTGGAAAAAAGAAGTAGATCCGAAGACGGAAGAAGCGGATCTCCGGCCGACCGTCATCCGCTTGGCGCCCTGTCGGGGCTGCCTTATGATTCAATCGGGAAAAGCCGATCTGCTTACATGAGTTCGTACTTTAGGTCCGCTGCTTTTACCCTCATCTTTCTCGCGGGACTCGTTTCGGATACTTCGCACGCGGAATTCGACCGGCGGCTCTCTTCACGGTTCAAAGCCGCCAAATGCGCGCGGCTAACGCGACCGCCGTTGTCGCCGCAGGATGTGAATGCATATCTCGCGACGATCGGCGGAAAATCCGCGATCCCTTCCATGAAGGCGGCGATATTAGGGGGCTGGTCTCCGGATTTACTCCGGCGGCAGTATGGGATGATTCGCTCGGCGGTCGATCTTCCCGAAGAACTCCTGGCGGAAACGATGAAGTCGGTCGCCCTCACCGGCTGGTCGACCCGGGAGCTGAAGGACTATTTCACGGCGATGGGTGAGGTGCTTACCCCCGCGGGACGGCTCGAACCCAAGAACGCGGTCGAGGCGCTGAAAGCCGCCGTTTTGGGGGGCTGGTCGCCAGACTTGCTTCGGCGACAGTATGGGATGGTTCGCTCGGCGCTGGATCTATCCGACGAACTTCTGGTGGAAGCGATGAAATCAGTTGCCGTGTCGGGGTGGATGACCTCCGAAATTAAAAGATACTTCGCGGCGATCGCCGACGTACTTCCCAGCGGTCGTCCGATTCACCCCAAGCACGCGGTCGAGGCCATGAAAGCAGCCGCCCTGGGAGGCTGGAGCCCCGAATTGCTTGGCGCAGAATACAAGTCGATCCGACTCGCACTCAACCTTCCCGACGAGGTGACGGTCGAAGTGATGAAGGCGGCCGCGGCGGGTTCCTGGTCGCCATCCGATATGAAAAAATACTTTACGGCCGTCATGGATCTCACCGCGGGCGGAAAACCGATCGACCCGATGATCGCGGCGGAAGCGATGAAAGCGGCGGTGCTCGGGAGCTGGACTCCCCAGGAACTCCGGAGGCAATTTCTCCTGGTTCGCTCGGAGTTTCCCGACCTTTCCGACGCGCAGGCCGTCGAAGTCATGTCCGTCTTCGCGAATTCGACGCGGTCGGTGCTGATCACCGGACTGATGGAATTCGAAGCGTTGTTCTGATCGGGATGAAACTGGAAACGATTTCGGAGTAGGGCCAAACTGCGATGCACGACCGGGTAGGGAACGAAACCTCGATGAAGAGAGTCGCCGTGGATTTACTCCAGGTCGGAAGACTCTTCTTTGCGTTCATCGGCGTACTTCTTTCGTTCACCGCTGCGGAGGCGGGTCCTTGTCCGCGTCTGCTAAAAAATGAATTCGAACTGGCGAAGCAGAAGTTCGAGTCGGGCGGGGTTGTTTGGTCCTTGCTCGAAGGGCATCCTCCCCAGATCGAAATCGGAACGACGGGGAGCCATCCGCTGAACCGACTTGCGAGAAAATTCGCGGACGAGACGGGTGGCGTGATCCGAACCGGGGTCGCGTTCGATTCGCCGCAGCTGATGCGGGATCAGTTCGGGGTTCCCCTGGAGTTTTTCAATTTGAATTTCGCGCGATCGGGGACGGAGCTCGAGACCCGTTTCGCTGGAATGCTCGGAAAGGCGCTGGAGTCGGACACGGGCCTGGTCCGTCCTTCCGACCGGGAACGGCATCTGAAACTTCTCCACTTTCGTTTTAAAGTCATCGGCATCGGGCTGAAAGTGGAGTCCAGTCTCGGGGGCCTTTCTATTACCCTGCATTCGATCGCTCAGGCCCCGGTAAACGCACGCTTCTTTTCCCTTCTCGCGGAAACCGGCACGAGCTTGCACTGGGATTCGCGACTCGCGGCTCGGTTCAGTGGTGCGGGAGGTAGCGCCGCGTTTCGGCCGGATCGGAACGCGATCTACCTTGATAACCACCTTTTTTATAACTGGGACGTCCTCGAGTCGACCGCCTACTTCCATGAAATCGCCCATGCACGGCTAAGCAGTACGGCGATTACGGGGTCGACCCAGTCGCCGTTCGCGGTGATCGCCAGAGTCGATCGCCCTTCGAAGGAAATCCAAGACGCGCTAGGCGCCGCCTATGTGCGATTCTTCACTTTCCAGGAGATCTATACTTTCGAGCGAGATGTGGGAAAGTGGCTGGCCTCCAATCAGATCGCGGATGCCAAGCTTCGCGCGAAACGGCTGCAAAAATTCGTGGATTATGCCAAAGAAAGCATGGCCGCCTCGTCGGAATCCGTCGCGCGTGGTGATTTTCATGTGAGAGTCCGCGCCGATTCGGTGCGTGTAAAAATCCGGGTCGGTGTTTTTGGTTCGGTTTCCGTCCTGGATTTTGATCTCGTCTCGCGGGAAATGGCGGAGCTCGGACCGACGCTGACTGGAGCGCGGGGGCTTTGGAACCGGCTCTTTCATCCGGAGATGGCAAAAGAGAATCGAGCCCGATTCCAGGAACTGCTCCTTCGGGAGCTCTCCCAGCGCGAGCAGTTGGCGACGAAGTACCAGGCGGGATTCGCGCCCATACTCGAGAAAATCGGAGCCTTGGATTCTCCATCTCCGTCCGAAATCGAAGCCATCCGGCGAGAACTGACTCGGTTAAAACAGAGTTTGGGCGAGCTTTAGCGGATGGAGATTTGGACCGGGTGGGACCGAAACCCCTACGTCCGGCCTAGCTTCGCGCATCCTTAAAGAGCGCCAGCGCTGCCGCTCGTTGTTTCGCATGATCCACGATCGGCGAACGGGGTTTATGGATTTCCTTCGTCGGGACGTCGCGAAGTTCGGATACCCAACGACGGATATATTCGCCGTCGGGGTCGAACTTTTCGCCTTGGGAGGTGGGGTTGAAGATCCGAAAGTAAGGCTGCGGATCGCAGCCCGTCGAAGCCGCCCATTGCCACCCGCCGTTGTTCGGCGCGAGATCCCCGTCGAGGAGCTTCTCCATAAAGTATTTTTCCCCCCAGCGATAATCGATCAGGAGGTCCTTCGTGAGGAAGCTGGCGACGATCATCCGGACGCGGTTATGCATCCACCCGGTTTCGTTCAGCTGCCGCATCCCCGCGTCGACGATCGGAAATCCAGTGCGTCCCTCGCACCAGCGGCGAAACCACTCCCGGTCATTTCCCCAGGCGAGTCCGCGGTACTTCGTGAGAAACGGTTCGGTCTCCACGTCGGGCCGATGATACAGAATATGGTAGTAAAATTCTCGCCAGATCAGTTCCTTGAAATACTTCAGGTGAGGGGACGTCGGGGTCAGCTTCAGCAGGCAAATGATCTGGGGAACGGTGATCGACCCGTTCTTAAGGTAGATCGACATTTTCGAAGTGCCGGAAATCGAGGGAATATCACGTCCGACCTCGTATCCGGAGAGCGCTTCGTCGCGAAAGCTCCGCAGCAGCTCCTTCGCCGCCGCGTGACCGGGCTTCGGCGCGTATTTCGACCTGGACTCGGGTACCATCTTCGCGGTTTCCGCGAGATAACGCGTGAGGAGATCCTCGCGTCCATGCGGAAACTTCGGGTTCGGCGGCGGCCAGCGAAGATCGAACGCGGGCACCCCTGTTTTCAGTCCCAGCCCCGTCTCGCGCAGGCGCGAGTTCACGTCGGCGGATTCGAAGAGGGCGAGCCACTTCTTCGAGAAGGGCGTGTAGACTTGGTAAAAACCGCCTCCGTCGATCTTCGGATCGTTCTTCGAAAGTTCCGTGGGTTCGATGAGCAAGTGATCCCGTTCAGTGATCGTCTGCAGTCCATTTTCGCGTTCGAAGAATTCCGCCATTTTCGCGTCACGATCGCGCGCGAAGGGTTCGTAGTCGCGGTTCCACGAGATCGCCGTTGGCATGCCGAGGTCATGCGAGGCGAGCGCACGAAAGAGCTCGCGAAACGCTTCGATCGGTCCGACGTCGAGAACGAGAAGATCGCCGCCGGCCGCCCGCATTTCTTCGCGCAGCGATTCGAGCGTGCGCAGGAAGAAAAGGAATCGCGGAGCGGAGAAATCGGGGCGGGCGAGAAATTTCCGGTCGAAGCAGAATACGCCGAGGACGCGACCGGGATGGCGCGCGAGATTTCGAGCGAGCGCGGGATTTCCGGTCAGGCGTAAATCACGCCGAAACCAATGGACGCCGTAGGCGGAACTTCGTGCGTTCATGACTCGGAGGGATCGATCGTTTCCGTACGATCCGGAACGGTGTCGAGGAAGGTGGCCCCCAAAATTTCCGCCCAGGTTTTCAGCGCCATCTCCGTTCGATAGCGTCTCAGTCGATCGGCCAGCGCCGGAGTCGTGTACGGGGTGGGCAAACTCCGGATGGCCTTTCCCGCCGGACCGATCACGGCGACCTCTCCGCCGGCGAAGAGGCCTAGAAAGAGCTCGGCCGATTTCTCGGCGAATCCGGCGGATGTCGCACTGTTCTCGTATCGGGTCAGAATTTCGAGATGTGGCTGCAGCTTTCTCCCGCGCGGCGTTTTAAAGGCGGTCAGCAGGCGTTCGGTCAGTGCTCCCTCGGTGCCTAGGTCCAGGAATGTGACCGGACGATCGGCCGGAAGGCGAGGAAGGACCGATTCGATCACCGCGAGCAGTTTTTCCGCGAGATCCTCGCCGTTTCGAGCCACGCTATACGGGGCGAGCTCGGCGTTCAGTTTCGCGAGCAGCGCGAGTTCCCGACCCCGCTCGAAACCTTCGGGGATCCAGATCTTCACTTCGACATACGGAGGCGAAGCGCGGTATCCGGTTTTCACGCCGAATCCCGCAACGGCGGTTTCCACGATTTCGCCGAGACTCGACTCGCTTTTTCCCAGGCAGCTCCAGGATTCGAGCCGAGGCGGAGTCAGCGCCCCATACGTTTCCCCTAGCCAAGGATCGATCGTCGTTTCCCAGAGATGCATTCCCTCGCGCGGCGGTCCGGGGAGCGCGAACACCTGGACTTCGGTTGGACGGTAGCTCGTCCCATGCGCGAACCGAAATCCGTCGGCGGTACCTTCGTGATTCTCCAGCACGGTCGAATCTTTGGGAAAGAAGCACTGGATGCGATTGCTCGGCGCGACTTCGATGCCGCGGGACTTCAGGAGGGTAGTGATCTTCCGCCAGGACGCCTCGCGAAACTCAAGCGGGCGTTTCGACCATTCCGCTAGGCAGTCGCGGGTAAAGTCGTCGGTGGTCGGCCCGAGTCCGCCCGTGACGAAGACCAGGTCGGCATGGGCGGCCGCGAAATCGAGTGCCGTACTCACGAGCGCGTGATCGTCCGGGACAACGGCGTGGTGAACGACCGTGATCCCGCGCGCGGTCAGACGTTCGGAGATCCAGGTCGCATTTCGGTTCGTGATCTGACCTTGCGTGAGCTCGGTTCCGATCGCGAGAACTGCCGCGCGGGGAGTGAATTCGGGAGGTGGGCTTTGCGGATGGGTGACCATAATGGGGATACGGGAATTCCCCCTTCAGAGTTACCTAGACCGGGTCGATACACAACGGTTAGCCGAAGGCAGCCATTAGCTGCTTCACCGTTTCGGCGGAAACCCGAAAGTCCTACCCGATGCGGTCTTCGCGCTTCACGCTGCGCTGGTTCTGCGGCAGCACCTTCTTACGGAGGCGAATCGACTTCGGCGTGACTTCGATCCATTCGTCCTCGTCGATCCATTCGATGCACTGCTCGAGCGACATCTTCCGGATCCCGGCGAGGGTGACGAGAAACTCGGCGCCGGCCGAACGGATGTTCGTCAGCTTCTTCTCGCGACATGGATTGACGTTCATGTCGTTGTCCTTGTTATTCTCGCCGATGATCATTCCTTCGTAGACAGGTACGCCTGGCCCGAGGAAGAGAACGCCACGTTCTTCGAGGCCCATCAGGCCGTATTCGACGGTTTCGCCCGCTCGATCCGAAATCAGCGCGCCGTTGTTCCGGTGCGCGAGCGATCCCTGATACGGGCCGTATCCGATCAAGATCGTGGAAAACAAGCCTTCGCCGCGCGTCGCGGTGAGGAAGCGAGAGCGAATCCCGAGCAAGCCGCGGGTTGGAATATCGAATTCGAGACGAACGCGGCCCTGGCCGCTGCCCGAAGTTCCGCCTCCTTCGTATTTCGTCAGGATTCCTTTGCGGGCCTGGAACATCGCGGTCACATCACCGACGGCCGTCTCCGGCATGTCGAGTACGGCGCGCTCCATCGGCTCGAGTTTATTGCCGGCTTCGTCGGTCTGGTAAAGAACCGTCGGCTTGCCGATCATGAACTCGAAACCTTCGCGGCGCATCTGTTCGATCAGAATCGCGAACTGGAGTTCGCCGCGTCCGAGGATGCGGAACTGGTCGGACGTCGCGGCTTCTTCGAAGCGGACGGCGACGTTCGTGCGAACTTCCTTCAGGAGGCGTTCGCGGAACTTCCGCGACTGGATGGCTTCGCCTTCTTTCCCCGAAAGCGGGGAGGTATTCACCGAAAAAATCATCCCGAGGGTCGGCTTCTCGACCACGATCCGCGGAAGCGCTTCGACCTGATCGCTGCCCGTGACGGAGTCGCCGATTTCGATGTCTTCGGATCCCGCGAGCACGCCGATATCGCCGGCTTCGACCGCTTCCACTTCGGCCATTTTCAGGCCTTCGTAGGTATAGAGACGGGTCACGGTGAAGGGCACGTTCCGGTCGGCGGTGCGCTTCAGGACTTTCTGGTTACGCTTCACGGTTCCGCGCATGATCCGGCCGATGGCCAGACGTCCGACGTAGTCGGAGTGCGAAAGATTCGAAACCATCATCTGGAGTTCCGCCCCTTCGTAAACGAGCGGGCCATGCACGGTCTTCAGCACGGACTGGAAAAGCGGCATCAGATCGCCTTTTTTCTCTCCGGAAACCATGGCGTCGATGTCCGCGCGATTCGAGGTGCACCATCCGGCGCGCGCGCAGGAATAGATGATCGGAAATTCGATTTGCTCTTCGTCGGCGCCGAGGTCGAGGAAGAGGTCGTAGGTCATGTTCACGACTTCGTCGATGCGGGCATCCGGACGATCGACTTTGTTAATGACGAGGACGACGCGTTTCCCTTGGGCGAGCGCCTTCTTCAGAACGAATCGCGTCTGGGGCAGGGGCCCTTCCGCGGCGTCCACGAGGAGAAGGCAACCATCGACCATTCCCATGATCCGTTCGACTTCGCCGCCGAAGTCGGCGTGTCCGGGCGTATCGACGATGTTGATCTTCACGTCGCCGATGCGCACGGAAGTGTTCTTCGCCTGGATCGTGATTCCCCGTTCGCGTTCGAGATCGCCCGAGTCCATGACTCGGTCGTCGAGTTTCTGGTGACTCGCGAAGGTGCCCGCCTGACGAAGGAGGTGGTCGACGAGCGTGGTTTTGCCATGGTCGACGTGGGCGATGATGGAAATATTCCGGAGATTTTCGGCGCGCTTAGCGGAGCTAGAATTAGTCATTCGAGGAAAGGCTTACCACGAACCCTTGACCGGAACCCCGATGAAATTGACAATGAGTGCTGAATCTCTCCCTAGGAAAAAACTATGACACATATCGCCAAACTTGGAATCGGATTGGGTTGGATGCTGACCGCATTTGCCGTGGCGCCGTTCTCCTATGCTGGGCTCGAATTTACGGATCCCGCACCCTCGGCCGAGCAGAAAAAAGGTCGCGCGGTTTCGAAGTCCCCCGGCGTGCAGGTTTTTGGTCGGGAGGCCGACTCCGAAGGGTCGGCGACGAATGATCCGGCCGCTGATTACGCCGAGCTGCTCGAAGCCGACCGGCGCGAATTCGAAGCCCTGCGCGATCGCGTCCGCTCGCGGCGTACTGCGGAATCGGAATCGGAGACCGAGAACGATGCCGCTTCCGCCCCGAAAAAACCGACGCGCAAGCGCCCCGCCACCTTCGCGAAACCGGCGGCAAAACCCGTCGCCGTTCCCGAGATGGAGACGGAAACGATCACGCCCCAGGGGTCGGCTCCGGGAACTTCGAAAAAAGCCGGAAGACCCGTTTCAGCCAGCGAGGACGTCCCGGCGGGTCCCGACGAGCCGAATCCGGCGTTTCCCTATACGCATCTGCTTCCGAGCCCCTTCAACGTTCTCCAAGGGACGCTCATCGTGGGCACGAGCCTGACCTACGGGGTCTTCGATTTCTTCCAGGTTTCGACCAATCTGATGCGCACCCTGAACGAACACTGGAACTTCCAGGCGAAGGTGCCGCTGATCGAATATCCGACGTTCATGACGACCGCATTCGTCGACTACGAGAACTTCAACCCGCGCAATATCAGCGAGCTCAACCCCGATATGCGCTATGTCCGTTGGCAGCCTGGACTCACGACCGCTTACGAGCTCGGCAGCGAAATGGCGCTTTTCCTCGGAGGAAACTTCAGCTTCGGAAAAGACCCGGTACCCGTCGTTCGAAAGTCCGGATATCTGAAAGGGGCGCGGATCGAGGCGGACTGGAGCTGGTTGTACAACCCGGCGAGCTCGCGACTCGCCGACAACGCGATCGCGACGGGTGTGAGCTACGATCTCACCTATAAACTTTTCGGACTGGGACTGACCCATCACTGGCGCAACTTTCAGCTCGGCGTGCACTACACTTTCGCGGATACGAATCGGTTCCTTCCGATCTTCGGGTTTCAGGCCGGCGCGACGTTTTAGGGTGTGAGCGGGCGTTTCGGGGCAGGCTTGCCTTTCAAGCCGCATTCGGTGACGGTTCTCGGAATGAAGCGATCGCTGCCGTTTCTCACGCTCCTGCTCGTCGCCTCGGCGAATTTCGGCGTGGCATTCGCCGTGGACGACTGGCGCGAGGACGCCCGGCGATTTACGGGTGAATCGGCCGCCGTGCGCGAGGCGGCGATCGCGCGCCTCCGGAAACGCGAGCATCTCGCGGCCGAACTCGAGAAGGCGATGGCGACGCGGGATCGGTTTCTCGCATTCGACGTGGTCACCGCGCTCAGGGTGCGCGAACTCCTCCCATTTCTGCTTCGTTACTCCGCCCAGGATCGAAGCGGTTATTCCTATCATGTGATCAATTCTCTCCTCGAACCCGGCGAGGTCGCGGACACGCTCCGTTTGTATCGCGATCGGCTCGCGGATTCGCGGACCTCGCTCGCGGCCAAAGTGACCCTCATCGATTCGCTCGCGCGAACGCGCGAACCCCTCGAAGATTCGCGCGTTCGCCGTCTGCTTCGCGACGATGCGCCGGAGATTCGTTCGGCCGCGCTCGAGTATGTACGGGGGAGAATCTTGGATCACCGACAGTTCGATTTCCTTTCGCCGATCCTGATCAGTCTGGGCGATACCCGGATTCCGCTTCGGATCCAGGCCCTCTATCTCGTCGACGAACTTCCGGCGGAGGCGCATCTCCGGGTGCCCGAGCTGCGCGTGAGTTCGGCCGCTCTCTGCCGGGAAGATTCCCGATTGGCCAAGGAGCCGATCTGCAGGAAGGGAGGGAGCCATGTCCCGGCGAAGTAGACGGCGCCGCATATCTCCGCGACTCGCGCTCGGAGTCGTCGCGATTCTCGTCTGGTTCGGAATTTTCATCGCGGAATATTTTCAGGAGGAACGTGAGCGCGAGTCGGCTCCGATCTTTTCCTCCGCGGAGTGCCGAGCGACCTATGAGCAATTCTATGCCGGGGCGACGGTCGATCTACGCGTCGTCTTCGGCTATAAAGACGCGCGCCCCGCTCGCTTCGTCGCGGACCGATACGAATATCTGAATTTCGTGCAGAAGATTCTCTCCAGATGCGAAGGCGATGATCGGACCTGTGGTTTCGTCCGCTCCGACCTCGAAGCGGATCTTTTTCTTCGTGAAGTGCGCGGTCCCGACGGAAAGCCCCGGATGGTTCGTCTGCGGGTGGTGCAGGCTTCCGTCGGACCCGACGACGGCAAGAATCGGGAGAATCCGTTCCAAGCTTGGCGAAGTCGGTACGCGCGGGAGGCCTTCGTGCAAGGTTTCGCCGAGGCCGATGCGGTCTTCTACAATGGGCATTCCCGAGCGGGCGGGGGGCCTGATTTCGACCCGCCGCTGCTGACGGCCACGGGGGACGTCGATTTCGCGCGTTATCGTCGCGAACAGCCCGGCTTGCGGCAGGTGCTCGATGCGCTCGAAGCGAATGCACACCCGCGCCTCATCGGATTTTTTTCCTGCGCTTCCGATCAGCTCTTCGTGGGACGGGTGAGTCGCGTGGCGCCGAACGTAGGACTGATCGCAAGCACGGAGTTGCTTTATTTTTCGGATGCGATGGAGAGTCTGACGGCCGCGGTATCGGGGCTACTCGAAATGCGTTGTGAGCCGGAATTTTCCTCCCGGCTGAACGCCTTCATGAACGAACGAAAGACCCGAGCGGCGGCCGCCCGAGTCTTTCGATTCTTTTAAGTATTTCCGATGAAACGGAGGTTCGCGGTGCGCTTAGTGAGCGCGCCCGGCGGACGAAGCGCCGAGGTTGAGATTGTCGCTGTCGGCGGTGTTCTGGGCGACCGACTGTTCGGCGACAGGTTCAGTCGAAGCGGTATCTTTTTTGGAGGAGCTGCAGCCGACGAAGGCGGCGGCGATGAGGGCGGCGAGGAAAAGCTTGGAAAGGGAGGAAGTTTTTTTCACGATCGGATCTCCTTGGAAAAGGTTGGATACTGCTTACCCGACTAAATAAGCAATCCTTACGCCAGTTTGAGTGGGACGGATTGGGGCCCTCGCGCCATATCGGCGCGTACACCGAGGGATCGATCCACCATGGTGTCCAAGGAATTGACACCTGTCGAATGGGTGCACGAGGGGGCCTGGGTCCGGAGTTGGCCGAATGGTTAGGGGTGTCCGGAATTTGGCGATGTGCACCCAAGGAGCGACTCACGGGTAACTGGCCTAGCCCCTGAATTAAACATTCTTCAGTGTCGCGACTCACAGGCGGTGAACCAAACGCCGATCTGTAAGGGTGGCCTTTTGTTCACGGGTTCTCTCATCTTGCACCTCTCGGATCCCCTTCGTCGCGGCTTTTGCCGTATTCGCGATCGTTTTGGGTTTTGCGTCTCACGCGCGTGCGGAGAACGATTTGCCGTTTCGGTTTTCGCCTCCCGCGACCTGGAAAAGAGATCTCGAGTTTAAGCGAGCCCAGGGGGCTTGGGTCGATTCCATCAGCAAAGCGACCATCACGGTACAAACCCACCTGTCGGACGGCGATTTCCATATCGATTCGAAGGGAGTCAAAGAAGCGGTCGCGCTTCTGACCCGGGTCAGACGATTTGCCACGCGCTTCCTCGGCATTCGAAACTGGGAGGTGACGGACTATCGCCTTGAATCGACTACGTCCGGGCAACTGCTGAAATTCTCCGCCCAGTATGAGGGGCCCGGCGGTCACCGCGTACGGCTCCATGAATGGCAGTACTTCATCGGCAAAAAATATTTCCAGATCACCTACGCGGAGGACGGCCGCACTCGGCGTTCCAGACATGAGGTCAAGTCGCTCCTCTCGAATTTTTCGCCCGAGGGGTGGAGCGCGCGAAATTCGATTTCGGAAGCGGTCACCTGGGTGTGGACAGCCCATTCCCTGGTCCGAAGCGCCGAGGCCGAAAGTCAGGGGGCTCCCTGCGCGTCATGTACCTCGTCGGTTC
>CAZIAL010000066.1:0-13950 GCA_964536965.1 uncultured Bacteriovoracaceae bacterium
AAAAGGGAGAGCGAGGTCGCTCTCCCTTGAAATCCTTAGACAAAAATTTTTCTGTTCGCAGTTCGCTTAAAGACTTGAATGGTGGCCCCACCAGGAATCGAACCTGGAACAAACCCTTAGGAAGGGTCCGTTATATCCATTTAACTATGGGGCCTTCGGACAATTGTTTTTACCGTAGGAAGAACCGGAGGACGAGTCAAGCCGCCAAAATTAAAGGTGAAATGGCTTCTAGACTTATATTGCGCACCTCGCTATAAGCGTCGCCATGGCGTGTAAGAAAGTCTTCCTTCCGGTGTTGGGTTTATTCTGGGCCTTTTCGTCCTTGGCCTCCGATAGTTTAGTCCAGGACGCTCTCTATCTGGTCGAGGATCGCATGGGCGCGAAGTGCGAAAAGATCCGCTCGGCGGGTGAAATGAAGTCGCCGAAAATCTGTTTTTACGGCGGCGATCCGTGCCGCGGCACCGATACTTATCGATGTGTCGATCGGGATGGGAAATCCGTGGCGATCGTGAAGGCTCGCTTCATCTTCCGCAACGACCAGGCCTTAAAGATCCACAAGCTGAGCATCCAGCTTGATTAGCCGCGCCGCTGATCGCTTACCGATTCTCCTCCTGGGGTTGCTCTCGATGGGGGCGACCGGTCCGATTTCGGCGTCGGAATCCGGGAATTACCGGATTATCGATCGTCCCGAGTTTCTGGTTTACGAGAATTCGGCGCGGGACTTGGTCGCGACGATCGATCCGGAAATCTCCGATTTCGTCATGGAGTCGTTCGGAGACGAAACTCGAATTTCGTTATCGCCTCCCGAACGCTCGGAACTGCCAGAATACATCGTCGGCTACCTCGTGGCGCCGCTGCGATTCGATATCGAAACTCGCATTCGCGGAGAGCGGGCGCTTCGCCAGCGGGTGACCATTCCCGTGCCCTCCGCGTCCGATTCGGCCTCCGGCGCGAGAGTAGAGGTCTATTTCGAAGACCGTTCGCCCTACGATTTTATGCGCCAGGGGAAGCTGCGTCTCATCGGCGTAGAGCCCATCATCGTCGATCTCGAGTAACGCCCCCGGGCGGCGCCAAACGAATGACGAATAACGCGACTAATCCCCTGGGCATTTTTGCCGATAGGTAAAGGGGAGACTGAATTCATGTCAGTAACGCTCGGCCAACTACTGCAGACCATGGTCCAAAACGGCGGCTCCGACCTGCACGTCGCATCCATGTCGCCTCCGATGATTCGGGTTCGCGGTGACATCGTGAAGCTGAACGTCGCGCCGCTTATTCCGGCGCAGGTCGAGCAGATGATTTTCGCGACGCTCACCGAAGCCCAGAAGGCCGAGATCATCAAGGAAAAGAACCTCGATTACTCCTTTAAGGCCCCGGGGATCGGGATCTTTCGCGTGAATCTTTTTTATCAGCGCCATGGAATGTCGTTCGTGATGCGCGTCTTGACCGAGGCGCCGCCCGAGCTTGAAAAACTGAATTTGCCGGCGATCTGTAAAACGGCCTGTTCCTACTCGAACGGACTGGTCCTCGTCACCGGTCCGACCGGTTCGGGTAAATCGACCACGCTCGCGGCAATGCTGAACTATATCAACCAGACGACCAAGGGCCATATCCTCACCCTCGAAGATCCCATCGAATTCCAGCACGAGAGCAAAATGGGAATGGTGAACCAGCGGGCCCTCGGCGCGCATTTCCCGACCTTCGCCTCCGCCATGAAAGCGGCTCTCCGGGAGGACCCGGACGTCATCCTGATCGGCGAGATGCGGGACGCGGAAACCGTCGCGCTCGCGCTGAAGGCGGCCGAGACGGGGCACCTGGTTTTCTCCACGCTCCACACGAACTCGGCGTCGAAGACCGTCGACCGGATCATCAACACTTTCCCGGCCGAAGAGCAGCCGCAGATCCGCACCGTACTTTCGGAAACCCTTAAAGTCGTGATCGCCCAGCGGCTGATTCCGACGGCGGACGGCAAGCGACGGGTCGGCATGCACGACATTCTGGTGAACACCTCGGCCGTCGCGAATCTGATTCGCGAGGGTAAGACGTTCCAGCTGACGAGCGTGATGCAGACCGGGAAAAAAGAAGGAATGCAGGTTTTCGAGCAGGTGCTGATGGAAGCCGTGAAGCGCGGCGAAGTCGCGGGCGAAACGGCCTGGGAACATGCCGGAGACAAAGCTCCGTTCGCACAGTGGGCTCCGAAAGCGGAAATTCCGGGCCAGCCGAGCGCACCTCCGGCGTCCGCCGCCGCGACCGCCACCGTGGTCGTGAATTCGGGCGGGAACCCCGGCGCTCCGGTGAAACACAACGCCGCGGATCCGTTCGGTCATACGGGCGTGCAGCCCACGATGATCACGCGCGATCCGACGAAAAAAGTCGCTTAAGCTACGAAGCCGAGGGCTTCGGCGGGTAATGCGTTTCGATCCACGCCTCGAAGTCCCGCGCCATCTGCGCGAACGACGTTTTCGTTTCCGCGATGATCTCTGCTCCATGCACGATGCGGATCTTCGCGCCAAGATCGACGTCGTCGATCGATCCGACGGGAGCTCGCTTCGCGGTTTCGGCCATCATCCGCTTCGCCTCCATCCACGTTTCCTCGTTCGAAGCGTTGCACACTTTCGCGAGCGCGTCGCCGGAGAGAGGCTGGCCCGTCAGGCGCCGCACGCTCTCGGTATGCGTGATGCGGTTGCCGATCGACCAGTAGCTTTCCGCGATTTCGCGCCCGATCGACGGCTGGTCCGTGAGCGTGCCGTATTTCTTCAGGAAGTGCGCGCGCGTCTGGTACACGGCCATGTGCGCGAGCAGGTAGCCTTGGTAAGAACCGGCACCCGAGTCCGAAAGCAGGTGCGGAATCGCGAGAATCGGGCGAGCCACTCCGTCGAGGTTGAAAATATCCTTCTCACAGCGTCGCGCGAGTCGAGTCACGTTTTCCGGCGTAAGTTCCGCATCCGACATCGCATAAAGCTGGCGTTCGAAATGCGGCACGACCAGAATCGAGCGTTCGCGATACGCGCGAAGCGGTTGCCCGAGCGTCAGCTGCTTTCGGATGAGGTCGTCTGGAATCGGATTTCCCGCGCGATCGGCGGCGTACCGCTTCTGCCAGTCGGCGTCTCCGATCAGCGAATCGCAGAACATGGACTGCGTTTCGGCATAGGCCATCGAAGTCGGCGGGAATTCCTGGGAGAAGCAGGGCGCCGGCTGCAGGATATTCGAGAAGTGCGCGGCATGGCCGCCTTCGTGGAAGAGCGTATCGAGGCCGCGCTTTCCGTTGCCGATCTGGTTCGGGGTAGCGTTACTCGTGAAATTAATTCGCGCCGGGATCCAGCGGTCGCCCTCGAAGTATGCGGGCATCGGTCCGTGCATGAAGCCGTTCTCGTATTTCCCCGTCCGGTCGAGGAGATCGAGCGTCAGCTCGGCATTTCGGAACCGGATGCCAAGCCGCCAGAAGCTGAGGCCCCAGCGCGCCACGGATTTCGAGAACGGAAAGTACGGATCGATTTCCGCCGTGACGTCGCCCATGACGGAGAAAAGGAGGTTATGCGGAGCGAGAACGGCGTCGCCTTTTTCCTGGGCGAGCCGCGCGAACTCCGCGAAACATTTTTCCCGCGTCGCTTTTTCGAAGGGGCCGAAAATTCCGTCGAGATCGGCGACCGCGAGCCCTTCGTTCTTCATCAGTTTATAGGTGAAAAAGTCGGGATAGCCCAAAGTCCGCGCGAATCGGTTCCGAAGGCGGACCAGGTCGAGGAACCCATGGTTCAGGACCCACTGTTCGAGGCCGAGCAGGGCCTCGTAAGACGTCTTCCGCACGGTCTCGTCGGGCGACGTCGAAACGTTCACGGAAAGGACGTTCGTCGAAGCGGTCATCGTCTTGCCGGCCCCGTCTCGGCAGGTGAACTCGAGCTTCGCCCGCTTCTGATAGAGGGCGCCTTCGGCCTCGACGAGTTTCGACTGCAGTTCGCGCGCTTCTTCGTTTTCGATCGAGTTCGCCGCGAAAAAATCGACCCAGCCTTGGAGCGCGACCCGTTCGGATGCGGACTCTGACCGGCAGTCGGCGAGAGCGGCGCGTGCCTTCTTTAAATTTTCGGGAGCGCTGATGAATGTTTTCAGCGCGATCTCCGCGGCTTCGAACGCCTCGGCGCGTTTATCCGTGCCCATATAGGTCGTCCAGAAAAGGTCTTCCTTCGGGACGTGGAGGGCGAGGTAGGCTTCGTTAAATTCGGCGGCGGTACGAGGTTGGGTTCCGAGCATGGAACCAGTGTACGCCGAGCGCTCACGGCGAGGCTACCTGCGCGGCCTAAAAAAGGTCGTTCAAGCGGAGTTCGTGGGCGCTTTCTGAAAGGGGCCGTGCGCTATTGGGCGGTGGCGGGGACCGGAACCTGGCTCTCGGGGAGCATCTGGGACTTCTTTTCCTGGTGGTTCTGGTAAGCCGTAAAGACGGCCCCGCCGAAGCTGATGACGACGCCGACGGTGCAAGCGATGATGATGGCCTGGAGACGTTTCAGTTCCTGCATGTCTTTCTATTTCCCCGAGGGGCCGCACGAACACAAGGCCGATTTTCCCTAAAAAATCTGAGGAGTTAAGCCGGATGGCCTCTAAATCCTAATGGATTCCTGACGTACGATGCGGCGCAGCGTGGTATTAATCTGCCCAATTATATGGAGTTCCGTCCGTTGTCCCGCACCCGCGCCGATTTTCTCCTCGTGGCGATCGCCCTTCTGCTGATGGCGATCGCGCCGTTTTTCTCGGCGAACGCGGCCGTCGTTTCGGTGAATGGGGCGGGCGCGACTTTCCCTTATCCGCTCTACTCGAAATGGTTCTCCGAGTACCGAAAGGTCGATCCGGGGGTCGAGATTAACTACCAGTCGATCGGCTCCGGCGGCGGCATTCGCCAGCTTCTCGAAAACACCATCGACTTCGGCGCCAGCGACTCGCCGATGAAAGACGATCAGCTCGCGAAAGCGAAGACGCGCATCTACCATTTTCCGACCGTGATGGGTGCCGTCGTGCTGACTTACAACCTTCCAAACTTCACCGCGGAGGTTCGGCTTACGCCAGAGCTGGTCGCCGATCTTTTTTTGGGAAAGATTTTCTACTGGAATGATCCGAAGATCGCGGCCGTGAATCCAGGCGTCGCGCTTCCCGATGTGCCCGTCATGATCGTGCATCGATCCGATGGTAGCGGTACGACGGCTGTTTTCACCGATTATCTTTCGAAAGTTTCGCCGGCGTGGAAGGAAAAGGTCGGGACCGGTACGGCGGTGAAATGGCCGATCGGACTGGGCGGCAAGGGGAATGAAGGCGTGACGGGATTCGTGAAGAATTCTCCGGGCGCTCTCGGTTATGTGGAACTGCTCTATGCCGAGACGAATCACCTCCAGGTCGCGCTCCTGCAGAATGCGGACGGGAACTTCGTCAAGCCGAGCGCCGCGTCCATCACCGAAGCAGCGGACGGCGCGCTCGCCACGATGCCCAAGGACTTCCGAACTTCGATCACGAACGCGAAAGGGAAGGGCGCCTATCCCATCGCTGCGTTCACCTATCTCCTGGTCTACGAGAAGATGCCGGCCGCGAAGGGCGCTAAAGTGAAGGGTTTTCTCGACTGGGCGCTCGGCGATGGGCAGAAGCTCGCGTCCGGAATGTTCTACGCGCCTTTGCCCGAGTCTCTGGTCGTCAAGGTCCGCACCCAGCTCAAGGAACTTCGATGAACCATCGCCGTCCGATCAACGCCGGCGATCGCCGGTTTAAGCGGTTGCTCGTCGCGCTTTCGGGCAGCGTCGTCGTCGTGCTCGCCATGATCGCGATCTATCTCGTGAAGCTTTCGTGGCCCGCGATCCATGAATACGGAATCCCCTTCTTTTGGTCCACGGACTGGGATCCCGTGAAAGAAAAATTCGGTTCCGGGGCTTTCATCTTCGGCACCCTCGTTTCGTCCTTTCTCGCGCTGATGATGGCCGTACCGCTCAGCGTTTCCGTCGCTCTCTTCCTGACCGAGCTCGCCCCGCGAAAGGTCGCGACCGTCGTCGGCTTCATGGTCGAGATGCTGGCCGCAATTCCTTCCGTCGTTTATGGGCTCTGGGGCATTTTCTTCCTCGCGCCCCTCCTGCGCCTGTACGTGCAGCCGTTCCTGGGCCGCAACTTCGGCTGGATCTTTCTCTTCCAGGGCCCGCCGTACGGAATCGGGATGCTCGCCGCGAGCCTGATCCTGGCGATCATGGTGACGCCGACGATTACGGCGATCTGTCGCGAAGTATTCCGGGCCGTGCCCGAAAATCAGCGCGAGGCCGCGCTCGGTTTAGGGGCGACGAAATGGGAGATGATCCGTCTCGCGGTCGTCCGGAGTTCCTGGTCCGGCGTCTTCGGCGCCGCGATCCTCGGGCTAGGCCGCGCGCTCGGCGAAACGATGGCCGTCACGATGCTCATCGGAAACCGAAATGAAATCTCCACCTCGCTCTTCGCGCCCGGCCAGACCATGGCCTCGGTCATCGCGAACGAATATGCCGAAGCCGGCTCGAACATCCACATCGCCGCGCTGGCCTACGTCGGGCTCGCGCTCTTCGTCGTTTCCTTCGCCGTGAACTGGGTCGCCCGCCGGATCGTTCTGCGTCTCCAGATGGGGGGCACCCGATGACCGCCGCCCAGAGGAAGGACGTCTACGCCCGCCAGGACTTCCGCCGGACGGTCACCAATCGCGTGATGCTCGGCCTCCTGGGCCTGGCGTCGATCGTCGCGATACTTCCGCTGATTTTCGTTCTCTATTATGTGATTCAGCGGGGGATCGCGGGCCTGAATCTCCAGTTCTTCACCGAGCTTCCGAAGCCCGTCGGCGAAACGGGCGGAGGACTGGGGAATGCCGTGCTCGGCACCCTCTTCCTCGTGGGGATGGGTTCCGCCATCGGCGTGCCGATCGGGATCGCGTCGGGAGTTTACCTCTCCGAATTTAAACGCTCCCGTTACGCGAACTGGCTGCGTGCTTCCGTGGAGCTGCTGGCCGGCGTTCCGTCGATCATCCTCGGAATTTTCGCCTATGCGCTGATCGTCGTCCCGATGAAGGGATTCTCCGCGCTCGCGGGATCACTGGCCCTCGCCGTGATTCTGATCCCGACCGTGGCGAAAACGACCGAAGAGGTGCTCAAGCTCGTGCCGGACCATATCCGCGAAGCGGGCTTGGGTCTCGGACTTCCCCGCTGGAAGGTGATCCTGCGAATCGTCGTTTTCGGTTCGCGCTCCGGAATCCTCACCGGCGTCATGCTCGGAGTCGCGCGGATCTCGGGAGAGACGGCGCCGCTGCTCTTCACGGCGCTGAACTCCCAGTACTGGCCGCGCGGCCTGCTGCAGCCGATTTCGAGTCTTCCCGTACAGATCTACACCTACGCGATTTCCCCTTTCGACGAATGGACGCAGCTTGCCTGGACCGGCTCGATGGTTCTCGTGCTTTTCGTCTTGGTCGCGAACCTAACGATGCGTGCGATCATCGGCCGCAGCCAAACCGGAGGCAAAAAATAATGACCGCATCAATGACCGCATCGACGACCACGACCGCTCTCGCGGTGCTCGAAGCGAAAAAAGTAAGCGCTTATTTCGGCGCGTTTCAAGCCGTACGCGACGTTTCCCTTTCCGTCGTCCCGAATTCAGTCACGGCGCTGATCGGTCCGTCGGGATGCGGGAAGTCGACCTTTCTGCGGACGCTGAATCGACTTCACGAAGAGATCCCCGGCGCTCGCTTCGAAGGCGAAGTGCTGCTCGAAGGCGAGAATATCTACGGCCGCGGGATGGACCCGGTCCAGGTTCGTCGGAAAATCGGCATGGTTTTCCAGAAACCGAATCCTTTTCCGTCGCTCTCGATCTACGAAAACGTCGTCGTCGGACTGACGCTCGCGGGAATTCGCGATCGAAAACTCCTGGACGAAACCGCGGAGCGGGCGCTGAAACATGCGGCTCTCTGGGAAGAAGTGAAAGATAAGCTGAAAGCGCCGGGGACGTCGCTTTCGGGGGGGCAGCAGCAGCGCCTCTGTATCGCGCGTGCCCTGGCCGTAAAGCCGCCGGTGATCCTCATGGACGAACCCACCTCGGCGCTCGACCCGATTTCGACCGCTCGGATCGAGGAGCTGCTGGGCGAGATGAAAAAGGAAGTCACCGTAATCGTCGTGACGCACAACATGCAGCAGGCCGCCCGCTGTTCCGACCACACGGCCTTCTTTCTCCTGGGCGAGATGGTCGAGTTTGGGCGTTCGACGCAGATTTTCACGAATCCCAAGGACAAACGGACCGAGCAGTATATTACCGGTCGTTTCGGCTAACGCAGCGTTCGGTTGCCGGACCCGGAGTTGAAACAAAGCCGCGAAACCGTTACGCTAATGCGAAGGACGGGCGCATGGATCGATCGATCGACTCGGGTTTAGCGAAACTGAAAGACAAGCTGCTTTTAATGGGCGGCTACTGCGAGAAGGCGATCGAAGAAGCGACGAGTGGCCTTACGGAGAATCGGCCGGAACGTTTCGCGCGAGTTCACGAATTCGAAAAGACCGTGAACCAGCTCCATAAGGAAGTCGACGAGGACTGTCTGAATCTCCTCGCGACCCAGTCGCCGCTGGCGAAAGATTTGCGCACGATCCTCGCCGTGATCAAGATCAACACCGATCTCGAGCGGATGGGGGACCAGGCGGTGAACATCGCCCTGAACGCCGCGGAATATCTGCAGCAGCCGCCGCTGAAGCCGCTGATCGACATTCCGCGCATGGCGGACATTTCGCGCGTGATGGTTCGCGAGGCGCTCGACTCTTTCGTGCGCACGGATCTGAAACTCGCCGAAGTCGTGATGAAACGCGACGACGAGGTGGATAATCTAAAGAATCAGATCTTCCGGGAACTGCTGACCTATATGTCCACCGATCCGAAACGGATCGAGCAGGCGCTGAACCTGATATTGATCGCTCGCAATCTCGAGCGCGTGGGCGACCATGCGACGAATATCGCGGAAGACGTGATCTTCATCGCCACGGGCCGCGACGTGCGGCACGGCAGCGGCGGCGGTTTCGGGGACTCGGTCTGATGTCGAGTTTCCTCCTGCATCCGGCGGACTGGGGGTTCGTCGAGCTGCTGAAGTTTTTCGGCTTGAAGGCTCTGCTGGCGTTCGCCTGCGGAGGACTCGTCGGACTTGAGCGCGAGCTGAAGCACAAACCCGCGGGTCTGAAGACGAATATCCTGATCTGTCTCGGCTCCGCGATTTTCACTTCCGTTTCGATTCTCATCTCGAACGCGAACGGCCCGAACGGTCACTTCGGCGATCCGGGACGGATCGCCGCGCAAATCGTCTCCGGGATCGGATTTCTCGGAGGCGGCGTGATCATCCAGGCGCGCGGGACGGTCGTCGGACTGACCACGGCGGCGACGATCTGGGTGGTGTCCGCCCTCGGCGTCGCGATCGGGCTCGGTTATCACGATATCGCGCTCTTCCTCGCGGCGATGGTCATTCTCATTCTCGTCAGCGTCTCCTGGTTCGAAGACAAGGTTCTCGGCCGTTCGCTGACCTTCCAGACGGAAATCGTCGTTTCGGACACGTCGAGCGAAACCCGCCTTTCGATCAACAGCCTCCTCGGGCAGCACGACCTCGTGCTCGAGAGCTTCGACATCGCGGAACGTTCGAACGGGATCGGCGTGATGTCCATCAAGTACACCGGGCATCGATCGGACCAGAAAAAGTTCAACCTCGCGCTCTGGGGTACCACTGGAGTGAAGGAGATTCGGCAGCACTAACGGGCCGATTCCGCATGGACAATCCACCGACCTACCAAGCCTACCGCCTTCAGGCCAGTCATGTGGCCGAGCGACTGAAACTGAAAGAGCTCCGCGAACGGGTGACTCATCCCGTGAAGGATTTTTCGAACTACGAGCTCGTGGTCGAGTTCGCGGCGAATTCTTTCGCCTTCATCTATAACTACGGGACGGTCGTCTTCTACAACGTTCCGGACGCGATCCAGGTTCGTTACCTGGCCATCATCCGGGAAACGAAGGAAGGCGCGAAAATCGGCGATACGAGCGACGTCTTCATCGTCGAAGAACGTCCCGAAATGGACCCGGCCGCGAACCAAGTCTTCTTCGATCGCGTGGCGACCGGTCGGCTCACCTACCAGAAGAGCAAGATCATCTGTATGCTGGTCGCGGAAAGCACCGCGCTCGATTACTACGATATTCTGATCGAAGGGTTACTCGAACGAGCGACGATCTTCACGAAACGTCTGGAGACCCAGGGAAAGTTCGTCGAGAGCAAGGAAGACCTGCTGAAGTTCGTCGGCATGTGCCTTTCCGCCAAGCAGGAAATCATTTCGAATCTTTATATCGTCGATACGCCCGAGGAGACCTGGGATTCGCCCGAGATGGACAAGATGTACCACGAGCTGAAGACGATGCTCGAGATCGACGTTCGCTACCGCGCGGTCGAATACAAATCGAAGATCATCCAGGAAAGCGTCGAGGTCATCACGGATCTCGTGAAAACCAAGCGCGAGGTGATGCTCGAGATGACCGTGATCATCCTCATCGCGTTCGAAGTCGTTATGGGGCTCTTTCGCCATTAGGTCGCCATCCGGCGGACGATGCGCGGCGCGTAATCCGCCCGTAACGGCTTGAAAAGATTTGCAAAAGGCTCCTTCGATCTTTAGCCTTAATGAATAGGCTACCAAATCAGAAGGAAAGGGAACCATGACCAAAGCGGATCTCATTAACATCGTCGCGGAGAAAGCTCATCTTCAGCATCGCCAGGCGGAGATCGTCGTGAACATGGTTTTCGACATGATGTCGGACGCGCTGAAGCGCGACGATCGCATCGAAATCCGCGGTTTCGGGTCGTTCGTGAATCGGAGCTACGGCTCTTACCAAGGACGCAATCCGAAGACCGGTCAGGTCGTCCAAGTCCCTCCGAAACGCGTTCCCTTCTTTAAGGTCGGCAAAGAGCTGAAAGAAATGGTCGATTATCCGGAAGGCCGTCCGGAAAAGAAGTAGTTCGTTTCAACCCGGGGTTTTCGCCTACAGCCGGGAACGATAGAAGTGCAGGCCGACCACGGCGCCCGCGATCAGAATGCGATAGATCGCGTAGCGGAGCATGGGCGTCTTGGCCATCGAGTTGAGATAGACGTGCACGGCGAAGCTCGATGCGAGCGTCGATACGGCGAGCACCACGTAGAAATAGAGCTTCGGGAAATCCGTCACCGTGTAGGTCATCCCCGGGCCTACGAGATGGTACCAAGCCGAGACGCCGAGGACCGGGGTCGCGATGAATAGGATGAACTTCGCCGCGCCTTCGCGATTGAATCCGCGGAGAGACGCGAGCGTGAACGCACCGGTCGTGCGTCCGATCTCGGGAATCGACAGGGCGGCGCTCCCGATCCCCACCAACGCGGCATCGAGGACGTTCCAGTCGTAAATCGATTTGTTCTTCTTCGTATAGTAGTCGAAAAAGGCGAGCGGAAGGCCGGAGAGACCGAAGATGCCGGCGAAAAGATATGGATCCTCAAGCGGCGAGATCGGCATCCGGCGAAAGAGGAAGAAGGCGGCGATCGGCGCGATGATCGCGATCAAGACGAAAAGCGGCATCTGCTCGTCCATCGCGCGGGGACGCTTCCGGTAGATGATGATCTGCAGAAACGAGCTGATATGGCTGAGGAGATCGTGCCGAAGCGCGAAGAGCAGGCTCAGGAAGATCCCGAGTTCGATCGTTCCCTGGAGGGCCGGACTCGAAACGTTCCAGCCGAGAAAAAATTCGAGCAGGCTCTGGTGGGCACCCGGCGCCAGGGGGAAGATCTCCGCGAAAACGCCGATAAATGCCGCTACGATAGCCTGGAAAAGGGTCATAACCGTAAGCTTAGGCGATGCATTAAGTCCTCGCAAGTCGCGCGGTTCGACGTTAGCGTATTTTTCGGAGTGAAAAACTTTCTTCGCAACCCGTCCGGCGGAATCGGCTACCACCTCGCCGCGATCTATTCCACGCGCAAAGCCTGGCGGCCGTTTCGAGAGGCGCTGGCCCGAGACCTGGAACGACGGATTCCTTCGCCGGAAACCGCGACGCTCGTGATCGTCGGATCGAGCGGGGGATACTGTCTCGATTCCGCATTTCTATCCCGGTTTCCGCGCATCGTCGCCGTCGACATCGACCCGTTCGCGCTCTGGGTCTTTCGATGGCGTTTCCGCGCGCTCGGGAGCCGGCTCGAAACTAGGTGCGAGGATTTTTTCGCGAGTTCCGAACATCGATTCGGAGCAGGACGCGTCGTTTTTCTTTTTTCGAATCTGCTCGGACAGCTGGAATTCCTTTATGCGGGCCCTCGCCGCATGGAGATCGAGGAACGGCTTCGTCATTTTCTCGGGCGAGGGTCCGAGTGGGTGAGTTTTCACGATCGGCTGACGTCGGAGGAAGCGTTGTTTCGGAACGTGAATCGGCCGGTCGCGCTGGCTCCGTTCGGCAAGCGCCCGAGTTCGGTCGAGCTTGCCCGGGCCTGGTGGTCGGGCCCGCGGTCGGACGATCGCGGAGGATCGCTCGAGCGCGCGCCCGAAGTCGTGGAACACGAGATCGGCGGCTGGGTCGCGGCCGCGCGAGGTGAATTCACTTATTTCGTCTGGCAACTCGACCCCTCCCGATCCCAGCTGATCGAAGTCTGCGGCGGGTCTCCGGAAAACGCCGGATCAGTGTAACGAGGATCGAGCGCGCGGCGATTCCTGGCTGGCCCACCTGGCCAGCAGGAGTGCGCCCGCGCCCAATCCGATCCCCGCGGCGATTCCCACGAGGGATGAATGCGAAAGGCGGGTATACGCGCTCGTGCCGCCAACGCGCCCTTTAGGATTTCCGTGGACGCGGCCCTCGCGTACCGGAGCGTGGTGAAGGCCCTCGAATACTTCGTGGTGGGCGAGGAGATCCCCCTTCGTCTGCTCCTCGAAAAGCGTTTTTTCCATCATCGAATCCGTCATCTCCGGAAAGATCGCGGAAAGCAGGGCGAAAAACCTCGATGATGCTCCGACATAGACGTCCCGCTGCGGTTTTTCCGCGCAGCGCAGGATGGCCTCCGCGGCGACGTCAGGATGGTAGGTAGGATTCGGGAGACTCGGAGCCCCTTCTTTCAGCCGATTCACCGCGTGTTCCGGAAACGGCGTGTCGATCGCCGCCGGACGAATGAGCGAAACCGCGATCGGAATCTGGTCGCGCGCAAGTTCCAGGCGAAGCGCATCCGTATAAGCTTTCACGGCTTGTTTGGTCGCCGAGTACATTCCCTGGAGCGGTATCGCCGCGACGGAAACCTCGCCCCCGAGGTTGATGAGCACGCCTCCATTGGCCCGCATGGCATCGACGCCGATCCGGCAGCCGTTGCGAACGCCCCAGAAATTCACTTCGAAAAGTTTCTTTTCTTCGGGGAGGGGGACGTCCAGGAGTTTTCCGAAGATCGAGGTTCCGGCGTTGTTGATCCAGGTGTCGATGATCCCGTACTCGCGTTCCGCTTCCTCGCGGAGTTGTTCCATTTCCGTGTAATTCGTCACGTCGGTAGCCACGGCCAACGCCTTTCCGCCCGCTTCCCGGATGTGGCGAACGATATCATCGAGATCTTCGGAGTTTCGGGAAGAAAGGACGACCCTGGCCCCGCGCGCGGCCGCCATTTTCGCGGTGGCGAGTCCGATGCCGCTGGACGCGCCCGTGATGACGATCGCCTGCTCGGAAAGTTTTTTCGGTTTGAATGGAATCATGGGGTCTCCTCGTGCTGATCAGGAACAAAGCCAGGAAGCTACAAAACCTAGGCCAGCGAACGGCGTCCCATCCCGCCCGGCGGAGACAGAATTTTGGCGAGGGGGGGGGATTGAACTCGCTTAATGTGGACTCGATTTCCGCTCCTTTGTCCGGAATACTGGTCTTATAAGCGGGGACGGATCTTGATAACGAATCGACGGGGCGACCTAGGACAAAAGCGTGGGTTAAGC
>CAZIAL010000067.1:0-13414 GCA_964536965.1 uncultured Bacteriovoracaceae bacterium
CCCAAGATACGATTTCTGATCGCGACCGCAGTTAGTCTCCGTACCCGGGGCGGCGCTATTGTCGCCGGAATTCTGACCGATTTTAGAAATAAATTCCGACAGTTTCGCCGAACGCTCGTTCGCGGGGAGCTTTTCTAAGATTCGATCGAAATCCTGAACGGCCTGGGAAACCTGGTTGTTGTCCTTGCAAGAGATTTCCATGACCGCTTTTTTAGCGTCGCATTCCTTCTGCATTTCGTCTTTCGCGAGCTTGATCCTATCCTTGTCACACTCCGCCTTCTTAGCCTCCGCCTGCGCGATCGTCTTATCGAGTTCGTCTTGCTTCTTCTCGAGATCGTCGTCCCGCTTCTTCACCGCGGTGAGCGCCTCGGTAAACCCTTTCGAGTTCGCATCGGGGAGCTGTGGAGTGACCTGGCTCAGGACCAGACCCATCAGGTCGGAAGGCTTGAAAAGCCCGCTCTTCTCGTCGATCTCCGGAACTTTTCCTTCGCGAGGATCCAGGTCGATCCCGCCCTCCACCTTCAGCTTCGCGAACGCGCCCATGAGCTCGTCCTTTCGCGCCTGGATCGCGCCGGCGAGCTTGTTTAGGTTAAAGTTGGTACCCGTGTCCTTCGCCGCCATGTCGCGAGCGGCATTCTGGATGCTCGTATTCACCTGGTTCTTGTAATTCGACTGGAAGTTCTTTCGCTCGGTCACGACCTCTTCGAGCGAGGTCCGCAGATTCGTATACTGGGTCACGCAGTCATCGAGACCTTTGCAGTTCACGGCGATGGTTCGCATCGTATTGTTCTTCGCCATCAGGACGGATGAAAACTGATGGATGGGCGCCTGGCCCGCGGTCAGCGCCAACGCCGGTTTCTTCAGCGCGGTCTTCGGCGAGATGACCTTTCCCATGACGAGCGAGTCCGCCATCGCGGTGAACGCATCGAAACAGTTCGCCTGCTCCTCGAGGGAACCTTTTTCGCACTCCGCGGTGCTTCCGCCATTAATCGTCTGCCCCGTCGCCGCCTTCAGCGCCGCCAGGTACGAGGTCCGCACTTCCTTAAATTTCACCGCGAACGCAGACTGGGCGGCCTCGAAGGACTGCTTCATCGCCGTCTGCGACGCGCGAATCGGACTGTTGGCGTCTTGGCGTTCACGCTCGATCTGGGCCTGCGCCGAGGTATCGTTCGCGAGACTTTTTTTCGTGGATCGGAAGTAGCAGCGACGAAGGTCGCGCGCGAACTGGTTATAGAAGTCTTTTCCGCCGGCTTTGGCGCCCATTCCGTTAAACGTGCCGCTCACGAGATTCAGAAGCTCATCCGGAGTATTCGCACGGTAAACCTTCATCGATTTCGCGAAGCCGTCCTTATCCGAGAACTCAGGCAGGCCCGTATTTGCCGGAACGTATCCGGACATCTGGGCGAAGATTTTTTCGATCTCCGCTTTCATCGCGTCTTCTTTCGCCGCGTTCGTGATGCGTTTCCCGCCCACGATCTTGTTCGGCGACTGCGCGTAGATACACTTGATGTAGTCGATCGGGGAGACGTCGCCCGCGGGATACTTCGAACTCGAGGTATTCTTCGCCACGCACTGATATCCGGGCATCGGCTGCGTCGCCATGCATTCCATCGCGCGCGCCATCGTCGACTGCTTAATCAGAGTCTCGAAACGTTGTTCCTGGCTCCGCAGATTCTCGACCTGAGCTTTCGCCTTCGCCGACATGTCGGTGAGATCTGCCGAAAGTTTGGTCATCACCTTCTGCGCCTCGAGCAAACCCGGCGGGTTGCCGTTCGGACCCCCGTCGAGGCGGAGCGATGCCGACTTCAGCTGCGCTTCCCGGTCCTGGACTTCCTTGTCGATCTCGGCGACGGCGTCGTTCCCCTGCTTGAGCATGTCGGAAAGACCGCCCTGGTCGCTGATGAGCTTGCTCATATACTGTTCGGCTTCGGTGATCTGCTTACGAAAGCAGGCGATTTCGCCGCCGAGCGCGCCCAGCACCCCCCGCTGGCAGGCGAGAAATTTCTTCTCGGTCTCCACCGCCGCCTGGATTTCGGCCAGCAGATCCGCATCGGTAAACTGCCGGCATTGCAGCTTTTCCGCGTCGTAATTCGTGCGACTCCGATTCGCGCCGAACTCTTTCTCGCAATCCGTCGAGAGGGTCGCCTTGCCGTCGACGTCGCCGACCTCCTCCTCGTCGTCTTCCTCGTCCTTGTCGAACGCGCCCTGGATCGTCGTGGCCGTGTTCACGGCCGCATCGAGGAAGTCGTTCCCCGACATGATGGATTTGTTCCCGAGCGGATTTTTCGGATCGCAGGAGCTGATCGAAGGCATTTTCGTATTCGAAAACTCCGGCACTTCGTAATCTTCGGATTTGATTTTGGAATCCGTCTTCGTGTCGGCGAACGCGGAGCGCATCCCCCCGACCGAGCAGGCGAAGCAAAGCGCAAAAGTGATGACGAACCGTAATGGATATCTGAACTCAGATCGAAACATGAGACCCGAACCTCCGACGCTACCGCGTCGACCTCGCCCAAACGAGATCAAGACACTGCAATTCCGCCAACCTCCTTTATTTTAAAAGGGTTTTAACGGAAGCGCCAAGCTCTAAGGTCGATGCATGCCGGCGAATCGCCTGGGTCCCACAGCACCCACGCCCGAAATGATACGGTTTTCCATCCCTCGCGGCCGCTGGACGTCAAACATTCAACGCCTCCCACGAACGGCTATCGTCCGCAGCGTCGAGAGTTCGCGGAATCCATATGGGTTCGAATATCGGAGGCGTCGGCCTTTCGCTCGAAATAACTTTCGGAACAGTTCTTCCGATCCTTCACTTTCGAAAGGATGACGGTCTCATACCGAAGTCGCGGTTCGCCCATTTCAAAGACGAGGCGCTCGAGCTTACACGTTTTGAATCGACCGTCCCGATCGATTTCCTCGGACCGTACGCAGTGGGTCTCGTCGCCCTCGCGATCGCAATCAGGAAAAAGCACTTCGCTGCGTGAGCGCGAGAAACCACTGACGATGAGATCGAAATGATTCTGCCCTTGCGTCCGCTTCACCGCATCGACTCGGATCCGGCAAGCCGGGTCCCACTTGATGTCCTGAATCGCATGGGCCAGCTTCTTCACATCCCGGTCTCGAGCGGCGGAAGCCGGATTCACCGAAACCAAAGCGACTAGAAGAAGAAAAGAAACATGCAAAATCGATTTTTTCACGCAGAACCTCCAGGGACGGATGAACGAGGGAGACTCGACTCCTCGAAGCGAAAAGAGTGCCAAAGCCGGCCCTCCCAACTCGAACGAGTGAAGCTTGATCGAACCTATCTCCGTGCTTTTCTCTCTCCTTCGACCAAGGCGAAAAACACTGACCAAGCCTTAGTCACCTATCGTTAGTCATCTCTAAAGGACTGGAGCTCCTTCCTCCCCCTTACCCAAGATTCGACTTTCACGCGTAAGGCCCCCCGCGACACCTTTCGCGCCTCACCGAAATGCTCTATCCTTTCACGCAGAGTCAACTGCGGTACGTATCCGAGGGAAAAACAATGAAAGTGAAAGTCGCGGAGGTCTCCCGGACCGACCAAAACATGGGGCTATTGCTCGAGAGTATCCGCGTGGACTCCGAACTCGATGTCTTCGGTCAGTCCACCTTCAGCTCCGAAATCCACATCGAAGAACAGTACGCTTTCGAGGAAGCGAAGAACCGCACCCAGCGGATCTTCCAGGCGAGAAACGCCGAAGATGGCTCCTCGGTCGCGATCTGCTTCGCCTATCCCGTACTTCTCGAGGGCGTAATGGACCCGAAAATCGCCCTGATGATGCGCCGACCGAATCCCGCGATGGCTCCCTACTTTCGTCCCGCCGAAGCGTTAAAGGTAGACCTGCGAATCGCCCGCGCCGAAAATCGCGGGCGCGGCATCGGATTCGGTTTCGCGACGAGGGTCGCGAGTAAATACCTTTTCACGCCCGAAAGCCCCCATCGCCAGGCCGTCTGCCTGGTCGACCGCGAGGACGACAAGGCCGTCGCCTTCGCGACGTCCATGCACGGGCGGATCCTCTCGGACCTGCGCGGACGGCTTCTGTTCTTGTTCGACTTTTAAGCGTTTTCGAACGCGATTTCGCGAATCGCGTTTTCGATATCGTGCGCCTGCGGAACCGACGCGGCTTCCAGGGGATCCGCGAGTCCCACGCCCGGCACGAACGCCCCGGCGATCAGCCGCGGCTTCGCTTCGAGCTCGTAGAAGAACTCGTCGACCGCGCGACGATAGAGATGCTCTCCGAAGTTCGTCACTTCGGTGTCTTCGTTCACGAAGAGACAGCGCTTCGTTTTCCGAATGGATGCGGAAATCGCTTCCCAGTCGTACGGCCAGAGCGTGCGCAGGTCGATGACTTCGACGCCGATGCCTTCTTCACGCAGGCGATCCGCGACGTCGTTCGCGATCAGTACATGACGACCGTAGGTCACGAGCGTAACGTGTTCGCCTTCGCGAGTGATCTTCGCCTTACCGATTTCGACGGTATAGTCCTCGAGCTTCGGCCATTTCGGTTTCCAGTTCTTCTGGGCTTCCGAACCGAGGATCGGCATGTCGATCATCTGTTTCAGCTGCTTTTCGCCTTCGGGAGTCAGCTCCGGCTCGCCGGGGATTCGCTCGGTACCGCGAACGCGCAGGAGCGCCTTCGGCATCAGATACATCGTCGGGTTTTCGTCTTTCAGGCAAGCCAGCATCAGCCCGTAGGCATCGAGCGGGGTCGAAGGCATCACGATCTTCCACCCTGGGATATGGGTCATCATCGCGTCGAAGGAGTGCGAGTGATAGATCGATCCGCGGATCCCGGCACCGACCGGAGTCATGATCGTCATCGGCAGATTCCAGTCGCCGTTCGAGGTCCAGCACTGCATACCTGCGAGCTTAAGCAGGTCGATCGTATTGTAGATATAATCGCAGAACTGGATCTCGGCCACGCAGCGGGAGCCCGCGAATCCGAGTCCCATCGCCGCGCCGATGATCCCGCGCTCGTCGAGCGGCGAGTTCCAGGACGTCTTAATCCCTTGGGTGACCGTGAACGCGCCGCCCAGCGGAGGGCCGACGTCCTCGCCGAAGACGTTGCGGAGATCGAGATTTTCTTCACCGTAGTGAAGGGCCATGCGGATGGCCTGCGCCATATGTGCCATTAGAAGTACCGTCCTTTTTGGCCTTTATAAGTATTGTCGTAGATCGTGGAGCCATCCGGCATCGGCTCTTCCTTCACCTGAAGCGAAAGCGCGAGCATCTCTTCGGTATACTTCGTCCGAAGCGCGTCCATTTCCTTACGCGTGACGACGCCGTTCTTTTCGAGCTTTTTTTCGAACTCGACGAGGGCATCCGTTTCTTCTTTCACGAGGTTGGCCCCCGTCGCGGAAGAGTGGCCGTAGAGACGCGAAACGTTCGCTTCGAGGAGGAAAGGCTTTCGCTCCTTGCGCACATATTCCATCGCTTCCTGGATCGCGAGGTAAGACTCTTCCGGGTCATTTCCGTTGATCACGCGGTTCTTGATCTGGAACGCGGTGGCGCGGTCGGCGATTTGCTTTTCGCCATGCTGCGTGTGAGCCGGCGTAGAAATTCCATATTTATTGTTGGTGACGATCATCAGGATCGGCAGTTCTTCCTTCGGACGCGACGACCAGATCAGGCACGAGGCGAATTCGCCCTCGGCCGTGCCGGCATCTCCGCCGTTCACGATCGTGATCCCGTCCCCGCCGTGCTGTCGCTGGGCGATCCCCGTACCGATCGCGGTCTGGTACTGGGTTTCGATCGTGGAAGTAATGGGAACGATGTTCCACTTCCGGATTGAAGTGTGGTTACCGAAGTTTCGGCCCCCGGAATAAGGGTCCGTGGCCGTGTTCTTCATCTGGCGGATCATATCGATCGGCTCGGCTCCCATCGAAAGCACGATGCCGGACGAACGATAGTGGAGATGGAGGAAATCGTAATCCGGACCCTGACCCTTTTTCACCTGGAGGCCGAGCGGGATGTTGAACGCTTCTTCGCCCGGGCCGCCGATCCAGAAATACCCGTCGTTCTGCTTGTACATGCGGATCAGGCGCTCTTCGAGGCAGCGGGCCTTCACCATGAGGTCGTGGATCTTCAACAGCTGTTTGGCAGGTAACACGAATTTCTCCGATGTTTTGCCGCCAGAGGGGGCGACGGTTTTCCCGCCATGGGCGGAAATGGAATCTTCTTCGAACTCTCTTCCCTTCATCGGGCGCGTATTGGGCGCGAAGCGGATTTTCTTCGCCGTTTTCGCAGGCCGTTTTGGAACCGCGGGAGCTGCATTCATCTTTTTTAAGACGCTACCCTTGCTGGGTTTCGACGTCGGCGTCGATTTCGAAGTGCCTTTGGCTGCCACAGTGCATTCTCCTGGGGTTGAATAGAGCTTTCCGATTTAACCGAAGCAAAACGGATTCACAAGTCGCGGATAGGGTCACCCATCCCGAATGGAACGCCGCACCGAGACGTCGTAGTCGCCCCCAGGGCGAGGATCCCGGCTCTATTTTTCGGAAATCGAGCGTATTTTCTGCTCCCATTCGGCCCAGGGCAGTTCGGGCCGAATCGACCGGAGAGCCGACTGGGATTGGTTCCATACGGCCGTCAAATTCATCCGGGCTTCGAGATCCAGTTTCGAAAGGTCCTGGAAATACTCCGCGAAAAGGTACTGCAGCGCCGGAACGAGCCGGGCCATGACGAAGATCGATTTCTCCGGGGTCTCCGAGGCATTTAGCGCGGCTAAGAACACGCGAATCGCGGCGATCTGGGCTCCCAGGTTGGTCGCCGGATCCTGCGAAGCCATCTTCGCCCGGATCGCTCCGTTAAAGTCTTGGGCCTTGCCCACGACGAGCGCGGAAATCTGCACGAGTTTCCCGATCTCGGGAAGAATGGTTTTCAATGCGGGCTCCGCGTTCAGCACCGGATCCACCCGCAAAACCTTATTCAGTTTCGAAGCGGCGACCAGCACCGAACAAACGCCACGCGTATCGACATCGGTTTCCTTCAGAGGTCCGAAAGATCCGCGATCACGGAAATAAATCGGTATGCCCTCGCTCTTGCTCCCGACGTGGCCGATCGTCGGATGAAGAAGGTTCTGCGCGACGGCTGCCAGGACGCCCACCGCGATCATGCGACCCTCGGTCGGAAAGAGCATCGGCTTGGTCGGGTCGAGCAGATCGCCGACCTGGTCTTTTCCCCCGAAGAATTTGGCGAGCGGCATTCCGGGCTGCGTCGCCTTCAGGAACTCCGTGACGGCGAGGAGCAGGTACGCCAGATCTTCGTTGGTCTGGTAAGCATCCCATGGGTTTTCGATCCGACCGACACCGTTCCGATCGATTTCGAAACGGGTCGGGAAGAGCCGAAGCGGGCTCGGATTTTTCGCATCGGACGGAGAATAGCTCCAGTTCCCCCAGGAACTCATTTCGACGCCGAATCCGTGCTCCTCCGCGCCCCAGCCGCCGAACGCGACTTCGCGAAATTTCGGCGTTTCCTTTCCTTTTCCGGGAACGGCGATGGGCATTTCCGCCCGCTGGTCGTCCCAGTCCGCCGCCACGCCGCCCGTAAGATAGAGCCAGCGATTCACGACGGCATAGAACAACCCGGCGGCAAGCGAACGGTCCCGCGGTTTGGAAGAGCCGAGCAGCACGTTCGCGGCATAGAGATCCGCGAGCAGCCCCTGCGAAAAGGATTTCAGCGTGATCGTCCGAAAAGGATCCCGAAAATCGACCGCCCGCCCGTCACCGATATCGGCCTCGATCACGGATCCGAGCTCACTCCAGATCGGATGCAGGACCTTACCCGCGCCGAACTTCTGGCTAACGTGCGTGGGGAAACCGTCGATCAATCCGTTGATTTTCGCGAGGAACCCCGTCCGGAATTCTTGCGGGAACTTATCCTTCGCCGCCTCCTTCACCATCGCCTTCACTTCCGGAGTCTTACGCGCCTTGATCAGATCGGGCTTAGCGGCGTTATAAATTCGGCGACGGGTGGTGCACGAAGAGAACGCGTGCAAATAATCGAACTTCACGAGGATGAGAGCGAATTTCGAAACGTCCTCGGTCGCCTCGGATTCGTCCAGCGGACAATCGACGCTCTTCCCTTGCTTCACGCGCGCCGCGAGCCGCGGATCGATGTCCTTGAGCTGCTTTTCCATCGCGGCAGGTACCTTTTCGTCGATGATCATGTCGATGACGCCATCGAAAAGCAGTTCGAGCGGAATCTCGTTCAGAAACGCGTTCAGTTCCGATTCGTAAACGGCGGGATAGATCTCCCCCATCTGCGCGTTCAGCAAAAACCGAGGATAAGGCGCGCGGCGAAGCGGGAGAAATGAGTTCACGCGATCGATTCGATACGACTCCACCAGTCTTCGGACTTCGTCGATCGAAGGCGCCTTGGCGCCCGTTTCCGCGAGCGTGACGAGTTGCGCGCGCGCATCCACGGGTTCAGTGGCGGAATTCGACCAATCCGCCACCGCCGACTGTGCGGTGAGATTCGAAATGAAGGTAATCAGAACCAGCAGAGAAGGAACTCGCATCCGGCTTCATTAACACGGGGCCGGTTCGTTTATGAAGGAAAATGACGCACTGCATTTTCTATCTTTACGCTTTGCATCATTTTCAGTATAAGCCGTTCTATTGGATCAAATACCTCGCCGGGAAGGCGGTCGGATCGATCCGTAACATTTTGGTTTGATAGGGTTTTCGGCACTCGTAGGGGATAAAGTGAAACGCAATTTTTTTAGTTTATTAAGGCGCTCCCTCGGGGCGGCCGTACTCCTGCTGGGAACCCCGTTCCTGGCTCCTAAAATCGCGCAGGCGGTGGACGCGCGCGTCCTCCCCAAGGGCACCACGCGTCTTTCTTTTACCTACGCGAAGAGCGACGGGATCACCCAGCAGTACAACGATCTCGGCGTGGCCGAAGACATTACGAAGCCTTACAACTTGAACCTCGATTCCGCGGCGATCGGAACCTTCGCGGCCTCGGTGAGTCCCGAGTTCGGCAACCTGATCAGTCTTTTGAACGACACCGGCCTTCGCTACGACGCATCTCTATCGGGAGCGGCGAGCATCGTTTCGAACGACCCTTCGAAACCTCTTTTAGGGGACGCGCTCACGAAGGGGTTTCTCGGCGTCGAGGTCGAAGCGGTCCAGCGCCAAAGCGTGATCCAGTTCATGCACGGAATCACCGACCAGCTCTCCGTCGGATTCATGATCCCGATCGTGACGAACAAGGTTCGCGCTTCCGCCGAGATCAGCAAAGTGAACAATACGATCCAGGACTATACGACCGCATTCGAGGGCATGGGCGCCGGATTCGAAAGCGTTGTCAGCGGGCTCCAGTACCTCGACGCCGCCAATATCGATTTTCTCCAGCGCGAAGTTCTCGAGGCGAGCGGCTATCAGCGTTTCGGCAGCAGCGAGCAGTCCGGGGTCGGCGACGTGAACTTCGGCGGCAGGTTTAATTACCTAAAGACGAAGAAAGAGCACCTGATCAACTCTTTCCAGCTCGGATTCACCGCCCCTACCGGCAAAACCCGCCAGGCTTCGGCCCTCACCCAACTCGATACGGGCGCCGGAGTCTGGGATATCGCGACTTCGCACATCCTGAATTACACCCCGGGCGGAATGCGGACGCCTTGGATGCTCTCCCACAGCCTGAACTACACCTATCGGCTGCCGGGAAAGAAAATCATGCGCGTTCGCGACAACCCGAACGATATCCTCCCCACGGCCGAAGACGAAGAGGAAGTGCGCCTGCACTACGCCACCAAGCTCTGGACGACGCTCGGCGCGAAGTACTCTTTCAACCCCATGTTTTCCGTCGAATCCAACTACGAATGGTACTGGAAGGGCCGCGATGACTACCGCGGTACGAGCGCGAAGGACTACGACTACCTGGGCGACAAGACCGAAAAGTATCTCGAGACGCTGAACTTCGCTTTCAACGTTTCCCTTATCGACCGCTTCATGAACAAGAAGTTCCCGATGCCGATCGACTTCGCGGTGAACTATTTCCGTCCGATTCGCGGCCGGAACGCGCCGATCGCGCCGTTCGCTACGGCCGAACTCGCGATGTATTTCTGATCGCGGTACCTATTCGTTCGCCGTCGCAATGGCGAACTTTTCGGCGCCCGCCTTCCGGGCGGAATCCATCACGGCGATCGCATTGCCGAGAAACGCCTGGCGGTCACCTTCGAGAATCACGAGCCGCGACGGGGTCATCGCGAAGGCCGCCTTCAGGGAGGCTTCCAGGGTTCCGTAGTCACCCGCCGCGATCGCCTGCCCGTTCAGCTGCATCTTTCCCGCGGGCAAAAGCGAGATCACGACGCCGTCCGGCTGCGCGACCGAGGTCAGCGGCGACGCCTGGGGAAGATTCACGTCGACGCCATTATTGGACATCACCGAAGAGGTGACCATGAAGATGATGAGCAGGACGAGGAAGATGTCGGTCAGCGGGGTGATGTTGATCTCAGCGTTGATTTCCGCCTCTTCGCTATCCCCGCCCCCTTTTCCCCCCAGACGTATCGCCATGATCCTTACTCCTTCTTCGGCATCGCGGCTTGATGCGAAGACGAAAGGATTTCGGCGAACTCCTCCGTCTGGATCCGAATAAGGAGAACGAACCCGGCCCAGCGTGTCTGGAAGGCGTTGAACGCTACGACGGCCACGACGGCGACGATAATCCCGGCCGCCGTCGCGATCAGGGCTTCGGAAATACCGGCGGCGACGACCGTAAAACCGCCGGCGCCCTTGCGAGCCATTTCGCCGAAGGCTTGGAGAATCCCAACGACCGTTCCCGCAAGCCCGATGAATGGAGCGGCGCTGGCGATCGTGCCGAGCATCCAGAGATTCTTTCGGAGCTCCTGGTTCAGCATTTGTCGGCGGCGCTCGACGGCTTCGAGCCAGTTTTCGCGGAGGCGAGCGTCTTTAGCCCCGAGACGATCGATCGCGGTCTGGAGCAGTTCGGCCGTGGGCAATCCTTCGTTTTCGGAACAAAGTTTTTTCACGTCGTCCCACTCTTGGCGAAGCAGTCCATTCATGGCTTCCAGATGGAACGCGCGGAGCTCACGGCTGAGGGTACGGAACCGCCAGATGCGTTCGAAGATCACGGCCCAGCCGACGAGGGAGCAGATCACGAGCGGGACCATGGTCATGCCGCCGTGTTTGATCAGTTGCCAAAATGTAGCCCCGTCAGCGCCCGTTTCCGTACCGAACATCGTGGTTGCACGATAGGGCCACCCCTCCTACGATGTCAAACAAACCCGATGAAACGCCTCGTCTCCCCCGCACTCCGCTTCGCTCTACTTCCACTTCTGCTTTGGGTCGGCGCCTGCACGTCTCAGCCGGAGACTCACACTGCGCTGCCGCCCCTCACGCCCGGCAAACCCCTCCTCGCTTCGATGGGCGCGCCGACTCGAGCGGAGATCACGCGAATTCAGGTCTCGGTTCGTTTCCCCTCCGTCACGCCTTGGCAAGCGGAGATCTTTCGTTCCCCCGGCGCCGAAGGCGGAACCCAGTGGCGAGTCCGCCGCTCCGATCGCCCTGGAGCCGAAGAGTCGGCCGACGATTTGCTCGTCGCGCATTTTCTTGAAACCCTTGAAAGTGTCGTCGTCGAAGGAGAAGCCGGAAAGGGGACCGACGAAACGTTCGGCTTCAAGCCCCATCGGATCGAGGTCCGGTTGGAGAAAACCGACGCGCTCAAACCTACCCCTCCCACCCTTCTTCGATTTGGCGATCCCGTCGGCGGTCACTCCCTTTTTTTTCGGCGCGACTCCGAAACGCGCACCTGGATCGCGCGGGGGGCGTGGATGGCTCTCCTTCCGAATCTACAGGCAAGCGATGCGTTCAGCTTGAAAAACTATTGGACGGGAAAATACGAAGATCTGCGGCGCGTGCGGCTTGAAAAACATCTCGATCCCGCCGCTGGCGCGTGGGAAATCACCCGCGAACCTCCCGCCCCCGGCGCGGCCAACGACTATGCGCCCTGGAAGCAAGGCGAGCGGAATCTATCCGCCGCGCAGATCGCCGTGCTCGAACGGGTCCTGCGGCAACGGACGCTCGACACGGCACCTGGCGGGATGGCGTCCGCGGATTCGGAACCGGACTTCAGCCGACCGGACTGGACGCTGACTCTCGATTTTGCCGGATCGCCGCCCCAGACCTTCCTCGTTTTTTTCCCGCTCGGTCGGGTCGTGGGAAAATCAGCGGCGGCGGACGGAAAACTCCGAGAGTTTCACCCGGAATTCGCGGGCGCCCTCAGGGCCTTTACCCAGTCGCGATTCACGCCCGTCAAATCCCGCACGAAGAAGTGACCGCGGTCCGTTTCGAGACCAAAGTGATTCGTGGAGGTGACCACGCAGACATGCGCGCCCGCCGCGAGCCCCGATTCGATCCCGGCCGTGCTGTCTTCGAAGACGAGGGTCGAATTCGCCTCCGCCTTCAGAAGCGAGAGCGCGCTGAGATATCCGTCGGGAGCCGGCTTACTCCGCGGGTAATCCTCGGCGCCGAGTATGACCTGAAAACAATCGCGAATCTGCAGTCGATCGAGGATCGAGAGAATCTCCTGGCGATGGGACCCGGAGACGAGCGCGAGCGGAAATTCGTGCGCCAAATCCCGGACGCACTCGCGCGCGCCGGGTACCTCAACTAACGAAGTTTCGATCGTCGCACGATACGCTTCGAGAAGTTTCGCCAGTGCTTCGTCATGTGAAACCGGCGGAGGGTATTTCCTAAACAGGAAATTCACGGCCATTTCCCACGTTCTTCCCGTCACATATTGCGCATCCTCCTTCACTACTCGGTGATTCCAACGCGCGAATGTCGCTTCGACGGCTTTCGCCGCGGCGAGTTCAGTATCGACCAGAGTGCCGTCCATATCGAAGAATATCGTTTTGATCATGCGAACCCAGGATGGTGGGAATCGAGAAAATACGCAAGTTTTCCCGCAAAATAAGCGGTTTTCGACGTTTTCTAAAAACGCCCCGTTTTCGAACCACGGATGAAAACGGATAAAAAGCGAAAAACACCCGGAGATATCGCTATTTTTTTCGCGCTCTTTTTGGAGGAATAATAAAAAAATTGATTGCGCAGGGAAAAAAGGCCTCTTACAACATTACTTATAACAGGAGAAAAACTACTCTATGGCGAAGAAAAAAACGAAGTTCTCGTTCATCAATGAAGTGCATGAAGGCCTGATGAAGGCTGCAACCGTCACCCGCAAAGGCGAAGTTCGCATGAAGCGCTCGGATATCCGCGCGGTTCTCGAAACCGCTTTCACGACCGGCGCGAAAGCGGCGGCCGGCGGCGAGCGCGTGCGCTTCCCAGTGGTGGGAACCCTCGTCCGCAAGGAAGTCAAAGCTCGCAAGTCGGGCAAAGGCATCAACCCTTTCACGGGTGAGCCAATGGAAATCAA
>CAZIAL010000068.1:0-1909 GCA_964536965.1 uncultured Bacteriovoracaceae bacterium
GGGCCCTTAGCTCAGTTGGTAGAGCGCTTCCATGGCATGGAAGAGGTCAACGGTTCGAACCCGTTAGGGTCCACCATCCAAGTCTCTCAGCGACCCGCGGACAGAAACTTTTTGTCTAAGGAAAACAAGGGAGAGCCGCGACGCTCTTTCTCCTCCTATGGACGTATCCTTTCGCGACATCGATTTTCGATCTGATTTCGACTGTGAAACGCTCGCCCGTTGGTTCAACCAAGAGGCGGCGTCCATGTCGGTCGTCGAGGGCGTCGAAACGATTGATACCGTACGAAAAGAATACTTAGAAAATTCGCTAATCCGCACCGGATTCGAGGCGTTCTTCACGATCGCAGATGGCTTACCCGTGGGATACGCAAGCTTCTTTCTCAATCCACCGCATAAACTCTCGTCCGAAAATGTCGTTTGGCCAAGCGTTGCGATCGGAGAACCGCGCTACCGACGCAGAGGCCTCGTGCGGGAGATCGGTCTCGAAGTCGCTCGGCGCGCTCATCGATACGGAGCCACTCATTGCGAGGCCGGCGTTTTCGACTCGAATCACGCGATCATATCGTTACTGCTAAAGTACGGATTTTCTCCCGTCGGAAAAATCGATATCGGTCCGAAAAGAATTCCGAGCACTCACTTCATTCGTTGCCTCGAAGCCGGCGACCTTCCCCCTCACCCAAGGTCGGACCAGATCCAACATTGGTCTACTCGTGGAGTAAATTCCGATACTTGACCCCCCTCAATCCTGCCTTGAAAAGAGCGGCCCGCTACAGAGTTAGGTAGCCCTCCTGCCCCTGCATTTTCTGCAAACCCGAAGTGAGCAAGAGTCTCGGTTAAACCACTTCCGCTGACTAAGCTTCGGCGGGTCGACCCCGACTCATATATCGCAGCCTAACTCTCCGCGTTATTATCAAGAGAAGTTTCACACACACGCAGTCCGTTCCTTAACGCAGGCCGTACTCCAAAGGGGTTTTCCAATGACTTTCAATCCATCGTCGTCCTGGCTCGTCTTCGCTTTCGTGCTCGGCACGAATACCGCAGTGGCGGCACCGCGGTTCGTGCTGATCGATGCGGATCGAGACGTCGCCATCGGAGATTTATCCAATGGAGCGACGATCGACCTGAATCAGGTGACGAGCAACCTGAACATCCAGGCGATCCCCGGAGTTTCGGGCGCCGCCCGCGTGAACTTCGACCTGAACGGTGCCAAAAGCAGCGAAGGCGTCGCGCCGTTCGCAATGCGCGGGGATAATAACGGAAACTACAACGCTTGGACGCCGTCGCTCGGGGCCTATACCTTGAAAATTTCCGTACTTAACTCGGGCGGCTCGGTCATCGAGTCCGGCTCCGTGCAGTTCACGGTCGCCAAACTCTCCGCCGCTCCTCCACCACCTGCCCAGCCGACTCCGACGCCGACCGCGACGGTCGCGCCGACGGCACCCACATCGAAGTTGCGCGTCGTTCTGTTCGACGCCGATCGTGATGTCCCGCTCGGCGATCTCGCTTCCGGAGCGTCGATCGACCTCGACCAGGTCGCGGAAAATCTGAACATCCAGGCGATCCCTTCCGTCTCGGGAGTCTCGCGCGTACGGTTCGATCTGAACGGCTCGGTCACGAACGAAGGAGCCGCTCCATACGCCATGAAAGGAAACAATGGCGCGGACTACTTCGCGTGGGCCCCGGACGTCGGATCCTACACGCTCAACATCAGCGTGATGAATTCCAACGGCTCGATTATCGAGTCCCGTTCGCTCGCCTTCCAGGTCGTGCGGGCGAACTCCGAGACGGGTTCCGTTTCGCCTCCCCCAGCGGAGCCACCCGCGAGTGAGCCCGAGCCGATGCCGGCGGCGCCGACCGCCTATGCGGGTGACAATCTTTCGGTCACACTCCCGACCAGCTCCGTGGGTCT
>CAZIAL010000068.1:1919-13133 GCA_964536965.1 uncultured Bacteriovoracaceae bacterium
GAAGGCCTCGAATGCGGTCTCGTACGCCTGGACCCAGACGGCGGGCCCGAACACCGCCGCTTTCAGCAGCAAGTCATCGCTGAATCCGACGGTGTCGAATCTCATCGCCGGGAAATACACTTTCTCGCTCTTGGCGAAGAACAGCGCCGGAGGTTCGGCTTCCGACTTCGTCGAAGTGACCGTCCTCGCCGCCCCGACCGCGTCGAATCCCGCTCCGACGCCTCCGGAAAGCGATTCCGCTTCCGGACCGACTTCGGGCAAGCCGCTCATCTTCTACGACGCGGCGGAAGCCTTCCCACGCTTCGACTGGGGAATCAGTCCTTCGCAAGGTTACGCCATGTGGACCGGCGGCACCCAGAACATCAACAACCAAGACCCTCGCAATACGATGAAGGTCTCGACCCAGTACGCTCGGAAAGGCAAATCGAGCTATCAGATGCGCGTCGAGAAACGAACCGACTACCCGCCGTGCTGCGAGTGGACGCGAAGCGAAGTCATGTGGATGACTCCCGGTCAGCAAACCCCGCAGAACGAATGGCGCTGGGCCGCGGTCTCGACGCTGATTCCTCCAAGCTTCCAGTTCGAGAATCGCCCGGTACTGATCGCGTACGATACCAAGGCCTCTCCGGACAACTACACCACTCCGTTCGGACTCCAGATCCAGAACGGTCGGTATGTACTTGGAGTCTATAACCAAAAAGATATCGATCTCGGACCGGTCGTGAAAGGCGTCTGGGAAGACTGGCTCCTCGAACGGAACTTCCGGGATGATAGCTCGGGTTTCCTCCGATTCTATCGCAATGGCAAGAAGGTCTACGAGCTGTACGGACCGAACTATCGCCGCAACAACGGCGATGCGCCGATCCCGCGGATCCAGCACGGACTCTATAAATGGGTCTGGGCGACCGCGAACGGACAGGGTTGGGGCGATGGCGTCCCGTACTCGGCGTCGATCGCACCGATCGAGATGTACCTCGACGAAATCCGCTTCGGCACCGCGAACAATACGATCGGCGACTTTCTGATCAGCCGATAGCTTTCCGCACGAACTAGATCTCGAGCGTCGTCGCCTGGTCGGAAATCCGATCAGGCGAACGCCATTCGATCGAGCTCTCGATCGGCACGAAGCCGAGCATCGTTTTCGGAATCATGCGCAGGCGCAACCGCGCACAGACTTCGATCACGCTGCGCTCCTCGAATCGATTCGTCACGAGGAAGCTGCGCGACTGGATCGAGTGGCGCTCGATCAGCTGCATTCCGTTCTCCACTCCTTGCGAAAATTCGTAATCGATGAAGAATTGCGCGTGCCGCACCTTCTGCGGATTCGCGCTCACCCATTCCGAGAGCTCTTCCGGGCTGGAAAAACAAAGCAGCTTGCATTCGTTCTTGCTGAGCATGTGCGACTCGAACGTCCGCCGCCAGACGTGGTGGATACTGGTATCGTCGTCGACGACGACGAGCCAGGTGTTGGAAGGTACCTCGATGCGTTCCACATACCACCAAGGCGCCTCCGCCATGGGCAGAAGAATTCGCTTTTCGGTGCCGACTCCCGGTTCGGACTTCATTTCCAGCCTTCCGCCCCAGACCTCGAGGGAGTTCCGCGCGGATTCGGTTTCGGACGCAGGTTCGCCCGTACCGTCATCGGCGATGGTAATCAGGAGGTCGTGATTCACTCGCGTCAGCTGGACGCGCACGCGACCCGCCTGCCCGATGGAATCGGCCCCATGCTTGATCAGATCCGCGATCACGCGCTGGAATTCGTCCGCCTGGACATTCGCGAACCATCCGTAGGATTTCGCATCCAGACCGCACTCGATCGTCACGCCGGGCCGCGAGTGCAGGCGCATTTCCGAAACGATCGGCTCGATCAAGCTCGAGACGAGCTGAATCCGAGGCGTGTCCTTACGCGACGTGCCCGCCGCATCCTCGAGTTCCGGGCGCTGGTTCAGCAGATTATTCGCGATATCGCGGATCCGGTTGACCGCGCTCCTGAGCAGATGGAGTCGCTCGCGCGGAAGTTCCGAGAGATCCGATTCGAGAACGTTGAAAGCGGCCAAAGGAGAACGAATATCCTGGGCTACTTGCGAAGTCATTCGGAAGGTCAGCTTGGCCTTCTCCGTCCGCAGAAACTTCGCCTGACTGTTTTCGAGTCGCTCCAGCATTCGGTTGAACGAAGTCGCCAACGCGCCGATCTCGTCCGCCGCTTCGCCAGGGACGCGAACCTTCACCTGATCCGACGAAGAAATGCCGTTAATCACCTTCCGCAGGGTTTCGATGCGCGCGAGGAGCAGTCGCGAGATCACCATCGATAAGGCGAGCGCGAATCCGATCGCCACGACCGCCGCGACCCCCATGGCGGTGCGGAGATGCGCGAGCGAGGAAGCGAGCACCGCTGCAGAAACCGAAGTCTGCAGAACGTAGTAATAACCGTCCTTTTGCTTCGCCTGGATCGCTTTACATTCGCAGCAGTTCGAATCGGCGAGGGGAATCTTCTGGGTAAAAATCGCGCGGTCCCCCTTGAACTCGACCGTTTCCTTCCCATCCCACTGCAGTGCCGCGCGAGCGGACCCCGCCGCCGCGGCCGCCGCACCAAATTCGCCAAGCGACGTGCCATCGGAGGCGAAGAGACTGACCGTGACCACGGCCGGATCTGCGCTGACCGCATCGCGAATGGCCTTCTCGATAAAATCGGCTTGATACCCCACTCTTAAATAACGCGTTCCTGCCTGGTTCGAGACGACCAGATACTTATAAGGAAGTCCATCCGCGGAAGCAGGCGCGATCGGAGTGGTCGCGAAAGCACGATTGCGTCCGAGCAAACCAGCATAGCTCGCACAGGTCGCGAGCAGATTCGGCATTTCGTCGGCCGCGTCGTTCGTCGCGCGCACGAACTTCCCATTCTGGTCCGCGACGAAGACGTCGGAGGCGCCGATTTCCTGTGAAAGTTTTTTTAGTCCCGGCGTTCCAATTCCCGGATATTCCGCCTCATGGCGCTGAAAAAGGCGCGCTGCATTCAGCATCGAACGATCCGTGTTTTGCTCGATCTGCACGAGCGCGCGGGCGAGGACGCCGTTGAATGTTTCGTAGCGGTGGGTGAATTCGGAGCGCAGACTCGAGGACGCCTTAGAGTGGATAAAGACGAGCAACGCGCTACAGAGTCCGACGGAAGGGATCAGGACCGCGAAAAACAGCTTCTTTCTAAAATTCATCTGCATCATCCGATCATCGAGTAGGTTGCCAAGGTTTGGGCTGACTTCGAGGTCGGGCCGCCGAAGGAATGTCACGGGGCCGCCAATTTCGCAGAGCGAGATCGGAGCGTAACAGCCCGCGCCTCGGAGGTAAAGCCCGCCAGTTTTCCGCCGCTGTGCAGCGGGTACGCCATTTGCTGCTCTCATTTCGGGAGAAGCAAAATGGAACAAATTAACCTGGCTCGCGTCGCGGACCAAGTGAGCTACGGCGCCCTCTTGAAAGAAGTCACGCTCACGGCGAAGGACATCGCCAAAGAAGAGCTCGCCCTCATCCGCGCGGAAATGAAAGAAATCGGGCCCCGAGCGGCTCGGCACTCCTTCGCACTGGTAGCGTTCGCCGCGATCGCGGCGCTCGGAACTCTCCCGCTCATCGCATTTCTGGTGATGGGCTTAGGCGAAATCTTAGACGGCCGATACGCGCTGAGTTCGCTCCTCGTCGCTCTCACCTGTTTTACGATCGGCGCCCCTCTTGCCTATCGCGCTTATCGCCGTCTGAAAAAAGTGGACCTGAGTTTTCCGAAATCTCGCCATGGACTTGAACAAAGCGTAGAGGCCGTCTCGAAAACCGCGCAAGCCATACAGAAAGCCACTGAAGGAGAAGAGCATGCATCCCGCATTCGTCACTAAAACTTCGGAGAGAAACCTCCGACAAAACATCCGTCATCTCGAAGTAACGGGAAAAGTACTGGCTCGAAAGATTCAGAAACACGCCGAGGCGCTCGATACGGTCGCGGATGCGCTTCGCGCCCCGAAGCGAGCCTTGGACCGAGTTCGTCGGAATCCCGCCCCCTACGCCGTGCTGCTCGGAAGTTTCTTCGTCATCTACGGTTTCGTCGGTTGGGTCGGCATCTGGACGAAGGGAAAGACCGCGTCTCGTACCTGATCGCAGCACCGCAATTGCAACTGACTGCCAGGGAGGGCGACCGCGCGCCAGAATCTCGAAACCGCGCTGGCTAAGCTTTAACGACGATTTTCTTTAGCGCGCCGAAAAACTCGGGATCCAGGACGTCTCCCTTGAGCTGCTCCATCCGATCCACGGCTTCCCCTGCCGACATTCCGCGTGGATAATCCGGATTCTTAATCGCGAACTCGCAGAAGATGTCGGCGACGTTCAGCAGTCGACCCAGCGGAGTAAGATCTTTTCCCCGCGAACCTCGGGGGTAACCCACACCACTCACCTCTTCGTGATGTTGTTCGACGGCCTGCCGAACCTCTTCGGGGACAAGATCGCAAGTCGCGAGAATCTCGCTGCTGCGAATCGGGTGGGTTTCGTAAAGAATGCGATCTGCGCGCTGCATCTGAGCCCGCGGTTTGGATATGATTTTTTGGTCGATCTCTTTCAAGCCGATATCGTGGAGTAAACCCGCTAGCCCCACGCGAAAAACCGTCGGGTTCGCTCGCCAGCCCATCGCCTGGGCGATCATCACGCTATAGAGCGAAACGCCGATCGAGTGGGCATAGAGGAAGTCGGAATGTTCGTTCAGGAGATCCAGCATCGTGAACAGGTCCTCCTGCGTGGAGATAATTTCGAGCGAGACGTTCAGAAACTCCTTCGCTCCGAGCACGGCCATCGCATCGACGCCATCGACCATCGCTTTCTCCACGAGAAGCGCGCCGGTATGACGGAGGAATCTCTCTCGCTTCGTATTGTCGATTCCAGAATTCGTCTTCAGTTTTTTCGCGAGCGATAGACTCGTCGTTAAATACTCCCGAAAATCGGTCTTCTTCAGAAAAAGATATCGCGCGCCCTTCTGCTTATAGGCCTGGATCCGGTTCACGTCGAGATCCACGCCCTGATTCGCGATTTTCACATACTTGTTCGCCGAGAGCCGAACATAGATATTATAACGAAGAACTTTTCCGCTGATGAAATCATCCAGGGCGACCCGGGCAAAGTCCTCGTCGGAGAGGCCCTCTTTTTCGCCGGATCCGCCCTGCTCGGCACGACGAAGAATCTCCAGGATCTCTTCGACACCGAAGGGTTTTGCGATAAATCCCGCGGCTCCGAGCTGCTCCGCCGACTGGACCTCGAGCGCATCCGAAAATCCGGTGGTCAGAATCACCGGCACTTTCGAAACCGTCCGCCATTTCTTTAGAAATTCGATACCGTCCATTTCGGGCATCCGAATGTCCGAAATCACCGCGGTCAGCGGCGGATAGGCGCTGAGGCCGTCCAGCGCGACCTTGCCGTTTTCCTTCTGGGTCACCGTGTACCCGTTGCTTTGCAGGGTATCGGCCGCGATCTCGCGAAAAATTTCATCGTCGTCGACGAGGAGAACATGCGGGGCGCTACTCATGCGGAAAGATTCTCCCGATGATTGCAAAAGGCGTTATCCGAGTACCTAGCCCAGCTAGTTTAGCTTAGGAATCGGTTAGGAGGACGAACAAATATGCCAATTCTAATTTCTAACTTCGGCGCCGGATTCGAACCGTCCTTCGACCCGAAACTATAATTCTCGTCGAAATCTTTAGTGAATTCCGATAATTTTAAGAAAATGTCCGAAACCGACCCCAGCCCCCGCCTCGCCCCTGAAATTAGATTTCCTGTCTTCGCGGACTCCGGCCACCCAGAACCCGAATTTTACTCACGCCTGGTAAAGAGCATTCCCGGGATCGTCTATCGCTTTCGTCTTTCCGCGAACGGCGAAATGGCCTTCGACTACATCAGCCGAGATCTCAGCTGGATGTGGTACCCGGAAGAAGCGCTTCCCCAATTCCATGAACGTCTTCCCGTCACCCCACTGGTCATCCATCCGGATGAGGGGCCGAGCCTGACGGAAGCCATTTTCAGTTCCGCCCAGAACCTGAGCCCGTTTACCTGGACCGGGCGGGTACTGACCCATAAGAACGAAGTCCGATGGCTCAAAGCGAGCTCCCTGCCCATCCCCCAGACCGACGAAAGCATCGTCTGGGACGGCGTCATGCTGGACGCCACCCGTGAAAAACTCCAGGAAATCGAACTCGACAAAATCCGCACCGAGTTCGCAATCCACGCACGCCTCGCTTCGATCGGCGAGGTCGCGGCGACCCTGGCGCACGAGGTGAATACCCCGCTCTCCTCTTTGCTACTCGTCACGGACGTCATCGAAAGGGAAGCTAGCCAGCCGAAACCCGATCTCCAAAAAATTATTCAGAAGAACCGTCAGGCCCAGACGATCACCCAGAAGATCGCCCAGATCATCTACTCGCTCCTCCAGGTTTCCCGTTCCGAAAAGCCCCTTCCGAAAACCTTGGTCTCCGTACGCGAAATCTTATCGAATTCCCTCGTCCTGAGTAGCGAACAGAATTCGGTTCGCAACATCGTCGTGCATCGGGCGTATATGCAGCGCGAGAACGCACGAATCGAAGCGGCCGAAACGGATTTGATGACGATCACGTCCAACCTCCTCCAGAATGCCCGGGAGGCCGTCACCCAGAGCGAGCGGCGCGAGATTTGGATCGATTACGAAGTCTCGTCCGACCAGGTAGAGGTCCGGATCACCGATTCAGGTGCCGGGATCTCCGACAAAAATCGCGAGAAAGTTTTTCGATCTTTCTTTACGACCAAACCCTCCGAGGAAGGCACCGGCATCGGACTCCTCCTTTGCCGCCGCATCGCCGATCGAAACGGTTGGAAGCTCGAATACTCGCGGACCGCGGACGACCTGACACGCTTCATCCTCTCGATTCCGGTCTCGAGCCCGGACGCTTAGAACTTCGCGACGATCGCCGCCGTCATCATCTGATCGGTCGGGCGGAAGATTCCGAGCACCGGCTGGGCGCGATACTGGAGGTTATGCGCGAGCTTCAGCGAAAGGATCTCCGTCATCCGCGTCGTGATCGCCGCGACGTTCGTCACGCGCCAGTCATCGCTATCCTTCAGAGGTGAAATCCACATCGCATCGGTCGTGAAATCCGCGGTTTCGGAAACCTTGAATTTAAGGCCGACTCCGGCCGCCCCTACCGTGAGCGAACGATCCGCGAGAGGAACGGAATAGATTTCCTTCATGAATCCGATTCCGCCTTCGAAACGAATGGCGACGAAGTCGGAATTCACCGCGTAGATGCCGAGCCCCGGAAGCGCCATCCACTGCTCGTCGATCCCTTGAAAACGATTATGCAGATAGGTGCCCATGGCGAAGAAATCGACATTGTTCGTGATATTCATCCCCGAACGCAACTGGGCATTCACGGTTTTCGCGCGCTCGACATCATCCGTCGAATTACGCATGAAACCGCCCTTCAGTCCGATCGTCCAAGGTTTCGGCTTATAGTCCACGTTCACCGAAGCGCCGATCGATTCGATGTCGGTGTTGCCGGTGGTGATGTTCGCATTGGCTTCGGCGCCGCCGCTCCAGACTCGGTCTTCCCTGCCCGCCGCGCTCGTCGTGTAGGAATCTTCGGCACGCGCGGTACCAACCGCGAGGATAACACTGGAGAGCGCCAACGGGAGGACGCGCGAAAACGGAAAGTTGGATGACATAGCTCATCTCCTCTGGAATGGGGCGATTGTAAAATCGGACGCGTAAAACTGCGACTTGCCTGCTAATGAGCAAGTCCTAAGCCAACTTCCGCTGGGTACTTTTACCTATGCGTCGGAAGTCTCACCGGCGGGGACCAGAACGCTCAGCGCCGACGGTACGATCGAAAACCGAGCGGGTGTCTTCGTACGGATCTCTCCGTCGGTATCCACCGCGATCGGTCGCGAAGTCCGAATCGTAAAAGTTCCGCCGCGACAGACGAAGGTCGAATCTTCCGGTCCGAAGATGCCCGTGCGAAAGGCTCGCGCGAGACGCGGAATCTTCCACCAACGTTCGATGGGAATGCTCACGAGATCCAGTTCGCCATCGTCGATGACGGCATCGTGCGCGATCTTTAAGCCGGATCCGAAGTGTTGTCCGTTGCAGACACTGATCTGGAGCGCCCGCAAGCAGATCTCCCCCGAGTCGGAGACGATCTCCGCGCGAAAGGGGCGGTAACGTTTCAGCACGCGAAAAGCAGTGGCGACGTAAGCGAGCATACCGAAATATCGTTTAAAACGGTGATGGACGGTTCGATTCACCTCGATCGACAGACCCATTCCCGCCACGTTCAGAAAAAAGAAGTCGTTCACCTTTCCGAGATCGATCCGGCGCTGGATTCCATCGCGGATCAAGGCGCATGCCGCTTCGAGATCAAACGGAATTCCCAGATTTCTCGCGAGATTGTTGGAGGTCCCGAGCGGGATGACCGCCATCGCCAGCTTCGCCTCCAGGATGTCCGCTAGCGCCGCATTCATCGATCCGTCCCCGCCCCCGACCGCGACGACGTCGATCTCTTGAGCGTATCGCCGGATGGCCGCGCCGAACTCCGCGACCGTGAAATCCTCGTCGTTTACCGGCGGATGACCCATCTTTTCGAAAAGGGTCCGCACGGCACTGACCGACGCCTCCCCTTTCCGTGAATCGGGATTGATGAGCAGGAGAAAACGACGATCAGCTCCCATGGAGTTTCCGCTTCCGTTCGACCGCCGCGAGACCCGCCGCCAGGATCGACGACCACGCCGACCCCGACGCGACACCCGCGAAGACATCGTTGAAAAAATGGACGCCGAGGTAAATTCGAGAAACTCCCACGAGAGCGATCAGCAAGAAGGCGAAAGCGAAGAGCGCGGCCTGGTGCACACGCCCGGGAAAATGCCGGGAGATCGCGATGGCGACGGCGAGGTAAACCGCGGTCGAACCGAAAGCGTGGCCGCTCGGAAAGGATAGGTCGCCGACGTGGACGAGACGATCGCTGATATCCGGCCGTGCACGGCCGAAAAGCGGCTTCAGAAACCAGGGCCAGAAAGCCGCTCCCATGCTCGCGAGGAAAACGTAGGCTGCGCCGATCCGGTCCCGGAAGATGACCAAGAAAGCGATGATCGCGCAACAAAGCACGACCAGGACACCCATCGAACCAAGCGCGGTCCAGTCGATCATGATCTGGGTCAGGCGCGGATGCCGAAAACCACGCGCGAGATTCGCGATATGCGCGTCGATGGGATCGCCGTCGTCGTCGTCCGGGACCTCGAATGCTTCGTCCACGCTCGAAAGAAATCCGCTGATCCCCATCAGCGCGATCGCGATGAAAATCCACGTCCGCGGCGAGTAAGCCCAGGTCCGGCTCAGGAAGATAACGGCTCGGCGCATACCGCGGCTAGGCCTGCGGCCGATCTCCGACCGGCGTCGCATGCACCCGAGGTTTGGGCGCCCGCTTCTGCAAGCGCTGGTTCAGGAACTCCACGAACGCCGAGAAGAACATCGAGAAGTAGATGTAGCCCTTCGGGATGTGGTGTCCGAAACCTTCGGCGACGAGCGAGCAACCGATCAGGAGAAGGAAGCTGAGGGCGAGCATCTTGATGGTCGGCCGCGCATCGACGAAATCCGCGATCGCGCGCGCGGAAACGATCATGACCGCGGTCGAACAAAGGACCGCCGCCACCATGATCTCCACCTGGTCGACCATGCCGACGGCCGTGATCACGGAGTCGATCGAAAAGACGATATCGAGCAGCAGAATCTGGAAAATGACTTGGCCGAACTGGGCGGCCTTTTTGCCGACCGAGGAACCGTGCTCCTCGCCTTCGATCTTCGCGTGGATCTCGAACGTACTCTTGCCGAGCAGGAAGAGCCCCCCCACGATCAGGATCAGATCCCGGCCGGAGATCTCGTGATCGAGAACCGAAAAAAGCGGATCAGTCAGTCCCACGAGCCACGAAAGCGAGAGCAGGAGCAGAATCCGCGTGATGACCGCGAGCCCGAGTCCGAGCATTCGAGCCGAATTTTGCCGCTCTTTCGGCAGTCTCGACGAGATAATCGAGATGAAAATGATGTTATCGATTCCGAGTACCAGCTCCAACGCGAACAAAGTTCCGAAGGCGACGAGCGCTTGCGACGTGAAAAATTCGGCCATGGGGGCACCCTAAGGGAACCCCAAACCATTTACAAGCCCGGCACCTCGACTAGGACTGCAAATGCTTGAGCCGGGTCAGGAGTCGATCCGTCCGCCGCAGCTCGCTATCGACGACTTTCCCCGCATCCGCATCAAGCCCGGCCCGCGCCTGTTTCAACCAGCCCACATATTCTTCGAGCGTGGTGATGGCGAGCTTCACATTCGGCGCGAACTGGTCGGCACTGGAAACACGATCGACGGCTCCTTCGCTTCGGGAAGCCTTCTGCAGATTTTCCACGATCGAAAGGAAATCCTCGTGGGCATCCTTGCTGACCAGGCCGGATTCGGCCATCAGCCTCGGGATATGGATAGAGACATCCTGCGTGCCGGAAGTTTTCCGGCCCTCCGCCAGGGCGGCAGAACGGATTTCCTGCTCGAGAATCACCCGCCGAGTGCCATCGAGACCGAAAATGCGAGCATACTTGTCCGCCGCGAGGTCGATCTGCCGCTCGAACTCCTGGTACGCGGCCTCGCGCTGCCGATCCGCTTCGGTCTGCGCGCTTCGGGCCAGCGGTTTACGGTGGATCGATCCCGACGAACCCGTGCTCTCGCTCGCCGATAGCCCTGCCCCGACGAGCGCGCTCCCGATGACGATGACCGCCCCGCCCATTTCGAAGCTCTTTACGATCTGCTGGGGCAGTTTAAGACTTTCCTGGGCCGCCATGGCCGACTGGGAAAGCAGACCCGCCCCCATCAACCCGACGACCGTGGTGACCCCGATCAGCGAGGCGTTCGCCGACCGAGGCTCGCCGTTCACGCCGATCTGCGCGAGTCGCGCCCGCAAATCCGCATCGATCTTCGCTTCGTGCCCGACTCGGTTGCTCAGCATCGCAAGCGTCATGACGCCGATCCCGATGTTCTCGAGTTCTTCCAGCTGATCATGGGTCAGCGGAGGCGACTGTTGGGCCGGAATGCGCGAATGAGAAACGGGCGAGGTCGAGCAGGCGGTGGCTGAGAATACGAGTGCGCATACGCTCGCGGAGATACGCATCGGTAAGCCGATTTTTAACCCGAT
>CAZIAL010000069.1:0-12276 GCA_964536965.1 uncultured Bacteriovoracaceae bacterium
AGAGGATCCGGAAAATATCCCCGACGTGGTCCGCAGCGGCCTCGGGCGCCGCGAGAAGGGTCGCGCCGTGCGTCTGCAGTACGTCGGTTCGTTCGACGATGCATTTCTCACGCAGTGCCTGACGGCGCTGAAGCTCCTGCCTGGCCAGCTCATGATCGCGCCGGGATCGCTCTTCTTCCAGTCGCTTTGGGCGCTGGTGAACCAGTGCCCGGAAGTGATTTTAAAGAATCGGCCGGGATTGAAACATCCGCCGCTCGAGGTTCGTATTCCCGAAATTTTCGAAAAGCCCGAGCACATTTTCGCGGCGATCGAAAAGGAAGACATCCTTCTGCATCATCCCTACGATTCTTTCGACGCATTCGTGCGGTTTCTCGTCAGCGCCTGCGGCGATCCCCAGGTGCGCTCGATCGAGCAGACGGTCTACCGCATGGACGCGATTTCGCCCGTGATCGAGGCGCTCAAGGAGGCGGCGAAGACGAAAAAGGTCCGCGTCGTGATCGAGCTTCGCGCGCGCTTCGACGAACTGAACAACCTTCGCCTCGCCGACGAGCTGAAGAAAGCGGGCGTCGAGGTGCATTTCGGATTCGGAAAGCTGAAGCTGCACGCGAAGATCGTCCTCATCACGCGCGAGGAATCCCGGATCGGCGCGGACGGCGAACCGGGGCCCCTCCAGGAATACCGCTATACCCACATTTCCACCGGGAATTATAACGCCGCGACCGCTCGCCTCTACACGGATCTCGCGATGCTGACGTCGCGGGCCGACGTCGGCCAGGACGCGCGACACTTCTTCGATGCGGTCGTAAAAGGCGCGGTTCCGTCGACGTTTAAGCACTTCGTCGCCGCGCCGACTCGGCTGCACCGCCGGCTGCTCGCGCACATCGAAGAAGAGGCCGCCGCCGCCCGGGGAGGCGCGAAAGGACGGATCGTCGCGAAGGTGAACGCCCTCGTCGATGAGGAGGTGGTCGAGAAGCTCTACCTGGCGTCGCAGGCCGGCGTGCAGATCGATCTGATCGTTCGCGGAGCGTGTTCGCTCATCCCGGGAATTCAGGGGTTGTCCGAGAATATCCGGGTGATCAGCGTCGTCGATCGTTTCCTCGAACACTCGCGGATCTACTATTTCGCGAATGCGCGGGCGCTCTACCTCTGCAGCGCCGACTGGATGCCGAGGAATTTCTTCTCGCGTCTCGAACTCGCCTTCAAGGTGAGCGACCCCCTCGTTTACCAGTATATTTCGGAGGTCCTGATCCCGATCTATCTTTCGGATGCCGTGAAAGCGCGCGAGCTGACTCCGCTCGGAACCTGGAAGAAAAGAACCGCCGCGAGCGCGCGCGCGAATTTTTCGCCGATGCTGAAGAACCTTTTCAAGGGACTGCCGCTGCGATCCCAGTTTCTCTTCGAGGAGCTGGCGCGCCGGGAGTACGCCGGCACGCCGCTCTCGAAGCCAAAGAAAGATCCGACGACGGCCTGAAACCGGTTTACGGCTTTGGGCGGCGCGGAAGCGTCGGCCACTTGCTGCCCGGGGGCTTGCGCGTGCCGGGTTCCGGAATCATGATCGCGAGCTCCGAGATTTTCGTCACGTCTTCGCCGCGACAGTCGCCTTCGGCGCAGCTCTTCGAAATGCGGCAGCCGTTCTCGGTGACGAAATCCCTTTCGCCGCGAACGAGAATGCCCTCGATGAGTCCGGTGGTGGCGTTAAAAACGGCGCTTCCCGAGTTGCCGCCGTAGGTGTCGAGGCTCGCGGTGAAGTAGCCGGTAGGGGTCATGTCGCGCACCTGGGATTCCCCGAAGGCGACTTTCGTCGGAAGACCGCTTGGATGACCGATCACGCCGATTTTCGCGCCGGCCTGGAGATCGGTCGCGCGGTTAATGCGGAGCGGGCGGCGGTTCGTGACGGCGCGGTCGAGCTTGATGAGCGCGTAGTCGGCCCCGTTACCTTCTTTCTTGCGCGCGACGATCGATTCGCAACCGACGACGGCGTCTTCCTTCACGGAGGTCGGAAAGACGCCTTCCTGCGTGACGGCGTAGTCGAAGACGAATTTCGTGGCGTCGCATTCGTTCTGATTTTCGATGCAGTGGCCGGCGGTGATCAGGAGGTCTTCGCCGACGAGCGCGCCCGAGCAGTAGCCGCCCGATGGCTGTTCGAAGAAGCGTTCAGTCGTGCAGAGGCCGAAGGAGCGGCCGAAAGTTGCCGCGGTGATGTCGTAGCGGTCGCCGTTGCGGGTGAGTTTTACGGATTCCATCAGCACGACGGTCGAAGCCGCGAGCTCGAGATCGCGGGCGGAAGTGACGGCGTAGAGATCGGTGCGGTCGTCGTCCCCGTAGATGACGGTTTCGTCCCCCGGTCCGGGGCCGCGAGCGGCGGCATGAGGAGGCAGGGCGAGCAGAGGGGAGGCGACGAGGACAGCGGCAAAAACCGCGCGGCTAGCGAATTTCATAGAGGCTCCTTCCGTGGGACTTCTTAAAAAAATGCTAATGGAAGGACGCGCGAACTCGGAATTCTTTTCCTAGGCGTCCGGCCCCGGTCATGGAAATCCCAAGGAAAACAGCCCCGTTCCGACGTCAGGCGGTTGGCGAAGTCGGTGATTTTTTTCCGACCGGTGGGCACCGGCATTTTTTATCTAGCCAAGGTTGAAATCTTAATGCGAAGCTTGTCGAGCCGCTCTCCGAAAGGATCTCGGGGGGCTTTAGTGGTTTTAAACATCCAGGACAGGGAGGTTCGGGATGGGTGCTTTTACCCTTCGTTCGTTCGTTCGTCATACCCCCGCTTTTTTACCCCTCATCATATTGGCAGGCTGCGCTAAAACGGACTCGAAAGAGTTCCGTCCGATCGTAGCGAAAATCGGCGCCGAGGTCCGAGCGATCTCCACCGAGGAAGCCCGGTCGGTTTGCCTCGAGAATTACTGCGAGGATAACCAGATCTACGTCACCCACTTCGGGCGGCGGAAGCCGACGCCGGACCCTACGCCCGCGCCGACGCCGACGCAGCCAGGGCCGGGACCGACGAATCCGCCGAATCCAGACCCGAGCCAGCCGCCCGAGCAGCTGGATTATTCGCGTGCGGTGCTGAACGCGGCGGAAGCCTGGAAAATCACCGAGGGTTCGGCGGAGGTCATCGTCGCGGTCATCGACAGCGGCGTCGACTATTTTCATCCGGATCTGCGGAATAATATCGCGGTGAATGCGGCGGAGAAGAACGGGCGCTCGGGCGTCGACGATGACGGCAACGGCTACATCGACGATGTCTATGGTTATGACTTCTTTAACGACCGTGCGAACGGTTACGACGACAACGGCCACGGGACCCACTGCGCCGGAATCATCGCCGCGGAAAAAAACGCGATCGGGGTGCGGGGAATCGCGCCGCGGGTGAAAATCCTTCCGATCAAGTTCCTCGGCAAAAACGGGAGCGGAGATACCGCCGACGCCATCCGCGCGATCGACTACGCCGTTTCTCGCGGAGCCCGGATTTTGTCGAACTCGTGGGGTGGGGGAGGCGCTTCCCAACTTCTCGACGACGCCATCCAGCGGGCGATCAACCAGGGAGCGATTTTCGTCGCCGCCGCGGGGAATTCCGCGATGGATAACGACGAGACCGAAAACTACCCGGCGAACTATCCGAACGTGATCTCGATCGGTTCGAGCGATTCCCGGGATGCCCGGTCGTCGTTCTCGAACTACGGGAACAAGACGGTGAAGCTCTTCGCGCCGGGATCGGCCATTCTTTCGACCTATCCGAACGGGCAGTATCGCTCGCTCTCCGGGACGTCGATGGCGACGCCGCAGGTTTCAGGTGCGATCGCGCTGGCCCTCTCGCTCGAGCCGAACTTGTCGCGCGCGAACGTGACGTCGGATCTCTGTAACTCGTCGGTGCAGAAACTGCTCGGCGACTCGGAGTGCGGTCGGATGGACGTCGCGGCTTTCGTTCGCCGCGTGCAGGCTAGGTAAATTCTTCGCTCGGCGAAAAAAGAATCGGGGCGCTTCGGGAATCCCGGAGCGCCCCTTTCATTTCTCACGATGACTTTGCGATTTAGAGTTTTGAAGTCGCCAGGCCGTAGGCGCCATATCCGATCATGTATCCAAGAGTGTAGTCCGCGAATTCCCGTTCGAACCGAACCTGGAGATCGGCGTAGAGAGCCGCGCTGCGCGGACCCGAGAGATCCGCCGCTTTCAATCCGTCGTCCCGAAGCCAGTTCGAAACGAGCTGGTCGGCCACGGTGAGGTAGCGCACTTGTTCCGCGACGGCCGTCGCCAGGGGAGCCGAGTCGCCGCGGCCTCCATAAACGGTCGCCGATTTCGGCGCGATTTGGCGGAGTTCTTCCAGCGATCGAATCCAGTCGCTCATTCGCGGAGTCGCTTTGCCGCCGACGATGCCGCCTTCGAGCCAGGCATGCGCCAGGTGGTGGACAAGATCGCCGACGAAAACCGCTTCGCCGATCCGAGCCACCGTCTGGTTCGAGCTCACGCCCGCCTGGCCGAGTTCCTGGAGGACGAGTTCTTCCCCCGACTGGAGGCGAATGCGCGAAGTTTTTTCGAAGGTTTCATCGATGGTCGCTTCCGCGGGGTAGTCAGCGGTGGCGAACATCTTCGCCATCTCGACGAAATAATACTTCTTATAGGCATGCACGCCCGGGATCGCATCGCGTGTCGCGCGCGAGGCGATGATTTTCGCGCCGGCTTTCCGGAACTCGGCCACGCCATTAAATTTATCCGGGTTCGGATGGGTAACGACCGCGATCGTGAGCGGGCGCGAGGTCTGGGTTTTCAGGAAGGCGAGCGCCTCGCGGGCGAGCTTCGGCGTGAACTGGGTGTCGAAGGCGACGATCTCGCGGCCCGTGTCGTAGAAGAAAGTCTTCGTATTGAAACCTTCCTCTCCGGATTCATAGACGTAAACCTGGGGCAGGGAGACGGGCGAACGGCTTTCGCGCGACGCGGGCGAGGCGCAAGAGAAGAGTGCCGGGGCGAGGAGAGCGGAACCGAGGATGCGGGAGGCGAGGACTTTCGTTGCGGTTTTCATGGAAGGCTCCTTTCGAGCGGGTGGAGGGGTCGGCGATGGCCCGACACTATCCCGCGCCTCGCGCGCCCGCTTCCGGGGTCCGGCCAGATCCGCTTCGGAATTCGGCCAAATTCGTCCCCCCAAGCCATCCCAAGTGGATTCGGCTGGGTTAGGCTAGAGGTATGAAAGCCGGCACCGACCTGAGCGCCTCCTTCCCGGGCGTATTCCTCATCCACCAGAAAATCCGCGGCTCGCGTTTCGACGAGCACGAGCATGCGGAACACGAAATCTTTCTTCCGCTCCAGGGCGAGATCCGAATCCGAGCGGGCGAACAAGTCCTTCGCGCGGGTCCCGGCCGAATGATTTATCTGCCCCCCGGCGCGAAACACGAGTTCGAGTCCTCGGCGAAGGCCGAAGGCGAACGGCTGATCGTACTGATCGAAGGGCAGACGTGGGACCGGTACGAAGGCGGAAAACTCGCTCCCGGCGCCGGTCCGGCGAGCCAGCTCGCGAAGGAACTTCTATTCCACCTTCTCCTCCATCCGAAGTCGAAGTCCGTGGGCGCGCTCGTGGAAACTCTCGTACGGACGCTCTCGGAAACCCTCGCCGAAGCCGTCGGAGAAATCAGCGATCACCTCGGCGGAAAGGCGAGCGATCCGAGGGTTCGTCGCGCGATCGCCGAAATCGAAAAGAGTTATCGAGAGAAGTTCTCGATGGCGTCCCTCGCTCGAAAGAGCGGAATGAGTGTGCGGAGCTTGAACCGGCTTTTTCTCGAAGAACTCGGGGTGACTCCGGGGCAAGTATTGGTTCGTCGCCGGGTCGAAGAGGCGAAGCGGCGGCTCCGCTCGCGCGGGGTTTCGGTCACCGAAGTGGCCGACGAAGTCGGTTACCGGTCTCTCTCGCAGTTCATCGAAGTTTTTCGCCGGGTTACCGGATCGCTTCCATCGGAATGGAAAGGATAGAGCAAAATGCCCAAGAAAATGTTCATCGCCAGGCACCTCAGTATTTCGATCGCTCGACTCCCCAGCGAAGTTTATGGATTCGTCGCGAATCCGGAGAGTTTACCCCAGTGGGCGTCGGGACTGAGTCGCGCGACGATGATTCGACGGGGGGACGAATGGATCGCGGACTCGCCGATGGGAACCGTGAGCGTTCGGTTCGCGGCAGAAAACGATTTCGGCGTCGTCGATCATGACGTGACCATGCCTTCGGGCGAGACGGTCCATAATCCGTTTCGGGTCGCCAGGAACGGCGAGGGGAGCGAAGTGATCTTCACGCTCTATCGACTCCCCGAAATGAAGGATGCCGAATTCGACGAAGATGCGGCGATGATCGAAGCTGATCTGCGGAGATTGAAAGAGATTCTCGAAGCTTAAGCGCGATGGGTTCCCGGTCAGGCCGGCTTAAACTAGTACTTGACTAAAAAAGTCTAGTTAAGATATAAGTCGCCGGCTTGAAGAATTTCCCGGTTTTTTTCCGCAGCTTGCTTCTCTTTGTCGCGCTGATCGCCACGCCGGTCTCGGCGCATGCCGGACTATCGAGCTGGCTGAAAGAATACTGCGACGGCAAGGGAATCCGCGCCTGCCTCCACGGCGTTCTGCTCTATAAGTGTGCGAACTATTCGGGATTTAACCCTCTCTCGCGACGAGAAGTGAACTGCGAATTTGCCGCCGGCGAGCTGGTCGATCTCGTGGACTTCGACCTGGCTCCGCTGAAAGACGGCGAAGCGAACCAGGTCGTTTTCAAATCGAAGCTCGGCGAGATCCTGGCCCTTCCTTCGACCTATGACTATCTCGCGTGGATCCCAACCCACGTGGAAAACGCGATGAAGGACGGAAGTCGCTTCCGCCTCTGGGAATATACCCTGCGCTGGACGGGCTACGACGAGAAGAAGGCGCTCGAGTGGATCGCCGTGCTTTTCCAGGATACCCAGTCGAATCGAATCTTTACGGATTATGCCCGGATCCACGGGAAGCGGGTTTCGCCGAAACTCGCGGAAGCCTGGGACGAGGCGATCGAAGCCCTGAGTTACGCTGCGCTGACCGATCCGAAAGACTTAGATTACCGAATGTTCGTGCGGCCTTATCCCCAGGTGGATACGGAAAATCTGAACGCCGGTTTCTACCATTTTTATTTCACGGCCTACCTCGCATCCGAGCTGCGCAGAAAAGGTCACTCGGAAGCGGCGTCGTTCTTCGTGCCGTTTCTTCTGAACTCGCTTTACGAGTTTTACGAAATGCCGAGAAAGTATTTACTTTCCGATCCGAACCCGTTTGACGCTAAAGGTCGTTACGCCTATAAGACGACGGATCTTTATTCCGGTTACGTCGCTTCGCTCTGGGCCCTCGGTCGTTATTCCGAAGCCCAGTCGTTCGAGAAATTTTGCGCCGATCTCTCCGCCCATCCCGCGAAAGCGATGGAGAAGCATTACGAGTGGTCGCCGAAGAAACGGGGTTCGCGATGATTCGCCGATCCCGTTCCCGTATTCCCGCCATGTCTAACGTCCCAACCCCCTCCCAAGGAGTGTCCCCATGTTGTCACTGAAGCAAAGATTCAAAAACTGGAGCGCGGTATTTTTTACCGTTCTCCTCGCCTCGAGCCCCGCGCTCGCCGCGAGCATTCAGCTCACGGATTTTAACGGAAACCAAGCGACCGTCGTCGGCCAAGGTTTCGAAAACGATCGCCAGCGGAGCTACCAGGTGAACGTTTATGTGAACGGAAATTTCGTCGCCGACATCAACACCAATTCGAACGGAAGCTTCAGCTACACGACGCCGTCGGGCAGTGTCAGCCGTGGCGATCGCCTTTCCGTAAAGGTCCTGAACTGGAGCGGCAGCGGCAACCACTACGAACGTTCATTCACGCTTTCGGGTGGCGGCGGCGGCGGCAACCCGCGTCCGGAGCCGGACTATCCACCGGCGCCTCCTCCGTTCGATATGAGCGATTACGAAATTCGCGATTATGCGGACCAGCAGGCCCGCACCGTCGCGAATCGCGTCACCGCGACCTTCGGCGAACTCGAGAACTGGAAGTATAACTTCGTCATGGGTTACTGGGCCGGCATTCACGCCTACCCGGTCAGCTCCCACACCTCCGAATATCGCAGCGGCGAATCCTGGGGGCGCGCGAACGGCGCCTCCGACGGTCGCGCCGCCGGCGCTGGACACGGCTCGGAGCTCGCTTTCGGTCACGGATCCGGAACGGCCGATGCCCGGTTCAAGGAAATCATCAACACCGGCCGCGAGCCGAACCTTTCCGTTCCATCGGTTTCGGTCCCGAACTTCGGCGGCCTGACGACGGACGCGAATCGTTGCTCTTCGGCGAACGGAATCATGGATTCCCTCGACGCCCAGCTTGCGAACGAAATGCGCCAGCTTTCGTGGCGTGACGGCGATTTCGTCCTGACCTACGACTCCTACAGCGAACTGTACTCGCTCCGCATCCGTGAAATCTACGGATGGGGTGCGGACAAGTATGACTTCGTCGACTCCTGGGCGCGTGAAGAATACGCCTGGGACGAGTGGCACTACAACCGCCTCCGCGGCCGTTATGACCAGAACAACTACAACCGTCTCCAGCCCCATCGTCAGGCGTACTTCCGCGAATGGTTCAAGGCGATCTACGACTCCGTGATCGACGAGAAGTTCACTCGCGTAAAAACTCGCACCAACTACGCCGCTCGCGCGCGCGGAGAATGGTATGGAGTGCAGATCGCGCAGAAGCTGAACTACGACGCCGGTTGTAAGGCGGGATACGCGAACGAATACACGGCCGCTTCGGTCGGTGGATTCCGTTCGGGTTACACGCAGAGCCAGTTCAACGCCGGCTTCGCGCGAACTTCGTCGCACTACCAGAACAACGCTCTGGTCTCGATCGGCGATCTCTCGCTCGTCGACGAGAACCAGAACGGCGTGTTCGAACTCGGCGAAGAAATCGGAATCGTCGTCGGAACGGTCGCGAACGCGGGCCGGAAAGACGCGAATAACCTCCCGATCCGGATGAGCGGCGCCGCCGTCCAGACGCTGAACCATAGCCATACCGTCACCGTCGCGAAATCGACGTCGAAAGCGCTGAACTACGTTGCGAAGAGCCTCGCGAAAGTGAAGCTCGACGTGATCGCGGATCAGGCGAACGTCGTGTCGGTGAAGATCGGCGCTTCGGATCACACGCTTTCCTTCACGGTCAGCTGGCAGTCGGCTCTCCAGGGTCTCGCGACCGCTCGCCCAGGCGATGCGGGTACGGCGGCTCTGAAGGACTTCGTCCTGAAGAACATCAAGGACGAGTACACCAAGGCGGAAGCGTCCGAGAACAACCTGTATTCCGTGAAGAACGGCCCGCAGCCCTCGAAGCTCCGCACGCTCGTCGACTTCTACAAGTCGCTTCCGGCCAACCAGCGCGAAGTGATCAAGTCGATGGCGCCGACGATCATCGCGATGCAGGAGACCCATGTGAACAATAAGTGGAAGACCGGCACCCTGCGGAAGAACTTCAAGGCCCTGGCGGAACAGATCCAGTAAGCCGCCATTCGTCCACTGAACTCGAATTTAAGGCCGTCCGAGGTTTCCCCGGACGGCCTTCTTCATTTCTGTCAGAAATCGCGCTTTATGGCTTGCGTCCCGATCCTGGACCAGATATAACGCGCTGCATTAGATTCGGTTCGAAACCAGATCAGTTCGAAAATTTCAGGGGTTATCCCCATCAACGGAGACTTTCAGATGCGCTCACAACTCATGATGCTTTCGATGATTTCCCTGGCCGTTGCCGGCTGCGGAAAAGATGTCCAGAAGAGCGGCGCCATCGCCGGCCAGGTGAACCCCACCGGCGTTCTCGGTCAGTGCGCGGACCCGATCGCGCCTCCTCAGATGGCGGCGATCAGCCGATTTTCGGATCTCGCTAAGCCCGGGGTCTACCAGCTCGTTTCTTTCGAAGCCGTTGGATCGGCCTTCGCCTCCGGCCAGCCGATGAACCAGGCTCCCCAGGCCCAGGCGGTTCCGGTCGCCGCGGGCGGCATGACCGGGATCTCGGTGGTCGTCGGTTCGATGCAAGCCAACGGACAGCCGACCTACTCGCAGCGCTGCCAGGACATGAGCGGGATGCCGGCTTCCAGCTACAGCTGGAATGTTTCGGCACCTGCGCAGGTCAGCGCCGAAAACGGAGCGATCGCCGAGATGGTCGCTTTCCGCCAGACCTTGCACGGGCCGCAGGCTCCGGGCAATACGCAGCAGACCCCAGCCGCCGGCGCGCGCGTCTCGATCGAGATGGCCCAAGGTTGCCGGAGCGCCGATGCCGCGATTCGCGGAGAAGGCTGCTCGGCGTCGACTTACTACCAGCTCGATGCGAATACGATCGGCGTGCTCCGCATGACCGAGGCGCGCGAAATGAACGGCGCGCTCGTTCGCACGAAGATCTTCGCGAAATACGTGCTCGCCGGTTCCGGCAATCAGCCGATGAACCCCATGCCGCCATCCGACATGGGCGACGGCTTCGGATCCGCGGGTTCGGATAAAGACGGTCAGTTCGGCGAATGGGATTCGGGCGACGATACCGAATATTCGGGCACCGAAAAAAGCGAGCGTCAGGAGCAGCCTTCGAAAAAGGCGAAAAAACTTCCGCCGGTGAATCCGGCGAACAAGAAACTCCTTCCGTCCGGAAAAGGCGGGAATGGCCAAGGCATCGATCCATCCGGCAACGGACAGGGCATCGATCCGGTCGTGATTCGCGCGCAGCCGGAAGTTCGTACCATCGTCGGGGTGGTTTATCCGCATTCGCACCGGGTCGTGAAGGTCGTGAAGAGCGACGTCGACGCGATCGTGGTATCGAAAGAAAAATCCGATATTAAAGTGAAAATCGACACCGACGGCGACGCGAAAGTGAAGCTGAAGGATAAGGACAAGTCGAAAGTGAAGTCGACGACCGAGACGGTCACCGTGACGAAAGCCGCGGACGGTTCGGTTTCCACGGCGACCTCGACGACCACATCGAAAGCCAAGTCGAAATCGAAGACGAAAATCAAAGCGAAGAAGGACTGAGCGGGCTCCGCATCGGAGTTCGTTTCAAGCCGGAATGAAAAAACCGCCGGTCTCCCTTACGGGCGACCGGCGGTTTACGTTCATCTCCTGTCTTGCCTCAAGAGACGAACAAGTCGGCGTGGCTTCGGTTACGACTTAGTTGTAATCGTTGTATTCGGTCGCCGCGGACTGCTTGCCGGATTTCTTTCCGGAAGCGGACACGGTGGACTCCGAAGCGCCCGAAATCAGGTTCGAAACCGAGTTGGCTTTTTCGGCGATCGTATCGCCAAGGGAGCCGAGGCGGGTCGGGAGATCGACTTCGGCGAAGAAGCTTTTGATCTTCTCGCGATTTCTCCAGATCGTGTAACCGGTCACGGCGAAAGCCGCGACGGTGCCGATCGTCGCGAGAGGAAGACCCTGCACGGCCTTCATGCCTTTCTTCATCGACATGTTCTCCGGGAGACGACCTTTCAGACCGTCGACCGAGAAGTCGGATTTCGTTTGTTTCGTGGCTTTCTTCTTCGCGCTGCGTTTATTAGACATAGAGAGTTCCTCCGGTTTTAGATTCAGGTTGATTCAGGGATTTGGAATCCGAGCGTACGCCGGACGAATCGAGCGCGCGAACGGCGGCGAGCTTGAGCATTTTCAGGCCGGCCTGTTTGAGATGTCGGCGATCGAAATTCGCCAATCCGAAACCGATTCCCACCGCCGTAGCGAGGGTTTCGAACGGACGACGCTTTAAATCGTCGACGACGAGACGACTGAGTCCGTCCCGCATTTCGTCGAACTGTCCGAAGGCGAGGGAGTTGAACTCCGACTCCATCCGAGACAGGGACGAGGAAATATTTTTAGAGAGGGTTCCGGTCGAGACATGTTTCCGGGTGCTTTTTCCGGATCGTCCTCCGGCCGTGGCGGCGTGGCCGTATTTCCGCCAGAGAAGATTCGCGACCACCCCGGTGCCGACGGCGACGGCCGCGGTCACGAGCGGGCGAGCGACGATGAGCTCGTGCACCGCTTGTTCGAGCGAGTCGGAGCGCGCGCCGATGTCGCCGATCCAGTGGGCGTCGGTTTCATTCCCGGCTGGGGTGCCGCCTTTGGTGCGGGAAGGACGACGGGAAGATGCACGTTCGAAGTTTTTGGCCATGGGGCGATTCCTTTCGTGGCTATGAGAAAGCAATCGGTGAGCCAAAATTAAGGTGGAATTCTGCCCCGTCGAAAATTACGTGATTCGGCAGGGTTCCATCGGGGTGCGGGGAAATTTACACGCCTCCG
>CAZIAL010000070.1:0-11964 GCA_964536965.1 uncultured Bacteriovoracaceae bacterium
TCGCCAAGACCCTCGAAGTAGAGCACGTTGCCGCGGAATGGTCCCGCCTCGGGGAAGTATCCCGCACGGATCTCGACCGGATGCTCGCGAAGAGTGGGGAGAAAGAGGGGGCCCCAAGGTCCCGGGCGAAGAGAGATTCCGACTTTTTCGAGGTCGACCGAGATCTTTTCGCAATGCCACGGCTTCGGGCAAAGCGGTTGCGTATCGCGGGAGTCCGCCGAAGCGACCAGGGCGGAGAGAATCACGAGCGTGGAGAGGAGCAGCAAGCTCGGCGAGAATTTCGAATTTCGAGTCGCCATGCGGATGCCTCGGTGAGAATCAGTTATAGACCTGAAGCTGCTCGGTAGGAGGGGTGTCGGCAGCTTGGATCTCTTCCGGAGAAAGTTTTCCGGCGTGCGCCTGGAAAATCAGCGCGACCATCACCGTCACGACGACAAATAAAATCGATTTGAGGGTTTCGACCATACATCACACCTTGGGCCCAACGGGGATGGCCCTGTCCATTCACGGTTCATCCCCTACACCGAGTGGGGACGGCGCGTTATACCATAACCTGATCAAAAGAGTCAAATAAACATCGCCCACTCCCGTCTCGGGGACTTAAATTTTTAGATAAAGATATTAGGGGTTTACCGCGCTCGTGGGATGTCGCCTTCTTGACGGTTAAGTTTAAAAAAGCTTATCATTTCTAAGGGTTAACTCCGAATTTTCCGATGAGATGAGGATGCCACGGCAGTCCCTTCATTTTTCATCCCTTATCGCAGGAATCATTCTCGCGATGTTCCTGTTTCCCTCAGCTCCGGCGCACGCCGGCGGCAGTGATCAGATTTGTTCGAAGTACATCGAGGATCGCGGGTACCAGAAATTCTATACGACGCGCCAAGGGACGCGGACCGCTGGAGATACGATTTATTGGGAAACGAAAGTCCTCCCGGACTTCGCGCGGATCGCTCGGGATCCAAAGTTCCAGAGCGATGCGATTCTGAATTCGAAGTTCAAGTCCATGCTCGCCTCCTACGGTCTCCGCGAAGACGAAATCACCGTCGCGAATCAAGACCGTATGATCGGCGACTGTGCGTCCCACCCGCAGATGGAAGGGTGCCTCGCGCTCCAGACTTTCTGCGTGCGTGATTACATCGAAAACAACTTCTCCAAGGCGATGGAGAATTTCATCGGATGCGCGGATCCGGCGAACCAGCGCGGAGGCTGCGGCAAAGACTTCCAGACTCCCGAAGGGATCCAGAAAAACTTATACGTCCTCCGGAATTTCGAACGGAAGCTGGCGGCGATCAGCGGGGAGATGATGAAGCTTCCGAATGTCCCTGAGTATCTCACCGACATCCAGAATAGTTTTAAGTCGTACTCCGAAAAAATTCAGTCCGCGCTGGCAAAGGGTCAGGCCAACATCGAAAAACTGAAGAAAGAGGAAGCGGCGGCCGCGAACGCGCGTTATCAGAAGGCGAAAGCGGGGAGCGATGCCTTGGGCGAAGCGTGCCGCGCATTCGACGAATGCAAAGGTTACCTCAGCCGCCAGGGTTATACCGACTCGAAGTCACTCGTGAATCAGATTTCAAGTTGCCACGTCGATGGCCTCACGACGGACGCCAGTGCGAAGAGTTTTGACGCGACAATGAAGGCTCTCAAGGGCATCCGATCGACGGCTCATCAGGATGCGCTTGCCGCCCTCGCGAAAGAAACGTTCCATGCGTCCCTCCGGTCCACCGCTCGCCAATACCTCGAAGGACATTTAGCCGTGAACGGGAAGATCCCGTCCGCCGCCGTATTCTGTAAAGCGATCGGTCGTTGCGGCGACGCGAATCTCCAGGCGATCTACGACGAAATCAAGGCGAGACAGGCGAGTGTCCCCCGCATGAACGTCGAAGGGGAGGTCGACGAATTCAATAAAAAAGTTCGAACGCTAAACACGGCGTGCGCGGCCGCCCGCGCGACGGCGACGGGGAGCGGTAGCATCGACGGAGTCGTCGATGCCGTGCGGACGGCCCACGGCGATGTTCTCTCGGGTACGACTTTCGGCAGCTTGTTCGCGATCGATAAGTTCACCGACAAGGTCGGAAAGTTCGACGAGGAAGATTGCGTGACCCGTGGAATCGGCATCCGCGAGCTCCATCCCGTCCAAGACCGGGAACGGATTCACCAGTCTCTGGGTGCGCTTCTGGACACCATCGCGGAAAAGGGACGGGAGTTATCCCAGGAGGAGAAAGACCTGACCGATCCTTCGGATCCGGGGCCCGGCATTCGCCATTTCCTCGAATACGAGCCGCTCGTGCTTCGAGAGATGATTCGAGTGAGCAACAGCCCGGAACAAGCGATGCTCCTCTGTCAGGCGATCGAAAAAATTTACGCGAAGGAAGCCACTCGCCGGCTGCGATCGAAGATCCTGACTGGCCTGTCGATCGTCGGGGGGATCGCGGCGATCATTCTCACCGGCGGAGCCGCGACTCCGCTGGTTTTGGCCGCGGCTTCCGTCGCGGGCGGAACCGCGATCGCGGTGGGAGTGACGAACTCCATCCTGAATATCCGGGATGCGAACCAGTCCGAACGGAAATACAGCCAGGCGAATGCTACCGGATCGTTCGATCGGCAGCTCGCGCAGTCGCTGATCTCCGAATACGGAATGGAAGTGCAGGCCGAGTCCGTCGGTCTCGCGCTTAATTTCGTTCCGGGGGTCGGTAAGGTCGCGGGGAGAGCGGTGAATCAGACCTTGATCCAGCCCGCGATGCGCACCAAATTCATGGGCATCATCGCGAAAACCCCGGCCTGGAAATCCATGGCGAAGGGAACCGCTTACTCCGCAAAGGGCGTAAGCACGCTCATGACGAAGATGAATCAGGGCACGGCGGCCGTCGGGGATGTGAGCGCGGCCCTCGTGGCGAAGATTCATCCGGGGACCTCCAAGTCGATGATCGTCTTTTTCAATTCGGCGACGAAAGGTATGAGCGAGGATCTCGCGCTGACCTTTACCGCCATGGCGCTGACCCATCCGGATCCGTATTCGAAGGAGGGATTGCTCGAACTTTTCGAGTCGTTCATCGCCTCGCGCGGGATGGCCGCTCTCGGGAACTCGGGGCGCCAAATCTATGCGAATCTGAAGGGCGCCAAGGCAAACATCCCCACGGTCGCAGCCCGAACCTCGGCGGCGAACAAGGAAGCGCCCAATACGACCGGCCCAAGTTCCGACGTGGACTCAGTGTCGAAGCCGCTCGACGAAAAGGTTGACGACGGGGGGACGCAGGTTCGAACGCTCGCGACGATGCCCGACCGAGTGCAAAATCACGTCGTTTCAGGTGAGTTCGAAGAAGTGACGCGTTTAGTGAAAGGGAAGCCCGTTAAAGAATATGTTCTATCCGGAGGCATGCATACCGTGCAAAGTTTCGATCGTTTGCGCGAACTGCGGCCAGATCTCGCGGGCCAGATGAGCATTGAAACCATGAATAACGGGGTGCTGCGAGTGAAAATCCCTCGAGGCGCGCTTAACCACTCGTCTTCCCAGCTAATCAAAAGGTCGGCTAAAAAGGGATTTGGATTTTACGACGAGTCGACCGGGCTTCATGGAAAAACTCTCTTTCCGCGCAGCTGGTCTGATCGCGACATTAGTGATGCGATTCATGCGGTCGCCGAAACGGGTGTCGTAGAAGCTGAGCGAGGTTCCAGCACCTATCGCATGGGTACCTACAAAGGAGTGAAGATCCAAGTCATCATACAGAATGGCGTGCCGCAGACAGGATTTCCGTTATGGAATCAGTAGTTCGAGCGACGAGCCGATTCGGCTTTTGGAACCGCGCTGGAGTTTTGGTCTTTGGGATCACGCTCCTCTGTTTCCAAATCCTTCCGGCCTCGGGCGCCGATCCAAGATGCTCCGACTTCCTTCTTGTTCTCCACGATCCGCAAGCGGCGAAAATCTACCTCGGTGAGCAGATCCGCTTCCGACGCTTCGCGGGCCAAGGGGAAGCCGAAGGAATGGTCGAAGGTTCGCTGGAAAACATCACGGCCGCGGGGTTGACGATCACGCTGGCGGATGGTCGGCGATTGCATTTGCCGCTGGCGATGGTTCAGCTCGATTCGATCGAGCTGAACCCGAGGGTCTCCACCTTCGGGGGGGCCAGATCGGAAGTTCTGCCCGTGACGGCGATCCAGAAATTCGCCGAACGGAAGCTGCGGTCAGGCGGGCAGGTATCGCCCCAGGAGATGCGTAAACTCTACGAAAAGGCGGGCTGGGAGCTTGTGCGGATCACGGGTAGTCATCATCAGTACCGAATAGTGCGAAACGGCGTGCAGTGGGTAGAAACGATTTCCGGCGTGAACGGAGACATCGCACCTGGCCTGCGGAAGGTTCTGCTGAAGCGATTAATCGAAAGCGAAGCGGCTCGAAATCGTTAGCAGTGGTCTAGCGAGTTTCGAACTTAAGGTTTCTCGAAATAGAGAAGCCAGTCCACCACCGTCGCGAACGTCGCCGTGGAGCCTGTGAGCGCGAGTGAAGCTGCCTGAAGAGCGGTCGTGATCTGGGGGAGCCGCGTGACCCGGAAGGCGGGCGGACTGCTATCCGCCGCACAGGTTACCCCGTTCCAGGACTTAAAGGCGTTGCCACCGGTGCAATTTCCATAATCGAAATACGCGGACGCGAGCACCACTTCGAGAATATTATGCGCATGATAGTTCATGGGGAAAGTCGTGTTGTCGCTCATTTCGGTAAAGCGAGCGTCGGGCTGCCCGACGCAGTTCCCAGTGATCGTCGAAACGATGTCGCCCGGGTAGGCGCCGCCGCCGCCGGTGATTGCCGCGGAGTTATACCAAGGATCGAAGGTGTTGTTCACGGCCCAGATCGCCACCTTCTCTGTCGTCGCGAATTTCGGACAAAGCGCCACGGAGGTGGCCGCCCGGAAGTACATCCCGCCGGCGATCGGCATGACGGCCGATATTTTTTCCGGGTAATCGTACGCCAACTGGAGCGCACCCGATCCTCCCCAGCTCATCCCGATTACGGCGAATTTCTTTACGTTCGTACGGTAAGTCGCGTTCACTTCGTCGATGACCTCCGCGAGGTAATTCGTACTGTTCGTATTCGTGCAGCTCCAGAGGGCCGAGTTGCACTGCGGCTGGACGACGATTGCCGGGTAATCCTCTCCCGATGCGATCGAAGCGCTGAAGGGGGTCTGGTCCATTTTTACGAATAGCGCGTCGGCGTTGCCCGCACTGTTTACGACTTCTCCGCCGCCGTGGATATACATCAGGACGGGGTAGTTCGCCGTCGGGTTGTCGTAATAACCCGGAGGCAGGTAAGCGTAGTAGCGAACGATCGCCCCGACTCCGATTCCGCTCGCCTGCGCGGTCGCGAAACCTTGCATCGAATTCCGGCGCGGAAGAACCCCGGCATATTTCTTCACGTTCGCGTCGGTATCCAGTTCTCCATCCTCTTCGGCGACCGCGTAAACCGTGTACCGTTCGCGTTCCGCGAGACCGCTGATCGAGTTCTGGGTGCCGCCGGGTACAGCGCTGAAGGAGCCCCCGTCCTGGCAAGGATTCGCACAGGCGAGCGCGGCCGCTTTCACCTGCGCAGCGGTCTGGACCCCGGGGTCCGTATTATAGACCGCGTAATAGATCGTAGCCGCCCGGTTCGGAGTGGCGGTGAGTTCGATTGACGAAGTGTCGTTGGCGAGCGACCAGGTCAGCGACAGCGCGGCCGGCGCGGCGACCTCGGACTGAGCGCCCAAAATTTCAGTCAGATTCTTGATCCGCGCTCCGCACGCGGACAGAAGAAGAATCGGCAAAAATGAGAAGGTCCGGATAAAGCGATTCATAAGTGACGTACCGCAATTGATCGCAAATCAGCGTGATCTCTCTCATTATTTCACTCCCTAAAGATTGCGTAAGATGGGTCGCGGGCGACCCGATTTTCGGTGCCAAGATCGAAAATAGGCCACTTTCCCCGGAAAGTTGGCGCTTTTTAATTCAGAGGCGAGAAACGAATTCTCCGCCGCCACCCTCGGCGATCTTGAGCTCTTCGGGATCCGAACGGAGCATCGCTTCGAGCTGTTCGGACATGAGTCGCGAGGCTTGAATGAAACTTTCCCGGTCTTCGCTGTGGAATCGCGAGGCCAGGACCCGAATCGAGTGGTCGTTGTTCTTCTGGAAGAACTGCGCTTTTCGCGTCGCGCGTGTCTCGGGAACGCCGAGATGTTTTAAGACTTCCGTCCCGAGCTGGATGGCGCTTCCCGAGGTCTCCACCGCGACCTCTTTCACGCCGAGCGGTAACATCCGGTACGCGTGGACGCGGTCATAGACGCGAGCGAAGATCGGAAGGTTCGGAAATTCGCGCCGGACCTCCTCCGCGATGCGAACGGAACTTTCGATCTCGTCGATCGCGATGACGAGAACCTTGGCCCGTTCGAGCCCCGCCGCGCGCAGCAGATCGAGGTTCGTCCCGTCGCCGAAGTAGGACTTGATGCCGAAGCGGCCCATGATCTCGATTTGCTCGGAATCGAGGTCGAGAACGGTCGCGGGAAAACCGTTCGCCCGCAGAAACCGAATCATCGTTTGGCCAAAGCGTCCCACGCCGATCACGAGTACGGGATTGTCTTTTTCGGACTCATCGACGGAATCCGGCTCGCGCACCTCTTTCGTGATGCAGTCGAAACGCGACATCCCGAAACGAATCGTGAGGCCGATGAGGATCGGAGCGGCGGCCATCGAAAGCGCCACGGCCGCGGTCAGAGTCTGCGCGATTTCGGGAGGCAGGATTCCGCCCGCTTGGCCGATGAGAACGAATGCGAACTCCCCGCCCTGGGCGAGAGAAATGGAGAAAAGGAGGCTCTCGGGCGGCGGAATTTTCGAGAACCGTCCGATCGCGTAGACCAGCAAGGCCTTCACGCCGATGATCGCCAGTACCCAGAGGGCGACGTCCAGAGGTTGGTCCCGGATGAGTCCGAACTGGATGCTCGAACCGACGGTGATGAAAAAGAGGCCGAGGAGAAGGCCCTTGAATGGCTCGATATCGGCTTCGATCTGGTGTCGAAACTCGCTGTCCGCGAGGACCACTCCGGCGAGGAAAGCTCCCAGCGCGGGAGATAAGCCGACCGCGTGCATGAGCGCAGCGGATGCGACGACGATCAGGAGGGCGAGCGCCGTGAAGGTTTCCCGCAGTTTCGTGCGGGAGATGAGGCTGAAGAGGGGGCGGACGAGAAACCTTCCGCCGCCGACGACGGCCGCGACCGCACCGAGAACGAGCAGAGTCTGGCGACCGCCGCTCGGCGCTCCTTCTGGTTCGCTGAGGACCCCCATCTGGACTGCGAGCAGGGGAAGGAGGGCGAGAATCGGGATGATGGCGATGTCCTGGAAGAGAAGCACCGCGAAGGTGCGTTCACCTCCGAGACTTTTCGCATAACCCTTTTCCTGCAGCGTCTGCAGTACGATCGCCGTCGAAGAGACGGAAACGATCATCCCGATCGCCAAGGCAACGGGCCAGTCGAACCCCATGGAAAAAAGCGCTCCGCCGAAAAGCAGGATCGTACCGACGACTTGGAGCGTGCCGAGTCCGAAGATCGGTCCTCGCATCTTCCAGAGTAGCTGGGGTCTCAACTCGAGTCCGATCAGAAGCAGCATCATGATCACGCCGAATTCGGCGAGATGGGACGTTTCTTCGCGCGCCTTAAGCAGATGGAGTCCCTGGGGGCCGATCACGGCACCCGCAATGAGGTAGCCTAGGACGGAGCCAAGCCCGAGTTGCTTCGACAAGGGGACGACGATGACCATCGCTAGGAGGTAGATCAGAAGTTCGCTCATAGAGTGGATCTTAGAATGAATTAAAAACCTTTAAATTCAAGTATTTATTAGGGTTGTCACTTCCTTCTAGATATACGATAATGAAAGTCGTATATAAGACTCCAAGGGTATGGGTGGACCGAGATACCGCACAAAGTCACTCTTCCGGGTTGAAACCGGAGTCTGAATATCGTATTTCCCGGGACATCCTAAAATCGAAGTCCGCAATCCCACGGGAAAGTTCCCCGAGGTAAATTTATGGTGAAGCTGAATCGCACCACCGAATATGGCCTGATCGGCCTCCGCTACATGTTCGCGAAACAGTCGCAAGGCGACGTTTCGGTGACGAGCGCGCGCGAATTGGCGGATCGGTACGACCTTCCATTCGAGATTACGGCGAAGACCCTCCAGCGGATGAAGGATTCGGGGCTGATCCAGTCCGCGCAGGGTGCGCGCGGCGGGTACACGCTCGCCCGCTGCCCATCGAAGATGAATCTCGCGGAATTTCTCGAACTCATGGAAGGACCGCAGTCGATCGTCGGATGCATGAGTCCGGCGCTGAAGGTCGTGGAACCGGCGAAAGCGCCTTGCCTTTGCGAGTACCAGTCGAAATGCGATGTGAAGGCCGTCGTCGGCGACCTGAACGAACGCCTGAAAACATTTCTTGCGAGTATCCAGCTGACGGATCTCGCCGAATTTAAGACCGACCACCAGAAGAGGGCCGTATGAAGTTACCGATCTATCTCGATTATCACGCGACGACTCCCGTAGACCCCGAAGTCTTCAAGACGATGGCTCCCTATTTCACGGAGATCTTCGGCAACGCCGCATCGCGGAATCACGAATACGGCTGGACGGCGGAAGCGGCCGTCGAGATCGCGCGTAAGCAAGTCGCCGATCTGATCGGGGCGAGCGAGAAAGAAGTCATTTTCACGTCCGGCGCGACCGAGTCGAACAACCTCGCTCTCCAGGGTGTCGCCGACATGTACGCGGAAAAGGGCAATCACATCATCGTGACTCCGATCGAACATAAGGCCGTGCTCGATACGGCGCATATGCTCGAGAAGAAAGGATTCAAGATCGACTACGCCCCGATGGACCAGACCGGCCGCGTGATCGTGTCCGAACTCGCGAAGATGATCACCGACCAGACGATTCTCGTCTCGATCATGTTCGCCAACAACGAAATCGGAACGATCAATCCGGTCGCCGAAATCGGAAAACTCTGTAAGGAGCGCGGAGTCCTTTTCCATACCGATGCCGTCCAGGCCGTGGGCAAGATTCCCGTGGATGTGAACGCCATGGGGATCGATCTCCTTTCCATCACCGCGCATAAAATCTACGGACCGAAAGGCGTAGGCGCGCTTTACGTTCGCCGAAAGAACCCTCGCGTCCGTCTCTCCGCGCTCGTCCATGGCGGCGGCCACGAAAAAGGGATGCGCTCGGGCACGCTGAACGTTCCGGGTATCGTCGGATTCGGGAAAGCCTGCGAAATCGCATTTCGCGTGATGCCGGTCGAAATGGAGCGGGTCAGAGCGCAGCGTGATCGCCTCTGGGCGCTGATCCAGGCGGAGCTCGACGAAGTCTACCTGAACGGTCATCCGACCGAACGTCTGCCGAACAACCTGAACGTCTCTTTCGCTTACTGCGAAGGGGAGTCGCTCATGATGGGGATGAAGGAACTCGCCGTTTCCTCGGGATCGGCCTGCACGAGCGCTTCGCTCGAGCCTTCGTATGTGCTGAAGGCCCTGGGCGTGGGCGACGATCTGGCCCATACTTCGATTCGTTTCTCGGTCGGTCGCTTTACGACGGACGAGGAGATCGAATTCGCGGCCAAGAAAGTCGTCGCGACCGTGAAGAAGCTTCGGGATCTTTCGCCGCTCTACGAGATGGTGAAAGAGGGAATCGATTTGAAAACGGTCCAGTGGACGGCCCATTGATCGGGCTGCGCCCGAACGATTCGTAAAGAGTATAAGGAGAAACATTTATGGCATACACCGCAAAAGTCATCGACCACTTCGAGAATCCGCGTAACATCGGCTCCCTCGACAAAGCCAAGACCTCCGTCGGAACCGGCCTCGTCGGCGCGCCCGAATGCGGCGACGTGATGAAACTCCAGATCGAAGTCGACGAAAAGACGGGAATCATCAAGGACGCCAAGTTCAAGACCTTCGGCTGCGGTTCCGCGATCGCGTCTTCTTCTCTCGCCACCGAATGGGTGAAGGGTAAGACCGTCGAACAGGCGCTCGAGATCAAGAACACCCAAATCGTGGAAGAGCTCTCCCTTCCGCCGATCAAGATTCACTGCTCCGTCCTGGCCGAGGACGCGATCAAGATGGCGGTGAAGGACTACCTCTCCAAGCGAAAGGAATCCGCATGATCAACGTCAGCGAAAAAGCCGTCAACGAAATCAAGCGCATCAAGACGAGCGACCCGACTGCGGTTGGATCGAATCTTCGCGTCCAGGTGGCGGGTGGCGGATGTTCGGGGATGAGTTACAAGCTCGGCTTCGACAAGGAGCCACCCGCGACGTCGGATAAGGTATTCGAACTCGGTACCATGACGAGTCCGAACGGCGAAGAGACCGTGAAACTGATCATCGACGCTAAATCGTATCTTTACCTGTCGGGTACGACGCTCGACTTCTCCGACGGGCTGAACGGCACCGGGTTCGTTTTCCAGAACCCGAACGCGAAGCGCACCTGCGGCTGCGGGTCGAGCTTCTCGGTTTAACGGTTATCGTCGTGGGTCAGTCCTCGTGCGTATTCTGCGGAAAGGGGTTCTCAGTCGATGCCCTCTCGCACGTCTGCGCCCACTGCGGAGGACCCCAGCCCGTCTCGCAGCATGAAGACTTCTTCGCCCTCCTCGGGGCTCCGCGAGGCTTTCGGCAAGACCTCGGAACGCTCGAAAAAAGATATTACGAGATTTCTCGCGCGCTCCATCCCGATCGATTCGCGGCGGGGGCCGACTCGAAGTGGAAAGTCATTTCCGTGGAGCGGATGAGCGTGGTGAATCGGGCGTACCAGACGTTGACGAAGGCGGATCGCCTCCGGGAATATCTCCTCGAGCTTGAAGGCGTGGCGCGTCCTGGCGACGCGGATGCGAAGACGGCGACCATTCCGGCGGAACTCGCGGAAGCGTGGTTCGAATTGCAGGACGAGCTGATGGAGAAACCCGAAATCGCAGTCGAGCGCCTCGCCCAGTTCGAAAAGGAACTGCGGGCGCGTTCGGCGGAGCTTCGGACGCGAATCGAGGTTCTCGAAGAGGAGTATGATCGACGCCCCGGCGAGTCCCGGGGAAATGGCGACGCGGGCGAAACTCTACGCAAAATCGAGAAACTCTCGCTCGACGGGCAATATCTGAGATCCATGGAGCGCGATCTGCTAAAACTTCGCGCGCGGCTGGGGATTTAGGCCATGGAAACGAATTCGGACCCGACCTCTCATCACGATCACGACCATCCGAAGACCCCCGAAGAATCCGTGGTGGTCGGAATCGATCTCGGAACGACGAATTCCCTTATCGCGGTGGTGGAAGACGGCGTTCCCCGCGTCCTGCTTTCGCGGGAAGGCGAAAGGATGTTGCCTTCGGTCGTGATGATCCGCGATGGGAAACCCTTGGTCGGATACGCGGCGAAGCGCGAGAAAGTCCGCAGCGCGGGCGAAACGATTTTTTCGGCCAAACGCCTTCTGGGGCGGGGATTTTCGGATATCGAAGGGATTCGCGGTCAGCTACCCTACGAGATCGTGAAGTCGGACGACGGAATGCTTCGCATACGACTGGGCGGAAACCTCTATAGCGCGGTGGAAATCTCCGCGATGATTCTGCGGGAGCTGAAGCGATCGGCCGAGGCGTCGCTCGGGAAGCCCGTGACTCGCGCGGTGATCACCGTTCCCGCCTACTTTAACGATTCCCAGCGCCAGGCGACTCGCGCGGCGGGCCGGCTGGCTGGCCTCGAAGTCCTTCGCATCGTGAACGAACCGACGGCCGCCGCGCTGGCCTACGGCCTACAAAATAAACAAGAAGGTCTGATCGCCGTCTATGATCTAGGGGGCGGAACGTTCGACCTTTCGATCCTGAAACTGCGCGGCGGAATCTTCGAGGTCCTCGCCACCCATGGAAATACCGCGCTCGGCGGCGACTATCTCGATCGCGCGATCGAGCGAAAGATGGCGTACGAGGCGAAGG
>CAZIAL010000071.1:0-10486 GCA_964536965.1 uncultured Bacteriovoracaceae bacterium
CGTCGCCGACGAAGTGGATCCCCATCATGATCATCCGGGCGACCCAGAAGAAAATGATGTCGAAACCGGTCTCGAGAACCGTCGTCGGATAAAACGTTTTCATCGCTGGCGTCTTTTCCGGCCAGCCGAGCGTCGAGAAAGGCCAGAGCGCGGAGGAAAACCAGGTATCGAGCACGTCTTCGTCGCGGCGGACGCGAGTGGAGTTGCAGCTCGTACATTTCGTCAGATCGGTGCGCGAAACGAGGGTTTCGCCGCAGTCGTCGCAGTACCACGCCGGAATCTGGTGTCCCCACCAGAGCTGGCGCGAGATGCACCAGTCGCGGATATTCTCCATCCACTCGAAGTAGGTCTTCTCCCACGTCTTCGGCGCGAACTCGATCTTTCCTTCGCGTACCGCGTCGATCGCCGGTTTCGCGAGCGGCGCGATTTTCACGAACCACTGCTTCGAAATCACCGGCTCGACCACTTCTCCGTAGCGCTCGGAGAGGCCGACCTTATGGGTATGCGGCTCGACCTTCGCGAGCAGTCCCGCGGCTTCGAGATCGGCCACGACCTTTTCGCGCGCTTCCGCGAATTTCATTCCGGCGTAGGCGCCGCCTTCCGCGCGGATCTTTCCGTCGAGTCCCATCACCTGGATGATCTCGAGCCCATGCTTCTGGCCGAGATCGTAGTCGTTAAAATCGTGCGCGGGCGTGACTTTCAGCGCGCCCGTGCCGAACTCCCGATCGACGTAGGTGTCGGTGATGACCGGAAGCTTCCGACCGACGAGCGGGAGGACGGCGAGTTTTCCGTGGATATGCGCGTAGCGTTCATCTTCGGGATGCACGGCCACCGCGGTATCTCCGAGCAGCGTTTCCGGGCGCGTCGTCGCGATCGTGAGCACGGTCGGTTCGCCGGTCGCGGGATCTTTCACGGGCTTGCCGTCTTTCTCGACGATCGCGTAGCGCAGATGCCAAAGGTTCCCTTTTCGCTCGGTGGGGATCACTTCGAGGTCGGAGAGCGCGCTCTGCGAACGGACGCACCAATTAATGATGCGGTCGCCGCGATAAATCAGGCCCTCTTCGTAGAGACGGACGAAAACTTCGCGCACGGCTTTCGAAAGACCCTCGTCGAGCGTGAACCGTTCGCGCTTCCAGTCGAGCGCGGTCCCCATTCGTTTCATCTGCCCAGTGATTCCCGAGTGATGGTCTTCTTTCCACTTCCAGGTGCGTTCGAGGAATTTCTCGCGCCCGAGATCATGGCGAGTCAGGGGACGGCCGGTCGGGCCCTTCCCTTCCTTTGCGATCTGCTTTTCGACCTGGGTTTGGGTCGCGATTCCGGCGTGGTCGGTGCCGGGCAGCCAAAGCGTATTGTCTCCGTGCATCCGGCGCCAACGAATCAGAATGTCCTCGAGAGTCAGCATGACGGCATGACCCATGTGGAGCACACCCGTGACGTTCGGAGGCGGAATCACGATCGAATACGACTTCTGTCCCGGGACCGGGTTATCGGACGCGACGAAACATTCGTTCTCGAGCCAGAAATCGTAGCGTTTGCCTTCGAAATTTGCGGGTTCGTAACTCTTACCGAGCGTGGACATCAGTGAAGATCCTTCTTCGTGGGGCATGGCAGATGCGCCGCAGTGGCGCGCCTACCGGATAATCGTGGGAAAGCCGATCAGTGGTGGTGGCCACCTTCGCCGTGGACATGTCCATGGCTCTTTTCTTCCTCAGTGGCGTCACGCATCGAAATGATTTCGACCGAGAAGTGCAAGGTCTGTCCGGCGAGCGGATGGTTGCCGTCGATCGTGACGTCATCGCCTTCTACGCCGGTGATGGTGAATACCATCCCGTGGCCTTCGGGGCTCTGGGCTTGAAACTGCATGCCCGCCTTCACTTCTTCGACGCCCGGAAACTGGTTCTTTTTCACGGTCATTTTCAGGCCGGGATGGACGGGGCCGTAGCCCTCCTCAGCGCTCACCGTCACGTTCTTCTTGTCGCCGATCTTCAACCCCTCGAGCGCGCCTTCCAGGCCCGGGACGATCTGACTTTCGCCATGCATGTAGAGAAACGGCTCCTGGACGGACGCCTGATCCAGAATCTCGCCGGCATCATTCCGGAGGCTATAGGTCATTCCAACTACTTTACCGGCGGCGATTGCTTCAGACATGTCTATTCTCCTCGAGGTTAGACTTCGGGTTTACCGAAAAACCGAGGGCAAAGAAAGCAAAGTGTCTGGTTCGAATGGCCGGGAATGGCGGAGAAAGTGTCGAGGAGCGCCCCATCCCCATCTTGCCCGGGGCGCTCCTCGAAAACCCAAGTTTTGGAGTGACTGTGAGAGTGGTCCGTAAGTGTGGGTTCAGCACCTACGCGGCGGAGTATAACGCACTGCGTGACCACTTGCATGATCTACCGGTGACGAACCCCCGGGATTCTGTCACCCTGAATAAGAGAGGATTCGACCCTAAAAATGGCCGTAGAACGCGATAAACAGGCGAAGTTTCAAGCGGTAGCCAAGGCGATTTTCACCATTCTGATCCGGGGTGGAATCGAAAACCTCTCCCATACGCGTGTGGCCGAAGTCTCGAAAGTCAGCCGCGCCTGGATCTATAAATATATCGGAAAGAGCTCGGACGACCTGATCGCCTACAGCCTCGATACGATCGGAAAAGAGTTCGCGAAGGTCGACGGACTGCTCGGAAAAACCACCGCGGACGACGTCCGGAAAAACTTGTTCCAGGGCACGTTCCGCATGCTCGGGCACACCCAGGAAAATCCCGCCCTGATGTCTCTTTATTATCGCTACGTCGGCACGCAGAATCCGATCGGTCGCAAGATCCAGGAACTCGAGGATCGCTATATGCAGGTCGTGCGATCGCGGCTTGAGAAATTTTTCGCCCTGCCCGCGAAGGAGGCGGCGATCGTCGCCGAAGTCCTGCATGGACTCCGGATGGGACTCGCCCATCGCTACTCGTCCCTCGGTCTCCACGACGATGCGGATTTCGACGAAATCCTGCGCGGATTGCGCCGCGTGCTGAAACATTTCGCGATCGAAGACGGTAAGGCGGAAGTGAAGAAAAAACGCGGCTAAGCCTCCGTCCTAAAATACAGCGCGGATAATGGGGGGAATATCGCAGTCCACCTCGTCGCCGCCAGCGCGAAAAGCCGTTCCGAACGGAGCGCGATAGACGTCGAGGCCGGCCGGCGTCCAGTCGACCTTCGTTACGCTCGACGCGAGAACGAGGGCCGCGATCAAGACTCGCCACGATAGCTTCGGGATCCGGGCGTAGGCGAATGCCCCCAGCGTAAATAACCCCGGCATCACATAGAGAGAATACCAAGGACCGCTATACTGCGGACCGCGGACCAGAATCCAGTACACGGGTGAAAAAAGCGCCATCACACTGGCCACGCGCACGAACGTCGGCAGCGCGGAGAATTCCCGACGATTCATCCTGATGATTGCCAGCCCCCCCGCGAGGGCCAGCAGGAAAATCGGCCAGGAAAGCCCGCGCGTGGCGATCCAGGTGAAGTAGCGCGAGAAATAAGCGCCGGCCGGAATCGCCGAAGCGACGATTTCCCCGGGAGCCATCGCCGCCCGATAGGCGGCGTTACGGATCAGCGGATTGTCGACATCCGCCGCATAGAGATATCCGATCCACGAGAGAACTCCGAGCACGGTGGCCCCGCCCGCGACCAGTCCCCAGAGCGCGCGGCGTTTCGGCGATTCCGAACCGAAAAGCATCCAGCCGAGCGCGAACGGGCCGACCGTCGCCAGCGCGAGCGGCTTCACCAACCCCGCGAGAAAAAACCAGGGAAGGCTCGCCACTTTCCGCGACGAAAGAAAGAGGGCGATTCCCACCAAGGACAGCGTCAGCACGGCCGCGTCCGGAAGAGTTTTCGTCGCGTGAATGACGAAGATCGGAAGAAGCGCGTAGAGCGCGAGAATTTCGAGAAATTCGGAGCGACCCGCGAAGGCGTGTCGATTCAGAATGAACCCGAGCAAGCACCACCCGACCCCGAAGAAGAACCAAGGAGTCCACCTTCGCCAGGCATCGCCCGGAAGAACCTTCGAGAAAGCCACGGCCGCATAAGGAAAGACAGGAAACTCCTCGGCCCATTCGGCATGCGTCCCGCGAATCTTCGTCGCCGGATCCCGGCACGCGATGTCCCGGCCGGAAAGCCCTCCGTGTTCGGAGTGGCTCTTCGCCATCTGCTCGACGCGCACCGTTTTATCGTTCGAATAATCGGCGACGAAAAAAAGTTGCCCGACGAAAATGAGCAGAGCCAGGGGAAAGAGGATCTTTCCGAGCGGCGTCGACCGAGCCCAGACTTCCCTCATGGGTTCAGAATCGTTTCCGGATGCTCGAAACAGCGCTGGAACTCCTTCAGCATTTGCGCGGCGTGGAGCCCGTCGACGATTCGATGATCGGCCGTGAAGACGATCTTGATCTGGTTGCCGACGACGACCTGTCCGTTACGCACGACGGGCTTCTCGCGGGTCGCGCCGACGGCCATCATCATGACGTTCCGGGACTGCGGATAGATCCGAGGGATCGCGAACTCGATATCCAGCGAGCCCGTGCTCGTCAGCATCGCCGTGCCGAAGGCGTCGCGCTGGAATCCGAGGAGCGGCGACCAGATGTTCATCCCATGCATGAGCAGATCGGCGAAACCGACCATGAACATGCGAAGGCGGTGCGGAAAGTACCCGATATACTGCTTAATCCCGCGAAAGGTCGTGTCGTTCCCGGAGCGCATCACCTTCGCGCGCGGAACGAGCTCCTCCGCGATCCGAATCACGCCCGCTTCGTCGACGTTCCGGATGGTGTGCCCGGTGAGGTCTTCCGTTCCGTCCGGTTTTCCCGAGGCGACGAGGAAACAGATATCGACCGACTTTCGAGGATAAAGTTTGCCCCGCCGATAGAGCACGTTCGTCTCCGGAAACTTCCGGAAGACCCGCGCCAGGACGTAGCCCGCGAAATGGGTCAGCGTCAGCCGAGCCGAGGTTCGTCCCTGCAGACTTTCGAGATACCGAATGGCCGGGTCCACATCGAGCTCGAGCATCGTGACGATGCTCGAGTCGCGCGTGACTCCCCAGGACGACATGGAGATTTTTCGCCACTGCGACAATCGCAGCGGCTCGCCGAGTTCGACGTTTCTGGAGAACCATTTGGAAAGAAAACCCATGCCGTCCTCCCAATTCATCATGGCCAGGCGGAGCCACTCAAGTTTAATCTCGGATCATGCAGAAACGGAAAAAACGCGAGCCCACCCGAGCCGCTCCTCGCCTCGTTCCGGGGCGACGGGCCTGGATCGCGCTGATTCCCGCATGCGGAATTCTCTGGGTCTGGCTCTCGTCGCTTTCCTTCGTCCCCGTCCCTTGGCCCGACGATTCCGCCTTCTATTTTCCCGCGAAGGATCTTTTCAGCTGGCCGCCGCGGTGGGTGATGATCCCGCAGTCTCCATTCGAGCCAACCTACCGCGAGTGGAATTTCAACACCATGCCGCTGTTCCCGATTCTGATCGGGATCCTGCGACTCTTCGCGATCGACGGGAGTCATGCGCTGAAGCTCCTGCCGCTCGCGGGATGGTTCTGCTCTTGCTTCCTCGTCGTGCGCGCGCTTCGCCTTTCCGGAGCGCACTTCTTATTGCTCCTCGCCGCGGCCTGCGGAATGGCGTTCGACCCCGTCCTTCGCTGGTCCTCCGTCCTCGTGCGCCCGGAGTCCCTGATCGGCGCGCTCGGCGTCGCGATCCTCTACGGTTACCGCTTCGGCTGGGCCCCGATTCTGCGCGAGCGCCGCTTCTTCGACCCGACGGCGCTCTGCCTCGGTCTCGCGGCGCTTCTCCACTTCAACGCCATCCATCTCGTGCCGATGGTTCTCGTCCTCTACGCGCGAGATCCGAAACGAATTCTGAAAATCGGCGGACTGACCGCGCTCGGGCTCGTGCCATGGCTGCTGACGATCGCCTGGCATCCGAAACTATTCTGGCAGCAGATGGAGCTCCAGTTCGGTCGGCTGAGCGGATACCAAAACCCGTGGCTAAGCTCCTGGGAACCCTTCGTCTCGGCGATTCTCGGAGACATGGGCTCTCCGGAACCCTGGAGCGCGGGGTTTCGCTTCGCCACGATCGCCTGTGTTTATTTGGTCCCGGCGCTGGCCTTGCTGATGGTCTACTCGTTGCGCTCCCGCGCCAGGATCATTTCGCGCGAAGGGACGACCCTCCTCGCCGGATTCGTCTGGTTCGCCTCGGCGATCTTCCTCTGGCACCATAAAGCCGAAGTCTGGTTCACCCACTACTTCCATCTCGCGTTCTGGGCCTGGGGGATGCTCGTCCTTTTCGAGGCGCAGCGCGAACTTCGCACGCGGTTCTTCGCAGTCCCCTTCCTCGCCATCGGCCTAGTTTTCCTCTACGAACAAGGCGCGCAAACTCTGCGGCTCGAGAGAACCGAATCGTGGCATTGGCGGACGTACGATCGCTGGGTCGAATGCGTCGACGAATACCTCACCGAGGAATACGAACGCCGAGGACGGCCCGAAATCTTTCGGGTCTGGGGCCCGAACTACCCGGACATCTTGGTCGAACTTTCGCGCAAACATCCGAAGTGGGAATTTACCCGGACGAACGACTTCCATACGCGCTGGAACGAAGCCGTCCGACACGGATACGAAGTCGATGCGATGGTGGTCACCGAGATTTTCCGCGCCGACGAAGTTTCCTACCAAGGCGATCTCGCGTGGAAGCCGCGGACCCGAAGCGTCTGGATGCACTGGGAGCACTATTTCTTAAAACGACTGCAGGACGATCCGACGTTCAAGCCTCGGCGCTACCTTTGCCAGCAAGGCCGCTGGGATGCTTTTCTCTACTTCCCGGAAATCCAGGCGGAAACCGCCGTCAGGTGATGCGCGCGAAAGGCGGCCCGGCGCCGCCTACTCGCTCTCTTCGAGCACGCAGCCGAGACGATCGCCTCGATAGGCGGCCACGGAATGTTTTCCGGCGATCCCCGTTCCGAGGGTCGTCGTAAACCGGTTTCCGTCGGGCGAAACCTCGATCCGGGGTAGAATCGGGAGCGAGACTTTCAGATCCGCCTTGCAGTGTTTTCTGCTTCGGCCGACCACGCGGATGCAGGAACAGTACTCCTTCGCCGCGAGCGCGCGAATCAGGTTCGGCACGCGGAAGTATTCGCGAAGCGGGGTCTTTTCCTTTTTACCGGCGGGCGGGGGCTTCGGCGCGGTCGCGTAAGCTTCGGGCGACTCGTCTCGAGCCGTGCGAAGTTTCGCCCCGGTCTTACGGACGAGCTGGCTGACGATCGAAAAGAATTTGCGGCGATCGAAGGAAGCCCCGTCGTCCATGGCGAGGCGGACGATGACGAGCTTCTGCGAAGGACTCGCGACGACGAGCTGGCCCTGGTGGCCGATCATGAGGAGAGCGTCCGTGGGCAAGTCCCCGTATTCCGATGCCAGTCCGCGTCCGGCGATCGGGCGATTCGTCGTGATCTGCGCGGAATAGGCGCGCGTTACGCTGGATCCCTCGGCGACTTTCTTCTGTACGCCGGGGGCCACTTCGGTCATCAGGTCGAAGTATTTCGCGGGGATGACCGCGCGTCCTTCCCACTGACCTCGATTCGCGAGCAGCGTGCCGAGCTTTCCGTAATCCGCGAGTCGGAGATAGATGTAGGACGATCCGACGAAGGTTCCGCGCGTATCCTGTTCGAAGACGGCGTCGGTGATTCCGAGCGGAGAGAAGATTCCCGAATAAGGAAGCTCACCGTAAGCGGCTTCGCTCGGCGCGGTTTTTTTCAGTGCTTCCATCAGGAGATTCGTATCGCCGCTGGAGTAGTAAAAGTACTGTCCCGGATCATGGCCGGCTAACGCGGGCCGACTCGCGGCGAACCGGGCGAATCCTTCGGCCGGTCCGTTCAGGTAGAGCATGCGAACGGGATCCGAGGTGACAGGGATGCCCGAGTACTCTTCTTTAAATGCGATGCCCGAGGACATCTGCAGCACGTCCCGGATCGTCGCGGAAGTTTTCACCTCGGGGATGTATTTGCGTATCGGATCCTCGTACCGCAGCCGTCCAGCTTCCACGGCCTGACCTACGAGAATTCCCGCGATCGATTTCGCCATCGACCACGAGAGATGCCGCGTCTGCGCGTCGTATCCCCGTCGGTAGGTTTCGTAGAGCGTCTCACCATCCTTCAGAATCAGCACCGCGTCGGTATTCACGCCTTCGTTCTTCGACGAAAGGACTTCTTCCAGTTCCGTCAGCGAAGGCGGGTCGAGCGATGCCGGGCCGCGACCCGGGGCTTTCTCGGGAATGGGCGGAGTGGCGCAGCTGGTGCCGAGCAAAAGTGCTCCCGCAGTAAGAACTCGCGCAAGATTCCCACTCCGATAAAGATCTCGCTCCATACGGTAGCCCTTCCCTCTGACTGAAAGGATAAGCGAGTTACGGAATGCGACCGACGGGCAAATTTTTCCACCCGGACGCGATCATTCTCCGACAAACGCCCAGTGGAGGCTTTCGCTCTTATCCGTAAAGCGAGATTTGGTCTCCCGGCCACCGCCAATCGCATGACGCCCCCGGCGCCTAGTCACGGTTCTCTTTCGACCTACCGATACGAAAGTGATGCACCGGCTTCGGCTCTTCATTCCACATTTATTGCTCGGCATCGCGATCGGCGCCGTCGGTCCAGGGTTTCTCTCGTCCGCGCATTTTTGCGCGCTTTCGGCGCAAGCAGCGCCTTCCGACGATGGCAAACCGCGAGCGATCGTCCCCCGGGGCTTGCCCTTCGAGTCGATGGACAAAGTTCCGAACTCCATTTCCGTCATCGCGGGCATCCCCCTGACGGGGGGAGGCGATCTCTCTGGTGGCTTTGGCGACGTGGTCTCGAACGTCCACATGGCCAAGGCACTGAAACGAAAGTATCCCGCAGCGCGCGTACAGCTCGTCGTCGAATTGTTCGACGAATTTCGCTACGAAGTGACGAGCGTTGAAAAAATTATCCGCTCCGTCCTACCCACCGTAGATACCTCGGTCCATTTCACCGCCCAAATCGTGGACGGCGTCGAGATTCGAATCATTCCTCCTCTCTCCTATCTGCAGTTCGAAAAGGCGAAGCGCGCAGGAAAAATTCCGATCTGCGATTTAGCGGTCCAGTATTCGGCGAACCGAAGCCCGCGGGAACATATGCTCGAGGCGACGGGAAAGACTTGGTTTAGTTTTCACGAATTCGGCGACATCCTCAATAACTCCTCCACCGAAAAGCGGTTTGGATCGGGGCTCCAGTTGGCCGGAGTCTATCCCGCGACCCCGAATCGATCCGTGAGCGAATCGAAAGCCGCGATCACCGACTGGCTGGCGCGCGACCAGCGTATCAACGTGAATCTCGAAGGGGCAACCTTCGGTTACGCCTATACGAAAGACCCCGAAACCGCTCGTGACTATCAGCGAGCGGCTCGAAAACTCGCCCAGAAATACCCGAACAAACAATTCGTCATCGCCGTCAAGCGAGACGCGGCATTTAAGACGGGCGGCGTGAAAAATTTACGCATCTTAGCCCTGGATCCGTTTCCCCTCGATATCGGCATGGATCTCATCGCCGCGTCGGATCTTCCTCCCCTCGTGACCGGAGATAGCAGCTTCTCCACCGCGCTGCTTACCACTCGACCCGAACGAGCTTTCCTCTACGAAGTTCTCCCGTGGAAAGAATACTTTGTGGAACTCACCGAAATGGAGTTCGCAAAAACGATCGGCTCCGCGTCCGCGCGAGCCCTCTTCGTGCCCGGACTCGCTACATCGGCGACGCCCCATACGCGGGTGGAATCGATACTCGCTGCGTTCGAAGGATCGGCCAATCCGGCGAAGGTACATGCCTACCTTACCCAGGCTCGCGGACAGATCGACCTCGCGAAAAATACGCTGAAGATCTACCGTTTTCTCGAGCAATACGGCACGGAGTTTCGGGGGCTCGAACATAGCTACCGTCATCCGTTCGTAAATCTTCTGCTCGAAGAATGGATGGGATCGGAAAACGCGACCGATTTTTCACGTCGGGTTTCGGCGCGCATGCGGGCGGCGACGAATCCGGTCGATGTCCTCGAGGCGGCCGGTTTGAAACTCTTCGTCGGCGAGCACTTCTCTCCCGAGGAGCACCGACTCTTCTTTTCCTCGCTGGATGAACTGATGGTTCTCCCTGACTGGCGTTCGGTCATTCGCGTGACCGAGGCCTACGATACGTATCTCTCTCGCAGTTCTCTCTTCCAGTCTTTCCTCTTGGAGTCCGAGCGGGTCGGTACCGAAGCCTACCGAAGTCGAGCGAGTCTCCGCCGGCTTTGGCAAGAGTACCTCGGCCAAGCCCAGGGAGCGCCCACGCTCGAGCAGGCGAAGACGCTCGCCTGCCAGGCGAATCTCGCACCGGCGCACGGAGCCCCTTCCCGTTAGCTTTAAGGTCGCTTACCGCTCGAAGACGAGCGCGCGCCATTCGCCCCGCTCGAAGATCTGCGGTC
>CAZIAL010000072.1:0-9119 GCA_964536965.1 uncultured Bacteriovoracaceae bacterium
TCGCTTGGCCAAGCACGCTGATGCCCGCTTGCATCAGAATGTTGTTCTTGGTCATTTCGGACACTTCTTCAGCGAAGTCGGTGTCGCGAATCCGGCTGTTCGCCGCCGAGAGGTTCTCGTCGGAGATCGCCAAGTTGTTAATGGTCGATTGCAGTCGGTTCTGGAGCGCTCCGAGGTCGGCTCGAATCGAGTTGACCCGGATCAGACCGTCGTCGATGACGGCCAGGGAGAGCTGCGAACCTTGCTTGGTCGCGACCGATTCTCCGCCCAGTTTCAGGGCGTCGAGCGAGGCGTCCGAACGTTCACCGTTATAGACGACCCGATCGAGAATCGGATTGTTCTGCGTACCGACCTGAATTTCAAAGATCCCTGCCTTACCGTTCAACAGCGGGGTGCCGTTGAATTCGGTCGCGTTGGCGATCCGGTCGATTTCCTGCTTCAGCGCTTGGTATTCTCGGTCCGTGAACTGTCGTTCCGTATCCCCGATCGTATCCGAAGCCGCCTGGATGGCGAGTTCGCGGAGACGAATGAGGATGTTCGAAATTTCGTTCAGTCCACCTTCCGAGACCTGGATCAGCGAGACGCCATCTTGCGCGTTTCGCTTTGCCTGTCGCATTCCGCGGATCTGCGCCCGGAGGTTTTCCGAGATCGCGAGTCCTGCGGCATCGTCACCCGCATGGTTAATGCGGCTACCCGATGCAAGTTTTTCGAGCGATTTATCCAACGCCATTCGTGTTTGCCCCATCGTGCGCTGGGCGTTCAGCGCAGAGATGTTCGTATTGATCCTAAGACCCATGACTAGACTCCGTTCATGACAAGTAACCTCCGTATTACCGCCGCCGAGATCCCTCTCGTCGTCGACCCATTCCATCGGGATTTATTTGCTCCCCGGAATCCGCCCACCATGGACGGACTCCTCCGAACTTGGCCCACGCCTTCCGGTATACACCTTGGGCATGTGCCGATTTTCCCCGGGATAAGCGATTCCATGCCTCTCCCGGAAAAAAAACTGAGTTGTACCGATGTCTCCTCGCAGCGAGACCCATTCTCGCCTTCGGGAAGGGGCCCGCGGCCCTGGTCCCACGCCGTCTTGGGTGGGGGGAGGCCGCGGACCGATTCCGCATCCAGGAAACAAGCGCGAAGTTCTTAGTCTCGCGCCTCGGGTTAAAAACTTTTCTTACTTACGATCAGCCCATTCCACCTCCCAGGAGGCTTAGTGCCGTTTTGATCGTCGTGTTCGCCTGCGACAGGACGGAAGTCCCTGCCTGCATGAGAATCTGGTTCTTCGTGAGGTTCGTCGATTCTTCGGCGATATCGGCGTCCCGAATGCGGGAGTTCGCGGCCGACATGTTCTCACGAGAAATCTGAATGGTGTTGATCACCGACTGGAGCCGGTTCTGGAGCGCTCCGAATTCGGCGCGCATCGAAGTCACGGATCCGATCGCCTGGTCGATCGAGGCGAGCGAGTTTTGCGCGCTCACCTTATCGGCGACGTTGGCGAGATTCATCCCGAGGGCGATGGCTGAAACATCCGCCGCCCCGGATTCGAAGAGTTTCACGCGATCGGTCAGAGGATTGTTGCTCGTACCGATTTGGATCTCGAAGGCCTGTGCGGATCCGTTTAGCAGAGGAACGTTATTATAAACGGTGCTCTTCGCGATGCGATCCACTTCCTGGAGTAGCTGCTGGAATTCGAGGTCGAGGAATCCACGTTCCGTCGGTCCGACGGTGTCGGATGCGGCTTGTACGCCGAGTTCACGGAGTCGGATGAGCATGTTGGAGACTTCGCTCATCGCGCCTTCGGCGACCTGGACGAGGGAGATTCCGTCTTGCGAGTTTCTCTCGGCTTGGGCCATGCCGCGGATCTGAGCGCGGAGGCTTTCGGAGATGGCGAGTCCCGCGGCGTCGTCGCCTGCGTGGTTGATCCGCGAACCCGAAGAAAGTCTTTCGAGGGTGGTGTCCAAGGATGCCCGAGTATTACGCAAATTTCTTTGCGCAATGAGAGCAGGCACGTTGGTATTGATTCTTAATCCCATACCTTCCTCCTTGAAGGTCCGTCGGCCTATCCATGGCCTAGGGGATTTCTTGGGAGTCCATCAGAGCATCCAGCCCTGGAGACTTCCCGCTTACATGTGTCTTTTCGGACGCGGGCCGGGGAACTTAATAAAAAAAAACGAGGCCCCCGCGAATTTCTTCGGGAGGGCCTCGTTTCGCTGAAATTTCGTGAAGTTATGCGGCGTAGGGAAGTTCGTCTTCGGCGTGCCAGTGGTCGTAAAGCGTGACGCCTTTTTCATCGCGAAGCCATTTCGTCGCGTGATCCGGCGGATCCATTCCGAGGCACTTGGTCGCGAAAGCGTGGACCGTCATCGTTTCGCCGGTCGCGACGACTTTATATTCTCCGTTGGGCTGCTTCGTCACCTTGCAGGTCTGCTTCGGGTTCGAGACGAAGTAGAGATCTTGCCCGTCCTTCACATATCCGGCGGATACGAGATGGGTCAGATCGAATTTTCCCTTTTTCTTACTCATGAAGTCTCCTTTTCACTCTTATAGAATAGAGGGGGAGAGCGACCGCCAATCGGTTGACGAACGGTTCTCTCTTCCTAAGGTACGGATCGGTTGAAGGCGGCGGTATATTAAGTAAGCATTGCCTGAGATGCCGCAGATTCGCTGGTCCACCCTGAATTCCGCCATTACCAAGTCTGACGCCCAGAATTATCACGGGTTGCTCGACCGAGCTTTCGGGTTGAGCCCGGAGCAGTCTTATCTCGAGGATTTTCCCGTCTGGGATCCCGAAATCGTCCCGGGCCCCGACCGCTTCCAGCTCTGTGGCTGGGCGGGAAACCGCCTGGTGACGACGGCGTCGATCCGCTTCGTGGAGCTGCGTCCGCCGGACTCGGGAAGTGAGCGCGCGCTCAAGCTCGGAATGATCGGCGCGGTGGCGACGCATCCGGAGTTCGCAAAAAAAGGACTGGCCTCGGAAGCGCTCGATCTCGTTCTGCGGGAAGGCGTGAAGCGCGGCACCGAGCTTTATGTCCTCTGGGGCGCCGCGAGTCCCATCTATTCGAAGCGAGGGTTCACTTTCGGAGGAAAACAGATTCGCGTTCCGTTGCCCGAACTCGCGATCGCCGAAACAAGTCTGCGTGGATTCGAACTCCGCTCGGGTTGGGACGTCGCGATCGCGGAAATGCTCCTTCGCCGCAGGAGCGGCGTGCTCTATCGGGACGCCGATATTCTCTGGCTCTCTCGACATGCGAATGTCGAATGGCGAACCCTCTGGCTCGACCGGAAGTGCCTCGCCTATTGCGCATGGAATCGCGGTATCGATCTCCCGGGCATCATCCACGAACTCGACGGCACGGACGAAGGGATGCGGGAACTGCTTCGAGCGATCCGCGCGCGGTATCCCGAACTCGTGTTGTTGGCGCATCCCGACCGGCTTCCGCCGAGCGACCATCCGGTCGAGATCTTGGCGCAGTTCCGCTTCGAACCGCTGCTCCGCAAGGAGCTCGGCACGGATCCCGGGAGTTCGGAACTCGTCGCGAAACTATGGTTCTCCGGAATGGATTCGTGCTGATGTCGTTTACTGACTGACGAGTTCGGCAACGGTTTCGTCGTCATTCGGGCCGGCGGCGACGCGGTAACCGGATTTTTCCGTACCGTCTTGCTGAAGGCAAACGCGAAGGCCCCACTGCTTGGCGGACTGGACGGAGCTTTCGATCGCTTTCAGCGACTCGGCGTCTTCTTTCTTCGGCGCGATTTCCATCGCGGCCTGTTCGAACTTCGACTCTTTCCAGGTGGCATCCACGGCGTCGTAGTTCCGCACGTTGATTTTTCCCAGGACGATCTTTCCGTCGGATGCGGACTTCGCGAATCCGCAGTGGATCGGAGCGGTAAGCTCATCGGCGCGCGCGTTCGAAGCGAGGAAGAAAAGCGTGGCGGCGCCGAAGACGAAGGAAAGGGTCAGAATTCCGCGATTGATCATGATCATAGATACGAATCTCCCGAAGTCGTTTCCGACTACTAAAGCAAGGTCGGGGCCACGCCGAATCGTCGTCGTTGCCGCATAAGACCGCGCGGAGAGGAAAGAAGGTGTCTACTTTTTAGTCAGCTGCATGTCCGCGAGCGGCCGGGGCGACTAGAGAAGCCAGGCGAACCACTGGGAAGGAAAGACCGCCGCGCGAAATTTGATCTTCTTCCAGAGACCGACATTGTCGAATATCGTCTTTCCACCGCCGAGGGTGCCGTCTTTCTGGAGCTTCGCGCTTTCGTTGAGCCGGATCTGGATGTCGTCGAGCACGAACTGCGTGAGATTTCGATTCCCTTCGCAGAAAAACATCAGCTCCGAGTTCAGATTCGCGGACCTCGGATCGACGTTAAAGGTACCGATCGCGAACTTTTCCTCGCCGAAGACGAAGGTTTTCGAGTGGATTCCCCACGTCGCGGTCTCCGTCACGGACTTTCCGGACTGGTATCTCAGGGTTGGATAACGATCGGGCGCGTCTCCGCTATAGATGAACATCTCGCTCTGGGTCAGGTTCTGATACAGGGAGACTTTCGGGTGAAAGTTCGCCGCGACGTAAAAGGCATCCGTCGAGGCGAGACTATTGGTCAGGAGTTTCGCGCGAATATCGCGCCGCTTGAGAAATCCGAGTTTTTCCTTGGGTTCGTCGTTATGCACGATGAAGTAGGGAGATTCGACGACCAAGGTATCCCGCGAACTCATGTCGTCCATTCGCGCGAAAATTTGTTTCAGCACCTTGCGGGTATGCGCGCGCTGGAGACCGGGTAAGTCGCTGTAGAAGCTGAAAACAGGGCAATTTCCCTGCGAATGGGGATCCTCGAGAATGGGACGCGCCAGCGCACGGATCGCGGATCGCCATTTGGAATCGGCCGCGGACTCGCGGAAAAAAGTCGCGAGAGCCGCCAATTTCTCTTCCGAAGGTCGAGAATCGGGAGCGGCCGGGCGAACGGAAATAGGATGATCCCAGTACTCGTCGAACGTTCTCCGGATTTCGGCCGCGATCTTTCCGCGAATCCAGATGTCTCGATCGAGGAAATTGAAGGTCGGGCTGAGGTCGAAGTACTCATCGCCGATATTTCGCCCGCCCGTCAGCACCTCTTCCCCGTCAACGATGAGGAGTTTCCGGTGGTTTCGATACTGGGCTTTGATGAAGCGAACGAGCGAGATCTGGTTGTAGTAGCGGACCTCGATCCCATGCTTTTCGAATTCCGCTACGAAGTCTTCGTCGAGGGCGAGCACCGTCGGCGAAGAATCGACGAGAAGGCGAATGCGGATCGATGGATTCTCTTTCTTCTTTCGGACCAGCGCTTGGGTAAAAAGTCTTCCGGAGCGGTCGGTATTGTAGATGAAGTACTCGACGTCGATGCTGCGCTTCGCGCGCGCGATCATTTCGAATCTTTTTTCGAACGAAGCCGCGCCGTGATTCAGGATCTGCACATCGACCGAGGCCACCGTGGCCACGCCGGGGTCCTCGTTGGAAAAAGCAGAGGCTGAGAGTGCGAGTCCGACGAAAGCGGAGGTGAGGGCGCGTAAAAACATTCGCCGTAAATATAATAGTAGACCAATATAGTCAAGCACTGGTTCACCCGGTACTTCGACCGAATGGAAGGGACTGTAAAAAATTTGGTCACGCCCCCTCCCGCTTCGACAGCAAGGCGGAACCATCACGCGAAGAGTTCGCGTAGATCCGGCACCCTTTTCGCTAAGTGCATTTCGCCCATGAAAAAACTTCCGCCGAAAACCGTTAAACCAATGCGCTTTAAAAATGACGAAGACCAGGCGTTCTCTCGCGCTTTCCGGTCGAGAGTCGACGCGTACTTTCGCGAGACGGGAAAGAATCGACTCGCGACCCCGGCGCTGTGGGCGAAGGCGATTTTTTTTCTCGCGACCTACTGGACGATCTGGACGGTCCTCGTCTTCGGCAATCTTCCTCCGGTCGCCGCGTTCGCGCTCTGTCTCGTTTTTGGATTCGTCGGCACCTGCAACGCTCTGAACATCTCCCACGATGCGAGCCACCACACGTTCACGAAAGCGCGGTTTCCGAACCGCGCGCTGTTCTGGATCTCGATGAACCAGCTCGGACTCTTCGCCCACTACTGGGATGTTGGGCACAACGTTACCCACCACTACCGCGCGAACATCTCCGGCCAGGACGTCGCGATTTACGGAGCGGGAGTCTTCCGCTTCGACGTCGGTACGCAGTGGAAACCGTGGCATCGTTTCCAGGCGTTCTACGCGTTCTTCATCTACTCGATCTACACGCTCCTCTGGAGCCTCTCGCGCGACTGCGAACGCTCCGCGAAGGACATCTGAACGAGGCGCTCGGGCTCGAGCGTCCATGGTCGCTCGTCGCGGAACTCGCGCTGGTTAAAATCCTCTACTTCACCTACATGCTCGCGATCCCGATGATCTATTCGCCGTACTCCCTCGGACAAGTGCTGATCGGTTTCGTCGCGATGCACGCGGTTCTTTCGCTCTACGTCGCCTTCACGCTTTTTTCTTCGCATATGAACGCGGAGATTAGAACGTACGACGGAACCGTAACGGAGCTCCCGCACTCCTTCGTGAAACACCAGTTCCTCACCACCTGTGATTTCTACGCCGACTCGCGCCTTGCGAATTTCTTTCTCGGAGGATTTAACGCGCACGTCGTGCACCATCTCCTCCCGAAAGTGAGTTCCATCCACTATCCGGAGCTCGCCCCGATTCTCGCCGCCACGGCGAAAGAGCACGGGATGCCATATCTCCAGTCGACGCTGCCGCGACTTTTCGTTTCGCATCTGAAGTTCCTCGCGCAAATGGGCCAAAAACCGAGAGTCACGGCGAAGGATCTGTCGGAACGGCGTAAAAAAACCCCGACTCGAAACCGAGCCGGGGTCCTGACGAAAACGTCGGTGCGGGCGAAGCCTAAGCGGAAGGCTGGGTAAGGCGGTCTTCGATCTGCTCGAGGAGTTTGCGGATCGAGTCCGCATAGGCCGAGAGCTTCTCGTTCGAGTCAGTCGCTTTCCATTTAAAGCCCGGAACCGAGAGTCCTTTTTCGTCGAGTTTGTATTCGAACGATTTTACTTCGCGAGCCGCGCGTTCCGCTTTCGCTTTCACGGCCGCTTCGCCCGTAAGCGGCGCGCCCATGGCGTCGAGCAGAACTTCTTCCTTCGAAGAAGCTTCGTCCATCATCTTCGTATGCATCGAAGCGTCGACGGCGAGCATCTGGCGAAGGAGCGCGCGATTTTTCAGTCCGCGTTTCATTAGCTCGATCTTCGTCTCGGTCGGAAGTTTCGTGAAGCCGATGCATTCGGTGATGCGCGATTTCGGTTTCATGAAAGTCTTCGCGATCGAATCGTGAGAGGAGTACGCGCCGGCTTCGAGAAGCGAGACGTATCCTTCGCCCTCCTCGATCGGATGGAGATCCACGCGATCGAGGTTCTCGCGAAGCGCGATCTCATGCGTCGCCTTGTCGTCGGTGGCGAGGACGCGCGCCGGAATGCGATCCATTCCCGCGAGCTTCGAGGCGCGCAGGCGACGTTCGCCGGCGATGACCTTGTAGCGATCGCCGTCTTGCACGACGAGGATCGGCTGGAGAACGCCGTGGAGTTTGATCGAGTTCGCGAGCGCTTCGACTTCGGCGTCGTCGAAGTGCGTGCGCACCTGGAGTTCGGAGGCGTCAACCTTCTCCACCGGCACGAAGTTCACGAGGAACGTCGTGAGGCTTTTCAGGTTCGAGTGGGTCGAACCCGCGGTCACGCGCGCAGTGGAGTACAGCTGCTTGAGGTAGCCGCTTCCTTCCCGCGTTTTTATTTTCGAACTTTCTTTCGGGATTTCTGCTTTTGGATTTTCGGGGGTCTTATCGTTCGTGCTCATGGATGAGTTTTTCCTTTGGAAGAGTGAGCGCTTAGAGGGATGGCGATGGCGCCGGAGCGGTCGCACGCATTTGTTCGAGCATCATTTCGGCGGCGGAAGGAACACTGACGAGTTCCTCCGTCAGCGAGTTCACGTCCTGCGCGGCGACACCGCGGGGATTCACGTCCCAGACCGTCGTCCGTCGTTTCGTCGCTTCGTTCATATCGGCCGCGCGGTTCATCACCGTCTTCGTGCAGTACTCCGCGAACTGACTGCGGAGCTCCCCGAGCACCTCCTGCGAGATGACTTCGCGGTTGTCGTACATGTTCGGGATGATTTTCACCGTGAGCTCGCGCTGGAACTCCTGCTGCATCTGTTCGATCGTCGTCATCACGAGAGACATCCCGTGGAACGAGAGCGGATTCGTGGAGCAAACGACGTTTACAAGGTTCGAAGCGACGAGCATCGATCCGTTCAGGATCGAAGCGGCCGGGTTCGTATCCGCGACGACGAGATCATACTGATCCCAGACCTTCCGAATCGCTTCCCCGAGACGGTATTCACGACGCGGCTTGTTATTCAGCGGAATTTCGATGTTACAGAGACCTAAGTTCGCCGGGACGAGGTCGAGACCCGGAGCCACGTTCATGATCGCGTCCTGGAGAGGAAGGTCGTTGATCAGGACGTCGTAGATCGTCGGGCGTTCATGGCCATCGAGGATGTCGAGATTCACCGTCAGGTGGCCTTGGCCATCGAGATCGATCGCCAGGACCCGGTAACCCATCATGGCCGCACGCATGACGTACTGCGCCGTGAGGGTCGACTTCCCGGTGCCGCCTTTCACGTTATAGAACATTTGCACTTTATGCTGCGGCGTTCCAGGAATGAACCCGGTCGCCGCGGCGACCGATTCGATATCCGCGGATTCGATCGGTACCTGAGGTCCCGCGGCCGTCGCGCCGATTCCGTGGGTGCCGTTGCGGAGGTTGCGAAAGTACTCCTGCATGTTCGAAAGCGAGATCATTTTCCGATCGACGTTTCCGACGCGCTTTCGCGAGGTGGTGAGAATTCCCGAAGCTTCGAGTTCGGGAACGGTCGACTTATCGACCTTAGCAATCGCCGCAAATTCTGCGGGGGTGAAATGGATTTCCTTGAAAGAGGCCATCCGAATTTCCTTCCTTGGTGAGAGTGGTACTGCGTTGGTACTTCGAGGAACCCGATCCTTCGGGTTCGTAGTGGGGGCGGTCGCCGCGGCGACCGA
>CAZIAL010000072.1:9129-9373 GCA_964536965.1 uncultured Bacteriovoracaceae bacterium
TGTGTTTTGTGTGGTCTGGTGTGTTCACACTTATGACCCCGAGCGTGGGGTTGGGTTGGGGGGGGGGGGGCCCCGCCCCCCCACAACTCTGTGATGGAATTCTGTCGAGGGCGGTCGATGCGCGCAAGGGAAAAGCGGTCGCCGCGGCGACCGATGAAAATTTAAATTCGAGTTTAAATCACGGAGCAACGGTCGCCGCGGCGACCGACGGACCGACCCGCGCCGACGCCGAAGCCTTCCGCGA
>CAZIAL010000073.1:0-9331 GCA_964536965.1 uncultured Bacteriovoracaceae bacterium
GAACTATCACGAAGGCCGGCTGTCGAAGATCCGCGCCGCCGTCGTGAACGAAAAAACTCTCTGCGACGTCGCCCTTCGGCTCTCGCTCGACTCCGCCGTTCGACTGGGGAAGGGCGAGGCACTCAGTGGCGGTACCCGGAAACCCTCCATCCTCTCCAGCACCTTCGAAGCGATCGTCGCGGCGATCTACATCGACGGTGGGTTCAACGCCGTCTATCCCGTCGTCCGTTTCCTGTTCCAACCCTTTTTCAAAGCCGACGCGGAAATTCTCCACACGGCCGATCCGAAGACCCGCCTCCAAGAAAAAATCCAGGCCGAACGGAAAGTCACGCCCACCTACCATCTTCTGGGCAGCGAGGGTCCGGACCACGCGAAGATCTTTACGGTCGAAGTCCGCGTCGGAACCGAAGCCGTCGCGCGCGCCCAGGGAAGCTCGAAGAAGGACGCCGAGCAGAACGCCGCCCGCTTCGCGCTCGAAATCGCGCGGGCTGCGGAAAACGCCGCGGATGTCCCGGCTGCGCGCGCGAAGTCGATCGACCCCATGAACACCGAAGAGGTCGGCCATGTCTAAACCGAAGACCGATCGCAAAGCCGGTTATGTGGCGATCGCCGGGCGTCCGAATGCCGGCAAGAGCACGCTGATGAACGCGCTGCTGGGGAGCGAGCTCTCGATCGTCACGCCGAAAGCGCAAACGACGCGCGAGCGGGTCCATGGCATCTACACCGAAAAAGAAGGACAGATCGTTTTCGTCGATACGCCAGGAATCCACCGCGCGAAAGAAGGCGGGATCAACGCCTATATGATGTCCGAAGTCCGGAGCGCGCTCGATTCGCCCGATCTCATCTGGTATCTCGTCGATCCCGACAGCGCCGCGAAACACGAAGAAACCGTGCTCGAAGCCCTCGAAAAGACGAAATCTCCGGTCTACCTCATCTTCAACAAATTCGACCTGAAACGCACCCACGAGAAACTCGCGACGTTCGAGCCGGAGCTTCTCGAAGCCGCGAAAGCGCGCGGAATCGAAATCAAGGAAGTTTTCAAGCTCAGCGCCCTGAAGAAGCGGGGCCTCGATCCACTCCTGAAGACGACCTGGAATTTCCTCCCGACGGGGCCCTTCTTCTATCCGGACGAAGAACAGATGTCCGACAAACCGACGAAGTTTTTCGTCTCGGAGAAAATCCGCGAGCAGCTCTTCTGGCTTCTGGGCGAAGAGCTCCCGTACTGTTGCGCGATTTCGATCGAAAAATTCGACGAGGCCGCAACGCCGCTCCGGATCGAAGCCACGATCCATGTCGAGCGCGACAGCCAAAAGGGCATGGTCATCGGCGCCGGGGGCGCGAAGATCAAGGAAATCGGCAGCGCGGCCCGCGCGAACATCGAAGAGTTCTTAGAAACGAAGATCTTTCTCGGACTGAAGGTGAACGTCCTGAAAGACTGGAGCAAGGATCCCGCGCGCCTTCGCGCCCTGGGTTACGACCTCCCGAAAACGAAGAAGAGTAATGCATCATGATCATCAAGCCCGCCCCCAAACAAAACGCCCCCCGCATCGTCATCGTGGGACGCCCGAACGTCGGCAAGAGCACCCTTTTCAACCGTCTCTACGGCTCGAAGCGCGCGCTCGTCCTCGATGAACCCGGGGTCACGCGCGATCGCCTCGAGGAGCAGGTCGAGTGGTGGGTGAAGGCCCAGCGCTATATCGTGAACATCATCGACACCGGCGGACTCGGCGGCGATCGGCTCGCGGAAGAAATCCATTTCCAGGTGAAAACCGCGCTCGAACGGGCCGACATCGTGGTCGCGCTCTTCGACGGACAGACGGGTTACACTCCGGCCGACCAGGAAGTCGTGCAGCGCATGGTTCGCTCCGGGCTGAAGAACCGCAGCATCCCGATCATCGCGGCCGTGAATAAGGTCGATGACTCGGTCCACGACGACATGGTGAACGAGTTCTACGAAAGCGGGCTCGAGACGATCATCGGCATCAGCGCCGAGCATAACCGCGGCGTCGAAACCCTGCAGGACAAGATCATCGAACTTCTCACCGCATCCGGAAAAATTTTCCCGGAGGTCGCGGAAGCCGACCAAGACGTCGTCCCGCGCGTGGCGATCATCGGCCGGCCGAACGTCGGGAAGTCCACGTTCGTGAACGCCGTGACCGGCGAAGAGCGGATGATCGTCAGTCCGGTCGCCGGTACGACGGTCGATTCCATCGACTCGCTCTGCGCGATCAACGGCAAACCCCTCGTGCTCATCGATACCGCCGGGATCCGTCGGAAATCGAAGACCGAGCAAGGCGTGGAAGTCCTTTCCATCATCCAGACCCGTAAAGCGATCGAACGCGCGAACGTCGCGATCCTCATGCTCGACGGCGAATCCGCGACCACCGACCAGGACGAAAAAATCGCCGGACTGATCGAAGAGACCGGTGTCTCGGTGATCATCGTCGTGAACAAATGGGATACCCAGCGCGGAAAGAAGGACATCACCCGCGAGTCCGCCGCCGAGCAGGTCCGTTATAACTTCGGCTTCCTCAAGTACGCGCCCATCATGTTCGTTTCGGCCAAGAACCAGACCGGGTTCAAGGATCTGGGCGATCTGATCTACGATATTCTCGAACAGCGCCGGCTGCGTATCTCGACCCACGAGTTCACCAGCTGGGTACGCGCGGAGAGCGAAGTCCATAACCCGGGCGACGTGAAATTCTACATGTGCCACCAGGTCTCGCGCCATCCCCCGACCTTCGTCTGCCATGTGTCGAATCCGGACAAGGTCCATTTCAGTCTCAAGCGCCACCTCGTGAACGCCATCCGCGAAAAGTGGGGATTCATGGGCACGCCGATCCGCATTCTCTTCCAGGAAGGGAAGAGCCGGAAAGGTCCGAAGGTCGGCAAGAGTTTCGAGCGCACCTCCGGCGGCCGGAAATCCCCGGTTCGCAAGGACGACGGCATGACCGCGATGGAAACCGAGATGGAAGCCGTCACCGACGGTCTCGACATCGAAAGTTATCAGGAAGATCCGGAGCTCGCGCCGGAACTCGAGAAAGATCTCGAGCTTCTTCGCGACGAAGAATAGAACCGAAAACCTCGTCAGTAAGTGAAGAGAACGGACGCGAGCACGGTGAAGAAAAGCCCGCTCGTGCTGTCCACTCGTTTGCCCCCGGCGGTGGTCACGCCGAGCGGGGTGTCGTTGAATGAGACGGAATGGAACTTCGTCTCTAGGTTGAGGTAACTTTTTCGCGGCTTTAACGGAAACTCGAGCCCGCCACCGAACGAAAGGCCGAGCGCGCTATCGCGGGCGATATCGCCCGGGCTGGTCAGGTTCGTCTCGGATTTCGTATAATTTCCGAGCCCGACCTGAACGAAAGGCCCGGCGAAAGTCACCGCCGCGGTCGAGTCCTTCGTATCGAAATAGTAACGAAGCTCCGCGCCGTACTTGAAAAGGTTGAATTCGTTTTTCTGGTTCGGATCGCCCACCGGAGTCGGATTCGCGCCATCGTCTTTCGCGCCGACGTACTGGTGTTTCGCGGAGTAGATGCCGAGGGTCAGCGCGAAGTTGAAGTCGAACCAGTAATGGACGCGAAGTTCGAAAGCGGGGATTCCCCCCGTATAGAGCGAACCGCGGTTGCCCGTCGTGCCTTCGTAACCGAGGCCCAGGCTCACGCCGAAAAAACGGCCGTACTGGAAGAAACGCGTATCTTCGGCCTCTTCTTCGTCGTTGAACTCTCCGAAGCTCGTATACGGAGTCTGCCGATAGTCATCTTCTTCGGGTTGCTGAGTACGCCCCGCGCCTTCCTCCGGACCCGCGCCCGGCATGGCCGAGACGGGGGGCGGAGGTTCATTCGCACGCACCGCCGCCGTCGTCGTCGACAGCAGGATCGCGATGATGAAAGCGAACCTAGAAGTAAAAGCGCATGCCGGCATGTAGGAACGAGGCTCCAATTGTTCTAAAGACCATCGATCCCGAAATATTCGTCAGCTCGCCGCCGACTTCGAAGGAGAGACCGACGCTCTCAAGCCCCGGAATGAAAAATTCCGCGCCGAAGCCGCCCTGGAAGTCGACTCCCGAGTTGCTGTTCGCCGTGACGAGGCCACCCGCGAGCATTCCGTAAAAATTCAGATTCGTCTCGAAAAAGAGATTTTTAAAAAACTTCATCCCGATGACGGAGTTCGCGGGTTTGGTCGTCGCAACCCCGAAGATCCCTTCGAGCGCGATGTCTTTCGTGACGGCGTACTTCGCCGCGATCGCGGGGACGGTCCCTCCCGATTCGCGGAAATTCGCGAACTGGGCATTGTATCCGAGCCCGAGTCGTCCTTGCAGATCCCGCGCAGCCGCGTCATGCGAAGCCGAAACGAGCAGGAAGGGGAGTGCCGCCAGAACGATTAAGCCCTTGATCCGATTCATGTTCTATAAAGGGTAACGGGGGTCTTTCCTTTTGACAACCCTCCGGGGCTCCCTTAAACCAGAAACAAGGGCCAATCTAAATTATGAGCAACACTCTTTCTTCTTCGGCGACGAACACTTCGGGATCGAATGACGTGATCTCCAACTCCATGACTCAGATCGCCATGTCGGCGACCAAGCAGAAGCGACTCCTCTTCGTCGGCGTGGTCATCCTGCTCGCCGCGACCCTGGCCGCGAGTCTCTATCTGACCAAACGAAATGCCTTTCGTGCGCAAGCTTCCGAAGCGCTCTTTAAAGCTCGCTCGACGCTCGAGACCGAGATGAAAGCATTCGCGACCTCGATCGCACCGCCCGCGAAGAAAGCGGATCCGAAGAAGCCCGCGGCGCCGGTACCTCCGCCCAGCACGGACTTCGTGAAATTCGACGTGGATACGAAGCTGGCCGGATCGATCGCCGCGCTCGAAGGCGTGGCCAAAACCTACCCGAATACGCTCGCCGGCTTCGACGCGAAGATGGAACTCGGAAGCATCTATTTCGAACATGGCGAAGGAACGGCCGCTTACGAGAAGGCACTGCGCTGGTTCGAAAGCGCGGCGAGCTCCGCGCCTGGCGATGAGTATTCCAGCACGGCGCTGTATAGCCAGGGTTACGCCCAGGAAGCCCTTGGACAATGCGCGGAGGCCGTGAAGACGTTCGACCGCGCGGTGAACGCCGGCGCCGGTCCGCTGCTGGGCGAACTCCTTCGCGCGAAAGCCCGTTGTCAGGAAATTTCGGGTGACAAGGCCGGCGCGAAGACGACTTACGAATCGATCACCAAGCAGCTCCCGAACACGGAGCACGCGCGGTTCGCCGAAACGAAGAAAGCCACGCTATGAGTTCGTCCGTGGAATCGGGCGATACCAAGTTCCTGGGCGAGCGCCGTTATAAGACAGTCGGCCCGATCTTCTTCGGTATCCTCGCCCTCATTCTCCTCGTCTTCTTCGTCAGCGGTTGTGCGGGAAAAAACATCCATAAGAATCTCGAGCCCGATACGAAGATCCTGACTCGTGGCTGGACGGTGACCTCCCGAGCGACTCCTTACGAAGCGAACGAGCGGGGCTTCGAATACTCAAACTCGACGCTCTATTCGAATACCCTGATTTTCGGAAATGCCTCCTCCGGTGTCACTTCCGTTTATCCGGGGCTCCTGCGGACGCGCTGGACCTTCCCCCTTGCCGGTGGAGTCATTTCCGAACTCGTCACCGAACGCGAGAGCCTTTACTTCGGTGGGGCCGACGGGTTTCTTTACTGCCTGAACGCCGAGACGGGGAAACTCAACTGGAAGTACGAAGTGAAACAAGCGCTCATCTCGCGCCCGACGATCGTCGGCGGCCGGCTCTTCACGGTCGGCGCGGACGATACCATTTTCGCCTTCGACGCCGGGACCGGAAAGCTCCTCTGGACCTATAAGCGCCGGACGCCCCAGACCACCGTGATTCACGCGGTATCCACGCCGCTCGTCGACGGAAACGAAGTGATCGCGGGGATGAGCGATGGTTTCCTCGTCGCGGTTTCGGTCGAAGAAGGAACGCTGAAGTGGGAGCGGAAGCTCCAGATTACGAACAAGTTCACGGACGTCGACGCGGCTCCCGTCCTCGTCGGCGATACGATTTACCAGCCGTCCTATGACGGCGCGCTTTACGCCCTGAAACGAGCGGGCGGGGACACGACCTGGCGTTTCGACGCCGGCGGCGCACGCAAGGTCACCGTGGAAGACCAGGTCGTCTATCTTCCCTCGAGTAACGGCACGGTTTACGCGCTCGCCCGCGCAAATGCGAAGGTGCTCTGGCAGTTCGAACTCGATCGCGGAATTCCGACGTCGATCGTTATTACCGATCGTTACGCGATTTTCGCTTCGTCGAGCCAGTATCTGTATGTGCTCGATAAGGCCACGGGCAAGGGACTCTATCGGTATAACGTCGGCGATGGTTCGGGATTTTCGTCGAACCCGACCTACGACGCGAAAAACGGATCGCTCTATCTGCTTTCGATGGCGGGGAACCTTTATCAGTTCCACATTCGGAAGCCGGGCGCGAAAGATCCGGATCTCTACCGGTTCGATAGCGCCTATCGCTCGACCGCGCGCTGACCGAAATTCGCCGCCAATCCTCTGACGGAACTCTGCCACGAGGTGAGCGGATCCCATCTTCCGCTCCATTCCTGCGTGCTACAATCGAGAGCATGTGGGGCCTTCTCCGGACTTGCAAGATCACGATCGCACTTCTCAGCCTCGGCGCGACTGGCGCGCAGGCCGCTACGGCTATGGATCCCTGCCGTTGGACCCTCGACCAAAGTTTCGTCTCCACGCTTTTTCTTCGCCTCCATACGCGGATACTCCCGAGCGGAGTGGGGACTTATCTGGAGAGCACCCGTTTTTCGTTTCGGCAGAGTAGCCCGGGATCCGGGGATCTGGCCTTAACGGGGCCGGACGGAAAAAACATGGGTTACCTTTCCATCAATCGCGAGACGCTGAACGATCCCCAAGGCGTGGCGGATTTACCCGGGTATTCGCTGGATATCTATATCAAGCCCGAACACCAGCCGAGCGGGCTCGGAACTTTGCTCATGACCCTGATGGCGCATCACCTGGATAAACAGGGGTTGAAACTCCGCGCTCCGGTCAGCCATAGCGACGCGGCCGGGAAGTCGTTCGCGCGATTCGAGGCTTCGAAGCTGATCAAGCGAGTGGCGGCGCGGGAAGACGATGGAGACGCGGTCCAGATCTGGGAGTTCGATGTTTCGACCCTCTCCGAGAAAGACCGGCTCGACCTCGACGCGATCCAGATCCAGGGAATTTCCGATTTGTCCCCCGGGGTTACGCCGGTTCGTTAACGTGAAACTTCAGCGAGCGAACGGAGCCGATCGCGGATCCATGCCCGGTCCGCCGCCATTTCCCGCAGACCCGCCACGTCGAGCTTCGCTAGATCGCGTGAGGCCAGGAATCGAGCTTCGCAGAACTGACGAAGTTTCCGTGCCTGGGTCAGGTCCAAGATGCCGTGGCCTTGGAGAATCGAAAACACTTCGGCATCGGACTTCGGCATTCCGAGACGCGCTTCGAAAAGTTCGGCGCGCAGGCGCTGAAAAAGCGCGAACGCATACGCCTCCAGCGTAAAGAGCCAGGCGCGCTCTTGCATTTCGGTTCCGTCGAGTTCGGAGTCGAGATCGAGCAGACGCCGATCGAGATCTTCGATTTCCGAGCGATTTCGGCCGCCGCCCCGTTCGTCGCTCACCGATTACTTCACGGTGATATCGATCGTTTCGGAGAGTTCAGGCCCATAGGAAAGATGGGCACCGTTGGCGAACTGGAGGGTGAGCTTGTGATTTCACGGATTCAACTCGATTTCGGCCTCGGTCTGCCCTTTTCCGAAATGGATATGGCGCTCATCGGCGGGAACCACCTGTCCCGGCGCGACGGCCGACCCGTCGATGATCAGATGATGGTGGCCGGTTCCGGAAACGATCTCGCCGGCGGGAAGAATTTTCATGCCTTCGACACCGAACTTCACAAGAAGTTTTTTACCGACGGTTTGCTTGTTTTTAAGATTGGCAAAGAAAACCTTGGCCCCCTTGGGGGCGGGCTCGAACTGGAAAGCGCTCGGCTGGATCGCGCCATGGTCGTGCTTCGAGGCAGATTTCGGCGCCGAACTGTTCTGGCCAGCGAGCGCGGACGCGGCGGCGAAAACAATCGAAAGACCGCCCGCCCAGAGAAAGCGGGTTAGGCCCGCGGTTCTGGAAACACGTGTAAGCTGCATTTTCTGATTTGTCGTCATGCCACTGCTCATTTCTTCAGTTATATTTTTCTAGACCAAGGGAGCGGCGATCTTAAATTCCGCGGGGTTATGCACCATACTAACCCGCTCGGAGCGGGGAGCAACCCCTGCGTCATCCTTTACACATATTTTCTTTCTAAAGAATTCGAGCGATCCTGTTTAAAGGTCGTTCACAGTCGGTCAAATTAAAAGCGAAGTATAAAGAGGTACGTTTGTTGATTCGCATCGTAGGGGGAAGATTTCCCCTAACCCTATTGTTAGCGTTAGTGATCTCGGGATGCGGCTCCCAGATCAACACGCTTCGTCGCGCGACGACGGGATTCGGTGCGAGCGGGGTTCCACCCGCCATGACTTCGCTGACGATTCTGAATGCGACGCCCACCCGCGGCAACCCGCTTACGCTCGACTGGGGCATTCCCGTCGGACAGCCGACACAGTACTGCATTCTCGAGAACTCGACCGACAGCACCACCTGTATCTGGAAGTCGGGCGCGCTCCCGACGACCTATATGGATTCTTCGGTAGACGGTTTACTCTCACTGACGGCCTTCCTTAAAAATTCCTACGGAACATCCGATGCAGCCACTTCAAACGTGGTGGAAATCGATCGCACCGCCCCCGATCTGGCCTCGGTTACTGTCACGAATGGCACTCCGACGAATACGAACGTCTTCGGTTTGGGCTTCGGAGCGGTGAGCAATGGGCCGTATGCTGAGTATTGCATTCTCGTGAATAACGCGAGCTCGGCTGGCTGCACCTGGAGCGCCGGTGCGCTCCCGGCTTCGCTCACCATTCCGGCCGTCGATGGTTCCAAAGTTTTATCGGTATGGATTCGTGATCTGGCGGGTAACACCTCGAGCCGCGTGGCCTCCGCGAGTATCACCCTCGATATGACGCTGCCGACGGTGGCGTTTTCTCTGCCGGCGGCAGGAACGATGCTTGGATCGGCGGGGATCGGCGCGGTCGCCGTGAGCGGCACCTGCAGCGAAGAAACCCGCAACGTCGTGATCAGCGGCGCGGCTTCGGCGACGGTCGCGTGCGTGGGCGGGGCGTGGAGCGCGAACCTAGATTTTAGCGGAGCGGCGGATGGCGCGGTGACGGTGTATGCCGATCACACGGA
>CAZIAL010000074.1:0-8483 GCA_964536965.1 uncultured Bacteriovoracaceae bacterium
TGGTCTCTAGGGCGGTTACTTCACCGTGGAGGTGTGAGAGGAGTTGGCGAATGCCCTTGAGATTCGCGTCCAATTGCTCCTGGTCCATAGGTCCTCCGGTTCGCTCGTGGTTCACAGGCAGCATTAGCTGCCTGGTGGTCGTTTCGTAAGGCTTCGATGCTCATGACCGTAAGCCCTACGCTTCCGATCCATCGTCACCTTACGAATGGATACTATTGCGCGGATGGTGCCAGAACGATGACACCTGATTTCAAGCACTTAGCCGGCGGAAAATCGACGCGGACGCTGGGTCCTAACCGACACATGAGGTGGAAAAGTCCCGAATTCAGGGCAAACTGATCGTATGCAATACCTGAAATGCTCGGTTGGCCTCCTGTCGCTTTTCCTTTTCAGTTGCTCGAGCGTTTCGCTCGATCCAAATCGATTCGCGACCCAAGCCGCCGATGCGAACCGCGACGAAACCCGCATTGAGCGCGCGCTCCGCGATCTCTGCGACCGCGGCCAGGCCGAGTTCTGTGAGAAAGAGGCCCGCATCCTCATCGAAAACGGAAAACCCGACCTCGCGGTGGTGGCATCGGCACGCGGATGCCAGAAGGGCCGCAATACCTCCTGCGCGCTCCAGGGGGACATCCTCCTCGCCGAAGGAAAAATTCCCGAAGCGGCCCAGGTTCTCACCTCGGCGTGCGAATCGAAGACCGCGCTCGACGGCGTGGCTTGCCCCGGCGCGGGCGAAGCCGCCTATCTCAACAACGATGCGGCGAAAGCACTCCGACTCTGGAAGCGCGGCTGCTCCCTCGGAAATCTGGTCTCCTGCTACTACGAAGGGAAATCCCACCGGCTCGCGAACCGCGTGGCCGTATCGCTCGCGCCGCTGAAACGCGCTTGCGACGGCGGCATCCTCGGCTCCTGCTCCGAACTCGGGATCAGCCTCGCGCTCGGCGGAAAACTCGAGGACGCGACCGAAAAATTCAGCCAGGACTGTGACCGCCGCTCCCATCGCGCTTGCCGCTGGCTTCCGCTCCTCGAAGAACGCGCGCGGCGCAAGGATCTGGATCGCACGCTCGAACAGGACTGCAAGAAGAACAACTCCCTCGAGGCCTGCTACGATTCGATCGTCCTCCAGTTCCTCCGTAAGGGCGGACGCGCGCTGGCGCTCCATCGCTGGCGACAGAACTGCAAAGCCGACCATAAGATGAGCTGCTGGGAAAGTTACATGGAAGAGAACGGACTTCGTCCGTTAACGCAGATGAACCCCGATCTCGAAAAATTCTGCAGCGAGGGCATACTCGTCGCCTGCTACTTCCGGGGACTGAATTATGCGGAAGCCGGACGCCGCGAACGCGCCCTCCCCCTCTGGACCGAGGCGTGTGGCAGGGGCGAACCGTGGAGCTGCTACATCGCCTCCGAATCCGACCAGCTCGCCGAGCCCGAACGTGCGAATCTGCGCGCCAAGGCCTGCACGCTCGGGCTGAAACGCGCGTGCACCGTGACTGACCCGAGCCTCGCCGAAATGACCGTGTCGAAGGGCAAATCCGAAAAAATCGACTACGCCGCGGCTTGCACGTCGGGCGACTCCGACGCGTGCGTTTTCATCGCCATGACCAAGGCGAAACAATCACCCGAAGGATTGGCGACCGGCGACGTGAAAGAACAGCTTCGCCGCGCCTGTCTCTCCTCTTCGACCCTCGGTTGCGAAGGTCTCGTAAAAGCGCAAGAAGCCGCGGAATAATCGCGGTTCATCTTCGGGGCTAAAGATCGGCCAGAATATCGGTCAGTCCCGTCGGAGCGATCTGATTGCATCCCGAGAGGCAACCCTGCTGCTCGATCGCGATCGGTTTGTCCACGCAGCTCGAAGTGCCGAGGTGACGGACGATGACCGCTTTCGACGTGTTCGCGAGCGTCGTCGGCGACCGGAGGCCGAGCTTCACTTCGCAGAAGGATTTCGCGTAAGCGATGAGGCCGGAACGCATCGAACTCGATCCGGCGAGATAGTCGGCCGCCCGGTGGCGGTTCAGACCGATTCCGCCCTTGCTCGGGCTGCTCTGGATGATCGTGAAGTCGAAACGGCTCGAAGAAACCGCCGCGCAATCCGCCGCCGAACGCGCGTTCGCGATTCCAAACGGATCCGCGCCGACCCTATCAACCATGATGACATGTCCGCCGTTGGCGATGATATCCCCGGGACGCAGGCGCTGGCTCGCCGTGCTCTGCACCCGAGCGAGGCAGGAAAGCCCGTTTCCGCTCGGATTTGCGAACATGGCCGCATTCACGCCGCTCGACTGCGCCGCTTTGCTCGAAACTCCGGACTTGAGCCGAAGACCGCCGGTGAGCACCGAGGCCGCGACGAAACCCGAACAATCGATACCGAGGGCACTCGTCCCCGATCCCGCATTCTTAAAGAGATCGATCGAGTTCGCGCTCGTATTCGCGTAAGGTTTGCCGCCGTAGTCGTAGATCAGCGGAGTGTCCGTCGCGCGAAAGCAACCGGAGACCGGCGAAGCGCGGCCCGCGTAGAAAGGGTTCGAGCGGAATACGGCCGAGGCATCGCCCACCACGCGCTTCTGCCCGACACCGTTCGAATGCCGGCCGACGATGTCGATCCCGTCGACCGAAGCGACGGAACTCGTGAGCGGTCGAATTCCCACCGCGTTGCAGCTCTGGTAAGCCACGGAGAAAGTTTTATACGCGCCGTAAACCGGGGCGGGCAGGCTCCGTCGCCAGCCTTCGAACATGGAAATCGAATCCGCCGGCGGAAGAATGACGGGCTGACTTCCGTCGGGGTCGGGCGCACACGCCCCATCGACCGCCGTGGAAATCGCCATGGCATCGGCTTGCGCCGCTTCGAGCGCATCCTGGCGAGCCGCTTTCTCCGGGGTTGTCCGGTCACCAAGCTCCATTTCGGCGAGGGCCTGGATCGCTTCTTCACGTCCGAGGTCCGAGACGGCCTTTCGCAGATCACGGTAAACGCGGACGAGGGCGTCGCCCTGCTCGGCGGTTCGCGCGAGCGTGCGGACCTCGCGGCCGACTTCCTCGGTGTCGGGCAGCCGCCCGTTTTGGTCCACTTGGCGGTAGAGTTCGCGCCAAAGTTTATCCCGGCTCGAGACGCAGTTCGGATCGTCGACGATAATCTGGGCGAGGGTGGCGGATTCGACCCCACCCGAACCGCATCCCTGGAGAAGAGCTACCAGAGCGGCGAGACAAGCAAACTTTAATTTGTAATTCATCCTTTTTAGAATCGGTACAAAGTCGGGATCGTTAAATAGGCACTATTTACCTCCGGAAAACTGGAATTTTTAACACCGGAAAAAACTTCCGCTTTTCGCATGAAAAAAGGGCCGGCTTCGAAATTTTCGAAACCGGCCCCTCAACTATTCGGAAAATTTCCGAAAGATTTCGCGAACGACCTACGCGGCGATCGCCGTGTCGTCTTCCGCTCCGACTTGGCGGAAATCTTGCGCCTTCACCGCATGTCGGCGAAGAAGTCGGAGAAAATTCGACCGGTCGAGCTTCGCTTCGCGAGCCGCGGCCGATACGTTTCCTTCGTGGCGAGTCAGCGTGTTCACGAGATATTCCTTCTCGAACGCGTCCACCCACTGTTTTTTCATTTCCATGTAGCTTCCGGATTCCTTCGTCCCGTTCGTCGCCGGATTGGTATTGGTCGGAGTCGTTCCGCCCATCCCCGGCTGCGCGCCCGGGGTGCCGCCCCCGCCCTGAACCACGGAGAGATTCGCGCGATTCGACGGGAAACCGATGACTTGGCCGGCTTTTCCGTTCGGAATCGTGAGATTCGACGGAGTGACCGGAGAGTTGCCGACATGGACGAGCGCCACGCGCTCGATCACGTTCAGCATCTCGCGGACGTTACCCGGCCAGGAGTAGTTCTGGATCGCGGTTTCGGCGTCCGGGGTAAAGCCCGGGAAGTGCTTGCCGCGGGATTCGAATGCGCGGTTGGCGAACTGCTTGGCCATCGGCACGATATCTTCCGTACGGGAACGCAGCGGTGGGACTTCCATCACGACGCGCGAAAGGCGGTGATAGAGATCTTCGCGGAACGCGCCCTTGGCGACCTTTTCCTGGAGGTTCACGTTCGTGGCCGCGACCACGCGGACATCGGTCTCGATGTCCTGGGTGGCACCCACGCGGCGGAAGACTTTCTCCTGGAGGACCCGGAGGAGCTTCGCCTGGAGCTTCACGTCCATCTCCCCGATTTCGTCGAGGAAGAGCGTGCCGCCCTTGGCGATCTCGAAGAGACCGCGCTTCGTGGCGTTCGCGCCGGTGAAAGCGCCCTTCTCGTGACCGAAGAGCTCGCTTTCAAGGAGTTGTTCGTTGAAGTTCGCGCAGTTCACGGCGACCCATGGTCCCTTCGACCGGCGGGAAGCGTACTGAACCTGACGCGCGATGCCTTCTTTACCCGTCCCGCTCTCGCCGAGGATGAGAACGGAAGGCTCTTCGGCGTCCACGCGCGCGGACTCGCGCTTCAGCACCGAAATCCATTCGTTGGTCTTCGTCATGGCTTCGGACTTCGATGTATACCAGGCGGCCGTCTCGGCCTTGCCTTCGACGCGATCCAACCGGGCTTCCAACCGAGACACGAGGTCCTGGTTCTCGACCTGGAGGGAATATTCCTTCTGGCAACGCTTCACCGTGTGGACGAATTCCTCGAGGTCGAACGGCTTCTCGAGGTAGTCGGTCGCGCCGTATTTTACGGACTGGACCGCGGCTTCCTTTTCTCCGTGGCCCGTGATCACGATGTACTTCGTGTAGACGTTCTTCTCTTTCAGGGCCTTCATCAGCTGGAAACCGTCACGGCCCGGCATCTTCAAATCGGTCACCACGGTGCCGATGCCGTTTCCGTTCGCGCCGAAAGCCTTCTCGGCTTCCTCCGCGTTCGCCGCGGTCAGCGTCTCGTAGCCTTCCCGCTCCATGCGGGACTTCAGAAGCTTCCGAATGGACTCCTCATCGTCGACGATCAACACTCTGGTTTTCATGTTCATTCCCCTTTCGAAATGTTTTTGGAACTTTTAACGTTAACCTAATTGCCTGAAGTCCTTCGGGATCCGGATCACGAACGTCGTGCCCTTACCTTCTTCGCTTTCGATCCGGATACTGCCGTGGACCTTCGACAGAATCCCGTAACTGAGACTGAGGCCGAGCCCCATCCCCTTGCCCACTTCCTTCGTCGTGAAGAAAGGATTGAAGGCTTTCGCCTTCGTGACCGTTGCCATGCCGACGCCGTCGTCGCGAAATTTCACTTCCACGAACGGACCGTCGACCTGGGCTGAAATCGTGATCGTGCCGTCTCCGCGGCCCGTCGCTTCGATCGCGTCGCGGGCGTTGGTCGTCAGGTTGATGAAAACTTGTTCGAGCGAAAGCGGGTTTCCGTAGACGATCGGAGCCGGCGTTCCCGCGCCGGTCTCGGCGATCGACGGGTATTCGCGCACGACCTTCACGCCACGCGAAGTCAGCTGCCGCGAAACCATCTTCAGCGCCTCCTCCACCGGATTCCGCACGTCGACCCATTCGAGGTCCTCGGTGGATTTCCGCGTGAACGTCCGCAGATGGGAAATGATCTTGGCCATTTTATCGGCCGCGGAGATGATCTCTTTCAAGCCGAGACTCGCCTCGCCTTCGGCCGGGGTGCCCTTCACATACGGCTCGAGCCCGTACTGGAGCTCCTGCGCGTACCCGCGAATCGACATGAGCGGCTGATTCAGCTCGTGCGCGATTCCGGCCGCGAGCTCGCCGAGCGCCGCCATCTTCCCGGCCTGGACGAGGGTTTCCTGCGCCGCTTTCAGCTCCGCATTCGTGCGCTCGACTTCGATGAACGCGTTCCGGAGTTCGCCGTGTTTCGTGATCACTTCGCGCTCCATGCGCTTTTTTTCCGTCACGTCGCGAAATACGACGACGGAGAATCCCGCCGCGGCTTCCGCGCCGACCATGATCCGGACGGAGACGTCAACGACGCGCGGGAGGCCGTCCTTCGTCTCGATCGAAATATCCTCGTAGGTGCCTTCGGAGGCGAAAATGTCCTGCGCCAGCGGGCGCGTCCGGCCCGGGGTCTTGCCTTTCGGCGCGATCGAAACCAGCGGCTTACCCGCGAGTTCGTTCCGGAGATATCCGGTCATTTCCTCGGCCGCGGCGTTCACGAGCTCGATGCGCCCATGATCGTCGATCGAGATGATCGCTTCGGAAACACATTCGAAAACCGCGCGGAACTTCTTCGCATCCCCGTCCGTCGCGGCGTTCGCGGACTGCCGGCGGTCCAGCTTGCGTCGCTCGCGGAAGATCGGCACGACCTCGGCCGGCTGAACGTGTTCGCTCACGAGCGTGAGGGGTAACTTCTTACGCGTTTGCATTCAGGAATGCCCCCGCTTTCTCCATCGCTCGCGCGAGGTCTTTTTCGATCGTCGACAGGTCGTCGATCGAGAGTCCGAGGTCTTCGAGCATGTCCGCCACGATGACCCCTTTCGAGTAGTCTCCAGATTTCCCGTAAGTCGCCGCTCCGCCCTCTTCATTAGCGTTTTTCACTACGATCGTATTCGCGAGCCGCACGACCTGGATCGTCTTCTTCGCGGAGGAAAGGATCGACGACATCTGCGAGACGTCCGTGTGGTGATAACGAAGCGCCTGGCGCACGACCTGGGGCAGGCCCCACCGGGTCGCCATCATCTCGCCGATATAGGCGTGATTCAGAAGATCGTGCTCGCGTTCGACTTCGATGAAGCCCTTCTTGCCTTCGCGCGCCTTCTTCAGGATGAACGAGAGGCGATCGCGATCGAGTTCATAAATGACGAGTTTACCGATGTCGTGGAGGAGGCCGCAGGTGAACGCCTCTTCGGGCTTCACGAATTTCCAGCGTTTCGCGATCTCTTCGCTGCAGACGGCGACCGCGAGGGCATGCATCCAGAAATCTTTCATGGTCAGCGCGTCGTCGCCGAATTTCGAGAACATCGAAAATACGGAGAGCGAGAGGACGAGCTGGGCCACGGTGTTAAAGCCGAGGAAGGCGAGCGCCTTCTGCACGTCGGAGACCCCGCCGGGTACCGCGTAGTAAGAACTGTTCACGAGGCGAAGGATCTTCGCCGTCAGGACCTGGTCCTGCTTCAGCACGACGGCGATGTCGTTGCTGGTCGCGTTCGGATCCGCGATGAGATCGTTCACGCGCATCGCGATCACGGGCAGCGTCGGCATGTCCTGGAGCTTCGTCAGCATCTCAGAATACTCGGCGGCCGTTTTCACGGTGAGCTCGGCGGTGGCTTCCGCATGGTTCGCGGGGCCGGCACCAAGCTTGGGTTGTTTCAGCGCATGGGACATCGTCGGGTCGTTTCCCTTCAATGTCTCATCGGACACATGAGTCCGAAGTTTTACCCCAATTCAGAATTGTGCAGAATTTATGCGAAAGCGGCCAAGCGGTTGACGCTCGGCCCGGTCTTTCCTCTTTATATGCGAGCCTGTGCCCCTCCCGGACCCCCGATCGTAACGCATCGCATCGCAAATTCGACCCCAAATTCTGGCTTTAGGTTTACCAACCTTTGCGTTAGAAGCTTATTCTCCGTTTTAAACCGTATGAATACCCTTGTGTACCAGGTTCGTATCGAGAGGTACGAGCGCTGGATAGCTTCGGTAGTGAAGTCGAATTGAGTAAGTAAAATGATGAAGAAGATGAAGTTGAAAAAGGGCGATCTCGTTGCAGTGATCTCCGGCAAAGACAAAGGCAAGCAGGGCAAAATCACGGAAGTGATTCTGAAAGACAACAAGGTGATTGTCGAAGGCGTAAACGTGATGAAAAAGCACGCGAAAGCCACCCAAGCGGTTCCCCAAGGTGGAATCATCTCCAAGCAGCTCCCGATCCACGCATCTAACGTGATGCTGGTCGACCCGAAATCCGGCAAGCCAACGCGCGTCGGGAAGAAGTCGACCAAAGACGGTTGGGTACGCGTTGCTAAAAACAGCGGCACCGAAATCAAGGAAGCGAAAGACGCTTCCAAGTCCGCTACGAAATAAGGAGCCGATGTCATGTCACGTCACTGCGAAATGACCGGAAAAGGCCCGACGACGGGTAACCTGGTCTCTCACTCGAACATTAAAACCCGCACGCGCTGGTTGCCGAATCTGAAACGGAAGAAATATCTCGTTCCAGAACTCATGCAAACCATCACGGCTCGCCTCTCCACGCACGCGATCAAAACGATCGACAAGCAAGGTGGCATTTCCCGCGCTCTCCTCCTCGCAAAGGACGATGGCCTGTCGGATAAGCTCCTGCACGTGAAGAAGCAGCTGATCAAGTCGCTGAAAAAGAAGTAAGAACGAGGTTTAGCCCATCATGGAAAAAATCGGAAAATTGACGACGAAAGACGATACTAGCCCGAAGAAAGCCGGCGCTCCGCGCGGCGATTACGGGAACGACCGCGGTGATCGCGGCGACCGAGGCGATCGTGGAGATCGCGGCGGAAAAGGCGGCGACCGCGACGATAAAGGCGGCG
>CAZIAL010000075.1:0-8023 GCA_964536965.1 uncultured Bacteriovoracaceae bacterium
ATGATACCACAGAGCTAACGAATCCAACTGGACACTTCAATATAAAAGTGAGAATTCCCGAGCACTTATGACCCTGCGTCCCATCGTATTCATCGCGAAGTTCTTAACGTAAAGACGCCCTTGAGGTAGCTCCATGAAATCGTTACGGGAAGAGATTCACTCGGCACTGCAGGAATTCGGCGCGGAACATCCCGCACTTCGCGCGGACCACGAACCGGCAGGTTCTACCCAGCTTGTTGAGTTAATGCGCGCCGCGAGAAACGGCTCCTTACCCGGGAAAGAGCTCGCCCGGCGGATTGATCACACCCTGTTGAAAGCGGACGCGACGGCCGCCGAAATCGAACGCCTCTGCATGGAAGCGAGGAACCACGCGTTCGCTTCGGTCTGCGTAAACACGGGCCGTTTACCCGAAGTGGCCGCCCGGCTTGAAAAGAGCGCCTCCCTCCCCATCGCCGTCGTCGGGTTTCCGCTCGGGGCGATGGAAAGCGAGGCGAAGTCGGCCGAAACCCGCCGCGCCGTCGCGCTCGGCGCGAAGGAGATCGACATGGTGATCTCCGTCGGACTACTGAAAGACGGCGCCCTGGAAGCCGTCGAAAGCGATATCGCCGCGGTCGTGAAAGCCGCCGGAAAAGTCCCGGTAAAGGTGATTCTCGAGACCTGTCTGCTCGACCGGGAACAGAAGATCGCCGCCTGCGTGGCCGCGAAACGGGCGGGCGCGAAATTCGTAAAAACGTCCACCGGGTTCGCGGCCTCGGGCGCCACGGAAGAAGATGTACGGCTTCTGCGCGCGGTCGTCGGCGCGGATATCGGCGTAAAGGCCTCGGGAGGAATCCGGACGCGCGCGGACGCCCTGCGCATGATCGCCGCGGGCGCGGATCGCATCGGCGCTTCCGCGAGCGTCGGCATGGTCACGGATTCTGGCGTTTCCAGCCAATCCGGGGGATATTAGGCAGATCTTTATGGCGAAAGTACCCCCTCAGTTTGACCGCGTGATTTTGGTGATTTTGGACGGCGTCGGCGCCGGGGAGCTGCCCGATGCCCCGAGCTATTCGGATACCGGATCGAACACGCTCGGCAATCTCGCCCGCGTGCTCGAGACGAAGACGGGCCGCAAACTGAAACTCCCGAACCTCGAACGACTGGGCATCGGAAACATCACTCCGATCACCGGCGTTCCGGCAAAGCGTACGGGCGAGGGCGCGGGCGCTTTCGGGAAGGCGCGCGAACTTTCGCGCGGCAAGGATACGACTTCGGGCCACTGGGAAATGGCGGGACTCGTGGTCGAGCAACCTTTTCAAACCTATCCCGACGGTTTTTCCGACGAGATCGTGAATCGCTGGGTGAAGGAATGCGGACTGCCCGGCGTCCTCGGAAACAAGGCTGCTTCCGGCACGACGATCATCGACGAACTCGGACCCGAACATCTGCGCACCGGCAAACCCATCCTTTATACCAGCGCCGATAGCGTCTGGCAGATCGCCGCGAGCGAGGAAACTTTCGGCCTCCAGCGTCTCTACGAAATTTCGAAGGTGGCGCGCAAGATCTGCGACGAACTCGGCATCAGCCGCGTGATCGCGCGTCCGTTCGTGGGTGATCCCGCGAAAGGCATCCCGTTCAAGCGCACCTATAACCGCAAGGATCTGGCGCAGCTCCCGTTCGGCCCGACCATCCTCGACCTGCTCGTCGAAGCGGGTGTACCGACCCTCGGCATCGGAAAGATCTCTTCGATCTACGCCGGCAAAGGCATCCAGAAGAATATCGATACGGCGGGAAACACCGACGGGATCCGCGTCCTCATCGAACAACTCGGTTCGACGAAGCAGGGGCTGATCTTCTGCAATCTCATCGACTTCGACATGCTCTACGGCCATCGCCGCGATGTCGTCGGATTCGCGGACGCGCTCGAAGAATACGACCGCGCGATGCCGCAGATTCTCGCGAAACTCGGACCGCGTGACCTCCTGCTCATGTCGGCCGACCACGGAAACGACCCGACCTACCCGGGTTCGGATCATACGCGCGAATTCATTCCGCTCCTCGCCTACTCTCCCGGCGTGAACGTCCCGGGACCGGTGGATCTCGGCGAGCGCGGGAGTTTCGGCGATATCGGCGCGACGGTCCTCGATGCGCTGGTCGGCGATGCGTCCGGCATGGCTCGGAACAAGCTCGCGGGAGAATCCTTCTTGCCGAAACTCACGGGTCACTCGCCGGTCTCTGATCACGGATAAAACACTGAACTGAACGCCCACCGAACCGGATCATTCGACTTTCCCGACTGACCGGAGAACGACCGCCAAAGGACGCACTCCCTCTATGGTTTCGAAACAGGCCTCGAAAAAATCGACCTCCTCCGCGAAGACTGCCGCGGGAAAAACGTCCGCTCTGCCCGTCGTGCGCCCGCCCGTCGTCATCATCCAACGGAAGCGCGACGGGGAAGTCCTGACCGACGGCGAAATCCGCTCGCTGATCTCCGGCCTTCTCGACGGCAGCGTGGCCGACTACCAGCTCTCCGCTTTTCTGATGGCGGTCTTCTTTAAGGGCATGTCGCCCGAGGAAACCGTCTCACTTACGCGCGCCATGCTGGAAAGCGGCGATCGGTACGATTTTTCCGACATTCCCGGTCCGAAGGTCGACAAACATTCGACCGGAGGGATCGGCGACAAAGTTTCGATGATCTTGGCCCCGCTGGCGGCCGCCTGCGGGCTCGTCGTCCCGATGATGGCCGGCCGCGGCCTCGGCCATACGGGCGGCACGCTCGACAAGCTCGAGGCGATCGAAGGCTATGACGTTTTTCTTTCCAGCGCGCGATTTCGCGAGGCCCTGCGCACGATCGGCTGCGCGATCATCGGTCAGAGCGAAACGATCGCGCCCGCGGACCGAAAACTTTACGCGCTTCGCGATGTGACCGCCACGGTGGAGAGCCTTCCCCTGATCTGCGGCTCGATTCTCTCGAAGAAGCTCGCCGAAGGCACCGAGGTCCTCGTGCTCGATGTGAAGGTCGGCTCGGGCGCGTTCATGAAATCGAAAGACCAGGGAAAGAAGCTCGCGAAAGCGCTCATCGCGGTCGCGAAAAAATCCGGATTGAAGTGCCGGGCCGTCCTCACGAGCATGGACCAGCCGCTCGGCAACACGGTGGGAAACGCGATTGAAATCGCCGAATGTATCGAGATGCTAAAAACCGGCTCGGGCGCCACCGATCTGAAGGAAGTGACCATCCAACTTTGCGCCCAGATGCTCGAAGCGGGCGGAAAAGTCTCCACGGTCGCCGCGGGACGGAAAATCGCTTCCGAAAAGTTGGCCGATGGCTCGGCTTGGCGAAAATTCCAGCAGATGGTGGAGTTCCAGGGCGGCTCGCTCCGCGTGATCCACGATCCCGGCCAGCTCCCGCGCGCTCCCGTCGTCGTCGAGTGGAAAGCGCCCAAGCGAGGCTACATCACGAAGATGGACTGCGAGGAAATCGGCCGGATCGTCGTCGACCTCGGCGGTGGGCGAAAAAAAACCAGCGACGTCGTCGACCCGGGCGTGGGCATCCACTTCCATCGCAAGCTCGGCGTGAAGGTCGCGACCGGCGAAACGATCGCGACCGCTTACCTTCCTTCGGGAGCCGATCCCATACTTTGGGAGAAGAGGTTCTTGGCCGCGATCCAGATCAACCCGCAGCGCAAACCGGTCCCTAAACTGATTCTCGATACGCTTTAATTCCGGGCAAACCGAACCATGAAAACCGCGAATATTCTCGAAATGGTGAAGGAAACGACGCAGGTGATCCAGGCCCGCGCCGGCGGCCTCCAGCCCGAAATCGGGATCGTGCTCGGCTCGGGTCTCGGCCCAATCGCCGCGCGGATCGAAAACCCGATCGTGATCCCGTACACGGATCTTCCGCATTTCCATGGCACCTCCGTCGAGGGCCATGCCGGGCAGATGATTCTCGGCGCCTTTCATGGCATTCCCAGCGTTTTTCTCCAGGGCCGTTTTCACGTCTACGAAGGGTACGACCTCGCGGAAGTCGTCTTCCCCACGCGCTCGATCTGCGCGCTCGGAATCAAAACGCTTCTGCTGACGAACGCTTCGGGTGGGGTGAATACCCGCTTTCGCCCGGGCGATATCATGGTGATCGAGGACCATCTTAACCTCATGGGCGACAACCCGCTGAAGGGGCCGAACTTAGGCCAGCTCGGGCCTCGCTTTCCGGATATGTCGGAAGCTTATTCGAAGGAATGCGTCGAAGTTCTGGAATCCGCCGCGAAAGAGGTCGGAATCGCCCTCCAGAAGGGCGTCTACGCCGGCGTCCTCGGACCCACCTACGAAACGCCGGCGGAAGTGCGGATGATCCGGACGCTCGGCGGGGATGCGGTCGGCATGTCGACCGTGCCGGAAGCGATCGCGGCGAATCACCTCGGGGTCCGCGTTGCGGGCCTCGCGTGTATCACGAATCTCGCCAGCGGCCTCTCGCCTCGCCGCCTGACCCATGTCGAGGTCGTCGAAACCGTCAAACAAAGCGTCGCGAGCCTCGATCGACTGCTTGAAAAGGCGATCCCGCGCCTTAAATATGGAAAGCGCACGACCGCTCCCTGATGTCGATTCGCGAAAGGATCTTGCCATGAAACTGACCCGCATCACGCCGAAGCTGAAGAAACTCTACGCCGTGGCGAAAAAAGCGCGCGCGAATGCCCATGCTCCCCACTCGGGCTGCCGGGTCGGGGCGGCGATTCGGCTCGCCAACGGGAAAGTTTATCCGGGCTGCAACGTCGAGAACTCGAGCTACGGCGGAACCGTCTGCGCCGAGCGCGGTGCGCTCCAGACCGCGGTTTGCGCGGAAGGGAAAGTCAGCGTCGCCGAAATTCTGGTGGTGACGGACGCCGTCCCGCCCTGGCTCCCGTGCGGACTCTGCCGGCAGGTCATTTCCGAGTTCGTGGGCGAAGCGCCGGGCGCCGATATCGCGATCCACGCGACGAATACGCAGGGCCAAATGATCTCGACGACCTTTACCGCGCTTTATCCGGGCTTGTTCTCGCCGAAGGAGCTTCGGGCGGGACAGAAAAAATCCGCGCGTAAAAAGTGACAAAATGAAAAAACGACCCGCCCAGAAAAAAGCGCGCGCTCCGGCCGCCGAAACCTGGATCGTCGGCAGCACGATCGTCACGCAGGACAACCGTCGTTCGGTTTTGCGCGCGAATCTTCGCCTGATCGACGGACGAATCGCGGAGATCACGACGAAGTCCCCTCCACGCTCGGGGAAAATCGCCGTCGTCGACGCGACCGGGCTGACGCTGCTCCCAGGCTTCATCCAGGGACACGTCCACCTTTGTCAGACCCTGTTTCGGAATCAGGCCGACGACCTCGAGCTCCTCGACTGGCTCTCGAAACGCATTTGGCGCATGGAAGCCGCGCACACGAAGGAAACCCTGAAGGTTTCGGCGAAGGCCGGCATCCACGAACTCATTTCCAGCGGCACGACCTGCATTCTCGACATGGGAACCGTCCGCCATACCGACGCCATTCTCGAAACGGCGAAAAAATACGGAATTCGGGGCAGCTTCGGCAAGTGCCTGATGGACCATCCATCGACTACTCCGGAGTATCTCCGAGAGCCGACCCGCGACGCGCTCGCCGAGGCGGAGGCCCTTTTCGCGCGGTGGAACGGTCGTGAGAACGATCGCCTTCGCGTATCGTATGCTCCGCGCTTCGTGATTTCCTGTACCGAGACCTTGCTTCGCGAAGTCGTGCGGGCGGCGAAGAAACACCGCACGCTGATCCATACGCATGCGAGCGAGAATCTGAAAGAGATCCAGATGGTGAAGGAACTCGTACACTGCGAGAACGTCGAGTATCTCGACAGTCTCGGCATGACGGGGAAACACCTGGTGCTCGCCCACTGCATCTGGCTGAAACCGAACGAGAAGGAAATCCTGCGCCGGACCGGATCGCACGTCGTGCACTGCCCGAGTTCGAACTTGAAACTCGCTTCGGGTTTCGCCCATGTCCCCGATCTTCGCGCACGCGGGATCAACGTCGCGCTCGGCGCGGACGGAGCGCCTTGTAACAACAACCTCGATATGTTCACCGAGATGCGGCTCGCGGCGCTGATGCATAAACCCGCGCACGGACCGAAGACCCTGCCCGCGCAGGAGATCCTGGATATGGCCACGCGAGACGGGGCGAAGGCTCTCGACTGGTCGGACGACATCGGTTCCATCGAAAAAGGGAAAAAAGCGGATCTCATCGCGCTCGACCTGAATCAGCCCGATAACGCAGCGCCCTATCGCGTTTTAGGCTCGAAATCCAAGGGTTTAAACCCGGAGGCGATCGCCTCTTCCATCGTTTATTCTTCCGGTCGTCGCCATTTGCGCCAGACCTGGATCGACGGAAAACTTCTCTTCACCAGCGGAAAAGTCCGTGGTATCCCCTCGGGACAGCTCGTCGAAGAAATCCGACAAGCCCAGGCGAAGATCTACCAGGCGCTTTCGAAACAGTCTTAGAAGACTGAGAGAAACCCTGATGATGCACTCCTGGCTTTTTGTCGTTTTGGGCCGCGAGAAATTTTTAGAATAAGCATCGCGGGGAATTAGCCCCGTGGATGAGTTCGCAGTAAGCGCAAGTGAGGTATCCCATGTACGCAGTCATCGAAACCGGCGGTAAGCAATACAAAGTGCAGCCAGGTGAAGTCGTTCAAGTCGAAAAAATGGAAGGCGATATCGGAACCGCCGCGAAATTCTCGAGCGTTCTGCTCGTCGCAAAACCAGGCACCGACGCCACCACGATCTGGCTCGGCAAGCCGACCCTCGGCGGCGCGACCGTCGATGCGGAAATCGTCGGCCAAGGCCGCGGCGACAAGATCACGATCGTTAAAATGAAGCGCCGGAAACAGTATCGCCGCACGCAGGGTCACCGCCAGGAACTCACCCAGCTGCTGATCCTTGGCGTTTCGAACGGCTCGGGCGAAAAGCTCGAACTTTCGGCGACCGAGAAAAAAGACAGCCTCGCGAAGTTCACGTCCCACCTGAAAGCGAAAGGCCCGGCGTTCTCGCCGAAGCGCCTCGGCTCCCGCAAAAAGCTCGGCGCGAAAATCGTCGCCGAGAACAAAGCGGCTAAAGAAGGCACGGGCGCGGCGAAGCCAGCTGCTAAGAAAGCCACCGCGAAGAAGTCGACCGCGGACAAAGCTTAACCAGAACTCAGAAAAACCCCGCGTGAGGACCCCGAGGTTCCGCGCACTCAGGAGACAACTCGATGGCACACAAAAAAGCTGGTGGTAGTACCCGCAACGGTCGCGATTCCAACCCAAAAATGCTGGGCGTGAAGCGCTACGGCGGACAAGTCGTGAAAGCGGGCGAAATCATCGTTCGTCAGCGCGGAACCAAGTTCCACGCCGGCCGCAACTGCGGACTCGGACGCGATTTCACCCTCTACGCCCTCTGCGAAGGCGTCGTGACGTTCGAACGTTACGACAAAACCCGCCAGCAGGTTTCGATCTACCCTGCGACCTGATCGGTCGGGACGATCTGAGAAATGAAAAGGCCGGTGCGAATATTCGCACCGGCCTTTTTCCATTCGTGAGACCTCGGAGCGAGGCGGGAACTAGAAGTTCGGAAGCTGATAGAGACTCGGCGTCGAGTTGTTGGTTCCGCCGAAGATCCAGAAGCCAGCGCCCGAGTAAATCACCGACGGACGTTTCGCGCCCTGAGGTGCGCCGTTGAAGATTTCCACGCCGTACCACTGGGTGGTACCCGGGTCGAAACCACCGCCATAACGGAGATATTCGGAGGTCGTGGGGATCATCCCGCCCGCCACGAGAAATTTTCCATTTCCCCACGCTCCCGATGCGTACCCACGGAGTCGCGGGGCTCCTTCTTTCGGAAGCAGCGTCCAGCTGTTCCCCACCGGATCATAGCGAGCGCCGTCGGAGAGAGGATTTCCCCCCGTAGCGATTCCGCCGAAGACGTAGAAGTGGGTTCCCGACCATGCATAAGCGAAATACTCTCGACCCTGGAAGCCGGCCGGAGGCGGTGCCATCGCCGTCCAGGTG
>CAZIAL010000076.1:0-7519 GCA_964536965.1 uncultured Bacteriovoracaceae bacterium
ATCCATCACGACCGTATGGTCGTACCAGGCTTCGGCCCGCCGGACGTCCGTTAGGCCGCAGACCCACGTTGCCGTCAGGGCTGAAATGAAAAAGGCTCCCCGCATCGCTTCCCTCATGAGTGAAGGATAGACGGAGAGCCTTTTCGAGAGCAATGACTTACATCATCCTCGGATGAACAATCCCATTTCTCAGGGAACCTGCGGTTCTCCGGTTACGGGAACAAGCCACGGAGAAGCATCGCTTTATTCAGGCGTTCCACACCCGAAATCAGCGCCGCCGTCTTCATCCCGCATTTGTACTTCTGCTGGATGTCGGTCACGCGCTTGAACGCGTTCGCCATGACTTCGGCGAGTTTCTCGTTCACCATCGCTTCATTCCAGAAGAAGCTCTGCAGCCCCTGGACCCATTCGAAGTACGAAACGACCACGCCTCCGGCGTTACAGAGAACGTCCGGAATGATGAACACGCCGCGGTCTTCGAGAACATGGAGGGCTTCCGTCGAGATCGGGCCGTTCGCGCCTTCGGCGATGATCTTCGCCTTCACGTTGTTCACGTTGTCCTTCGTGATCACGCCGTCGATCGCGGCCGGAATCAGAACGTCGACTTGCAGGGCGAGCAGGTCTTCGTTCGAGATGGCTTCCGCTTCAGGATAACCGACGACCGTTCTGTTTTTCGCGACCCATTCGTTCACCTTCGGAATATTCAGGCCGTTTTTGTTGTAGATCGCGCCGAGGTAATCCGATACCGCCAGGACTTTGCAGCCCAAGGCATAGATCTCCGTCGCCGCGACCGCGCCGACCTTCCCGTACCCGTGCACGGAAACGGTGGTGGAGGCGTCGATCTTCGGTCCCGGTTTGCCGTGGTACTGGAGGTGTTTCGCCGCGTGCTGGACGGTGTAGATCACCCCGCGACCGGTACTTTCCGCACGACCTAAGGATCCGCCCACTTCGACCGGCTTGCCCGTGACCACTCCCGGAATGGTGTAGCCCTTCTCTTGCGAGAAGGTGTCCATCATCCAGGCCATGTGTTGGGCATCGGTCCCGACGTCCGGCGCCGGAATGTCCTTGTCCGGTCCGATGATCATGTTGATCTCGGTCGTATAGCGGCGCATGAGAGCTTGGTGTTCCTGTCGCGAAAGCTGGTTCGGATCCACGCGGATGCCGCCCTTCGCGCCGCCGAGGGGAAGTCCGGTCAGCGAACATTTAAAGGTCATGAGCATCGCGAGACCCGCGACTTCCGAAAGATTCACTTCCGGATGGAAACGAATTCCGCCCTTGCCGGGCCCGAGGGTCATGTTGTGCTGGACGCGATAGCCTTCGAACACTTTAATGGTGCCGTTATCGAGGCGAATCGGAACCGAAACGATCATCGCGCGCTTCGGAACTTTCAGGCGGTTCGCGATGTTCTGGTCGAGGTTCATCACCTTCGCCGCTTCATCGAGTTGTTGGACGGCGTCCCGGTAGAGTGCGCTCGTGTCCCAGAGATGCGAATTCAGATCGTTGCTTTTCGTGGTCGCCGACATGGACGAGTCCTTTCAGTGGTGAGAAATGCTTCAAGAACATAATCTGGAAGGACTTCGAGTTTCAAGACAAGCGCGGTAGACTCTGAAAGATGAAGAAGATTCGTGTCGCAGTGCTCTACGGCGGGCGGTCGGGTGAACATGAGGTCGCGCTCCGCTCGGCGGCCAGCGTCATCAACAACCTCGATCGGTCGAAATTCGAAATTGTTCCCATCGGGATCGATAAGTCCGGGAAGTGGCATCTTGCCGAACCCGCGCTCCTCCAGCAGAAAACGGTGACCCTTCCCATTTTCCGGAACATGCCCGAAGTCGTGATGCCCTCGAATCCAGACGCCGCCCAGACCGGAGTCGTCGCGTTGGACCCCGCGCAATTGGCCGCGGGCGGTTCCCGCTCGACCGCCTTCGACGTCGTTTTTCCGGTCATGCACGGAACGAACGGGGAAGACGGTACGGTCCAGGGCCTCTTCGAGCTGGCCGAGGTCGCCTACGTCGGATGCGGAGTCCTGGCCAGCGCCGTGGGCATGGACAAGGAAGTCGCGAAGCGTTTAGTCGAAGCCGCGGGTCTTCCGATCGTCCCTTACTTCTGCATTCGCACGGGAGAATGGAAGCGGCGTGCGGACGAGTTCACGGCGCGCGCGGAGCGGGAGTTCGGATTTCCGTGTTTCGTGAAGCCCGCGAATTCCGGTTCCAGCGTCGGGGTCCATAAGGTGAAGTCTCGGGAAGCTTTCGCCGCCGCCGTCGAGGATGCCGCGCGCTTCGATACGAAGATCCTGGTGGAGAAAGCGATCTCCGCTCGCGAGATCGAGCTTTCGGTGCTCGAAAACATCCAGTTCGGCGAAGAGCCGCTCGTTTCCGTCGCGGGTGAAGTGAACGCCACGCATGAGTTTTACTCCTACGAAGCGAAGTACCTCGACGAAAATGGAGCCGAGCTCCTGATTCCCGCGAAAATCACCCCGGAGCAGCTGAAAGAAGCGCAAACCCTGGCGAAGCGCGCCTTCGCGACGCTCGAATGCGAAGGCCTCGCGCGGGTCGATCTTTTTCTCGAGAAACCGTCCGGAAAATTCTACTTCAACGAAGTGAATACAATGCCTGGCTTCACCTCGATTTCGATGTATCCGAAAATGTGGGAAGCGACCGGCCTGCCCTACGCGGAGCTCCTGACGAAACTGGTGGAACTCGCGCTCGCGCGCGCGGAGCGGAAAAAATCCCTCGTGCGCGATTTCACGGCCAAATAACGGACTCTATAGCGGACTCTGGACCGCGACGCGGAAGTGCGGATGGTTGGGGCCGAGATAGCGCCGGCGCGCGAGCGACGCGGTATCGAGAAAAGTATCCTGGGCGTACGGCCCCGGATCGTTCTCCAGGTAACGGACGGAAATGCGGGCGGGATCTTCCGCGCGTTCCCAGATTCTCGCGGCGCACATTCGGCAGGGTTTCAGACTGACCACGAGACGCGCACCCACGGGGATCCTTTCCGATTCGCGCACAAGTCCTTCGCAGAGATTCCACTCCGCATGTCGCGTGCGAATCGTCCCATGCGTGTTCCACGCGAAGGCCAGGAGGGTTCCGCGCGCATCGAGAAGAATCGCGGAAACCGGCCGATCACGCTCCCATCGCGCGCGCGAATTTCGGGGCTGGGCGCAGATCGCTTCGAGAAGGGGCCGGACTTCGTCATCCCGGATCGGCGTTCCGGGCCGGAGCGGTCGGCCGTTCCATTCGAAAGAAAAAATCTCGGGCGGACGAAGTTCGGGGAGGGGGAGCGTGGGCTCGGGGGGCGGCCCCGCCGAGTATTCGATTCGTTTAGCGGAGACTTTTACCGTCTCGCGTTCGCTCGGCGTCGGTTCGCGGTCGGTGTAAATTCGGTGGCGAAGAATGGAGCGCGCACGCGATTTCGGGCGCGCGGATTCGGCGGCATAAATCCGTTCGATGAGTTCGAAAACCGCCGAACGATACGAAGCGACCGCGTACGTTCCCTCGGACGTTTCGATCCAGGCATGGGTGGGTCGGAGCGCGATGGATTCCACGCTGCAAACTTGCTTTGAATCGGCGGAATTTCAACCCCTGATTTTAGAGCGTCCGCTCCACGCGGGCGAGCAGCTCGTCCACGCTTTCTCCGGTGCGTCGACTCCGCTCCTCGAGAATTGAAATGACATCCTTCCCGTCACGAAGTCCCTTTTCGATCTCGATCACGACTTCGAGTCCGGCTTCCAGAGGCGTCGGCCGGCGGCGTCGCTGAACGGTGCTGAAGAGACCGACCCAGGTATTGGCGAGATCCTCGGCGCTCCAAAGGGGACGCACGACCTCCGACTTCCGAGAGAGGAGATTCTCGTTTCCGAGGAATGACGGATCACCCGGAAACGCGGGCGTCGCGTAGACCGTCCGTTCGAGCTTGAGGGCGCGGTTCGCGGTGTTGAGAGCTCCCGAACGATATCCCGATTGCACGATCCAGGTCGCGGCGGCGAAGCCCGCGATCAGTCGATTCCGCTGGATGAAATAAGGGGGGCGGACCTCCGCATCGGGTTCGAATTCCGAAATGATGAGCCCCCCGGCATCGAGGATTCGCCGACGCAGCCGCATGTTTTCGGGCGGATAGGTCCGGTGGATTCCGCAGCCCAGAATCGCGATCGTCGGAAGTTCGGCGGCGAGCGCCGCTTCATGGGCCGCGGAGTCGATCCCTCGGGCGAGGCCCGAGAGGATGATGAGGGGAGAGGAACGAAGCCGCTTCATCGTTTCGACGAGGAGAAAGAGCGCGCGTCGGTCGGGCGCGCGCGTACCCACGACGGCGAGTCCGTCGCTCGGCAACCGGTCGAGGAGGGAGAACGCGGAGGTGCGGCCTTCGATCCACAGGTTCTCCGGCGGTCGCTCGACTCGACTGAAGAGGGGATGGAGGAGAGGTTGGAAGTGGCGGATGGAAATCGGGTCATGCAGGGAACCGGGCAAAGGCGTCATGCCCGGGGACTTTGCATCGGCGATGCCGACGAACGACCCGGATTAAAGCGGAGGCAAGCCCTCGACCGAATCTTCGTCCGCCGGCGCATCCGGCGACTCGGTCGGTGCGGTTGCGGACTGGGAGGGCGGTTCCGCTTCGAACGCAGGTTCCCCCTCCGGCGAAGGCGGGAGGTCCGTCAGTTCGTCAGGTGGCGGCGGAAGGGCTTCTTCGGGAGCCGGTGGCAGCTCGCTCTCCGCAGGGGCGGTCGGATCGGCACTCGGCGCCTCGGCGGTCTGCTCCTGGAACTTCTCGAGCTGGAGCAATTCATTTTCTTCTTCGCTGCGAAGCTCCTGATTGTCGTCGAGACGATCCAGCCAATCTTCCCCGTCGCCATCGGCCTGATCGAGTCCGCCTTCCATTCGCGGTTCGATCGTCGGGGTGAGAACCTCGGGATCTCCGGGAGCGTCGAGTAAAGCTTCAGGCGCCGCGGGCGCTTCCGGAAGGGGGGCGTCCACGATCACCGATGGCGCCGGTTCGATCGGGCGGTCGGTCATTTCCACTTCAGCGGCCTCGCCGTTAAAGTAGAAACGGATCTTTTCGTCGGAAATGTCCGTCAGTAAAACCCCCGGATAACGTTCGGGAACTTCGCCGCGGGTCCAGATAAACGTTCCAATCGAAAAGTTTTCGCAGTTCTGCGTGATTTGGGCATCGCCTTGGACGAAGACCTCGCCCGGCGTGAGCTGTTTTCCGGTGCGCGGATCCACGTTCTGGAAAATCCGGAAAAGCATTCCCGGCTCGACCCCATCGCGGGTTCCGCGATCGATGTAGACCCATTTGTTCTGGCCGGACATGAAAGCTCCGGTACGGCGGTCCGAGATGATGCTACCGCTGACCTTGGCGGAACCGGCAACCGGAGGGATTTTATCGATTCGGCCTAGTACCGGAATCAGCAGGGATCCGCGTTCGAGCGGCGACTGGGTGCGGATGACTTCCGCGACGTAGACTCCGCTCTGCACTCCGAGGATTTTTACTTTTCCGGCGACCTCGTAAGAGAGGGCTTCGCGGCCTTCGGACTGGATTTTCATCGGAGTCGGATCGAGGACGCTGTAAAGGGCGCCGACTTCCAACGGTTTTCCGTTCGCGCGAACCGTGATTTCGTTTCCGCGATTCGAGGAAGTCGCATCGGAACGCGCGCCCTCCACCCGGCCTACCGGAGTGATCGGAGCGCAGGCGACCAGCGCCGGCAGCTCGATTCCGGTGGCCGGCTTGCGCAGATAGACGCGATTTTTCGTGTCGAATCCGTCTTTATCGATGTCCGCAGGAAGATCGACCTGCACGTTTTCCCAGTTCTGCCGCGGGAGCCGTTTCCATTCCGAGGAAGGGACCGGGGTGCGATCGTCCCAGGTCGGTCCCGGTCGATCGTTCGGATCGACGCGGTAGTGGTTCTTCACCGTCGAGATTCCGGTTTTTGACACCGCGAGCGTAGGCAGATCGAGTCCCGAGCCGGAGCTGAAGAAGAGCGCCATTTTCGGTTCGATCATATGCGGGTTCAGAATGCCCGTATTGTTGATTTCCCAGATCTTCGGCCAGACTTTTTCGTCGCCGAAAAGTCGGCCCGAGATCGCCCAGAGCGTATCGCCCTGCATGACTTCGTAGCGCTCCGTGCTCTTGTCGCCGGCGATACGGAGCCAGTCCGAGTCCGAAAAAGAACGCAGACCTTCCGCGATTCGTTTCGAGTCCTGTTCCGGATTCGCCGCGGCGGTGAGGGGGAGGAGCGGGAAAAGCGCGGTGATCAGGAACCATGGATTGCGAATCACTTGGGCTTAGCCGCCTCCCGGAGGACCGTCGAGATCAGACGAAGAGGAATCGACCCGGGGAGGCTCCACCGAAGGAGCTTCGACCGAAGGGCGATCGATATTCGGTACGGCCACTTCGGGTATGGAAATCTCCGGAACCGACGGCTTCTCGATCGCGATCGCCGCCGGAGCGATCGCGCCGGCCGTCGCCGTCGACGGCGCGGTGAAGTCGGTTTTCCGAAGCTCGAGGAGCGCCGGGCTCTTCGGATAGAGGCCTTCGACCTGGGCGCGGTAACGGCGGGATTCTTCGGCTTTCCCGAGCTTGCTCGTGCTCTGGGCCAGGCGGACGAGCGCGTAGCTCACGCGCGGGGAGCCCGGGTAGCGGACGACCACGCGCTGGAACTCCTGATCGGCGACCGCATAGTCTCCCTGGAGGAAATAGCTTTCACCGATGTAGTACTGGGCCGATCCCGCAAGCGGATGGTCGGCCGTACGTTCGAGAAATGCCGAGAAGGCGAGGATCGCCTCGGGATATTTTTCCTGGTCGAAGAGGATTTTTCCCTGCTGGAAAGCGCGAAAACGTTCGTCATTCGCGTATCCGGCGCCCGGGTCGTTGGCGGCGACGCTCGCGCGGACTTCGGTGCCGGCGTTTGCGCCGCCAAGATTTTGGCGAATCGGGTCCGCGGAAAGGTTCGGACGATTCTGCGACGCTTGCAGTCTTCCTTCGAGTTCCTGAATTCGCGAGTTCAGGGTGGCTACCGTCGACTGGAGATACTGGATTTTATCGTCCTTCAGCATCTCCGGATTCGCCTCGGGCGAATTCGGTTCCGTCGCGGAATAGGCTTCTTTTCCGTCGGCTTTCGCGTCGGGCGTCTCACCGCGCGAAAAAAGCGTGGAGCATCCCGTGACGGAAACCAGCAGCACCGTACCTGAGGCGATGGCGTAAGCCCGCGTGCGAAGTGGAATCGTCGGTTTCAGGCAAGGTGGATTCTTCCGTGAATTCATTCCATAACAGGATAAGCACAAATGACAGACCCGTCAAAGTCGACTAAATTGAAAGTCCGTGTTCGAAGCGAAGATTCCGCTTTCGTGTACGGCGTTTTGGAAGCTTCCGAGGGAGTTTGTGCCTACTCGACACTCCCGCACCGTCCAGGTGACCGCCACCGTGACTTAGAGCTGATCATCCCGCTGGGTCAGCGCTCCGAGGTCGACCGAATCTGGGCGGACCTCCAACTGCAACTCGCCGGAGAACTTTACGTTCTCAAATAGCCGGA
>CAZIAL010000077.1:0-1081 GCA_964536965.1 uncultured Bacteriovoracaceae bacterium
GCAATCGCTAACTAGGAGTGTGACATGAAAAAAATCTTTATAGCTTTCTGTTTGTTTGGCGTTTCTGCGGCCCAAGCCGAGTGTCCAGATTTCGGCGGGAAATATTCATGTCGAACAGAAGACGGAAGAGTATACGAGCAAGAATTGAAAATGTTCGTCACAGAATCAGGACTAGACGGAATTTCGATTGTCTCTGATGGTGTCGATTATGGCGATATTCTCCTCGATCGTGAGGTTCATACCTCTACCGAAACGGTCAACGGATTAACTTATGTGCACGAGGCGAGGGCTGGGTGTTTGCCTGTTGTGGATGTGATTCATATCGTAAGGAGTACGACGGTTAAAGAAACACAGTCGTCCACCCGCCTGATCCTAACGCTTTACGGGCAGGATTATGGGGTACTCAACGCTATCGTCAGATTCGACGCTGAAGGTAATCGAATCGGATCGAAGGATGTTTGCATGCCGCTCGAGAAGTAATCTAAACCTGGGGATTTGAGGAGCGAAGTATATAGCGACGGAGCGAATCCCTATGAACTTAAGACCACGGGGCTATCATTCGATTCGATCATTCGCCGCATTCCTCGCGAAAAAAGAGGGCGACTCCTCTCGGAGTCGCCCTCTCACGTGGATATCCAATCTCCTGCTCCCCCCGATGGTCCCCTTATGCGGCAGAAGCGAGATGACTGGAACTTAGGGGAAGCGCGGGACGAATCGCCGGCGCGCTTCCGAGCTCGGAACTAGTTTCGCGGCGGCCGCGTGCGGTTAGAACGGGAGGGCGGAGGTGGCGTCGACGGACGGTTGCTCCCGCCGGGAGAAGGCGAAGTCGCACGCGGCGGTGGAGACTGGCGCTGCGGCGGCGGCGTGCCGGTCCGCTCCGGTCGGCTTGGCGAAGTCCGCGGTGGTGCCTCGCGCGGCGGCCGGGTCGGCGTCGTGCGGGGAGGTGTCTGCCGACTCGGTGGAGCGGGAATCGTCCGTGGTGGAGCTTCACGCGTGGGCGGATTTCCCTGCGTCGGCGGATTCGTTCGGCGATCCGGCCGCGTCGGAGGCGTGGTCCGGGACGGAGGATTTCCCTGCGTCG
>CAZIAL010000077.1:1181-5988 GCA_964536965.1 uncultured Bacteriovoracaceae bacterium
GGAGGATTTCCCTGCGTCGGCGGATTCGGCCGGCGATCCGGCCGCGTCGGAGGCGTGGTCCGGGAGGGAGGATTTCCCTGCGTCGGCGGATTCGGCACGCGCGTTGGTGGGGAAGTCCGCGTCGGCGGATTTTCGCGCGTGGGTGGATTTCCCTGTGGTGGCGGATTCGTTCGGCGATCCGGCCGCGTCGGTGGTGTGGTCCGCGCTGGCGGATTCGGAGTGTTTCGCGGAGGAACGTTTCTTCCCGGAGTCCGCGCGGGTGCCCCGGATGGTCCGCATCGACCGGCGCTCCCGTTATAGACGGAGCCCGGCGGGCACGACGGAGTGCCGCGGACGGGGCCGGGTAAGTTCGGTCGTGCACGCGGAGCGCCGCTCGTAGAGCACCGACCCGTGCTCGGCTGGTAGACACCTCCGGGACATACGGCGGGTGCCGGTCGGACGACGCGTGGGCGCGGTGTCGGCGTAGGGTTGTAAGCTCGGCAGCTGCGATAGAACGGATCGTAGCGATGCCCTGCGGAGCAATAGGTCGGCCGATGATGATAGACGGAAACGCAACGGCTCAGTCTCCAGTCGTAAGTCATCCCATACGAACACGAGGTGGGCCGATAGACGGAACGGCATCCCCCGTAGCGAGGATCGAAGACCTCATCATAGGAGCAGCGGTAATTCACCGGCATGCAGCGGCTGAATCCACTGCTGTAATAAAATCCGCGGTAGCAGGCGTCATAGTTCCGAACGCAGCGATCCGAATAGTAATCGTAATGCTCGTTATAGGAACAGGTGCGGCGGTAGACGCGTACGCAGTCCTTGACGGAGTAATTGTACTGCTCGCCGTAGCTACAGGTATACGGCTGGCGCACGCATCGGCCCTCGTATACGTCGTAGGCATAGTTTAGGGGGCAACGTTCGGCATAGGATGGAACGCAGCGAGAAAGGAATGGATCGAAGTAGTAGCCCGGGATGCAGACTACCGTCGGAGGCGGGGCCGGAAACTGCACGCACTGGTTCGAGTTCGATTCGTAGTAGGTGCCGTCCGGGCAGCTATTCTCCGAATTCGCCGGTACGCAGTATCCGAGATCGGAGTCGAAGTAGTGGCCGGCCGGACATGCCGGAACTTCCTGGGCATCTTGGACGATGACCGCGAACTGGCGATGGTTCGTAGCGCCTTGGCGATCGGTCGCCTTTATGGCGAAAAGGTAGGAACCTTCGGCGGCAATCGTTCCTCGAAGCCGGAACTGCGATCCGGAGAAGGAGAGCGTCGTCGAATCTTCGGGGAAAAACTGCTCGTAGATCTCGCCATGCGAAAGTCCGCGCGAACTCGTGACGGCGATCGTCTCCGAGAACGTGACGTTCGGCCGCATTTCCTCGAAATAACGATCTTCTTTAGCGAACTTCGGATACTGAAGCTGAGGATTTTCCTGCGAGTTAAAGCAGATTTCCTGCATACCCTCGAGAGCCTCCTGGCCGCCGCTCGAGGCCGCACGCCCGACATAGACCGTGCACCAGGTGCCCGTGAACGTCGGTGTGCCATAAAGGACGAGACTCGCCCCGTTCGTATCGTAGATCGAAAGTCCCGGCGGCACGTTCGCGCCCAAAATCGTCCACTCGACGCTCCGTTGGTCGGCGTTCGGCAGTCCGATGGTCGCCTCCGCATATTTACCGTACTGAACCTGGAGTTCTGTTTCGGTGACCAGCAGTGGACTCGTCTCGGCGGCCAACGCTTGGAGAGGGAGGAGAACCACACTGACTAAAAAACTCAATCCGACCCACGACCGCGCGGAGCTCGTCGCTCGCGCTTGCTTCTGCTTCATGAACGCTTCCTCTGATTTAAAAACCTTTGGAGACGACAGAGCAACCGATGTGCCAAAATCTTGATTTTAAAAGAGGAACGAAGTCATGCGCTTAATGCGTGACGTTAGAAAAGCCGAGTGAAAAAAAACGGCCGTGGATCTTTTCGCACCGGTGCGGAAAGTTAAATCCTCTGCCCGAAGTAGAGATGCTCCTGCGGATTCTCCAACGTATGGAAAAGCAAAAAGCCGCTTTGGCGAAGCAAAGTCATCACGGTGCGGGTATTCCAAGGATGGTCCGCGCTCGTGCGGAGAAAGGAAACGGCCAAGATCCCTTGTTTCGGTTTCAGCGCGCGAAAGAGCGACTGAAAGATCCGGAACGCGTCTTCAATCGAATAATTTTCGTTCGCACGGCTCCACCAAATCGCATCGAGGGTTTCAGGCGCGCCGCCCATCATCCGCAAATCGCGGACGGGCTTTTCAATCCCGTAACCGAGGCGAAGCAGGGCGTCGCGATGATCTTCCGAAGTAATCAGTACTTTGCCGCCGACCTGCACGAGCGTCGAAAAAAGTGCGTAAGGGTCTTGGAGGCCCTGGGGACCGAGGTCGCTGGGTGGCATTGCGTTCATTAAAGCATAAAACGATTTCAGAAAACGTGAAAAGCCGCATGCAGTCCGAGTGAGGAGAGGCTGCATACGGCTTTTCGACGTTTTTGGGCACGCCAGTCGTTTTGTTCTGGAAACGGCGGGGAGCGAAAGTCGTTCGTTACGGAGGAGGGACTCCGTAAACCTCGCGATCCCTGCCGCCTTCTCTAAGGATCATCTCTAGCCCTGGATGCCTTCTTGGCGTGGAATGCAGGCCGGGTGGGTATACTCATGTGATGCATCAGACACCTCCCTTTCGAGTGGGTATGCGTTTGGTCCAACTGTCTACATACTCAGAATACCTAACCGCCCTGAGAGGCCCATGAAAACGGGCTAAAATGCGATTCACGGGGAGTTTGACGGTGAAACTGCGGTGATTTCGAAGCGTTAGGCGGCGCCTTCAGGCGGGTTTGAATCGATCCGGTTCGCTGATGGCGTAGGAAGGAGTGAGGATCGCTTGCGCGTAAATTCGGGCGATCACCGGAAAGTCCTCGAGCGCGACGTCATTTCGGAGGGCGTTGTAACACTGCGGGACCAGGCAGAGATCGGCCAGCGTCAGCTCGTCTCCGACGCAGAACTTTCCCGTGGAGGGCTTCGCGAGTTTTTCGATCGCCGCGAAACCTTCGCGAATCCAGAGCTGCGCCCAAGCTTTGCGCTTCCTCGCGAAATCAGCGTCGGAATCAGGAGCCAGAGCGATCTGGGTCGTGAGGTTTTGGAGCGGCTGGATGCCGGCGTTCACGGCCTCGGCGATGGCCCGGACGTACGCACGATCGATGGGATCATGCGGAAGCAGCGGATTCGTCGGCAGGGTCTCTTCCAGATATTCGAGAATGGCCAGCGACTCTGTCAGGAGCAGTGGGGACGCGCGCCCGGCGGGTGGGGCGAGAATTTCAAGCGCGGGTACGAATCCAAACGGATTTCGAGCGCGATGTGCAGGCGACTCGCTCTCGCCGTTCAGGAGGTCGACGTGCACATACTCGGGAACGACCCCCTTCAGGGCCATGCCCCAGCGCACTCGCCAGGAGCTCGAAGACCGCCAGTAGTGATAGAGACGGAAACGCATTAGCGGGGGAGAGTCTCGTCGAGCGGCGTCGCCGGAGCGGCGCGAATGGTGTTCACGAGTCGACCTAGACGATCGATCTCGAGTACGCACTCATCGCCCGGACGCAGCCACTGGTTATCCGTGATTTTCGAACCGTTCAGTTCGAGAAAGCATCCGGTGCCGACCGTGCCGGAACCGATCACTTCGCCCACATGCATTTCGACACCGTAACTTGCGCGCTCGACGATCTGCGCGAAGGTCCAGGTCATCGAGTTCAAATTGCCTTCGGAAACTTGTTTCCCGTTCACCAAGCAACGCATTTTCAGGTCGTGGCGCTCGCCTTCCGGGCTATCGGTCGCACTCGACCGGAGTTCGTCGCGCGTGACGAGATAAGGGCCGAGGGAAGTCGCGAAATCTTTCCCTTTCGCGGGCCCGAGGTTGAGCTTCATCTCCTCCATCTGGAGATGACGCGCGGACCAGTCGTTCATGATCATATATCCGAAGATATGATCGTCGGCTTTCGCCGCCGGAATGTTGCGGCCGCCTTTGCCTAGAACGATGGCCGCCTCAAGCTCGAAATCGAGTTTTTCCAACGTGAGTTTCTGAACCGGCAGATCACCCGGACCAGTCACCGCGAGATGGTTCGTGAAGTAGAAGATGGGGAATTGGTCGAACTCGGGAATCATCGGTACGCCGCGGTTTCGGCGGGCCGCTTCGACGTGCTGGCGAAACGCGTAACCGTCGCGCATCGATACGGGGCGAGGAATCGGCGAAAGAAGCTGGGTCTTTTCCTCGGGGAGGAGGGCCGAAGCGGGTACTTTGCCCGCGGCATGGGCCTTCTCGATCTGGGAAAGTTTCGGAAGCGCGGTCTTCGCGTCCCGAATGAGGGCGAGCATGTCCGCCGGAGGCAGCCAAGGTCCGACGGGATCGGAAAGTTCAGCGCTCAGGGCGAGTGCCGCGACCGTGATGTCGATGATGGTACCCCGCCCGAGTTCGCCGGTATGGATACCGATTTTCTCGGCGGTAAGACCAGTAGAAGGGGAAACGGTCGAGGCGAAAGTGACGAGTCTCATAGGCCTCAAGTTTTGCCTGGAATGCGGCGGTTACGCAAAAAAAAACCGCCGAGGACGAATCCTCGGCGGTCTAGCTTTTGGCCCCCTTCCGGGGACCGGCATTACCTATGGTAATGGAAAAAGCTTACCAGAAACGCTTGTTAGCGAAGGTTTCCTTGAGGCCTTTAGGGAAAGACCAACGAGGCTTCTTCGTAGCTGGACGAGCTTTGATTTCCATTGGCTCACCCGTGAAAGGGTTGATGCCTTTGCCCGACTTGCGAG
>CAZIAL010000078.1:0-5683 GCA_964536965.1 uncultured Bacteriovoracaceae bacterium
AACCCCTGACCTACGGTTTACAAAACCGTTGCTCTACCAACTGAGCTATCCCAGCCCGGACCGACTGACCCTTACGCTAGCACGAATACTAACGCAGTCGCACGAATCGAAAATTTTCAAACCCACCCCGAAAAGTCAACGCGTTCTTCCCGACGTGTAGGTAAGATAAGAGAAAGGATTCCAAAGGAATTTCCATATGTCGCAGCGCCCCTCATTCCAACCACCGGCCCTGATTATTCAGCATGCTCCGCATGAGCATGCGGCCGCTTTGCGCCGCGCATTAGAATCGCAAGGGATTCCGATTCAGATCGTTCGAATCTGGGAAGGCGAAAAGCTTCCCGACGCCGGTTCGATCAGCGGACTGATTTCGCTCGGCGGCCAAATGGGAGCGAACGACGAGGCAGACCATCCCTGGATCCTCGACGAAATCCGGCTGATGCGAAAAATTTACGAAAAAAATCTCCCGATCGCCGGGATCTGTCTCGGCGGCCAGATGCTCGCGCGCGCGCTCGGCGGAAACGTCCGCTCCAATCCCCATCCCGAGATCGGCTGGTTCGAAGTGAAGCTGAACGCGCTCGGGATGCAGGATCCGCTGATGAGCGCAGCGGGGCCAACGCCGAAATTCTATCAATGGCATTACGACACTTTCTCGCCGCCACCGCAAGGAGTGCTGCTCGCCGAAAGTCCGATCTGCGCGGCCCAGGCGTTTCGCGTAGGCGACCGAGCTTACGGTTTTCAGTTTCATCCCGAAGCCGATTTCCAGCTCGTGGACGAATGGCTTCAGATCGAAGGCACGGACGAAGAAATATTGCTGGCGCGAATCGCCCATCATCAGGCGTGCGTGCAAACGCCGTCCGAGCACGTCGCGAACGCGCGAAGCGGCGAACTTTCCTCGCTGAGCTTCGTCGCCGCAATCTCGCAGCTCTTCCAAAAGGAAGTCTATGCGCCCGTGGAGACCGGACTCGTCGATCGCTGCGAAAATTTTCGCGACCAGAAGGTCGAATGCGTCCTGCACTACTACGATGCGTACGGAAACATATCCGCGATCGCGGGCCGCGTGGAACGCATCGTGGAAATTCCGCGAGGTCGCTTCCTTTTCCTGCGCGAGGCGAGCGACCTCGTGTGGCCGGTCCGCCTCGATCACATCCACGCGCTCGAAGCTTCGTCCGAGTGACCCGCGTTCCGCGGCGTGCGTCCTTTCTCTAAAAAATACTAAATCGCAGCCAAATTTCCGCTCGGAACAGGTTCAGTCCCGTCTCGCCGAGCGGCGACTGACCATCAAATTTCGCGCTGGAAAGCCTTAGCTCCGGCACAAGCCGCTCCGCCATGAATGCGGGACCCTGAATTCTCGCTTGGAACAGGAGTCCCCGCGCCGAGCTCCATCCGTTCGTACTGCTCTCCGAAGTCGATCGCACCAGGGGCGCGAATAGCGCTTCCAAACAGGTCCGCCATCCGGCGCGGTCAGAATTTCCTCTTTGGAAGGCGACACAAATTTCCGGGCCGAGGCCCGCATAAAAGGTGGCTCGTTGTTCGAACCGGAGCAGGTTCCCGCTCCGGGTCGAGCTCGGAGTCTTCAACCATTCGACTCGGGAACCGATTCCCCATGTGATCGCCGAACCCGCGCGAAACGGCTTGCCCCAGCCCATTCGAAACCAGGGGCTCATTCCTAATTTCAAGCTCTCGTTTTGCGAGCGCGAAACGATTCCGCCTTCCGCGGTCCAGTGATCATCAGTCTTCAAATTCCAATTTTCGTACGCGAGCGCTAAACCGACCCCGCCGATGCCGTCCGACCGGGTCTCCGCCTGACCGATGGTTTCGGCTCCCGCACTCCGTCGATATCCCACGGCCGCCTCCCAGCGCTGCGAACGCGGAACTGAAATTTTTCGCGGGGTCGCGATCGATTTGGATTTCGGGCGGGAATCGATAACGGGCACGGGCGGCTTCGGAGACGCGGGCGGGGGCCGCGCAATCTGGAGGACGCTGGCAGGGCGATTTTTCAAAGACGGAATTCGAATGGTCATTCCCGGATAAATCAAATCCGCATTCGAAATCTCCGGATTCAGCTCGACAACCCGCCTGACCAGCCCTTTCGGGCCATAAAGACGTTCGTCCTCAATTCCGTTCTCGGTTAAAAATCGATGGAGAAGCTCGGATAAAGAAGAATGGGGTTCAACCGCAAGTTCGCCCCCCCAGGCGTACACGCCGCCGGGGACCGTTATAAGGACTAGTAAATAGACAATAGATAGATATTTAGCCCGTTTTCTCAAGCGAAGTACCCAACGCCACCTGAGTCAAGCATGACTCATTTTATCCGATAGTTTATTAAAGTAAACTTTCTTCATGCAGTATGTATTCTACCGCCGCTCATCCCTCGGCGCCATACGCCAAATTCTCGTCGCTGCAATAGCGTTCTTCCTCTCTTCTTCCTGCGGTATCCGCACCCTTTCTTCGAACCTCGAAGGAAGTCGATCGCTCACCGGAAGGATTCTGCCCTTCGTCGGCCTGATCGCCGAGCGTCGCCTGACGGTTTCTCCTTTCCCATCGCTCTACGCCGCGACCTGCTCCCCAAGCGACACGGCCGTTTCCCTTTACCGGATCGATGCGAACGGAAAGATGATCCTGCCCGCGGTCGCCACCACGCAAGCCTCGGCTTCCGGCTATTACACCTTCACCCAGACCGATGTCCTCGACGCCATTGAAGACGGCTCCGCCCAGTTCATCGTCGAAGCCATCGGTTGCGTCGCCGGCGCTTCCTACTCCCGTCTCCTGACCGGGGTCGACTCGCAGGACATCATGGTCTCAAGCTCCCTGCTCGCCGCGATTTCCCGGCTGGAAAACTCGAAGAGCCGAAAACTCGCCCAAGCGAACAGCCAAGCCGTCGAGGCGTTCCTGGCGCGGCTCGAACGCGAATCTGGAAACTCGATTTCGATCAACCAAGCCTACTCGGCTTTGGTGGGCAGCGCGGAGCTGAGTGCGGAATTCCAAACCCTTTTTGGCTTCGCCCCCGCCCAGCTGCGAAACTCCTCGCCTTGGGTTCTTTCCGTCTCCGCACCTACCGAGATCTCCGAAGGCACCGCCGCGAATTACTTCGTCTCGACCTCCCACTGGGACCCCGCCTACGACCAGGTGATCCTCTGGAAACTGGACGGAGTCGCCGTTTCGAATTCGGCTACTTACACCTACACCCCGAGCGCAAACTCCGTTCCGCAGCGCACGCTAAGCCTCTACGTCGGTAAGGACGACGGAAGCGGGAATATCGACATCGCCACCCCTTATTTGCAGCGAGATTACATCCTGCAGATCCAAGACCTCATCCCGCCCGCGCCGCCTATGCTACAGGCGCTCGCCTCGTTGACCGAAGCCGGTCCGGTTTATCGCGTATTCGCCCCCACCGTCTCGCTTTCACTCCAGACTGGCGCCGTTCTCACCCACTGCCGAAGCTTTAGCTCCCTGGCCTTGATCGAAGGCAACACCCCTCCGGACGATTCGGATTTCACGATCACCTGCGCCCAAAGCCCAAGCCAAGTCCTCTCCCATACGCTAAGCGACACCACCGACGGCGCTAAGTCGCTTTCCCTCTACGCCAAAGACGCCCGCGGGATCGTAAGCGCGCCGCGAACGATCGACCTCGTGCTCGACCAAGTCCCGCCGACGGTAGCGTTTACGACTCCGAACGCCGGCACCTTGATCGCCCCGGCCGATTTAAGTGCATTCGCACTCACGGGAACTTGCTCGGCTCGGGAAGAGGGTCGAACGATCACCCTTTCGGGTTCCGCTAGCGCCACGGCGGTTTGCACCGCCGGCGCTTGGTCAGCCAGCGTCGACGTCTCGGGAGCGGCCGACGGCGCCCTCACTCTTCATGCGGATCTTGAAAACGCCGGCGGAGTCGCGGCCACGCGGGCCACGCGCGCGTTTGCAAAAGATACGATCGCCCCGGCCACCCCGACCTTGGCCCTCGACTCGCCGTCGATCACGAACCTGAAGTCCGCGACCTTCCACGTCTCGTCCTGCACCGATACGTCGCATGTTTTTCTTTCCGAGTCCGCGACGGCGCCGCTGGCGAGCGATGCGGGATGGATCGCGTGCTCGACCGTCACGGCGTCTCTCGCCTACGCCAATAGCGCCTGGACGGACGGAACGAAGACGATCTACGCCTGGGCGCGCGACGCGATCGGAAACGTCGCGGCCGCGTCGGATACCGAAACTCTCGTTTACGACGCGACGGCACCGGCGGCCCCCGCGCTCACGCCCGTCGGCGGAACCTACGCCGGGTCGGCGAGTTTCTCTTTAACGGCGCCCTCGTGCGCCGACCACCACTCCCTCTACCTCTCCGAGTCCAGCACCCCTCCCGCCGTCGATGCCGCGGGCTGGGCGGCGTGCTCCACGGGGGCAGGGGCCTTTTCGCACACGTTTTCAAACGCCACTTCCGGCGTGAAATCGCTTTACGTCTGGGCACGCGACTCCGCCTCCACCCACGCGAACCGAAGCCCGGCGCAAACCCTTTCGCTCACCGTCGACACCGCTCCGCCCGCGCTCGCCCAGGTCGTGATCAACCCCGTGTCCGCGGGAGACTCCACGGGCGACGCTTTCGTGGGCACGCCGACGGCCCAGGTGCGGGTAAAAGCGACCGACGACATCGTGCCCTCGTTTGAGATCGCCTTAAAACTCGTCGTCCCAAGCTCGGCGGCGTGCGAGAGCCAAAACACCGGACTCACTTGGACGGCGTACGCGCCGGCGACCCCCGGGGCGGCCGTGAGCTACCCGATCACCTTCTCGCCGGTGGATGGAATCAAGAAGGTCTGCGTCTGGGCTCGCGACGCGGGGGGAAATACGAGCGTCATCGATGGCGCGACTCCCGAGTCGGAAAACGTGAATTTCGATACGATCCTCTACGAAGTCGGAAACCCGCCAAGAATCACGGCGCTTTCGATCACCAACGCCTCCGCCGGAGTGCGCTTCGGGACGACGACGTTTCTGACGGGGGAAACCGTGCGCATCGCCTACACGCTTGAGGACGTCGAAGGTTTGGATGTGAACCCGCTTGAGGTCGCCCGGACCACGAACAACACCCTATGGGCCGATCACGTCTCCGCAGCCGACGCTTCGATCGATGCGAACCGCACCTGGGTGGGCGGCATCGCGCCCAACCAAACCACTTACAGCGGGACGCTGGATCTCGCCGCTCCTTCGAGCGGATACTTCCGCCTGCGCGTCCGCGCGCGCGACCGCGCGGGCAATACGAGCCCCATCGTGCTTTCCAACGCCTTCAATCTCGCGAACTGGGATATCTACGCGGGCTCCGTCGATAACGGCGACGGCGGATCGGGCCTGGGGGCGAGGCTCGCGGGCGGTACGCCTTCGATGGTCGCGGTGAGTCCGATCACGGGCGACGTCTTTGCTTACGATACGGTTGGAACCGCCATTCGAAAACTCGATGCGAAAACCGGATTGGTGTCTTCCTTCGTTAAAAACGGAACGGCAAACTTAGCGGATGGCGGGGCTCTCCCTTCCGCGATCCGCCTGCCGCTCGATGGTTCGCGGACGCGGATCGTCTTCGATTCGAAGGGACGACTCTATATTCCGAGTAGCGCAGCCTCGGGACTCTGGCAGATCGATTTCGAAGCCAATATTGCCCGTCGCTACTTCGGTCCGGCAACCACGAACGTCGATGGGACGGCGACCC
>CAZIAL010000079.1:0-4909 GCA_964536965.1 uncultured Bacteriovoracaceae bacterium
TCACGCCTTCTTTGCCGACTTTTTCCATCGCTTCGGCGATGAGTTTGCCGATTTCGGCGTCGTTGTTAGCGGAGATCGCGCCGACTTGGGCGACTTCTTTTTGGTCCTTGATCGGCTTGGAGATCTTCTTCAGCTCGGCGACGATCGCGGCGACCGCGAGGTCGATTCCGCGCTTCACCGGCATCGGGTTCAGTCCCGCGGCCACGATCTTCGCGCCTTCGCGGTAGATCGCTTGCGCGAGCACGGTCGCCGTCGTGGTGCCGTCACCCGCGTCGTCGTTCGTCTTCGAAGCGACTTCTTTCACCATCTGGGCGCCCATGTTTTCGAACTTGTCGGAAAGTTCGATTTCTTTGGCGACGGTGACGCCGTCTTTGGTCACGTTCGGCGCGCCGAAGGACTTCTCGATGACGACGTTACGGCCTTTAGGACCGAGGGTTACTTTTACAGCATCGGCGAGCACGTTAACGCCGTTCAGGATCGAGGCGCGTGCATCCGAGGAGAAACGCAGTTCTTTTGCGGACATGGTTCAATACTCCTTAAAGTAGTGGGTAGATTCAGACAGGAAATTAGTTCGCGATGACGCCGAGGATGTCTTCTTCGCGCATCATCAGGAATTCGTCGCCGTCGATTTTGATTTCGGTTCCGGCGTATTTGCCGAACAGAACCTTGTCGCCTTTTTTCACGTCGAGCGCGCGGATCTTCCCGTCGTCGGCGACACGGCCTTGGCCGACCGCGATGATTTCGCCTTGAGCCGGCTTTTCTTTCGCGGTGTCGGGGATGATGATCCCGCCCTTGGTTTTTTCTTCTTCATTCAGACGCTTAACGAGCACGCGATCGTGCAGAGGACGAACTTGCATTACAGAAACCTCCTAAAAGTGGGTGTTGGCGATATAATGGTTCCGCCCCGGTCACTGTCAAATCCATTCCCCCGAATAATCGAAAAAAGCCGAAAAAATCCAATACTTTACGCAGCGCGAGATCAATTCGCCCGGCTGTTGACTTGATGCGCCAAACACAGTATTCATCGACGGTCTCACGGGGGCCTCGACAACCCCCGGTTATTCCTGGGGGATTTATGCTTTTTTCACCTTTCGCGTGGGCCATGCTCACCCTAACCCTTCTCGTCACCCTTCCGGGTGCGTTAGCCGCGCCGAGCGCGAAACGAGCGAAAAAAACCGCCGCGAAGCGGGTACCGCTCGAGGTTTACCCCGCCCTCGAGGACGGGGAAGTGGAAGAAGAGATCGTTCAAACCACGCGTATCGCGATGGAACCCGCACCCGCGCTACCGCCGAAGCGTTATGCCCGGCCGCTGACGATGGGAAAGAGCGCGCCCGCGAAAACGACGACGACGACGGTCACCACCCGCACGACCACGACGAAATCGCGGAAAGAAGCGCCACAGACTCCGGCGATCGATTCCGAATCGATCGGGATCGAAGCTCCAGTTTCGGCGCCGATGATGACCGCCGCCGCGCCGATTCGAAAATTCGAAGAGGTGCCCGCCGATAAGCAGGCCCAGATTCTGAAGCGGATGCAGCTCTGCGAAGCCCTGCTGAAGGTCTCCGGACGCGCCTACGACTACCGAAAAATGACGACCGCCCAGCTTGAACAGGAATTGGCCGCCTTCCAGCCCGGACGCAACGCCAATTCTCAGTCGATCGCCGCCGAATCGAGCTACGGCGCGGGCGAAGTGGCGGAAGAGTCGGCCACGCTTCCGATCCTCGACCCGATTCTCGACCCAAGCCTCGGAGATTAAAGCGGGAATCGCGTGCCTCGTCGGTGGAATTCGCACCGCTTCGGCGTTACGATTCCCGCATGCACTTCACTCGAATTCTCTCCGTTGGCATCTTGGCTAGTGGTCTCTTTTCTTGCGCGGCACCGCAGCCGAGCGTGAGCCTTACCGGCGACGCTTCCCTTTCCTTTCCGAACGAGGCGCGCCTCTCGAATATTCGCCAGCTCACCTTCGGTGGCACGAATGCGGAAGCCTACTGGTCGTACGACGGAAAGTTCCTGACCTACCAGCACTCGGGCGAAGATGCGAAATGCGATCAGATTTACCGAATCGGTCTCGACCGTAAAACGAAGAACCGCGTTTCGAACGGAATGGGACGCACGACCTGCTCCTTCTTCACCCCGGACGACGACCATATCGTCTTTTCGAGCACCCATTCCGCCGGAAAAGAATGTCCGGTCGAACCTGACAAGTCGAAGGGTTACCTCTGGCCGATCTACCCGACCTACCAGTTTTATCGCGCTCGCGCGGACGGCAAGGACGTGATTCCGATCGAGCCGGGCGCGCCCTCCTCTTACAACGCCGAGCTCGTCACCTGTAAGGATGGAAAAGTCGTGTTCACCTCCGATCGGGGCGGAGATCTCGACCTCTACGTCGGTCGGCTCGATGGCCGCGGGATGATCGTCGATGTGAAGCAAGTGACGAAGACCCTCGGTTACGACGGTGGCGCATTCTTTTCGCCGGACTGCACGAAGCTCGTCTGGCGCGCGTCGCGACCTAAGCCGGGTCGCGAAGCCGAAGACTACGTCGATCACCTTCGACGGCACCTCGTGAAACCCGCCGTGCTCGAAATCTATGTCGCGAACGCGGACGGCTCGGACGCGAAACAGATCACGAAACTCGGCGGATCGACGTTCGCCCCGTATTTCACACCGGACGGCGGCCACGTCCTCTTCGCGTCGAACTATAAGACGCCCGGTTCGCGGAACTTCGACCTGTATATGGTCCGTACGAACGGAACCGAGCTTGAACAGGTTACCCATTCAGGTACATTCGACAGCTTTCCGATGTTCTCGCCCGACGGAAAATATCTGGCGTTCTCCTCGAACCGAAACGCGCGCAAGGCTAGAGAAACGAATATCTTCGTCGCCGACTGGAACCCACGCGTCCCCGGACCCATCATTACCGAAGAAGATACGAATCCGGTCAACCGCTGGCATGTGATGGCGAAAGAACTTTCGGCATCCGACATGGAAGGCCGCGGGGTCGGAACGGAAGGGCTCGGGCGCGCGGAAGCTTACGTCGCCGAAATGTTCGAAAAGGCCGGAGTCCGCGAAATGGGCCGGCTCTACGGATACGGCGAAGAGATCAAGGGCTACGAACACGAAGTCGAATTCGTGCGCGGCGTGGAACTCGATTCGTCGAAAACGAGTCTGAAGGCCGACTGGCGGCAGCTGAAAACGAAGGATGAGTTCGCGCCGGCGGCTTTCTCGAAGCAGGGCGGCATCGCCGGAAAAATTCTCGATATCGGTTACGGCGTCGTCGCGACCGAGCTCGGGGTCGATGATTACGAAGGGAGGTCCGTGAAGGGTCGGATCGTCCTCGTTCGCAAAGGCGTCGCGGCTGGGCTCGGCCTTTCGCCGTCGCAGTCCACGACCTACGGCGATCTTCGCTACAAGGCATTTCTCGCGCGCGAACGCGGGGCCGCGGGAATCGCGTTCTGGGATCCCGAAGTGGTCGACGAAAAGAAGCCGGAAGATCTGATGGTCTCCATCAACACCTCCAACTCCATCGTCGCGGCGGACGCGGGCATTCCGGCGATTTTCGTCAGCCGGAAAATCGCGCGCGAATGGCTCGGGGCCGGGAAGCCCGTTTCACTCGCGGGCAAGATCACGCTCGACCATAAAAAGATCACGGCTTCGAACGTCGTCGGAATCATGGGCAGCGACGAGGCGTGCCGTTCGGGACGCCCGGTCGTCATCGGCGCGCACCTCGACCACCTCGGATACGGCGGCGAAGGTTCGCTCGAGGTCGGATTCACGAAGCGCGTTCACCACGGCGCGGACGATAACGCTTCGGGCGTGGCGACGATGATCGAGGTCGCGAGGAACATCGGTACGGCACTGAAGGAAAAGAAAGCCAGCGGATGCTACGTTTTCGCGGCCTTTACGGCCGAGGAAACGGGCGTCCTGGGGAGCTCACGATTCGTGGATCTCCTTCGGAAGAAAAACATCCGCCCGAAGGCGATGCTGAATCTGGATATGGTGGGCCGACTTTCGAATAACTCGCTGACGGTTTTCGGCGCGGCGACGGCGTCGGAGTGGAAAAAGATCGTGAAGAAGAACTGCGACCGCTTCGCACTCCGTTGCTCGGCGGACGGCGACGGTTACGGACCCAGCGATCAGATGCCGTTCTACATCGCGCGCGTGCCGGTTTTGCACTTCTTCACTGGCGCCCACGGAGATTACCACCGCGCCTCGGATACGTCGGATAAGCTGAATCCGGTCGGCGGGGTCCAGATCGCCGAGCTCGTTTCGACGATCGCGACGGTAGCCGCAGATCGCAAGACGGCGCTCACCTATGTGAAGCTGAAGGGTAAGAACACGATGTCCGCGATCCAGTCGCGCGGAGCCGGCAAAGGTTTCGGCGCCTATCTCGGTACGATTCCGAATTATGCCCAGATGAACTCGGGCGAAATGCCGGAAGTAAAAGCGATGGGCGGAGCGCGTCCGGTCGAGGTGCCCAAAGGGATCCTTCTCTCGGGAGCGCGCGAAGGAAGTCCGGCCGCCGAGGGCGGCGTGCGCGAGGGCGATATCATCACGGCGATCACGCTGCTCGACGACTCTCCGGGGTTTGCGGCCGTACAGCCGAAGACTCGGCGGACGGAGTCGCTCGAAGATTTCACCTTCGTCCTGAAGGATCTTCAGCCGGGGATGCGCATACGGATTCACGTCTGGCGCAAAGGCGACAAACTCCAGCTCCCGGTCAAAGTCGGCCGAAGAGCCACGAAGTAAGGCCAGAATTCCCGAATTCGGGCTATAAACCCCGCGTTACACGCCGCAAGGTAAAGGTAACGCGGGGTTTTTTCTTGCGGTCGCCCCAGATCTTTCATACGAACAAGGCTCTCGTGGGTTGGTAGCTCAGTCGGTAGAGCAATGCCCTGAAAAGGCATGTGTC
>CAZIAL010000080.1:0-3589 GCA_964536965.1 uncultured Bacteriovoracaceae bacterium
GCGCAGGGCGAAGGCGACCGCCTGGAGGCAGAGCTGAGTGGTTTCGTGGGTTCCGGTACCGAATCCGGCGCCGGGATTGATGCGGATGACTTTCGACTTCGGATCCGCGGGCGATTCGCGCCACGGAGGAAGGATTTCCCAGTAGGGCGGGACCGAAACTCCCTGGAAAGAGGCCTTCCAGTTCGCGTCCCAGTCTTCGGATTTCTGCTCTTCGACCGGACCGCAGGGCAGTCCGGTGAGTTCGGAAATCTTCTTTCGCGCCGCCAGCGCGCTCGCTTCGTCGACGAAGTAGACGATGGCTCTCTCGGAGGCCTGGAGATCGACCCAGTCACGGTCCCGCGGAGCTTCCGCCGAATCGACCGTGAAAGAGTCGCTGTCCACGGTACCCTCGTGGACGCCCTGGATCGTTCCGTCGAAGGTCTCCCACAGGTAAGCGTAGAAATCCTCGCGGGAAAAACGCCGTAGTCCCGCCGCTTCGGTCCAGCGGACCTCGCGGGGGACTTCGATCGAAAACGTATAACTCGATGCTTGGGTCATTCCGTCGTCGGAGGATTCGAACGATCGCCGCCCGAACCGCCGCCGGAGTCGCCACCGCCGGAATCCGCCGAAGCGCTCACGGGAGTCGGAGGACCGCCGGCCGTGCCGGGCTTATCCGCGCGAACTCCGCCTTGGAAGCGGCCTTTGCCGCCGCGTCCGCCGCGCCGTCCACGACCACCGCGATCTCCGCGTCCGCCTCGATCACCGCCCGCACCACCGGCCCACTTGCCGCCGCGAGCCTGACCGTCGCCACCCGCGCCGGGTGCACGTCCGCCGTTCGCTCCGCCCTTCGCAGCCAGTGCCGCGTCTTGAGCGGCCTGAGCGCGCTGATAGGCGAGACGATCTTCGTCACTCGCGGAATCATCCGGCGGAGTCAGCCGGCCCGTGTTCATCGAATCGTCGCGATTTCCCAGGTTCTCGGAATCGCCCGTATTCGGGTAGCCGGTATTCTGGAACTCGTCGGTCGCACCGTCACCCGCCGGATTCGCCGCGCCCTCCGCGCCGGCCGGACGAATCGAAATTCGTGGCCGATCAGAAGCATGGCGATTTTCCGTCCGATTCTTGTCTCCGCGGTCATTCCGATCGCGGCCGCCGCCGCTTCCGCGACGCGCTTCCCGATCCTGACCGCCTTCTTTACTGCCGCTATCGCGTCCGCCGCTCTTCCCGCGACCGCGATCCCGACCGCGACGTCCGCGACGAGGGTCCGAAGTCTGGGCCAGTTCGCGCGCGCGATCGAGCAGGGCTTCTTCCGAGCGTTTCCCCGGACGTTTGTCGCCGATCAGCTCGAACTGCTCGGGATGGAAATCCTGCACGGCCTGGAGATAGATCTGTTTCTTATACCGACGCTCGAGCGCGTCGAGCGACTCGCGCTCGTCGATGGCGAGCACGTCGATGACATCCGGATGCGCCTGGATCAGGAGCTTCGGGCTGTCCTGGACGACCCCGTCGCGTTCCACGTCGCGCATGATCTCGTAAGCGACGGTGAGCTTCGACTTAATATAGCCTTTGCCTTCGCACTGGCTGCAGGAGTCGCAGAGCGCGCGCACCATGGTGTCGCGCGTCCGCTTCCGCGTCATTTCGACGAGTCCGAGTTCCGAAATCTTCAGGATCTGCGGCCGCGAGCGGTCTTTCTTCAGCTCTTCTTCGAGCGCACGGTAGACGCGGAGTTTGTTCTCTTCGCGCTCCATGTCGATCAGATCGAGAATGATGATCCCGCCGCAGTTCCGGAGCCGGAGCTGGTAGCAGATCTCTTTCACGGCCTCGAGGTTCGTCTTTAAGATGGTGTCTTCGAGCGACTTCTTCCCGACGTAGCGGCCGGTGTTCACGTCGATCGCGACGAGCGCTTCCGCCTGGTCGACGACGAGGTAACCGCCGGACTTCAGCCAGACTTTGCGCTCGAGTCCGCGCGCGAGTTCGGTGGAAATTCCGTAGGTATCGAAAATCGGCACGTCGCCCTGGTAGAGTTCGATCTTCGAGCCGATGCCCGGCATGAAGTTGCGAACGAAACGCTGGACGTCGTTATAAGAGTAACGCGAATCGACGACGATCTTATCGATGTCCTCGTTCACCCAGTCCCGGATCGCGCGCAGGATCGGATTCAGATCCTCGTATACGAGCGCCGGCGCGGTGACCGCATTGGCTTTGGACTTAATCTCGCTCCAGAGAGCCGACAGATAGTCGATATCCTGCTTAATGCGGAGTTCGGCTTTCGCCTTTCCGCTGGAAGTCGCGGTTCGGACGATGAATCCGAGACCTTTCGGACGATTGCGGTCGACGTACTCGCGGAGACGGCGGCGTTCTTCGTCCTTTTCGATGCGGCGAGAAACGCCGACATGATCGATCGTCGGCATACAGACGAGGTGACGGCCCGGAAGCGAAATATGGCACGTCAGACGCGCGCCTTTCGTTGCGATCGGATCTTTCGCGATCTGCACGATGACTTCCTGGCCCTCTTTCAGGAGGTCCTGGATGCTGACGTTCATGCGCGAAGGACGCGTGGACTGCTTCGAACGGATCTTGCGGTCCTTATTCCGCGGCTCGCGGAATTCCGGGCGAGTTTTCTTCGGATCGCCTTTCGCATCCGCGCCGCCGCCGATGCGGACCTGCGGAGCGCGACCTTCGGGACGATCGGACTCGGAGCCCGCCTCGCCGCCGCCGAGTTGCGCGCTCATCTCGGAACGATCGCTGCCGACGTCGCCGGCTTCGGAAACTTGTTCATGGAAGGAATCCGGAAACTCTTCGTTCGAACCGGAATCTTCGGCCGAACGGCTCGCGCCGCCGATCACGATGCGATTCGGATTCGGCGTCCCGCCGGCTTCGCGGCCTTCGACTCGAGGCTGATCGCCCGGAGCCGCGTCGTCACGTCCGCGTTTGCGGTTTCGCCCACCGCGGCGTCCACGTCGGCGACGGCGTCCACGCTCCGCACGTTCGGCTGCGGTTCCCCCTTCGTTCGGGGTGCCATCGGCGTTCAGTCCACCGGCTTCTTCGCTCAGTCCGCCTTCGCCGATCGAACCGTCGTTCGCGTCATCGCCCGAGAAATCAGCGCCGTCGTCGTCGCCCTCATCCGCATCCTTCTTCGGAGAAATCGTGCCTTTCGGTTCTTCGTCGTCCCCTTCGGCGCCCATGGCGACCGGATCGCCATCGTCGTCGGACTCGCCCTCTTCTTCGTCGTCGTCGGCGAGAAGCTCGGCCATCTGGTCTTCGGCTTCTTCTTCGCTGAGCAATTCTGGATGTTCACCAAGCGCGGTCTGCGCCGCCGCTTCGATGACGTCCGCTTCTTCCTCGGAATATTCCGGAAGGTCCGACTCGTCGTCGTTCTCTTCGAGGTCGCCCGCGATTTCTCCGGGGGCCGCAGCCGAAGCCACCTGCGGGACGATCTCCCCGCGTGGGCGAATGCCCGTATGCTTTTTAGGCGCCGAAGTCTCTTCTCCGTTCGCCCCGGCCTCGCCGCCCGACGCGCTCACTTCGTTATCGGTCGCTTCCGACTGCTCTTCTTCCGTGCCTTCTTCTTCGGCCCAGATGTCGGAATGGACGAAGACATCGTCGACGTAAA
>CAZIAL010000081.1:0-3342 GCA_964536965.1 uncultured Bacteriovoracaceae bacterium
GCGCAGGGCGAAGGCGACCGCCTGGAGGCAGAGCTGAGTGGTTTCGTGGGTTCCGTTTAAGCTCTTTGCCGCCACCACGGAGAGCGCAGTGACCAACTTTGATTTTGCCGCTCTCCCGAACGTCTTTCCGACGAGTAGGGTACTTTTCGACTTTTCTATCCCGGCGACCAGCTTTAAACCCGCACTGCCAGCTTTCCCGCCTTTGCGGCCGTAAATCCAATCCCTACCGCGCCACCCGTGGCGAAGGTCAGCACTCCCTGGGTCGCGGCATAGGCTCCCGATTTACTGAGGAAGAGTGTTCGTTCCTCCGGCGTCATACAGCCCCAGTCCTCGACTCCTTCGCGAACCATCGCCCGAAGCGCGGGCCATAACTGACGCACGGTCGGAAAAACGGAACGTGCCGGCCGTTTCGGTTTTCCACCCCACCGAGGAAAAACGCGCGAGTAGCGCCTCGATCTCCGCTTCGGATCGTTTTTCATTCCCGTCCTCGGCGTAGTTCACCTGGAAATATTTTCTTCCGAACAGGAACTGCCACTCGTGGAACCGAACCAGGTGCCCCCCGGGTCCACGGTACTGCCCCCGAAACTTCAGAATTTGGCCCGAGCTCGTTTTGGTCAGTACGGGCGCATGGGCTTTCCAGCCTTCGACGCCCAGAAAGCGCGTGGCTAACCCACGAATTTTCGCGAGTAGGCCGAATGCTTCCGTGATCCCGCCGGAATCGATGACGTAGGCTTCGCTCCCGGTAGTCGATTGCACGACCAGCGTCGCGCGAGAATCGGCATCGTACCAAGCCGACTGGGCCCGCTTAAATTCGCGATCCGCCTTCCAACCCGGCGGGAGCGAAAAGACGTATTCCGGATGCGCGGAAGGTTCGGACGCCGCGACCGCCAGCGGGGCCAACAAGAGGGAGAACGACACGATTGCGTATCGCATTCGCAGGGAGGATGCCGCTGCTCTAAGAACAACCCGAACCATTGGTATTTTCTTCGGAAAGGCTACCCAATTCAGTGAGCGCCGAGACCCGTTCGACACTTCTCTGACTTTAAAGGGGTCCGATGCAAAAGACGCGAGATTCGGTCTCCCAGCCACCGCCAATCGCATGACATCCCCGGCGCCTAGTCACGGTTCTCTTTCGACCAGGTCCAGAATTTACCGTTCTAACCCTGTTCAATCCGACGGAGTTGAACAAGGCAAACGATTGACGCATCTAGTCACATCTGTTAGAGTTAAGAGATCTGCATATTCTGCGATGCGCTACGCAGACCTCTGACGTCAGACGTTCATTCGGTCGGAGGACTGACGGTCGAAGATCTTCATCGCGACCCAGCCCAATAGCTTTCCGGGTGGACGAAAATTTCCAGGGGGTAACTAAGATGGACCAGAGACAATCGCGTTTATTGCTCGCGCCACTCGCTCTTTTTGTCTCGGGTTGCTTCAACTTTCAGTCTGGAATCTTAGATTCAAGCTTCCAAAGCGAATCACTGGCGGAATCTTCTGACGATACGGGTTCGCCTGACGATACGGGTTGGCCGCGAGACCATCGTTCTACTCCGTTGGATTCACCGACGGGCCCTGGGCAGCCATTGCCAGTACCGACGGTCATGCCCCAGCCTACGCCCGTCCTACCGCAAATAGACTGCGAAGCCGGTTTCGAATATGTCGATTCAAAATGCCTTAAAAAAATTATCGACCTGAAAACTGTAAAAGTTTCCGCAAGCAGCGACGATGGGAACGTCGCGACGAACGTCGTCGATGGAAATTTTAAGACCCGGTGGTCGGCGTCTGGCGTTGGTGAATATCTCGATTTTGCTTTTGATGATGAATATCTGATTCGGTCGGTGCAGATTGCCTTTTACCGAGGCGACGCGAGAAAATCGAGTTTTAGAGTCCAGTCCTCTCCGGACGGCGTCATCTTTAATGATGTCGCCCGATTCGAGAGTTCCGGAACCAGCACTCAATTCGAAAATTTTGCGTTTCCCGAAAGACTTGCGAAATATATTCGAGTCCTGGGCGAAGGGAGTTCGGAGAATAACTGGAACAGCTATCTCGAGGTCATGATCAATAAACCTGAGGTCGTCGTGATTGCTCCGGCCCCGCAACCTGATCCTGATCCGACTTCGGAACCCACTCCAGATCCAGTCCCTACTGTGGCCCCTGCGCCGGGAGGAGCGATCCCTCTGAACCAAGTGGATATCGTGATGGGAAATGATTTCGAACACCGCTCACTCGGGACCTATCCGGCGGCTCAGTTTATGGCCGAGTGGAAAACGGGCTCTGGAGGCGGGATCGACGTTGCAAAGGTGATTTCGACTTCCGGAAACAAGCACCTTCGCGTCGATTTCCCCTACCGAGATAAGAAATCCACTGGGTTTGGCACCATTCATAACTATGTAACCGTCAGCGGTAACCAATATCTTCCGCGAGGTTCTTCGACGAATGACGGCCTGGGTTCTGACAGTGCGGGAATTGGATTCTTTACGAAATTCGGTAAGTCCTACGAAGAGCTCTATTTCGGTTACCGGATTTTCATACCGAGTACTTTCAACGGCGTGATGGTCGGAAAATTACCCGGAATCTGCGGTGGAACTTGCCCGACCGGAGGACAGTCATCCGATCCAAATAGAGATGGAACGAGCGATGGATTCAGCACCCGTTTCATGTGGGGTGGAGCGATTACGACCCGGCCCACGATGTACATGTATCATGACGCCCACCTTGTTAATCCACCGTGCTCTACATGCGGAAAAAAATACGGTACGAATTTCTCGAATGTCGAAAACTCCACCATTAAAGACGTCCCCTTTATCAAAGGACAGTGGAACACCCTCGTTCTGCGCGTGGTGATGAACTCATTGAATAATGCGGATGGAATCGTGGAAGCGTGGCTGAACGGGAACCTCGTCATCCAGAGATCGAGAATGAAATTTCGAGTCGGAAAGACATCCAATTTCGGAATTGATCAAATGTCTTTCGGAAGTTTCTTCGGTGGGGGGAATGTCGCCTGCAAATCTTCGAATTCCGTTTGTCTGATCGACCCGAAAAATCCCGCCAAAGGGGTGATTCGGTATTCGAACGGAGAGCCGATCCTTCTCTTCCCTCCCAGAAAAAACGAGTACCTCCTATTCGATGACGTGATCGCATTTACATATAAGGCCGGCGTCGCCGTCCCGCGGGGAAAAACCAAAAGCCCGCTCACCCGGAAAGTGCATCTGCCCGCGTTCTCCGGTCTGAAACTGCCGTGAAGCGCAGGTAGGAGACCGCTCCGAATCCACTGCAAATAAGCTATAGCTTACCGCTCGAAGACGAGCGCGCGCCATTCGCCCCGCTCGAAGATCTGCGGTC
>CAZIAL010000082.1:0-3330 GCA_964536965.1 uncultured Bacteriovoracaceae bacterium
ATGTTCGGCATTCCACGTCCGCCCATTCCACCCATGCCGCCCATCATCTTCTGCATCTGACCGAGGGCCTCGTTCATGTTCTTGGCGTTGGGGAATGCCATCTTGAGCATTTGTTCGGAGGCTCCCTTGAGTTTTAGGAAAATGAAGATATTCACGCCGGTCATGATGCCGACGAAAACCCAACTTGTGATCACCCAAGCGGACATGGAAACTCCTCGAAAAGGTTTGGCCTGAGTTTGGCCGTAAGGGATGGAAAGGCCCCACCTTACCGATCAATGCGGCGCATCGTCAAGAACGGACCGAGAAGGATCTCAGGGGGAAATAGGCCCTGGAAACCAAGGCTATTTTTCAGCTGTCCAAATATAGATGTATTGGCTTGCCTCGGTCTCCGACGCTTTCGCGTCGACGGATGTCTCGACGTGAAATGCGAACGCATCGCCTTCGTCTGGATTCCATTTCGCGAGTTTACGGATAAAAAGCTTTCCGTAAGTGGGCTCGATCGCTGCGGAACACTGGAGCGACGTTTGAGTGCGCACACAGGTCGTAGGAGACGTTCGGACTAAGGCTTTAAACTGCGCTATTTCCTCAGGTGCGACGACCGCCGGAGCGTGATCGGCGGCGACGCGAACCACGACCATCCTCCGCTCCGTCTTCGCAGGGCGCGCGGGGAAGCGAGGACCGGCCGCAGGTTGGGCCGGCGTGATTTCGACGTCGTCTTCCACACGGCAATATTGACTGCCCGTATCCGGTTCCACGACTTCGCTTTTCGGCGTCACAAAAAGAGTCGACTGGCGCCCGATGTTGAGCAGCGTTTCGCCATCGGCGGCGAAACACGGAGGAAAGGCTTCTTCCACGGTCGGCGCCGTCCCCGTGAGAAACGCTTCGTGCAGAAGCTGAAAGGGAGAACCGTCCTCGACCATGCGAGCGAAGTGGGGCAGCGCACGGAGTTCGCGGGACCGGAAGCTTCGCGCCCCCGAGCTTTCCCGCAATGAGGAAAGATCTCGAGTCGGTGCGGATGCGCACCCTACGGTAAGTCCAATCACGATCACGCACGCAACTCTCAAGCTTCTCATCCACACTCTCCCTGTTCCAGTCTGGACCGTGGCCCGAGCGATCGCAATCGCCAAGGCGGTGACGCTCAAACCGCCCGGTCCTGCGCTTCGAGGTCGGTATTGATCTCAAGGAGGGCGGCCCGCATCGTTTCTCGCGTTTTACGGAGCAGAGGTTCGACGTCCGAGTTCGTAAGCCCGACGGTGGAAATCGGCGGTAAAACGCGGATGATGAGCTCCCCCCGCCGGGAGGCCTTGCGTTTGAAACTGACGAGCCGCTCAAGTCGTGAACACACGATGGGCACGATCGGCGACTGGGACTGAATCGCCATATAAAAGGCGCCCTTTTTAAAAGGTAGCAAATCGTCTCCCGCTGGATTCCGGGTCCCCTCCGGAAAAATCCACGCGGATAGGTTTCCCCTCTTCATCGTGGCCACCGCTTGATTCAAGCCGGACAAGGCGTTCGAGCGGTCCTGACGATCGATCAGAATATTCCCGAACGCCTCGAACATCAGTCCGAATACCGGAATCAGCCGAAGCTCTTTTTTACCGATCACTACCGAACCCGGCGGATATATTCCCGACATGACCGCCAGATCCAGACCACTTTGGTGATTCGCGACGAAAATCGCGGGCCGCGTCTCTAAGTAAGAGGCCCCCTCCATTCGAATCCGGATCCCCATCAGCGCAAGTGCCGGCTTAGCGTAAACTCTCGCGAACAGAGAATTATTCTCCGCATTCTTCCAGCGAAAAAGGGCGAGCGGCAACACGACGAGCGCGGAGACGATCACCCAGATCAGCATCAGAAAAAGCCGGCAGTAAAAAACGACGATCTCAAAGAGGCGCATCATCGCTGCGACCGGCTTCCGTCACGCTCGCAAGCCGCCGAAAAAGCCTGGAGGTAGCGGCTTGAAATGGGAATTCCAACACGCCGAACGAACGATAGGCTCGTCGCGGCCAATTTCTCCAAATCAATCCCCGTGCGAATGCCCATCCCATGAAGAAGATAGACTAAATCCTCGGTCGCAAGATTTCCCGTCGCCCCGGGCGCGAAAGGACATCCACCCAAACCGCCGGCGGAGGAGTCGAGAATCCGAACTCCAACGTCCAGTGCCGCGACCGCGTTTGCGGCCGCCGTTCCTCGCGTATCGTGGAAATGCCCGGCGATCCGCGTTTTACGTCCCAGTTTCTTCATCATCGGGTTTAAGACGTCGTGGACGTTTTTAGGCGTCGCCACACCGATCGTATCCCCGATCGAGATTTCAGGAATGCCCATCTCGGCTAACTTCTCGGCTACTACCAGCGCGCGTTTTGGCGAAACTTTTCCTTCGAAAGGGCAACCGAACGCCGTCGAAACATATCCCCGAACTTCGATCTTGTTCGATCGGGCGAGTACGGTGACTTCGCGAATCGCACGAAGCGATTCAGCGATCGACATACCGATATTCCTTTTCGCGAAGCTCTCGGTTGCCGCCGTGAATACCGCGATCCCCCTTGCACCGGAGGCGATCGCTCGCTCCATCCCCTGGACGTTCGGTACCAGCGCAAATGCTTTGGCGCGACCCAGTTTCAATCGCTCGCTCGCGACGGCCGCGTAAACCGCCTCCGTGTCCGCCATCTGCGGCACGCGGTCGGGTCGCACGAAGGCCCCGAGTTCGATACGACGAACGCCCGCGTCGATCAGTCCTTGGGCCAGGAAGAGCTTGTTCTCGAGACTGATCGCACGGGCCTCGTTCTGGAGCCCGTCGCGAACACCGACTTCGAAGATCTCGACTTTTGAAACGAGCTTCGCGCGTTTCATATCGGCTCAAGATCCAAGAATCGATCGCCGGGCGAAAGTTGCTGGCCCTCACTCACGCGGATCTTGCTCACCTTGCCTGCGAACGGAGCTTTGACCGAGAATTCCATCTTCATCGCTTCAATCAGAACCAAGGGCTCTCCTTCAACGACCGTCGTGCCTTCCGTGATCAGGATTCTTCTGACCTTGCCGGGAAATTGGGCTACCAGATCCGCATCGCTACCAGCCGCGCTCGCACCGCCGCGCGATTTCTTTTCGATCGGCCCGTGGTAGTTGGTACCGCCCACGGAAAAGGAAAGTTTTCCTTTCGATTCCCAAATAAAAAATCGCCGGCGCTCGGTTTTGCCGCTTGTGTCTTTGCGGGTCGCAACGACCCAGCCTCCCGGACGGGCTTCGAATTTCCATCCCGCCGAGGGGTCAGGAACCCCCAATTTTTTTCCGGAGATGTCGATCGACGAGAAGTCGCAGATTCAAGCACTGGAT
>CAZIAL010000083.1:0-3245 GCA_964536965.1 uncultured Bacteriovoracaceae bacterium
AGACAGGAAAACACGGTCGAAACAGAAGACCCCCAAGACCCGCCCCGGATGGCGAGCGAGATTCCGCTCGAGCGCGGGATTTCCGTGCAACCGAAGGTCGCGGCGAAACCAATGGATTCCGTAAGGCGTGGATGAATGCGTTTCGTCCACGCTTTCACCGCCGAGACGCGTGATCGCGTAATGTTTCGGTCCAGGCCCGCAGGGCCATTTCCGTATGGAACCGTCGAAGTCGTTCCTTCATCTCCGGCGCCGAGTAAGGCGTGGGGAGATTGCCGACGGTTCGCCCGTACGGCCCTAGAACCAAAATTTCCCCACCTGAAAAAAGACCGAAACTCGTTTCCCCAGGAACTCCTGGGAAAAGGGCGGCACTTTCTTCGTGAGAGTAGTGGGTAGAGATCCGGATTCGCGGCTGGAGTTCCCGACCGAGCGGGGACTTCAGCGCTTCGACGATTCGTTCGGTTAAGATTCCGTTGGTTCCGAAGTCGAAAATGTGGATGGGTAGCGGAGAGGGCGCGTCGGCGAGCGCCGCCAGAAAGTTTTGGGCGAGATCTCCACCATTTTTTACAACTGAATAAGCCCCGATCGCGGACTCAAGCCGGGCGAGGACTTCAAGCTCGCGATCCGCCGGATATTCCGGCGGAATCCAAATCTTGACTTCGACGTAGGGGACGCTCGCCCGGTAGCCGGTCTGGACGCCGTATCCTTGCACGGCATTTTCGACGATTTCGCCCAAGGAGGACTCGCTCTTGCCCAAGCAGTTCCATCGATGCAGACGCCCTCGTGGAAGTTCGCCGAAAACATCATGAAGCCACGAGGCAGCGAATCGGTCCCAAAGGTGTTGGCCTTCGCGTGGAGGTCCGGGAAGAACGAGAACTTGGGTCGATTGATGGCTCTGCCGGTGGACGTGACAGAAAGTGAATCCGTCGGCGGTGCCCTCTCCGTTTTCAAGCACAGTCGTCCCGGTGGGAAAGAAGCACTGCACGCGGTTGCTTTCGGCGACTTCGATTTTTCGGGATTCGAGCCGTGCGCGAAGTCGCAGCCAAGATTCCTCGCGAAACTCCAGTTTCGCTCCCATCCATTTCGCCACGCATTCCCGTGTGAAGTCGTCAGTGGTCGGACCCAAACCTCCGGTTACGACGAGGAGTTCGCATCGCGCCGCCAGATACTCGAGCGCGGTTTCAATTTCCGAGCGATCGTCGGGAACGATCCAGTGGTGGACGACCTGATAGCCCAGGGAAGTCAGGCGTTCCCCAATCCACGTCGCGTTACGATTCGTAATCTGTCCCTGAGCAAGCTCGGTACCGATCGCGAGAGTCGCGGCGCGGATAGGTTTTGAAGACGGATTTACCATACGAAGAATACGTTTCCGCGCTCTGCGAGGTTACCGCCCTAAGTAGCTTGACTCGCGACTAGCTAATACGGTCTTCGCGCTTCACGCTGCGCTGTCCTTGGGGAAGGACTTTTTTACGGAGGCGAATCGACTTCGGCGTCACTTCGATCCATTCGTCTTCGTCGATCCACTCGATGCATTGTTCAAGCGACATCTTCCGAATTCCGGCGAGAGTGACGAGGAACTCGGCTCCGGCCGAACGAATGTTCGTGAGTTTCTTTTCGCGACAGGGATTGACGTTCATGTCGTTGTCTTTGGAGTTCTCTCCAATAATCATGCCTTCGTAGACTGGGACACCAGGTCCAAGGAAAAGAATTCCGCGATCTTCGAGCCCCATCAAGCCGTACTCGACGGTGTCGCCCGTACGGTCGGAGATCAGAGCCCCGTTATTCCGGTGCGCGAGCGATCCTTGATAAGGGCCGTAGCCGATCAAAATCGTCGAAAAGAGGCCTTCTCCCCGAGTCGCGGTCAAAAACCGCGAACGGATGCCGAGAAGTCCACGCGTCGGAATGTCAAATTCCAAGCGAACGCGACCGGCGCCGCTACCCGAGCTACCGCCTCCTTCGTACTTGGTAAGAATTCCTTTGCGGCCCTGAAACATCGCGGTCACATCGCCGACGGCGGTTTCCGGAAGATCGAGGACGGCGCGTTCCATCGGCTCAAGGCGGTTACCCGCTTCGTCGGTTTGATAAAGAACCGTCGGCTTGCCGATCATGAATTCGAAGCCTTCACGGCGCATTTGTTCGATCAGGATCGCGAACTGGAGTTCTCCGCGGCCCAAGATTCGAAATTGGTCGGACTGGGCGGTTTCCTCAAACCGGATCGCGACGTTCGTGCGCACTTCTTTCAAGAGGCGTTCACGAAACTTGCGGGATTGGATCGCTTCGCCTTCTTTTCCCGAGAGCGGAGAGGTGTTCACCGAGAAAATCATTCCGAGCGTCGGCTTCTCGACGATAATGCGGGGAAGTGCGGGAACGGAGTCGTTCGCGCACACCGTGTCGCCGATTTCGATGTCTTCGGAGCCGGCGATCACGCCGATGTCTCCGGCTTCAATCGTTTCGACTTCGGCCATCTTCAGGCCTTCGTACGTATAAATTCGAGTCACGTTAAACGGGACGTTCTTATCCGCCGTGCGCTTGATCACGCGTTGGTTACGCTTGCAGCTTCCCTGCATGATGCGTCCGATGGCGAGACGTCCGACGTAATCAGAGTAGGAGAGATTCGAAATCAACATCTGCAAGTCGCCGGACTCGTGGATGATCGGTCCTTCGACCGTCTTAAGGACGGAGTCGAAAAGCGGCATTAAAGTGCCCGTTTTTTCTTTCGAAACGAGGGCGTCGACTTCCTCGCGATTCGGGGTACACCAGCCTTCGCGGGCACAGGCGTAAATGATCGGGAATTCGATCTGTTCTTCGTTCGCGCCCAAATCGAGGAAGAGGTCGTAAGTCATGTTCACGACTTCGTCGATCCGCGCATCGGGCCGGTCGACCTTATTGATCACGAGGACGACGCGTTTACCTTGTCCTAAAGCTTTTTTAAGCACGAAGCGAGTTTGCGGGAGCGGGCCCTCCGCCGCGTCGACCAGCAACAAGCATCCATCGACCATGCCCATGATCCGTTCGACTTCGCCACCGAAGTCGGCGTGGCCAGGAGTATCGACGATATTGATTTTAACGTCGCCGATTCGCACCGAGGTGTTTTTCGCGAGAATCGTGATTCCGCGTTCGCGTTCGAGATCTCCCGAATCCATCACCCGGTCGTCGAGCTTTTGATGGCTCGCGAACGTCCCGGCCTGCCGGAGGAGGTGGTCGACGAGCGTGGTTTTACCATGGTCGACGTGGGCGATAATGGAGAT
>CAZIAL010000084.1:0-3116 GCA_964536965.1 uncultured Bacteriovoracaceae bacterium
GCGAATATGTCGCACGAACTCCGCACACCCCTCAATAGCTCATTGATCTTAGCGAAGCTTCTCCAAGACAATCCCGACGGCAATCTCACCGACGAGCAAGTCCACTTCGCGTCGACGATCTACGACGCCGGAAACGACCTTCTCAACTTGATCAACGACATCCTGGATCTTTCGAAAGTCGAAGCGGGTAAACTCGAACTCAATCGCGAAACGATCAGCCCGCGCGAAGTGGCCCAGGGACTGGATCGCCTCTTCCGGCCGTCCGCGATCGAGCGCCACATCGGCTTCGAGGTCCAAATCGATCCCGACGCGTCTTCGATCGTCACGGATCGCCAACGCCTCGACCAGATCCTCCGAAACCTCCTTTCGAATGCGTTGAAATTCACCCCGAAAGGTTCCGTATCCCTCCGCATACGCGCGGACGGTGCCGACCACGTCGCTTTCGAAGTCACCGACACCGGAATCGGAATCGATTCCGCCCAGCACAGCCTGATCTTCGATGCCTTTCACCAAGCCGACGGAACGATTAGTCGAAAATTCGGAGGCACCGGTCTCGGGCTCTCGATCTCTCGCAGCCTGACCCACTTGCTCGGTGGATCCCTCACTCTCAAAAGCAAGAAAGGCGAAGGAAGCACGTTCTCGCTCCGCTTGCCGCGGACCCCGGAATCCCGACAAGAGAAAGTGGCATCGGTAGAAGCTCGTCCTGAAACGCCCCGTCTTCCGCCGGCGTCCCGCCTTTCCGAGATAAAATCCAAAGACGGGACGGTCGAAAAGACACCCTCGGATACTCGCTTGGGATTGATCGACGATCGAGACTCCATCGATCCTAAGAAAGACCGTCGGATCCTCCTTGTGGTTGAAGACGAACGGGAATTTGCGCGAATTCTCTTGAACCTAGGTCGCGAGGAAGGGTTCAAGGTCTTGCTGGCTTCGACCACGACCAACGGGCTTGAGCTTGCGCTTCAATACGTCCCGACGATCATCATCCTGGACATCAAGCTTCCAGACGCGTCCGGACTAACGTTGCTCAATCAATTGAAAGAAAATCCCGCCACCCGGCACATTCCCGTACACGGGATGTCGAGCCTCGATTACACGCAAGCCGCGATGAATATGGGCGCGATCGGCCACTTAGTAAAACCCGCCGCTTTAGGGGAATTAAGAACCGTCCTGGCGAAACTCGAGGCAAAGAGCAATCAGCGCCAGAAGCGCGTGCTTCACGTCGAAGACGATCCCGTGCAACGCTCAAGCGTGGAAAAGCTGATCGGAAATCCCGATGTGCAAATCATCGGAGTCAAGAACGGGGAATCGGCGCTTCAAGCCCTTAAGAAGGGGCATTTTGATTGCATGATCGTGGATTTGAAATTGCCCGACATGACCGGTTTTGAGCTGCTCGAAAACATTGCCGATCAGGGACTCCACGCCTCTCCGCCCGTGATCGTCTACACCGGACGTGATCTCACTCGCGCCGAGGAGGATCGGCTCCAGCTCTACTCCAAGAGCATCATCATCAAGGGCGCGCGATCGCCGGAACGCCTCCTGGACGAAGTAACCTTATTTCTCCATAAGCACGAGGCCTCGCTCAGCCCCGAGGCCCAATCGCTTCTTCGCACCTCGCGTAACCGAGAGCGCACATTCGACGGTCGTACGATCATGATCGTCGACGACGACGTTCGAAATATTTTCGCTCTTCGCAGCGCCCTCGAAGCGAAAGGCGCGAAAACGCTGATCGCGCGAAACGGTCGGGAGGCGCTCGACAAAATCCGCGACGCGGAGGCCGCCGCGGCGGTTCCCGCGCTAGTCCTCATGGACATCATGATGCCGGAGATGGACGGGTACGAGGCGATTCGAAATATCCGCGCGAACGAGAAGCTCAAGAATCTGCCGATCATCGCGGTGACCGCTAAAGCGATGCGAGATGATTACGAACGTTGCCTCAAAGCGGGCGCGAACGACTATCTCGCCAAACCCGTCGACCTTGAAAAACTGATCTCTTTGATGCGGGTCTGGTTACCACGCCAGATCGGACGCCCCGACGGACCATGACCGAACTCGAAACCATCGACATCGAGATTTCGCTGCTGCTGGAAGGGATCTACCTTCGGTACGGAAGCGATTTCCGGAACTACACGCCGGCCTCCGTGCGCCGACGTGTCACCCTCGCTTTGCAGCGGATGGATCTCCCGTCCGTCTCGCGCCTGCAAGAGCGCGTGCTGACGGACCCGCTCGCCTACGACGCCTTGATCCAGTATTTAACCGTACCGACCAGCGAGATGTTTCGCGATCCGGGTTATTTCTTAGCCATTCGGGAAAAGGTTGTCCCCTTCCTTCTCACCTATCCTTCGCTGAAGCTCTGGATTCCCGGATGCAGCACGGGCGAGGAACTCTATTCGCTCGCGATCCTTCTCCGCGAAGAAGGCCTCTTGGATCGGACTCTGATTTATTGCACGGATATCAACCCTCTGAGCTTGCGCGCGGCCGAGGAGGGCATCTACTCGGTCGAGAATGTTCGACGTTACACCGTGAACTACCAGCGCGCCGGAGGAAAGGGCGCCTTCTCGGACTACTACCGCTCGGGGTACGGATCGGCGATTTTCGACTCGACCCTTCGGAATAACGTCGTCTTCTCGGATCACAGTCTCGCCACCGATAGCGTTTTCGCCGAAGTGCAGATGATTTCCTGTCGAAACGTGCTGATTTATTTCAATCGCGCACTCCAGGATCGTGCGTTCGGCCTTTTCTCGGACTGTCTTTCGCATCGAGGATTTCTCGGCCTCGGGTCAAAGGAAACGCTTCGATTCTCGTCCCACCACGACGACTTTGAGGAATTCGTTTCCCAAGAAAAAATCTACCGCAAACGGAGGACCGGATGAGCACGAAGCCGCTTTTCGCTCTCGCCGATTTCGACCTCATCGCGATCGGATGCTCCGCCGGAGCCCTGGACGCGCTTACGCAAATCCTTCCGAGTATCGCCCCGGCCCGGGCGCCTGCGATCGTCGTGGGAATCCATCTGTTGCCGGATAACCCGAGCTTGATCTCGAACATTCTTCAAGCTAAGTGCCGCGTCCCCGTGAGGGAAGCCATCGATAAGGAAGAAATCGAGCGCGGCTTGATCT
>CAZIAL010000085.1:0-2693 GCA_964536965.1 uncultured Bacteriovoracaceae bacterium
TCTTTTTCTTGAAGATTCGCGCCTGATCGGAACGGGTATCGTCGAAATGGCCTCTGTCGCAGATGGCGAAAAGGCGATTGAAAACCCCGTGCATCCCGCTTAAATCGTGACCGTGGACGCGAAGACCTACTCCGTAAAAACACTTGGCTGCAAAGCGAACCTTTACGATAGCCAGCTGATCGAAGCCGAACTCCAGAAAAGAGGATGGATCCCGTCTCCCGAAGGCGCGACGCCGGAACTCTGCGTGGTGAACTCCTGCACGGTGACGGACGAAGCGGATCGACAGAGCCGAAAACTCGCCAGTCGCGCCGGAAAGGCAACTGCAACCAAAGTGGTTCTGACGGGTTGCGGAGCGGAAGTCGCGCCGGAAAAGTACGGCCAGGCCGCCGGCGTCGATTATATCGTCGGCAATCAGAACAAGAATCGCCTCGTCGATCTTGTTCTTAAAGCGATCGAGACGCCCAACGAGTCGGGCCGACCGAGCGACGATCGCGGCGGGATTCTTCTTGGCGGAGTCTCGAATTACGATGAAATCGCTTCCCGCCACCCGATGGACCGGGAGTGGCCAACGCCCGAGAGTTCTTTTCTGCTTCCGCCCGCGCATCTACGGGGAGAATCGGGACGGACACGAGCGTTCATCAAGATCCAAGAAGGCTGCAATTCTTTCTGCACTTATTGCATTATTCCTTACGGACGCGGTCCCGGACGAAGCCTCGCGATTCCCGATATCGTCTCGCAGGTCCGCGAACTGGTCTCGCAGGGCGTTCAAGAAATCGTCATCACCGGGACCAATATCGGGGACTACGGAGTCGATCTGGCGGAAGATCGCAAGCCTCGGCTTGAAGCGCTGGTTCGTTCGATTCTCGGCCAAACCGAACTGCCGCGATTGAGAATCAGTTCTTTAGATCCCACCGAAATCACCCCTGAACTTCAAGCGCTCTATGCCGCCGAACCCAGGCTTTGCGCCCACTTCCACGTCTCTTTGCAAAGTCCGCACACCCAAGTTCTACGGTTAATGAAACGGAAGTACGCCGCTGAACACGTCGTGGACTGTCTGAAAAACATCGCTGAACTTCCCGCACCGGTCGGTGGGGTTTTCGCCGGGATGGACGTGATCACGGGATTTCCGGGCGAAACACTCGAGGCTTTTGACTGGGGAGTCAAACGGCTCCGTGAGCTCCCCTGGTCGCGTCTTCATGTTTTCCCTTACAGCGAAAGGGAAGGGACGCCGGCCACGCGCTTGCCGAACGCCGTGCCGATTCCCGAGCGGACGCGGCGGGCGAAGGTTTTGCGCGACCTGAGCCTTGAGCGCCTTAAGACACGTCATCATCACGTGCTTGAAGAGTACCGTCGGCACGGGCGTCTTCTCGACCGGGTTCTCATCGAAGGCCCCGTGCGAGGACCGGATACCGCTCGCCACTACGTCGGTGGATACTCGACGAATTATCTGCGCGTGGTTTTACCTGTGGCCTCACCCGCCTCGGGTGAGGCCTTCCGCAATCGCACGCTTTCGCTTTGTCCCGAATCGATTCTCGTCGATGCGAATCTGGGTGACGCGGCCTTTTTGGTCGCGGCCGTTTCCGGCTGAGGCTTGGATCCCTGGAGCGGGCCCGGTTCCAAGCCCATCTCACCGGCATACTTCGGCCAAAGATCCAAGCACTGGATGAGAAATGCCGCAAGCACGGGGCCGACGAGAACGCCAAGGATTCCAAAAAAATGGATGCTTCCGAAAATCGCGACCAGGCTTACAAGCGGATGGATCGCGCTTCGGTCTTGGATCACCCAAGGACGACTGACGTTATCGGAAATTCCCGCGAGCATGCCGACGCCGATCATCGCGATCGCCGCACCCGTTCGGTCGACTACGAAGAGGTATATAGTCGCAGCTCCCCAAACAGGCGAAACTCCGAAGATCGGAAACCAAGCGAAGACGAATGCGAGCCCGAACGCGAGCATGGCCATCGGCACCTTCAAAATCAAGAAACCAACGAAAACGATGATGGCCTGAACGATGGAAGCGACGAGCATCGATACGAAACTCGAGTAGGCGATATCCGTAAGCGACTGCCCTAGGTGGCTGCGTACGCCGCGGGGAAGCGGGATTCGGGGAGCGAGCCAGTCGCGAAGCTTCGCGCCGTCGCGCAGGATGAAAAAGCACATCAAAAGGGCGAGCGTCATCTGCAAGACGAGTTCCGGCGCGGCTCCGAGAATTTTCGTCAAAAGCGCGGTGACCCGCGTGGCCGCTTCTCGGGAGAATTCCTCAAGAAAATTCCGGACGTCTTCGGGCTCGGCTAATTTACTGACGATCGGTAGATTCTGGACCCGGTTGAGAATTTCTTCAACGTTCACTCCGCGATTCGCGAGGGGTCCTAACACCCGAACGAGTTGCTTTACGGTTAGGAATCCGAAAAGCCCGATCGGAAGGATAATCGTGAAGGTCGCTAAGAGCGTCGAAGCGAGCGCCGTAAAATTCGGACGCTTCCCGTTGCTCCACTTCACGAGCCGTTGGTTAACCGGGCGGAGCACGATGGCGAGCAACCATCCTACGAAAAGAGCGAGAAGATAAGGCGCGACCAGAACGAAATTCAATAGAAGGATCAAAAGGAGGAGGATCAAAAAAGCATGGGGGAGGCGGGCCGTGATCGAAAGCGACGAACGTTCATTCATGTCCTTGGTCGTAGCAGGATTCGCAC
>CAZIAL010000086.1:0-2115 GCA_964536965.1 uncultured Bacteriovoracaceae bacterium
GACCCCACTTCACGCCGGCGTCTCCGCCGATCATGAGGTCGATTGGACGCATGTTACGAGCAGCGCCAGCCTGGGTTAGGTCGGCCGTACCGCCATCGCGGTTGAAGAACAGACCCATGTTGAAATTCATCATGGAGCTGACGAAACCGAAGGAAGCGTCATTTCCGCCATTTGCTTTTTCGACGATAACCCAGTTTTTGTAGTCGTTAACGTAAGCTGGGTTGTAGAAGAAGTTGTAAGCGTGGTCGTAGTAGAACGAGCCAAGTCCGGAAACGGCAGCGGCGCCGCCAGTTCCCATCACGGTCTGACGTGCTTTCGAAGCGAACGCCGACGTAGACGTGATCATTCCTGCAAGAACGATTGCCGAAACAATACGTTTATTCATTTAATATCTCCCTATACAGAGTGTTGTTGATTGCATTCCGCATCCCCACAAAAGCAGGCCAATAAAACGGCCGCGACCCGTCAGCCCAGGATGCGCGCAATTCCCGAGAGATTTGCTTGCGTCCGTGGCTGGAGAGCGTTGACCCATAAAACCGAAACAGCCTGAAGGTGTGCCGTCTTCGCATTTCTATTTCTAGAAACGACGGAGAAGGGCCGTTCAAACTGTACTGCTTTTGTCAGAAGAGCGAATGCTTACCCATAGCCTCATCGGCTCTCGATCTAGTGTCAACTGGGAAACGCAACACCACCACTAGTGGTGTCAACTTTCGGAGATCTCGCGTCAGAGTTTTTCGAGGGACTGTAAAGCAACGTACGCACCCCCGAGCAGTCCGGCTTGGTTCTCGAGTTTCGAGAGGACGAGCTTCGGTTGGAGATTCATGACTTTATTTCTGCGCTCGAGCATTTTTTCGAGCTTTTTCGCGGCATTTTTTAGGAAAAGATCGTGGGCCGCGGCGAAGCTTCCCGTGAAGACGATCGTTTCCGGATAAAAGAGCATGACGTAATTATGGAGTGTGATCGCGAGGTTCTCTGCGTACTCCTCGAAAAGTTCGATCGCGACCGGGTCTCCTTCCCGAGCGCGGGCCGCAATTTGCGGCGCATCAATTATCTCGTTTCCGAGGACCTTCCGAGCGCGGTGGCTGAAGAACCGACCGGAAAGGTAGGCTTCCGCGCAGCCGAGTTGTCCGCAGCCACACGGTGCGGACTCATCGCCGCCCCGGATGATCATATGTCCGGCCTCGGTATGCTGATGTCGACCTCCGCGCACAAGTTGTCCGTTCGCGACGACCGCGGTTCCGAGACCGGTACCGAGGGTGAGGATCATCGCGTTCTGCGTTCCTTTGCTCAGGCCCTTCCACACTTCGGCGAGGATCGCGGCAGCCGCATCGTTCTCGAGGAAAACTTTCTTTTTTAGGCCTTTCGAGAGGATTTTCGTGAGCGGAACGCGCCCCCAGCCGCCTTCCGGTCCGGAAAAATTCGTGGGATCGAGGAGAATTCCGGAAACCGGGTCGAGGGGACCGGCGCTCGCCACGCCGACCGCGGCGACCGCGGGAAATTTCGCGATCATCTCTTTTCCGAGACGAATCAGCTGATCGAGCGTCGCTTTCTTTCCTTGCCGGATGAAGGCGGGTTCACGGTGGTACGCCAAGATCTTGCCGGAAGAGTCCACGACGCCGACGGCGACTTTCGTTCCGCCGAAGTCGTAGGCGAGAACGCAGGGCTTCCGTTTAAGGGCAGAGGTACGCGACGACTTCTTCTTTTTGGTTACGGCCATTTGCGCCCTTCATTACCGGAAATGGGGAGTATCCAGAAGCCATAAATGCGCTACCATAGAGGTATGACAAAAAAGCCGACCCATGGACGGGTTGCCGCATCTGCCCAAGGGAAGTCCGCTGGAAAAAGTATTTCGGTCGAGATTGGGAGCATCCTCGTCTTCGCCTTCGCGATCTTCGCCATTACGGCGCTCGCGACTTACAGCCCTTCCGATCCTTCGTTCTTTACCGCCTCCACCGAGAAAGTGGTGAACGCCTGCGGACGCGTCGGGGCCTATCTCGCCTCGGGGTTTTTCGAATGCTTCGGGATCGCGGCGTTTTTGGTTCCCGCGGCACTTCTCTTCATCGCCGCTTCGATTCATCGCCGCGAAGGCGGCCTGCGCGTTCTCGGCACCCTTTC
>CAZIAL010000086.1:2125-2688 GCA_964536965.1 uncultured Bacteriovoracaceae bacterium
GCTCGTGGCGCATCGACGACGACGACATCGACGTCGCCGTGCTCGCGCTCACCGTTTTTCTCACGCTCCAGTGGAAATACGTTCCTTACTCGGGAACCGAGCTCCTGACCGGCGGCGCGTTCGGAGTCTGGTTCGCGGAAATGTTGCTCCGCGAATTCAACGCCACCGGCTCCTCGATCGTCTCGCTCGTCGTCTTCGCGCTTTCGCTCGCGCTCTCGACCCCGCTTTCGATCGCCACCTGGGGCGGCCGGGTTCTGGGCCTCGGCAAACTCTTCGTCACGCGCGTCCTGCTCCGGCTCGCTCGCGTGGTCGTGACTTATTTCGCCTTCCTGCTGGGCTTGCTCGCGATGAAAACGGCGCAAGCTTCGGCCCGCGGAATGGAGCGGATGATCGAAAGTCTTCTGGAGCGCGCCCGCATGGCGCGCGAAGCTTACGACCGGAAACGCGAAGAAATGCTCCGCCGCAAAGCGGAGGCGAAGGCCTTGGCGAAAGCCGCGGCGGACCGGCCGCTCATCGGTTCCGGAGACGACTCGGAGGAGTCCGAAGAGGATGCGAAGGATCCG
>CAZIAL010000087.1:0-2523 GCA_964536965.1 uncultured Bacteriovoracaceae bacterium
GGACAAGAAACCTTGTAATTTCTAAGCTAGTCCTGGATTGACTCTACGCATTATTTTAGTTAAGGCTTGCCTCCAGGTCGTACTGATACGGCCCGAATTTCGGAGGCTTGCCGTGAACCTAAAACGAGTCATCAAGAATTACGTCTTCGCGGGTGCGATGGCGCTCTTCACCGCCGGCGCGCTCCTCGGAGCCACTCCGGCCGAAGCGGGCTGCCTGCGCGGCGGAGCTTTTAACATGAACTACTGTGGACCCGGAAACTGCGTGAAAGACGCCCTCGGCACGGTCATTTGTTCGAAATTTGTCGGAGGCGGTGCGCACCGCGATCCGCATACCGGAATCGTCGTTTGTGGGCGCGGCCTTTGTGCGCTGAATTCCATCGAGACCTGGCAGTGTGCGAAGGAAGAAGGCGGCAACGCCGTCCGCGAGGCCTTTGGCATTACGAAGTGCGAGGGCGGTTGCGAAGCCGCCGTCAACAGTCGGTGCGTTCCTGGCCGTCCGATGTAGATATTCAGAGTCTGATAATATATATTATGTAAACCAGAAGCCCTCTGCACACGAGCGTGGGACCTTCTGTGCTTGCCCTGGTTATTAGACGGGATGAGAACGCTTAACGCATCAGGTTCGCCTGCCGATAGGCTCTTATGGCCCTGTGGCGGACCCTCATGATCGCTCTCGTTCTCGCTGAGAGTTCGGCTATGGCCTCGGAGCCGGAGCCTTCCTCGCTCGTCGTGTTCGGGGACAGCCTATCCGATACCCATCGCACGGCCGACATGCTCCAAAGTCTCCCGTTCGGAATTGGCGACGCAATCGCGAATGCCGCGGGCTATTTTCGTCCGCCGTACTGTGGCGGGCGCATTTCGAATGGCCAGCTTTGGCCGGAATATTTAGCCTCGCGCAGAAAGCTGGAGCTGAAGAATTTCGCATTGGCGGGTACCGGGACCCGGAAAATGCACACCCAGAGCGGGCTGAACATTCCAGGCCGAGGCGCCATTTCACGAATCAAGCAAGCGACTCGATCAGAAGATCTCCATTCGGGTTCGGTGGCGGTCCTTTGGACGGGTGGCAATAATTACGTTTTCGACTTCGCGCCCAAAAGCAGCCTCTTAACCACGGCAAAAGCTCGCGAGTCCGAGCTCGTCAGCAATACAATCCAAGATATCGAAATCGCCATGCGGAAGATCGTGCAATCTGGCGCGAAAACGCTGGTTATTCCTAATTTGCCCCTGGGGCACGAGACGCCTTATGCGCTCCAGTTACCGCCCGGGGATCGCCAGGCGCTGATGCGACTCACGCGGAAGCATAATGTCGCGTTGGGTGACCTCATGACGAAGTTAAAGGCCGATCCCGAATTCGCGGGAGTGCAAATACTTCCCGTCGATATCGCCAGCGCGATGGCCAATATCGTCCAAAGTCCGAAACGATACGGGTTCACGAATGTGGGTGAATGCTGTCACCCTACGAATTATTGCCCTAAGGTGGTCAACCCCGCGCTCCTCGCTCGGGCGACCTGCCCGCCCCCATCGCCGATTATGGGCGCCTTCCAGGGAATGGAGTTCTTAGCGCCTGCGATGAAGCCGGAAACGGCCTACGAAACGGCGTCTTGCGAAAATCCGGATCAGTACTTCTTTTTCGACGCGATCCATCCGACGACCAAGGTTCATTGCCTGCTCAGCTTCCTCATCGAGGATTCGCTCACGGATGCGAAAGTTTTATCGCCGGGCACTTCGCCTAAGGATCTCAACGCGCGCGTGGACGCATGTTCAAACCAAACCTGTCCGAATGACTGATTAGTCCGTAGCCGGGCCTCGAGAGTTGGATGGCTACAGCGCTTCTTGTCCCGTAAGCTCGAGTTGATCGAGCTCGCAGGCTTGGCTTCCGGAAGACTTCAAGTATGCCTTGAAGTAGACCGTCCCCGTGCCCGCCTTCGCGGCGAACGTGGAAGCATTCGTATGGATGTTCGCCGCCGTGCTCGACTGCGCCGCCGTACCGTTCGCGGCACACCACGCCCCCGCTCCACCCGAGACGCAGTCGGCGGCCTTGGTCGTATCCCACCAGTACCAGGTCGCTGCCCCCGCACTCGCGCCGACGCCGAGGTTAAATCCGATGCCACCCGCACACGACGCTCCGAGCGTTTCGGTGAAGGTCGCAAGCGAAGCATAGTCGTGTCCATTCACGCCGACGATCGTCGGCGACGTCGCATCGACGTGGACAGGAGCCACCGTAACCCGCTTCAGTTCCGGAGAGCACCAGGTCGCCCCCGAGCCGTAATCGCAGCCCGTGCCCGTGTCGTCGCTCTCCAGGATCGAGCGATACTGGAAGTAGCGCGAAGTACCCACGGGGCTCGTAAAGTTAGAGAAAAGCATCGTCGGAAGATCGGGCTTCACCACTCCGCTCGGCGTCGGCGCCTGGGTCGCGGTGTTGAACAGCTCCGAGAAATAGGTCTGGTTCGTTCCGTCCGGACCTTTCCAGTTCGCTCCCGTCGCATCGTCCGAGCAGTCGGAAGCCGTACAGATTCGAACCTG
>CAZIAL010000088.1:0-2273 GCA_964536965.1 uncultured Bacteriovoracaceae bacterium
CGCGGTCGATTTCTTCACCGACAAGAAGGTGATTACGTCGCGCTGGATGTCCGATTCTACGGTGTGGTGACGACCAGTAGTCAGCGGAGCGGTTTAACTCCAGGCAGTGAGCGGAGCGGTTTAACTCCGCGCCAGTGAGCGGAGCGATTTAACTTTAAAGGATTGATCGAATGTCATTACTAATCAAAAACGGAACGGTAGTAACCGCCTCCGAAACGGTGAAGGCCGACGTCTACATCGAGGGCGAAAAAGTCCATACGATTGGGACCGCGCTCTCGATGAAGGCCGACCAGACGATCGACGCTTCCGGGTGTTATCTCTTTCCCGGCGGGATCGACGCGCACACGCATATGGACCTCCCGTTCATGGGGACGTTCTCGAGCGACGATTTCGAGTCGGGTACGCTGGCGGGACTGCACGGCGGAACGACGACCATCATCGACTTCGCTTTCCAGAAGCAGGGTGATTCGCTCTCGAACGCGCTCAGCGCCTGGCGGGAAAAGGCGGACGGGAAAGCGGTCGGGGATTACGCCTTCCACATGGTCGTCACCGATTTTAACGAGAAGTCCCGCGCCGAGATCGGCCCGATGGTCGAGAAGCACGGGATCTCGTCGTTTAAGACGTTCATGGCCTATAAGGGCGCGCTCATGGTCGACGACCGCAGTCTCGTCGGCCTCTTCCACGAGGTGCGGAAATACGGCGGAATCGTCACGACCCACGCCGAGAACGGCGATCTCGTCGATACGCTGATCGCCGAGAATCGCGCGAAGGGAAATCTTTCGCCGAAGTACCACGCGCTTTCGCGCCCTCCGATCTGCGAAGCGGAAGCGACCGGCCGAATCGCCGACCTCGCGTTCAAAGGGAACGATCCGCTCTATGTCGTGCATATGACCTGCGAAGACGCGGTGAACCGCGTCCGGGCGGCGATGGTGCGGAACCAGAAGATCCACGTCGAAACCTGCATCCAGTATTTGCTGCTGGACGACTCGGTCTACGAGGAGCCGGATTTCGGCGGGGCGAAGTACGTCATGAGCCCGCCGATCCGGAAGAAGAAGGATCAGGAAGCGCTTTGGAAAGGCATCGATCAGGGCCTGGTCGAAGTCGTCGCCACCGACCACTGCCCGTTCTGCATGGAACAGAAGCGCGCGGGCGAGAAGGATTTTTCGAAGATCCCGAACGGTGGACCCGTGATTGAAAATCGCATGGAGCTGCTTTTTTCGGAAGGCGTGCTGAAACGCGGGATGAGTCTCCAGAAGTTCGTCGACGTGACGGCGACCGCTCCGGCCCGCATCTTCGGCATGGCGCCGAAGAAGGGGACGATCGCGGTCGGCTGCGACGCCGACATCGTCGTTTTCGATCCGAAGCGGAAGCACACCGTTTCGGCGAAGGCGCATCATATGAAGTGCGACTTCAACCTCTTCGAAGGTTGGGAGCTTACGGGTAAATGCCGCCAGACGATTCTGCGCGGGAAGCTCGCGATCGATGACGGCAAAGCTCTCATCGGTAAAGGTTTCGGAAAATACATCAAGCGCGCCAAATACGGTCAGCCGCTGAACGCTTAAGCGAAGGAGCATCTATGGTCACGAATACGGTCACTAAAAACGGCGGCAGTTCCCCCAGCATGGTAAAATGCGGCATCATCCAGCTCGCGAATAAAGTCGCGGCGAGCGAGCCTTGCGAGAAGCATCGCCAAGGGATGATCGAAGCCCATATTCCTTATATCGAGAAAGCCGGGAAGGCCGGCGTGCAGATGCTCTGTTTCCAGGAGATCTTCACCGGACCCTACTTCTGCCCGTCGCAGGATAAGAAGTGGTACGGCCTGGCCGAAGCGATTCCGGACGGCCCGACGACGAAGCTCATGCAGGAGTACGCGAAAAAATTTAACATGGTCATCGTGGTGCCGATCTACGAAGAGGCGATGAAGGGCGTGTACTATAATACCGCGGCCGTGATCGACGCCGACGGGACCTACCTCGGGAAGTACCGGAAAAATCACATCCCGCAGGTCGCGGGCTTCTGGGAAAAGTTCTTTTTCAAGCCGGGCAATACGGGCTACCCGGTGTTTAAGACGCGTTATGGAAACGTCGGCGTTTATATCTGCTATGACCGGCACTTTCCGGAAGGCGCGCGCGCGCTCGGCCTCGCCGGCGCGGACATCGTCTTTAATCCATCCGCTACGGTGGCCGGCCTTTCCCAGTACCTCTGGGAAATCGAGCAGCCCGCGCACGCGGTCGCGAACGGTTATTTCGTCGCGGCAATTAACCGGGTCGGGC
>CAZIAL010000089.1:0-2230 GCA_964536965.1 uncultured Bacteriovoracaceae bacterium
AAAACTACGCGTTCGAAGAAGCTTCTTCCGACTGCTGCTGCGCCTCAGGAGCGGGAGGCAGCGGCGCCGACCCCGGAGGACGTGGCTTAATTCGGTTCGTCGTTCCGTCGTAAGCCGGCTCGGACGCGAGCTGGGTGGTGTACTTCGCTTCGAATTCCGCGTTCTTCGCGGCACGGGCGGCCTCACGATCGGCATGCTTCGCGGCTTTTTCGGCCTTCTGTTCTTCGGTCAGTTCTGGGCGAGGAGCTCGCGGCTCGCGTGGAGCGCGTGGCTCTTTGGCCGCCCGTGGCTCACGAGGAGGACGCGGCGTGCGCGCTGGACGCTCGCGCTTCCCGGCTCCCGGAACTGGTACTTCACCGCGTGTCGCGGCACCATTCAGCACGATCAGCGTGCTCGTTTTACCCGGTTCTCCGGTCGGAACCGCGCTGCGCTCCGGACGATCGCCGCCGGCGGCACCCCGATCGCTGCGTGGCCCGCGGGAATCCCCACGTCCTCCGCCGTCACGACCGCCTTTACCGTCTCGCTTCCCATCACGGCCACCGCGTCCGCCGCGTTTTCCGTCCCGTCCGCCGAAACGGTCATCGCGTTCGGGAGCCGCACGAGCGGCCTTATCGGCGAAGAATTCTACGGTATAGAACTTTCCTTCGATTTCGGTTCCGCTCGAAGGAGCTTTCTCTCCCTCATTCGGCTGCTGAACGACGACGCGCTTCAGATTCCCTTTTTTACCCTTCACGAGCTTCAGCGCCGACGTCAGCCAGTCGAGCTTCTCACCTTCCATCTTCGTGAGTTCGGTCAGTTTCGCGTGGAGCGCGGTCTTCGTCGCTTCGGGAAGGGCGGCCGTGAGTTCGTCGCCCGTTTTACCTTCCGCCGTCAGGGTCTCGTTCGCTGTTTTTTCTGCTTCGGTGGCCAGCGCGTCGATCTGCCCTTCGAGATCGCGCAGATTTTTACCGAAAAATTCCGTTAACGTTTTCATGGATGCTCCTTAGTTTTTGAAAAAACCTTCTTTTTCGACGAGATCGAAGACCTCGAATAGAATTCCCACCGCTTGATCGACCGTGCCTTCATCGATCGTCATTGCGGGCTGAATTCGGAAACTGGACGCGTAGGACATCGTGAGAAGTCCTCGCTTCAGACACTCGTTAAAGACACGATTCGAAGCCGCCTTCGAAATGCCCTCTTTAGCAACTTTATCTTTCACCATCTCGATCGCGAGGAAGAGACCTTCTCCGCGCACATCGCCGACGAACGAATATCGATCGAGCATCGGCTGCAGTTTCGAAAGCATATAAGCCCCGACTTGACGCGAATTTTCGACCAGTCCCTCTTCTTCGATGATCGAAAGTGCAGCATTCGCCGCCGCCGCCGCCAGTGGATTACCACCGTAGCTCGAAGACGAGCCGGAAGGATTCGACCACGGTTTCGCTTGCACGATCTCATCGGTCGACATGAGTGCCGCGATCGGAAATCCGCCGCCGAACTGTTTTCCGAGAGTGACGATATCCGGCTCGACGCCCGAGTGATGCGCGCCCCAGAGCCGTCCGGTACGACCGAAGCCGGTGATCATTTCGTCGACGATGAGGAGTGAACCGATTTCTTTCGCGAGCTCTTTCACCGCTGGAAGGAAACCCTTCCACGGGATCACGTTGCCGGCCGTTCCTTGCATCGGCTCGATGATGAATGCCGCGATATTTCCGGAGTTCGCGCTTTTTTTCAAACTCGTGCGCAGCTCTTCGATGCACGCCATGGCGTACGTTTCGGGAGTCAGGCCTTTCGGACAGCGATAGGGATGCGGGTAAGGTGCGATATGCGAGCCGGGAACGAACGGCCCGAACTCGTTTTTGAAATCACTTCCCATGAGCGAAAGTACGCCCATCGTCTTTCCGTGGAAGCCTCCCCAGAAACTGACGAACTCCGATTTTCCCGTCGCACACTTCGCCAGACGAAGCGCGCTCTCGACCGCTTCGGCGCCCGAAGAGTACAGCTGCGTGCGATGAACTTTTTCCGAAGGACGCAAACGCGCCAGCCGATCGAGAAGCTCGACGCGAGCCTCGCTCGTAAAACTTCCCACTGAGGCGCGCGCGACCTGATCCTGCACCGCCTTCACGTATTTCGGATGGCTATGCCCCAGACCGTTCACTCCGATACCGCCGATGAGGTCGATCATCGTGTTGCCATCGACGTCGGTGACCGTACTCCCCACCGCGCGATCGACCACGATGCCGGCCATGAG
>CAZIAL010000090.1:0-1172 GCA_964536965.1 uncultured Bacteriovoracaceae bacterium
TTAGAAAAACTCGACGTCCCTGCCTATAAAATCGCCTCGTTCGAAATCGGAGATCTGAATCTCATCCGCAAGGTCGCGAAGACCCGAAAGCCCCTCATCATCTCGACCGGCATGGCCAGTATCGGCGAAATCGAGGATGCGGTCCGAACCGCACGCGAAAACGGAGCCGAACAGCTGATTCTGATGAAATGCACGAGTTCGTATCCGGCTTCACCGAAAGATTCAAACCTGCGAGGTATCGACGTGCTGGCTAACGCATTCCGATGCCAGATCGGTCTCTCTGATCACACGATGGGAATCGGCGCCGCAGTCGCCGCCACCGCGCTCGGCGCGACCGTCGTCGAAAAACATTTCACGCTTCGACGTGCGGACGGCGGAGTAGACAGCGATTTCTCGCTCGAACCTGAAGAACTCCGTCAGCTCGTGCTCGAAACCGAGCGCGCATGGCTTTCCTTGGGCGAGCCGATGATCGGACGTCGCGCGGCAGAAGAAGGTTCGCTTCGGTTCCGGAGATCCCTCTATCTTGTGAAAGCCATGAAAGCCGGCGATCGGATCTCGCCCGAAAATCTTCGCGCTATTCGCCCAGGCTACGGGCTTGCGCCGAAGTACCTCGATCATGTTCTGGGCAAAGTCGTTCGTCGCGACATCGTGCCCGGCACACCTCTCGCGTGGGACTTGATCGAATGAAGGTCGCGGTTTTCGCCAATAATCGACTGGGTCTTCGAGTGGTCGAGGAATTAGTGCGAAACGGTTGCGCGATCCATACTCTCTTTCTGCATCCCGACGAGCGCGCAAAGTTCAAACCCGAAATCATCGTGGCGAGTGGTCTCGAGTCGGGATCGATCCGAGAATTTCCGCTTTCGGAAGGCGAAACTAGCCTTGGAGAATTCGATCTCGGTTTGTGCGCGAGCTTCGGCTATAAATTCACGCCCGCGATGATTTCCCGGTTTCGGCACGGGATTGTGAACCTGCACTCGAGTTTCCTACCGTTCAATCGCGGAGCGAACCCGAATGTCTGGTCGATCGTCGACGGAAATCCGGCCGGGGTGACCCTTCATTGGGTCGACGAAGGGATCGACACGGGACCGATCATCGCTCAGTCCCGAGTGGAACTCGATCCGACGGACACGGGCAAATCGGCTTACTTCAAACTCGAAGACGAAATGATGGAA
>CAZIAL010000090.1:1182-2182 GCA_964536965.1 uncultured Bacteriovoracaceae bacterium
TTTTGGCCGACGATTTTAACCGAAGGACGCTCCATTTCATCGATCGCCCAGGATCCGAACGCCGGGACCGTGCATCGTATGCGCGATCTCGACTCTCTCGATCAGATCGATCTCGACGCGAACTATACGGCGCGGAACCTGATCAATACTCTGCGCGCACGCACTTTCCCTCCTTATTCGGGAGCCTATTTCGTCGAAGGGGGGAAGAAATTCCATATGCAACTCACGATTCTTCCCGAGAACCATGAGTGAGCTCCTTTTCGTAAAAGCCGCTTGCGGCCCGACAATCGGAATCGGGCACTTCATGCGGTGCCTGGCCGTCGCGGAACGCTGGGTGATCGACGGTGGAAAGGTCCGGTTTTTCACGGATCGCGATACGCCGAAGTCGCTGCTCAATAGAGCTACTCGTCTAGGGTTTTCGATGACGGTCGGCATTTCTGCGTCCGGAAATTCAGAGGACGAAAGTCAGACCTGCGAAGAGATTCGGAAATCACGACCTCTCGCGGTCCTGATGGATGGCTACGTTTTCTCGAACGAGTTTCGTCGCGCGATTCGTGCGATTGCGCCCCTGGCAGCGTTTCAGGATCTTGCGGACGAGGACTGGTACGAGGCCGATTTACTGATGAATCCGAATTTTGGTTTTATTCCGTCAGATTACTCCGGCCGTACCGACGCTCGGGAAGTCCGTTGTGGTCTCGATTATTTTCCGATTCGTCAGGATATTTTGAACGCAAAAAAATCTCTTACGCCTAGGGCCGATCCGCGACGAGTGATCATCTCTATGGGCGGAGCCGACCCGCAAAAATGGACGATTCGCCTGATCCGAATGATCATCGAGTCGAAGGTCACCGGATTCGAATTTAACGTCATCATTGGTCCGGCCAATACGGAATCCGCCAAGATCTCCGAATTCATTAATGAACACTCTCATTTTCACGTTTTTCATGCGCCAGAAGACATGGGGGAAATCTATCAGGAAAGCCACGCAGCGATTCTGGCG
>CAZIAL010000091.1:0-2111 GCA_964536965.1 uncultured Bacteriovoracaceae bacterium
GGACATCTCCCAGCCCGATGCGGAAGAGCGTTTGAGTTACGAGAGCGCGGTCGCAGTCGTCGGATTTTCGTTTGCGGCATCGATCTTCAAGGGCATTCCGCTACTGGGCGGCCTTATCGCAGGGGTCTTCGCGGTCGTCATCGCCGTCGCCGGAGCCACTGAAACCTACCGTGTAGGCACCGGCCGGGCGATCCTGATCGCCTTGTTTCCCTCCATCCTTTTTTGGGGTCTGATCCTCGCGGGAATCATCGCTTTTTTCTCAATGATCGCGATGCTCTTCTTCGGTTAATTGACAAGTTGCGCTAGAGCTTTCAAAATAACTATTTGCGTTATTAGCCCTTTTCTTCCCATGAGCACGTCCCCTTTGATAGTCGTGGTCCATGCTGCATAAAAGCCTCCCTGGATTTATCGAAGTCGTCTGCGGAAGTATGTTCAGCGGAAAGACCGAAGAGCTCATGCGCCGGATAAAACGCGCTCAGTACGGTCGTCAAAAAGTTCAGGTCTTCAAGCCGAAGATCGACAATCGATATAGCGAAGATCACGTCCAGTCCCACGACGCGAATCGCATCCTCTCGATCCCGGTTTCGACGGCGCGGGAAATCCTGGACCGAGTCGAAGACAATACGCGCGTGGTGGGCATCGACGAGATCCAGTTCTTCGACGAGTCGGTAATCGACGTCTGCAATAAACTCGCTTACCGCGGAATGCGCGTGATCTGCGCAGGCCTGGACATGGATTTTCGCGGACAACCCTTCGGTCCGATGCCGAAATTACTCGCCGTCGCCGAAAGCGTCACCAAGCTTCAAGCGGTCTGCGTCGTCTGCGGAATGGCGGCTTCTCGCTCCCAGAAAAATCTGGGTGACGGATCGGTCGTCGCCGTCGGGGCTAACGAGATGTATGAAGCGCGCTGCCGTTTCTGCCACGAACCGAACGTCGACCTCCAGCCAAACGGCCTCACCCAACAACCGGCCTTCGCCGCGAAATTTGAAAGTGACCATGCCCAGACGCGATCGACAGTATAACCAAGTCGAATTCCGTCTTTCGGAAATGGAGCATTGTTACGGAGAGAACGTCCATCTCCTATCGGACCCTTACCTGCTCTCGCTGCTCGCTCGGCTCTGCGCCGAAGAAACCGTCCAGCCTGTCATCAACGAATTGGTCCAGTCGATCTACTCCGCACTGCTGAATACGGTCGTCGCACGCGAGTTTCCAACCCGCCAGGTTGAAGTCCGCACTCGGATGGCCGTCGATCACCCCGTCGAAGGCGTCTACGTCGGCCCGAAGATCATCGCGGACCAAGGCGTGGTGAGCGTGAATCTCGCGCGCGCGGGCACGCTCCCTTCGCATATTTGCTACACGGCTTTGAATTATTTCATGAACCCGAAGCTCGTTCGCCAAGACCATATCTCGATCGGCCGAATCACGGATATCGACGCCCGCGTCACGGGAAGCCAAGTTTCGGGCCATAAGATCGGGGGCCTTGTCGACGATTCGATCGTGCTTTTCCCAGATCCGATGGGCGCCACTGGCAGCACGATCGTGGAAGCCGTATCCATCTATAAAAAGCTCAGCGGCAAGGCGAAGAAGTACATTGCGCTTCACTGTATCGTCACGCCCGAGTATCTTGCGAACGTAACGAAAGCCCATCCGGACCTCGTGATCTACGCGGTTCGGCTCGATCGTGGTCTCTCAAGCGAACGCGTGCTTGAATCGACGCCCGGCGAATTCTGGGCGGAAGAACGCGGACTGAACGACAAACACTACATCGTCCCCGGCGGGGGCGGCTTCGGCGAGGTGATGAATAACGCTTATGTCTAAACCAGCAAACACCGCAACTCCCCAGGTCTTGATCTCCACTGAAAAACTCGACGAACGGATTTCCGAACTCGCCGCCGAGATCCAGAACGACTACGCGGGCCGCGAAATCGTTGCGATCTGCGTGCTGAAAGGCAGCTTCGTTTTCTTCTCGGATATTTTACGGAAGATCGACCTTCCGACGTCTTGCGAATTCCTGGGAGTTTCCAGCTACGGCGATAAAAAAGTCAGCTCGGGCGAAGTGAAAGTAACCTTGGACATCAACGAGCCGCTCGAAAATAAGCATGTAATCTTAT
>CAZIAL010000092.1:0-2013 GCA_964536965.1 uncultured Bacteriovoracaceae bacterium
AGCTGGCCATCCGGCGCGCGCTGGGCGCCACGCCACGGCAACTCGCCTCGTCGTCGCGATGAAGACCGCGTTTCTCACGAAGTCCGGAGAAATAACGAAAATTCGGGCTCACGTCCCCCGCGGCGCCCTGGGCGAAGACGGCGACAAAATCGGAAACTCCGCGGAGCTCGAGTTCCTCTTCCATGAAAACCGCGGCCAAACCCTTATTATCCGAATGCACTTGGAAACGATCGCGATGGACCGAAGTCGCATGAACGGGAAACCAGTTCCAAGCGGCGATGGGCGTTCCGTCCCGGGCATCGAATCGAAGCAAGGTCATCTCGCGATCGACCGCAAGATGCCGATCGCTCCGCGAGACCTTCTTCACTTCGGGATTTCGGTTATAGGCGCGGATCGAACGGTTAAAAGCGACCGGGGTTTCTTCGGCGAAGCTCTCCGCCGCGAACCGGATCTCACCATCGCGAAGGTGGGCGAGCGCCGCTTCGACCGCTTTTACGGTACCTTCGACGTAACTCTCTAGAATATGTGGAACAAAACCATTGCCGGTCAGTTCGTACACCACGTACGAGGAAAACCCTCCTGGAGCGCTATGCGTATGGGTCGCGGAAAGCACCAGCTCGTCTTCGCGAAGACCCAGCGTGATCTGCAGCCGCTTCGAAACTTCGCGCCGAAGCGCCTCGGTAATAAAACAGAGATCGAGACAGACCATCACGGTTCTCCGACCGCTCCGCGGCTCCACGATCGCGACCGCACGGGCATACAGCGGCGTCTTCACGCCGCGAACCCGGTGTTCGGGATCCCCCCAGCCCAACATCGCGATTCCAGCGGCTTCGAAAATGAGCTCGCTTCGAGCGGCTCCGATTCGGTAACTCATGCGACCTCCTCGAACATCCTCTGCAGAGCGGGGTTCATAAATCGTCCGTGGGGATCGAGGCGTCGGCGAATCGCCTGGAAGGCATCCCACTTCGGGTAAAGCGGACGGAGCTCGTTCGCCGCCAAACCGTGCATTTTTCCCCAGTGCGGACGGCCGCCATAGTTCTTAAAAATGCTCTGCGCGGCCGCAAAGTAGTCTCGGTGATCCATGCCGCGGTAGGAGTGGATTGCGATGTAGGCGGAATCCCGTCCGTAGGCGGGGCTGAGCCAGATGTCGTCCCCCTTCACGAACCGGCATTCGATCGGGAAGTGTACGCGAATCCGTTTTTTTTCAATCATCTCGGAAAGCTCCGTCACGACGTCTCGCATGGCGACCGCCGGGACGCTAAATTCCATCTCCTCGAATCTGACCATTCGTGGAGTTGCGAAAACGCGATGCGACCAGTGGGTCTTCACCGTTTCACTCACCGCCGCTCCGCAAATCCGGGAAACGGAACGTGTCGTACCCGGGATCCAGCGACTGCACTCACTCAGTACTTTGAAAGCGCCATTTTCGAGGACGATTTCGTTCAGAAAATTCGTGAATCCCCTTTCACTCACGGGCTCTTCAGTCAGATTCACGTACTTGCTCTGCACGCGGTCGGTGTAAGGAAAGTAGAAGAATTCGAAATGTCGATTCTCGGAGGTTTTCGTGTCGAGATCTCGCAGACACTCCCGCAAGGATTCGCGCTTCTGAACGAGTTTCAGCCGATACGCAGGCAGGGTGCGAAGCTTCAGGCGCACAATGATGCCGAGGGCTCCGAGCGAGACCTGCGCGGCCTTAAATAGGTCCGGATCCGTTTTTTCGGAAACGCGAATCCGCTCGCCATCGGACAGAATCAGCGTGAGTTCTTCGATCTGCGTCGAAACCGAACCGAGCGCCGCCCCGGTCCCGTGCGTACCTGTACTCACCGTTCCCGCGATCGACTGTCGATCGATATCCCCTAAGTTTTCCAGAGCTCGTCCCGCCTGAAAGAGAAGCTCATTCATTTTCCAGAGTTTCGTCCCACCCAGGACTTCGGCCGATCCCGTTTCGGCATCGATGCTCGACACCCCCTGGAGCCGGTCGAGCGAGATCAGAGTGTCGTTCGTTTCAATGAG
>CAZIAL010000093.1:0-1940 GCA_964536965.1 uncultured Bacteriovoracaceae bacterium
TCGTCATCGCGCTCGTCGCGATGCTTCTCGCGCCACTACTTTCGGCACGCGCAGACGTGGTTTCCGTAAACGGAGCGGGAGCGACCTTTCCTTATCCGCTCTATTCGAAATGGTTTTCCGAATACCGTAAGGTCGATCCTTCCGTCGAAATCAACTACCAGTCGATTGGTTCGGGAGGCGGCATCCGCCAGCTTCTCGAAAATACGATCGACTTCGGCGCCAGCGACTCCCCAATGTCGGATGCGCAGCTTGCGAAGGCCAAGAAACCGATCCACCACATCCCGATGGTGATGGGTGCGGTCGTTCTGAGTTATCACCTCCCCGGATTCACGTCGGAGCTTCGCCTAACCCCCGGGTTGATCGCGGATCTTTTCTTAGGGAAGATCTACTACTGGAATGATCCCAAGATCGCGGCCGTGAATCCGGGCGTTGTGCTGCCCGACGTTCCGGTGATGATCGTCCACCGTTCCGACGGAAGCGGGACCACTGCCGTTTTCACCGACTATCTGTCGAAAATTTCACCCGAATGGAGATCTCGCGTCGGGAGCGGTACGGCCGTGAAGTGGCCGGTGGGATTGGGTGGGAAAGGAAACGAAGGCGTCACGGGCTTTGTGAAGAATTCCCCGGGAGCTTTAGGCTACGTCGAACTTCTCTATGCGGAGAAAAACCACCTTCAAGTCGCGTTGATCCAGAACGCCGACGGCCAATTCGTCAAGCCAAACGCAGCCTCAATCTCGGAGGCGGCCGCCGGGTCGCTTGCTTCGATGCCGAAAGATTTCCGAACTTCAATCACGAACGCTCCCGGCAAAGGCGCTTATCCAATCGCTTCTTTCACGTACTTGCTCGTTTACTCGAAGATTCCGGGCCCGCAGGACCGGAAAATCAAGAATTTCCTCGGCTGGGCGGTGGGCGATGGGCAGAAGTTCGCGGAAGCGATGTTTTACGCGCCTCTTCCCGCGTCGCTCGTTAAAAAAGTACGGACGAGGTTGAAAGAAATTCCATGAGCGCGGCCCGTCCGATCAATCCCGGCGATCGCCGGTTCCAGCGTGTGTTGCTTGCGCTTTCCAGCACGGTCGTGATCGTGCTGGTGATGATCGCGCTTTATCTCGTTAAGCTCTCCTGGCCGGCGATCCACGAGTTCGCACTCTCCTTTTTTTGGCAAACCGACTGGGATCCGGTGAAGGAGCGCTTCGGCGCGGGAGCTTTTATTTTCGGAACCCTGGTTTCTTCGTTCGTCGCGCTGGCGATCGCGGTCCCGTTGAGTATCTCCGTTTCCCTCTTTCTCACCGAGCTTGCCCCCCCTCGGATCGCGAATGGGATCGGCTTCATGGTGGAGATGTTGGCCGCGATTCCGTCGGTCGTCTACGGTCTCTGGGGGATCTATTTCCTCGCCCCCATTCTTCGACTTTACGTGCAGCCTTTCTTGGGTCGGCATTTCGGATGGTTCTTTCTCTTTCAAGGCCCTCCCTACGGAATCGGAATGCTCGCGGCGAGTCTGATCCTCGCGATCATGGTGACGCCGACGATCACGGCGATCTGTCGCGAAGTCTTCCGTGCGGTACCGGAGAATCAGCGTGAAGCCGCTTTGGGCTTGGGCGCCACGAAGTGGGAGACGATCCGCCTGGCCGTCGTGAAGAGTTCCTGGTCGGGGATTTTCGGCGCGGCGATCCTGGGACTTGGACGCGCGCTTGGCGAGACGATGGCCGTGACGATGTTGATCGGAAATCGGAACGAAATTTCCTTTTCGCTCTTTTCTCCCGGCCAAACGATGGCGTCGGTGATCGCGAACGAGTACGCCGAAGCCGGGACGAATATCCATGTTGCGGCGCTAGCGTACGTTGGGCTCGCGCTTTTTGTCGTTTCTTTCGCGGTGAATGGGGTCGCTCGCCGGATCGTTCGGCGTTTGCAGCCCGCCGGAGGTGCGCGATGACGCCAGTGGC
>CAZIAL010000094.1:0-1912 GCA_964536965.1 uncultured Bacteriovoracaceae bacterium
AAAAAGCCCGGAAGAAACTCCCCCGGGCTTTCGAATTTTTTAAGTGGCTTTCGGTTTAGAAGCGCTCTTCGATGTAGCCGAGGAGCTTGCCGCCTTCTTTAATCGTGAAGATCACGCTACCACCGCTGTTCCGGCCGCTTGCGAAGACCACGAATTTACCGGAGGAGAAATTCCCCGGACGGATCGGGTTCCAGCTGAGCGTATTGCCGTTTCGGAAGCGGAACATGCCCGCGTTCGGGCCTACGACCTTCGCTTCGATCGAGAGCGACTGGGGGGCGAGGCGGGACGAGACGTTTGCGATTTCGAAACGCAGGCCTTCGCGACCGTTGTTCCGTAAATTCTCGAGGTCGTCGCGTCGGATGGTGATCTTATAATCCTGCACGCTCGGGACGGAGTGGGTTTCGTTCAGAACCCCGACCTGCCGCCCGCTCGAAGCGAGATCGAGAGTCGCGGCAAACGGAATCGCTTGCGCCATTCCGTAGCTGTTATTCATGAAAGGGAAGTCAGCCACGACAGACTCGGTTGCCTGCAGAGCGCGAACCGGTTCCGACGTTTTTTCAAAAACCACCCCTGGAATAGCCGTCTGAAGTTTCAGAACAGCGGGTTCCGGAAGTACCTTCGTTGACTGGTTCGTCACGCGAATCTGGAGCGAACCGCGGTATCCGAGGCGGATCTGCGGGATGCTGGCGAGCTCGAGACGAGTGAGGGTTTTCGCTTGGAGTGAAAATGTTTCGCTCGCGATCGACTGACCGCGGACGGCGAAGCTCACACGAACTTGGGTCGTGCGGGCGAGGGCGGATTCGTTCAAACGGATGTCGAACACTTGCGAGACGTTCGTGATGGATTTTGCTTCCAGTGCCCGGGGGAGAACCGCGATCGCACCTTGGACCATGGCGCCGTTTTGGTCGAGCGCTTGGGCTTTGATGTCGAGTTCGGCGGACTGAATCTTCGTCTCGGCGAAATTACGCAGAGTGAAGTTCACGGTCAGCTTCTCGCCGACCTCCACAATACCGTCATCGATCGCTTGGGAAACCGAAGTTTTCAGGAGACGAACGGGGACGCGGGCGAATTCGGCCGCTTCGTCCGTCTGGCCACGCTTGATTTCCGCGGCCTGGTAGACCGGGTATTTTGCGGCGTAGGTAGCGGTGTGCGCTGCCGACTTCGCGCTGTTGAAGCGCGCGTTGTTTTCCGTGTTGAACGCGGCGACGCGAGCGACTTCGAAGTAGTGGCTGTAGAGCCCCGAGTAGACTGAGTTGTAGTGAGCAACCGCGTAGGATTCGGTCGCCGCTTCGATGATACCCGGTGCAACCGCACGGTAGGCGGCGGGGAATTTTACGTCGTAAACCTCCTTATAGCCTTGGGCATCGCCGTCTCGCTGTGCAGCACTAAGACCGAGACGGTCATCTCGGCCACGCGAGCGATCGAAAGCTTGTTTCATCGCGTCAGCTTGCGCGCGACCTGCGGACTGGGCCATGGCAAAGGCCTGCGCGAAGCGTTCGTTATAAGCAGGTTCGTAGGCCGTACGGAAAGCCGCGATCCACGCCGATTCGTACGCCGCTTTATACTGATCCATGCAAGTGACGGTTTCGTTCACCGCCGGAACGTCCGGGGTGGTTTCGGTGGCGGGAACGGCCGCGGTCACGATCGCATTCGTGCGGCAGTACTCGAGCGCCATTTCAGCTGCATCGGTCGGTTTTTCGTTCGGGATCACGATGGCGGGAGGAGCGAAAGCAAAACGAACCCTATTGAGGTCATTTTCGATGAAGGAGTAGCGATCGGTACGATTCGACTGAATGAAGCCGGTGACGTTTCCTTCATTAAAGACGGAGAGGGCAGATTCCGAAGTGACGGGTTCCGCGAACTTTGCGTTGGAGTAGGCTTTGCGTGCAGCCGGGTAATCGGTGTCGAGCGC
>CAZIAL010000095.1:0-1775 GCA_964536965.1 uncultured Bacteriovoracaceae bacterium
GCGGGTTGAATGTCGGCATCCGTGACCCCATTCAGCACTAGGTTTTCCTGATTCCGAATCTGACGATAGACCCCCGCGACAATGACCGCGAAGCGCACGTACGAGCCGCGAACGCATCCGGTATGAAACGCGGCCGCTCGGGCCTCATCGATCTCGCCTCGAATCGAGGAGCAGATGGTTGCCGCAGCGGACAAGGCGCCGTAGACCGCGAGGTGTACGCCCGAGGAAAAGAAAGGGTCGATGAAAGCGGCCGCATCCCCGACGAGACGAAACCCCGGGCCGGCGAAGCTATCGGCGGCGTAAGAATAGTCTTTCCAAATGCGGACGTTCCCAGTCTCCGTGGCTCCGGCGATCAGGCGCTGGGTATCCGGACATCGGGAAAGAATATCTGCGTAAATCGCCGACGGCGTTTTGAGGCTTTCCTGGAGTTTGGCGTAAGTATCCCGGTGAATCACCGCACCGACGCTGAGAGTTCCGTCGTGAAGGGGAATCGCCCAGATCCAGCCGGAGCTATCGGGAATCGCTTCCATCGCGAACGCGCCGACTTGGGTTTTCCCATCGTCATCTACGTAGGGGTTGAAATTCTTCCAGTAATTTCCAATCGCGATGTTCGCAAAATATTCCTGGAATCGTCGGTTCTTCAAATAGCGAGACGCCATGATTCCATTCTGTCCGGACGCGTCCACGAGATATCGGCAGCCGATTCGCGACGTTCGACCCTCGGAATCGGTAACCGTCACCCCAATGGGGACATCCTTCTCGAAGTGGACTTCCGTGACGGCGGTCTGTTCATGGACGGTCGCTCCACTTTCGCTCGCAAAATCGAGTAAGAGTTTGTCGAATTGGGAGCGGACGACTTGATAGGTATACGCGTTGTCCTCGGATTCCCGCCTCTGCTGGGAAAACTCGAGATGGGCCGCGCGCATCCCTTGCACGATTCGGAAATAGGCGCGGTACTTCCTCACGAATCCGAACTGGTCGATTCGATCGTAAAGCCCGGCGAACTTGAGTACCGGGATGATCGAAGTCAGCAGCGATTCCCCGATATGGTAGCGGGGAAACTTATCTTTCTCATAGACGACAACCCGCAGCCCCTCGCGGGCCAAAAGCGTGGCCGTCATCGAGCCACCGGGACCCCCGCCGATCACGACGACATCGAATTCTTGGTCGAAAATCATAATTATTTACGCTCGTTCGTGGTTCGGGAATTCTGCGGTTTCGTCGCGCTTTAACGGAGTCGGAAGATGGAAGGATGGAACTTCCGACCCAGTCGCGATCGACCGCGAAGCCAGGGTCGTTAACTCTAGCACGTGAGAAAGGATCGAAGGTGCGTAGCCCCCACTGCCCTTTTCATAGAGACGCACCTTCGGAGCGTAGGCGGCGTTCGCCATCGTCTTATGGCGCCCTCGGAATCGAAGGAGGATGGCGAAGAGGGCCTGAACCGCTCGGACGCTTTCACGCAATCCCTCACTCGGTACGCTCTCCTGCGCAAGCGCGGTCGAGCATCGTTCGGTCAGCGAAATGGAACCGATCGTTCGTTCTACGAGGCGAACATGCATGGGGAGCCCGTAGGTCAGGAGATGGGTGTGAAAGGCGCGGTACTCCGGGTCCGCGCACCGGGAACTCCATAGAAAATGGTCAACGATTCCCAAAGGGAGGGTCGCCGCCGCCGGGCCCTTGTATCGAACGCCGCCGATCTCGAGGTCTTCGAAATAAGGACGCATTTCCCTCGCGAAGAACTCGGGCGACACTTTTCGGTGCACCTCGACCATGGC
>CAZIAL010000096.1:0-1774 GCA_964536965.1 uncultured Bacteriovoracaceae bacterium
GGCGCGCTCGATCCGGAACAGCTTGCTGGCGTAGCCGTTCCGCGCGGACGTCCATCCGCGAGTGCGGACCAGGTATTATCGATCGTTCGCGGACCTCGATCTGGCCATGCGCGAGGAATTGGCGGATCCGAATTACGGAACGCTCGTGCATGCGGCCGCGGTCTCGGACTACCGAATCGATCGGATCGAGAACGAGGAGGGCGAAGCCCTGTCCACCGCGAAGAAAATCAGCTCGCGTTCCGGGCTTGTCCTCCGGCTCTCGTCGAATCCGAAGATCCTGGCGAAAGTCCGCGAATACGCGAAGAATCGGGCCCTCCGGGTTATTTCGTTCAAGCTCGCGACGACGACCGCCGGCGAACGGGCCGATCTATCGGGATACGACAGCGAGGTCATCGTCCATAATCGGGTCGCGGAGATCGAGCGAGGCAGCGATCGCCATGGGGGTGAGATCTTCGAACGCCGAAACGGGATCTATGCGCCGATCGCGAAATTCTCGACGAAAACGGAACTCCTGGATCGTCTCGTGCCGGAAATTCGCCGTTCCCCGGAAAGCCTGATCAGCGAAAGAATCGGAGTGAGGTCGCTTTTATGATTCTCGCGCTTGATGTCGGCAACAGTCAGATTTTCGGTGGCCTGATCGAAGAAACGCCATCGGGCCCGAAGATTCTTTTTCGATTCCGAAAAAACTCCAAAGGGGGCTCGAGTTCGGACGAGTACGGCATGTTCCTGAAACAAGTCCTGCGCGAGAACGGATTCGATCCGGGGCGGATCGAGCGAATCGCCATCGCCACGGTGGTTCCCGATGTGATGCATTCGCTGAAAGGCGCCTGTCAGAAGTATTTCGAGCTGACGCCGTTCGTCCTCCAGGCAGGGGTGAAAACGGGTCTGAAAATTCGGTATAAGAATCCGGTTGAGGTCGGCGCGGATCGAATCGCGAACTCGATCGGTGCGGTCATGCTTTATCCGGGCAAGCACCTCGTCATCATCGATCTCGGGACGGCGACGACCTTCTGCGCGATTTCGAAGGACAAGGATTACCTCGGGGGGACGATTCTCGCGGGGCTGAAGATCTCGATGGAAGCGCTCGAATCCAAGACCGCGAAACTCCCGTCGGTCGAAATTTTAGCTCCCGAGCAGGCGCTGGGGAAGACCACCGTGGAGAGCATCCAGATGGGGCTCTATTACGGGCATCTCGGTTCCATGCGCGAGATCATCGCGCGCATCTCGAAGGAAGCTTTCGGCGGTGAGAAGCCCTACGTCATCGGCACGGGCGGCTTCTCTCGACTTTTCGAGCGCGACCAGATCTTCGATACGGAGCAACCCGATCTCGTGCTCCTGGGGCTCTGCGAGGCGCTTCGAATGAACGCCGATCTGTAGTCGATCGCGATGCGGCGAGCTGAAATGACCCATTCCTCCACGAATTCCCGGGCCTGAACTTTGCAGTTTAGTGGAGTTGCGTATGGCATTCTCCAAGGCTGCCCCAGCCATCAACCTCGGGAAATACATGAAGACCTGGTACGTCGTGGCCGGGCGCACGACCGCGCTCGAGAAGGGCCACTTCGACGCGACCGAGACCTATGCATGGAACGACGCCGAAGAGCGGATCGACGTCGTTTACCAGGCCCGCAAAGGTTCCTTTCATGGAAAAAAGATCGTGCTCAAGCAGAAGGCCTGGGTCGACGACTCCCATACGCGGAGTCGCTGGAAAGTCCGCGCCCCTTATCTACCGATCCGTTTTGGCTATGTGATTCTTGCGGTGGCGATCGACTATAGT
>CAZIAL010000097.1:0-1736 GCA_964536965.1 uncultured Bacteriovoracaceae bacterium
CGGAGTGCCCTGTGCTTAGCGGTTTGCGTCAATTCGATCCGTATGCGCGTTTCATTTCGAGGTAGTGTTTCTCCTGGAGTTTTCCCCGGCGCGAACACATGAGATTCGTCATATCGAGCTGGTAATTCACCATGACGCCCGCGTCCTGGTCGTAGAATTCGATGTAACAATCCGGGAACCCGAGCACGTGCCCGAACTCATGGCGAATCGTCCATTTTACGCTGTAGTGATCCATCGGGCGATTGGCGTCCATCGTGATTCGATTGCCTCCCAGGCCATTCACGTTCGGAGTCGCCCCCGCTACGAACCGCACGTGAGCCGAAGCATTCGATGCGAACTCGAGTTTAAATTTCCAGTCGTTCCATTTCCATTCGACTTCGATGTTGTCGACGAGCCAACCCTGAATCTCGTTCGACGCGGGAATCTGAAACGGCATGCGGCAGGTGTTTTCGGCTTCGTTCCAGCGCAAGTCACGTCGAGCGTTGGAGAGTCTGAAGAAGCTGTTGTACAGCGTGCGGGACCGTGCAATGTACTTGGCGTAAAACGCACTAGCGGAGCCGTTCGCGGTTTCGCGCGAAAGCTCCTGGGTGCAGCGAGCGCGGGTGATCGAGGCGTTTTTGCAGAGGCCGAGAAGCCCCGCGGTTAGACGGGCTTTCGTTTCCGTATCGAGAGCGTTCCAGTTCGCGAGCTTCGTCGCGAGATCGGCTTCCTTCCCCAGGGCCACGAAACCTCGGACATCATCCTTCGCGCGAGCGGAGTAGGCGAAAAGGTTCGGTTCCTGGAGAAGCCAGCGGCTCGAGGCCTGGTAGATTTTGTCGAGCTTGCGTGCCCATTCGAGATAAATTTCGTCTTCGAAAGGAGCGGTCGAAGGCAGTTCGTCCGTTCCCAGCACAACGGTTTTCATTTCCACCGGAAGTTCCGCGAGCAGAGCTGCATAACGTTCTTTGATCAGCGTCCGATTCGAGATCGAAGGCGTTTCTATGGGATACGCCTGGGTATTGGCTTCGGTCCAGAGGTCCAATTGATTCGCTGCGGAGCGGGTACGATTGATTTTCTCTAGCCAATCCAGATTTCGCTTTCCGACGTTCAGAATGGTTCGGAGTTCGTCGACCGCGACATTCAGATTCTTTTCCGTGAAGAGAGCGCGGTATTCGGCTCCGGTCATCTCGGGATCGAGGTGCGGAAGGTTTGACGAATCGGCGTAAGATGTGGATAAAGATAGGAATAGAACTAGGCAAAACGATCTCATTTTCATGGACGGGTCCCCTCCGTAAGATTGAGTCTGAGCGTATCGACGGATGTCCGATCTGTCATCTTTCGTTGTGTCATAGCGGAAAGGCCCCTGCATGCGCATCTGTGTTCCTCTACTTGTTAGCCTGCTCTTCGCCTCCGTGAGTTCCGCCGAACTTCCGTCCGACCTTTCAGTGGCCGGCGGGATCGCGCTTCCCTCGGCAGCCACCGCTGTGCATACGAACCCGGCCGGTCTTCCGGCAAACCAGCTTTTTGCGCTTTCGCTCCAGGGCGGTTCGAATCACCCCTGGAAGGACCCGCTTTACCGCGGCCAACTCGCACTCGGAAACGGGTTATTCGGCGTTGCGGGTGGGGTCGAGTACCAGAGCCTGGCCGACCCCCGCGATGACCGTTCTTTTGCTTTTTATGGGCTCGGAGTGAAGATCGCGCCGATCGGTCTTTCTCTGGGCGTTTCGGGGCGGACCGGTCTGAAGTAAGCGAGCGGA
>CAZIAL010000098.1:0-1647 GCA_964536965.1 uncultured Bacteriovoracaceae bacterium
CCCCATATGTCAGGAAAGGTGTCGTGTCTGAGAATTTGAATTAAATCAGGGCGGCGAGGAGCTGGCGATGGCGTATCGGAAGTTTACGGACGAGCAGAAGCAGATGTGGGTCAAAAAGTTTCTTAACCGGGGAAGCAAGCCGATCGAGGTCTTTTGCCGGGAAAATGCCTTAAGTTCCACGGCGGTTTATAAGTGGATCGCGATCTATGGTAGAAGCCCAGACATGAAGCCGACGCCGAGATCCCCGCAGCACTGGACGAGCGAAGAGAAGTTCAAGGCCGTGATGGCTTTCGACAAGCTCGAGCCCGAGGAACAGGGCGCGTACCTACGGCAGGAAGGCGTTCACTCGGAGCACCTCGAGATGTGGCGCGAAAAGATGAAGAAATCGTTGGAACTCGAAAGCCATGATCGGCGCTCGGAACGCGGCGAAATGGTTTACCGGATCATGGATCTGGAGCGCGAGTTGGCGCGAAAAGAGAAGGCGTTGGCTGAGACGGCGGCGATTTTGGTTCTGAAAAAAAAAGCGGACTCGATCTGGGGCGTCGAGGAGTTAAAGTAACGCTTTCAGATCGTCGTCAGTTAAGCGGCCTAATCGAGGAAGCGGTAGCATCGGGAGCCCGGAGGAACGAATGCTGTAAGGTGCTCCAGATGAGTCTCCGGACGTTGCAGCGGTGGGAACGGGATCTCGATCAAGGCGATCAGCGCCGGGGCCCGAAAGCCGCGACCGCACACGAACTGAGCTTTGAAGAGCGGCAAGCGGTCATCGCGTGCGCAAACTCCGCCGAATACCAGAACCTGCCGCCGTCCCAGATTGTTCCGAAGCTGGCCGACCGAGGCGTTTATCTCGCGTCGGAAAGTACGTTCTACCGGATCTTGAAGAAGGAGAACCTCGCGACCTATCGACTCAACGTCCGTCCGCGAAAAAATAAAAAACCAAAACCACTCATCGCCAGTGGCCCGAACGAAATTTGGAGCTGGGATATCACGTATCTAAAAAGCCCCGTGAAGGGGCTCTACTACTTCCTGTATCTCGCCATGGACGTATACAGCCGGATGATCGTCGGGTGGGAAGTTCACGAGCGGGAAAGCGCTGATTTATCGGCTCCGATGATCGCGTCCGCGATGCGGAGGCATCAAGTACCGAATGGCCAGCTCACGCTCCACGCGGACAACGGCGGCCCGATGAAGGGTGCGACGATGCTCGCCACGCTTCAGAAACTTGGCGTCGTACCGTCGTTTAGTCGGCCATCGGTCAGTGACGATAATCCGTATTCCGAATCGCTGTTTAAAACCCTGAAATACAGGCCGTCTTACCCCGACGGATCGTTCGCAAGTTTACTCGAAGCCCATCGCTGGGTTGCGAAGTTCGTCGACTGGTACAATACCGAGCACCGCCACAGTGAAATTCGTTACGTGACCCCGGAGACGCGCCACTACGGGCGAGACAGCGAAGTTCTTGCTCTCCGAACCGCGCTGTACGAAGCGGCTCGATCAAAGAACCCACAACGATGGGCAGGAGGAATTAGAAAATGGACACCGATCAAAGAAGTTCACTTAAACCCGACACACGAAATGCGAGAGGCTTTGAAAACAGCGGAGAAATCCGCGGCGTAAAATCAGACGCGACATCTTTCTTGAAAATTTCCG
>CAZIAL010000099.1:0-1614 GCA_964536965.1 uncultured Bacteriovoracaceae bacterium
CATCGGTAGAGGCTACTGAAAACTCCGGGCCAGGTGGGAATGGGGCAGGAACGAAGCCCGGAAGGATTATTTCAACCGACCGTTGTGTATAAAGTCTGCGAACGGGGTGGAGGCGGTCCCTCTCGATCGCTGCAAGTTGCAACACTGTGCGAACGGAGTGATGCAAAAAGCTACAACTAATTGAAATTATTGAGTTTTTCATTGAAAGGCCGATCAGGAAGGGTACGCTGAGAAGGTGACCAAAACTCTGGTCGCCTAACCGGAGGTCCTCGAGACCTCCTCTTTTTGGAGATATTCATGAAAAAAATCATTCTCGTTGTCGCGTCCCTCTTCGCTTTCTCTGTTTTCGCTAACGAAGCGACGAAAACCGAAACCACCACCACGACCACCGATTCCGCGATGACGACCGACACCGACGCCAACACCGACGCGAAAAGCGCCAAGCAAGCCGGCACCAAGACCAAAATGACCAAAAAAGTGAAAACCGAAAAGAAAGCCGCCGCGCCTAAGACGACGACGGAAGAGACCCACACCGAAACGCACTCGAACTAATTCGAGCTTCGGTTCTGTCTTAAACCCTCGGTTTTTCGGCTTTGGCCGAAGAACCGGGGGTTTTTCTTTTGTTTCGATTCGTCGCCCGTTCGTGAGAAGCTCATTAAACGCACCATGTTCGCTCCCCGTAAGATTCTCGCGATCAAACTCCGCGCTCTTGGCGACACCATCCTGATGACGGCGCCGCTCCTCGAACTCCGTCGCGCTTACCCCGACGCCGAGATCCATGTCGTCGTCACCGATGCCTGGTCCTCACTCTTGGAGAATCATCCGGCCGTCGATCGAATCATCCCCTATGTACGCCACTCCGGAGCCGCGAGTCGCGCGAAGGCGATTGCCCGACTCGCGATGGCCCTTCGCAAAGAGAAGTATGACTGCGTCGTGAACTTCCACGCATCGCCATCCAGCTCCACCCTTGCCTACGCGATCGGAGCGAAAGTCCGAGCGATCCACTTCCATGGCCATAAGGACAAGAATCGATACTCGACGGTTGTCGTCCCGGGCAAAGGGGTCTTAAAGCCTGTCATCGAGCGCGACATGGATACCGTTCGCGCGCTCGGCGTGAATATCGCCGAGGGGGCTCAGCCTAAAATTTTTCTCGATGAAAAGGAAAGCGAGCGGGCGCTCCACCGGATCGACCAGATGGGTCTCTACGGCCCGATCCTCGGTATTGGCATCGGCGCCAGTCGTCCGACGAAGGTCTGGCCCTTGGATCGCTTCGCGGCGATGGCCATCAGGTGGTGTGATCAGTACCGAGGTTCGGTCCTGGTGTATCACGCGCGCTCGGAAACCGAACTTTCACGGCAGTTCTTCGATGCGGTCGATCGTAAGCTCGTCGAGTGGTACCGCGACCCCCCCGCGCGCAAGGCGGTTCGCGCGCGGATTCTCGCCGAAGTCCAGCCGCCGCTCCGGCTTCTCGCGTCGATGTTAAAGTCCCATTCCCTCTACCTCGGAAACGACTCGGGCCCAAAGCACCTCGCCGTCGCCGTGGGCACGCCGACGATCACGATCTTCGGGCCCGAAGATCCTTTCGAATGGCACCCGTATCCGCTCGATCGGCAC
>CAZIAL010000100.1:0-1519 GCA_964536965.1 uncultured Bacteriovoracaceae bacterium
GCCCCGCCAGTAGACCGATTCCGCGTTCCGCGCTATGTTTGAACGCATGAACCAGTCCCGCGCAATCTTGATCGTTCTGGACGGATTTGGGATCGGAAAAGACTCCGCTTTCAATGCCATCGCGAATGCCCGGAAGCCTTTTTTCAATGAACTCCTGAAAAAGTACCCGCATTCCGAACTCCTCACCCACGGCGAAGCCGTCGGCCTCCCGAGCGGAGTGATGGGGAACAGCGAAGTCGGTCATATGACCATGGGCGCGGGCCGGATCATCTATCAGGATCTCACCCGCATCTCGAAAGAGATCCGTGAAAAACAGTTCCAAAAAAACGAGACCCTGATCCGGACGATCGAAGAAGGTGCACGCTCCACTGGCCGCGTTCATTTCATGGGGCTACTCTCCGACGGCGGAGTCCACAGTCACATCGAGCACCTCGAAGCACTCCTCTCGATGGCGCTCGAAAGAAAAGTTCCGGAAGTCTACGTCCATGCGTTTCTCGACGGACGCGACACTCATCCGAAATCGGCGCCGAAATACCTGGAGCAGATTCTGCGCCACCCGATCTTTGCGAAAGGCTCACCCACCCGAGCGTCGATTGCGACGCTCAGCGGACGCTACTACGCCATGGACCGAGATAAACGCTGGGATAGGGTGAAAGCGACGTTCGACGCCCTGACCGGACAGATTCAGGTCACGGAAAACGCAGGACGAGCGGTCACTCCCCTCCAGGCAGTCGAGGCGTCATACGCACTCGGAAAAAATGATGAGTTCCTTCCACCCGTTCTACTCGATTCTAAGGGCGCGATCGGGAACGGCGACAGTTTGATCTTTTTCAACTACCGCTCCGACCGCGCACGCGAGATCACTTCCGCATTCGTTCTTCCGGATTTTAAGGAGTTTCCTACTCCGGCGAATCCTCGTCTCAGCGCTTTTGCGGGCATGACCCAGTATGATGTCAATCTCCCTGCCCCGATCGCGTATGGTCCGCAGAACCTGAACAACCTGCTCGGCAAGTGGCTCGAAGATCGGAAGATGGCGCAGTTCCGGCTCGCCGAAACGGAAAAGTACGCACACGTGACTTTCTTCTTTAACGGCGGACGCGAGGCGCCGTTCGTCGGGGAGGACCGAGCACTGATTGCGTCCGCACGCGATGTTGCCACCTACGATCTGAAACCCGAGATGAGCGCATTCGAAATCGCGGCCGAAGCGAAAACCCGAATTGAGCTCCAGACCTATGACTTCATGCTAATGAATTTTGCGAATGCCGACATGGTCGGACATACCGGAAATTATGAAGCGACCGTCAGAGCCGTCGAGGCCCTCGACACCTGTCTCGCGAAGGTCATCGGCGCCGCCGAGCGAAATGGTTACCACGTCCTTCTCACCTCGGACCATGGAAACGCCGAACAGATGTGTGATGATCACGATGGTGGTCCGCACACCCAGCACACTCTGAATCCCGTCCCGGCGATCTGGATTGCTCCAGACTCCGCCGTGGCCCCGAAAGAAGCGCGCTTCCCC
>CAZIAL010000101.1:0-1504 GCA_964536965.1 uncultured Bacteriovoracaceae bacterium
GCAACTTTCGCGGAACTTCTCGTCGTCCCGGCATTTCGCGATCGCCGCCATGATTTCGGCGCGATCGTATTTCGCGTCGATCGCGTTCAAACAGCGTTCGCGACCGATTTGACGATCGCCCACGTTCACCGAAGGCAGTCCGAAGTAGGGCGCTTCGATTAGGCCTGCAGAAGAATTACCGACGAGCGCGACGGCCTTCGATTGGAGACCAATGAAATCTTGGGCCGGGATATTCCGGTGGATCGAAATCTTCGCGTGTCCGCGGTAACGCTCGATCTGCGTGATGATCCCGTCGTAACCCTGATCCGAACACGGATAGACGACGAGTGCCCGGAGTCCCGAGGCATCGACGGCCGCCATGGTTTCTTCCATCTGTTTGCTACTATCGGCTGGGCAGGTCGAATCCGAATGCTGAAGCACGAGCAGGAACTTTTCGTCGGCTTTCAGGCTATAAAGATCCTGAAGATCGGTCCAGGGAGTCGCTTTTTTTAGAAGGATCTGGTCGATGTGCGAATCGCCGACCACGTGAACGCGCCAAGGCTCTTCGCCCATTTTCAGGATTCGTGAAGCCGATAGCGCCGTCGACGGGAAATGGATATGCGCGAGCTTCGTCAACGCGTGGCGAACCGGTTCGTCGAGGGTTCCTGAGACGTCGCCGCCTTGAACGTGCGCGATTGGAATCCGCAACTGATGGGCTGCGATACAAGCAGAAAGCACTTCGCCCCGGTCGCCGAGAACGAGGAGAATATCTGGATCCACGGTCTCGAGCGCCTGAGCTGCTTCGTAAAGACAAGTGCCGAGCGCGCGGGCGCGATCGGCTGGTTTGTCGCTCTGCTGTTTCATGTCGATCGCGTAAGCGACTTTGAACGAACGTTGCACTTCATCGATGGTGCGGCCAAATTTTTCGTAGAGATGCTGATCGGTCACGATCAGAGAGAGTTCCATGTTCGGGCGTTTACGGATTTCTTCCATGGTCGGCGTCAGCGCGCCGAATCCGCCTCGTTTACCCGACCAGACACAAATGTGGCGTTTTTTCATGATTCGAAATCCTTAGGCGCGATCATCTCGTCAGTGGTGAGCGATCTATTGATTTTCTTGCCGATGAGTCTGTTGAGTTGATCGGGCGCGATGCCGCCACCCGGACGTTTCGCGATCAAGTCGCCTTCGGCTAGCACGTGGCCGGGAGAAAGTGGGCGGGAGACGACGAGTGATTTTAACGCCCAGGTCTCTGCCTTCTTTTCGGAAGGCGCGACGGCTTTGCCCTTATGGCCGATCATCGACCACATCGATCGGATGTCTTTCGTCAGTTTTGGAAAAGTCTCCGGAGTCGAGGAAACCTTCCAATCTTGGGCGTTCGGAATGTCGGTCAGAATCGTGATGTGACGCTCGATCAGCTGTGCACCTCGCGCGACCGCTCCCAGGACAGCCAAATGATCAGGTGTATGATCGGAATAACCCACGGGGCCAGAGAAGTTTTCATTCAGCCAATTCACGGCCGACAGAT